>JAWGHR010000051.1:0-1131 GCA_032560695.1 Peptoniphilus harei | reverse complement strand
GCAGTTTTTGTTGCTTCATCTGCCCATTTTCTCATATGTGGTTTAAATAATTCTTCCTCTGTAAGATTATCTATCAAAGAGTAAATATCTTCTATATTCAGTGATAGTTGTTCTTTTAATTCCTTTAACGATTTATGAGCATAGGTATCTGTGAACCACTTATATAATTCTCCAAGTTGATTCCATTTGAAATTATCTGATGGTGTTTTGACTTCTAGTCCTTTTTTCTCATCTTCTTCCCATTTTAAAAGTAAAGTTGTCCAACCTACTTGATAGGCAATATTTTCTGCTGGTGTCCTATCAACTTCATCTAGTCTTTTATCTTTTAGTTCTTCTGGTATATTGTCAAACTCTGAAATATATTTTTCAAAAGTTTTCTTTATCTCATTCTTTAATTCTTCCTTACTTTCATAAGACCTCATATGCCTACCTCCATGGTTTATATATAGATATTATACCAAAAATATTTTTATCCTAGGCTTAATTCATAATCTTGTAATCAAACTGTTTCTGTTTATTTTTATTTTATCTCTATTTGTTAAATACTCTTCCACATCAAACAAGTTTTTCTTATCATAATCTTCCAACAACTTATAATTCTTATGCTTCGTAATATCAAACTTATCTGATAAGAAAGGTCTTACTCCTCTTAGCTGGTATATACACTTACCGCCATCCATTACAGTTATTTCATCTTGGCTCATTAGTTCCTTGCCAGTTTTTTAATAATTTAGACCAAAAGATTTTTGATTTGATCTTGTTTCTGATGTGTTATATAGATCTAGAGCAGAAACTACGTTTAATAACGTAGTGTCAAACTTAATATAAAAATTAAACTGGGATTCATAACAAACCCCAGTTTTATAATTAGCGTGTTCTTTAATATAATTTTGATCCTGCTGGAATATTATCATCCAACATTATTAAGTTAAGTTTTTCTTCTCCATCATACTCACAAATTGCAGATATAATCATACCTTCTGAGTCAATTCCCATCATCTTACGAGGAGGAAGATTACAAATCGCAAGCAGTGTCTTTCCAATTAAGCTCTCTGCGCTGTAATATTCCTTAATACCAGATAAAATAACTCTTTCTTTTTCAGAACCATCATCTAATGTAAATTTCAATAG
>JAWGHR010000050.1:0-1155 GCA_032560695.1 Peptoniphilus harei | reverse complement strand
AAAGAAAAAATGGATTTAGATAACGAAGTTACAAAGCTAAAAATGCTTGAAGCAAACTATAAGTCTAATAAATACAAGCTTGAAGATAAGGTAAATAAAATTTATCCTCAAAGTATTTTAAAAACTGAAATGGAAATACAAGCAGTTAAAGAAGATATTGCAAGTGTTGAAAAATTAGGAGAAGGAGATAGCAAATTCACATCAATCAGTCTTGGTACAGATAAAATTTTAGATAAGAAAGAAGCTGGAGAGAAGCTATTAGAAGAAATAAAAAAGGTAAAGATAAATGATAGCAAGGTCATTGGTAAATATAGAAATTTAGACTTACAAGTTTCATATAACTTTATGACTAATACTCACACTTTTAAACTTCTAGGAAAAGCAGAATACTTCGGAGAGTTTTCAAACTCTACTGATGGTAATATAACAAGGCTTGATAATGCCATTGAAAAAATGCCTGCAAGGCTTGAAAGATTAAATCAAAACCTTGAAAACTATAAAGAATCTTTAGAAAATGCCAAAGTAGAACTAACTAAACCATTTGAAAAAGCTGATGAGTTAAGGGATAAGACACTAAGACTAGCTGAGATTAATAAACTTTTAGATATGGGAGAAGTAGAAGAATTAGAAAACCAATCACCACTATTAGAAAATTTAAAGAGGGCTATAGTTGATTATTCTAATTATGAGTTTTCAGAATCTAATAGTTATGAAGACTTTGACAAACTATATCCTGATTTAAGCCATATAGGACTTGCCTATACAGAAACACCAGATGGGAAGCACTCTATTCAATATGAGGTAAATTTGGAAGAAAAAACATGGACTCAGTATGTAGATGATGTAGCTATTAGAACAGAATCTTTTGTAGAAGAAGATATATCTAATTCACAAGCCATTAAAGATATGACTGAAGCCATAAAGATGTCTAGTTTTGATGATCTGGTATCAGTAGATGAAGAAGATTTAAAACAAGCACTAGGACTAGAAATAGATGATGATGGAAACTTCTATGATCCATTAGCAAAAGATCTTGACAATGATGGAATACCAGACAGGTATGACAATGATTTTAAAGATAGTGATTACTTTGAATCAACTTATGATGTAGAGGATAATCTTCACGCAAGGGAAGAGAAGCCATCAATATTAGGA
>JAWGHR010000049.1:0-1264 GCA_032560695.1 Peptoniphilus harei | reverse complement strand
AAAAATACCTTTAAAGACCCGAATTGCTAGTTGTTTATTTAGCCATGACTTGATACCCGATAGAATATCTTAAAGTCTCTGGTTCCAGTGATTTAGCTGATTTTAACAGTAAAGAATACGCTAAAAGTATCATCTCTAATTTCAATTGAAAACCTTGAGGCGAACGACTTTTACAACGCTCAGCTCCTAGATTTGTCAAAAAAGAGAAAACTCGCTCAATCACTTTTCTACGTTTTGAAAAATTAGGGAAAAGGATTTTCTTTTGCTTCATGTTCTTCCTGACAGGTGTCATTAGATCAATTCCTTTTAATTCCAGCCTATCATGCAGTGACTGACCTAGATATCCCATATCTCCAAGGACTGTTGGTGTCCCAAATTGACTCAACACTTCCTCGGTCATTGAACTATCAGCCATTGAAGCAGGAGTAATTGTGTAGTCTATGACATAGCCTGATTCACTGACTAAAGCATGACATTTACATCCATAGAAGTACTGTCCCTTTGTAGCATTGTAGCCAACATTTGCATAATCTCCAAGAACTTTGCTTCTGAAATTACGAATAGGCTGACACAAAGGAATGGGGAAGCTGTCAATAATGGATACACTCATTCCTTCAACCTCTTTAAAGACGAGTGCTTGGCGAATGACTTGGATACTCGGTAAGAGGGCATTACAACGGCGGACAAAGCGAGAATATTCTAGGAAATTAGGAAATAAACTTTGAGCAAGTTGGTGCTTAGCTTTAAGCGTTTCACTAAAATGCAGTACGCCCCATAGGTAACAAGCGATAACTAAGCAATCTGATGTTGCGAGATGGACGTTCTTTCGGTTTTGAACCTCAAGGGGAACCCTCGTTTGATAAAGCGTCTCAATGGTTGTCAGTAAATAAACAAAAACTTTTGGAAGTGTGCTATTATAAGTCATATAAGTCGTGCGCTTTCTAATGCTTAGTGGTTTAAGATTAGGATAGCACGACTTATTTATTTTCCAATGAAATTAACTAGCAATTCGGGTTTACCTTAAAGAAAATTAGACATAAAAAAACGGCCCCACAAGAAAATTGTGAGGCTGTTTTGAATTATATAGACGTCAAATTACTTTTTGAAAATTTTGTAGTTCGTTGGAACCATCATGAAGTTTTCTTCAGTAAATGGGCCATCATAAATTTTGATTTTGCAAACTTTTGACGGCACATCAAGGTCGTGAACAAAGTAAATTTTATATGGTGTATCTTCCAAAGAGGATGCAACCTCATTAGCACTC
>JAWGHR010000048.1:0-1309 GCA_032560695.1 Peptoniphilus harei | reverse complement strand
TGACGTTAAGTCAAGTTTTTAGAGTAACAAACGTAGAATTTTAATCTATTTATTTTAAGCACTTACCTTTTCAAATTGATTAGGTGTAAGATACCCTAAACTTTGATGGATTCGTTTTGAATTATAAAAGGCTTCGATGTACCAGAAAATACTCTGATAGGCTTCTTCAAAGTTCTTATATTTAAATTGATACACCCACTCTCTTTTTAAATGTCCATGCCAAGATTCAAGACTGGCATTATGATAAGGGTATCCCCTTCGACTGAAAGAGTGAGTCATCCCATAATACTTAAGCAACTCTTCATACTCTAGACTCGTATACTGGCTTCCTTGGTCAGAATGAAGAATAACAGCTTCTGGATAGTCTTGTGATTTAATGGCCTTATTTAAAGTTCTTTGCACTAATTCTACAGTCATTCGCTTGCCCAAATCCCAAGCAATGACTTTTTTAGTATAACGATCCATAATGGTTGAGAGATAAGCCCATCCTTGTTGAGTAGGAATATAAGTAATGTCGGTTGACCAAACCTTATTCTTCTTTGTAGGTTCAGTCTGTATGAGATTTTTTCGATTGATGTGATCACTTAGTGAGTATCCAGGCTTAAATTTCTTAATGACTACAGACTTGAGTTGAAGTTGCTTCATTAGCTTCTGTACCAGTTTTAACCCGACTTTTTCCCCTTGTTTAAGTAGAAGATGATGAATTTTAGGAGCACCATAGATTCCTCGGTTAGCATTGAAGAGTTGAGAAATTTTGAGTGACAGGTATTGTCTCCTTAATTGAGTTTTAGATGGATGTCGGTTAATCCGTTCATAATAACTTGATTCAGGAACATCAAGGAGTTGACAGCTTAGTCTGACATTGAGTGCTAAAGTTTGTATGGTTTGAGCCATATCCGCAGCACTCACTTCTTTTTCTCGGCGAATATGGTCAATACTTTTTTTAAGATGTCTCGTTCTTCCATAACTTTAGCCAGTTGTCTTTTTAATTCTAGAAAATCAGCTTTAGAGACGGAGCTTTCATTAGATTTAGAGTAGAGGTCTATCCATTTATAAATTGTTGCAGGGGCCACGTCGTATTCTTTAGACAGCTGGGTGACGGATTGACCAGAATGATAGAAGGCGATAAGGGTTTCTTTAAATTCTTTTGAGTAGCGTTTTTGCATGTTTTTGTCCTTTGTCTAAATTATACAATAGTGACTCTAAGATTTAAGGATAACATCACATAAATAAAATAATTAGAGTAATATTTTAAATTATAATTAAATTAAAAATAATGTATTGGAGTGTTTGGATGCTGTCTCTTATA
>JAWGHR010000047.1:0-1458 GCA_032560695.1 Peptoniphilus harei | reverse complement strand
CATGGTGTCCTATATCTAAAAGAAATATCAATTCATTATTTTCATAGAACCAAATAATTCGAATATCCATGTTAACAGAAGACTCCCATATTCCATCTGCACCTTGTATCTTCTTAGTTCTTAAAGATGGATGAGTAGGATTCTCTACGAAAAATTTAAGTTTCTTTTTAGTCTGCTTCTTTTCAGTATCAGATAGTTTTTTGTAATGTTTTTTAAAGACCTTCGAATAAGTAATTTTATAGGACATTACTTGTCTAACTCCTCAAAAAGGGAGTCGATAGAATCAAAAACAGGTTGAGTACCATTTTTTATAGATTCTTTAATTTCTTTTACTTCAGCTTTTAAATTTTTTATGACGTGTTCTGGATAGATTGCAACTGGAACGAGTACAATTTTTCCGTTATCTTCTATGACTTCAAATTGATCGCCTTGGTTTAATTCCATAGAGTTTACTATGTCTTTTGGGATAGTAACTTGTGATTTAGCTTTTAGTTCAACCAACATAACAAAACCTCCTTAGTTAGAAATTCATACTTTCTAACTAAATTATATTTTCTTCTAATGAAAAAGTCAAGTGGAGAGTAAAGTTGATAGAATGAGAGTAAGTAGTTGTAGTATAGTTAGAATAGCAAAAGAATAATAAAACGAGCCTTGGAGATTTAATCTTCAGGGCTTTCTTTATGGAGTGATAAAGTGCCGAGAAAACCTAAGAGACCATGTTCATATCCAGGTTGTCCTGAATTAGTTGATGGACGATTCTGCAAGAAACATGAGAAAGAATACAACAGAAGCTATGAAAAATATAAAAGAGATCCTAAAACTCATAAGCGTTATGGGAAAGCATGGAGAGTTATAAGAAAAAGATATGTAGCAGAGCATCCACTTTGTGAAATGTGTTTAAAAGAAAATAGAATGACAAAGGTAGAGGAAGTACATCACATACTTCCTCTTTCACTTGGTGGAACTAATGATGAAGATAATCTTATGAGTCTTTGTAAATCTTGCCACTCAAAGATTCATGCAAAGAGTGGAGATAGGTTTGGAGGATAGTTTTCGTGGGGAGGGGGATGTCAAATCTCTACGACTGATTTCCCTACCAACGGTGCCGCCCTCTCACGCACAAAAAAACGGGTTCAAAGGGGGTATTAAAGAATATCATTCGAAAAGTAAAATATTTATTCTAACCTATTGACAATAAAACTTGGCATGATATAATATAAATACCAAGTAAACTTGGCAAAAGGATAAAGGAGAATGAATATGAAGAGAGATGAAGTTTTAGCAAGAAGCCGTGAGGAGTATAAATATCACGATGAGATGATGGTTGATATATTTAAAAAAGCAGGTGAAGTTTCCAGCCAAATCGGATTAGCTGTTGCTGCCATCCTATTTGGAATTGAAGCTTTTTTCTTCAATTCCTTTAATTATGGAATACTAAGTATTTATTTTAGTATTGAA
>JAWGHR010000046.1:0-1473 GCA_032560695.1 Peptoniphilus harei | reverse complement strand
GGTTAGTGCTAACTCTTTTATAAAATCACTTTCTACTCCGTCATAATAGAGTTTGCCCTCATCTTTTAGGCTTAGTAGTAGAAGTTTGAGGTAGATTATTGTGTAGGTATCTCCTCCAGATATTCTCCTTAATCTTTTTATCCTTTTGTCTGTGAAAAATTCTTCTTTTAATTTTATCCAATAATATCTTTTGTTTGTTGCCATTCTAATCCTCCTTGCAATAAAAAAAGAAGTAGATTTTTTTCTCTACTTCTCCTTATAATTTATATTATATTTTTCCTTATATTTTTTAATAACCTTGATCTTCTATCTTCCATTCCCCATCTTTGTCTTTTCGAACTAAGGTCCAGCTGTAATTCTTGTATTCATCCTTACTTAATACAGGATTTTCTCCGGTTATGTCAAAGTCGGTAAATATTACAATTACATTATTAGGATCAATACCCTTGTCCTTGCCTGCTCCATATTCCATAAATTCTTTTATCACATCATCAGATTTAGCTTCATCGTAGGAAATTAATTTTAATTTTGAACCTGGGAATGAAAAATTATCCTTTACTACTTTAATTGCAGAATCTATTTCTTTATCGCTAAATTTACTTGAATTACCTTTGTCGACTGTAATATCTCCATCTGTTTTCCCTTTACAACCTGTTAATGAAAATAAAATCATCATAGCAAGAAGAATTCTAAAAACAAATTTCATAATATTTCCTCCTTTGATTGTAAAATACCATGTCCACACAATAGTGGGTGGTGGCGGGGCTTACCACATACATAAAACCCTTGCCAAGTTCAAGCAAGATTTTTTCAATATGGTCTATAAGCGCATTTATACAAGCACCTCTTTGACCTCTTAATTGCTTTAATTATATCATAAATATTGTGTTTGTTCAATTTTGTATCATTTCTACATTGATATTCCCCAGATTTTCGATAATCGAAATTCTTGATTTCCGATTTTCGGAAGTCTTGTTATTGTGGGTATTTAAGGGTGTAACTTTTCGTTACTCCCTTAGATTTCTCTGGTCATATCTTTTTTGTTTGGTTTTACTTTTTCTTTTACTTTCCTTTTGACTTTCTCTTTTGTCTTATCCTTGTTCTTGGATAGGTCTTTGTATTTCTTTATTTGTTTTAGGATACTTTCTTTTTCTTTTTTATTTTCCTTGGCTATGACTTGTTTAAAGGCATATTCCATTACTTTTATGTCTTTGGCTTGGAAAAATACTTCATAGTTTTGGGTTTCTTTGTTTTTCATTACTGAGAAACTTACTCCAAGTTTGTTTAGTTCTTTTTTTAAGTCTTTAAGGTCGCTTTGATCTATGCTTATATTTTCTAGTTGTCCTTTTTTGTAGAGGTCTTTTATTTTCATTTCATCGCCCATAAGACTTTTTAGGTTTCCATTTGCTTTTTCTAAAGTTTCATTCATCTTTTTTCTTATTTCTTTGTCTAAGTTGATTGATTCTTTTGCTG
>JAWGHR010000045.1:0-1705 GCA_032560695.1 Peptoniphilus harei | reverse complement strand
TTAATAGACCAACTAAGGAAGTCAATAGTTATTTTTAAAAATTTTCTAAAATTTTTTCAAGTAACAAAACTTAAAAATGTGCATAGCAAATAAGCCTCATATACTTTCATTTTTTGAGGCAACACTTTTAATAGTTTATGCGACTAACTTACTTTTTTCTCGAATTAGTTTTTGATGTTCTTCGGGTGTTCTTAATTCAAATGATTTTTGGTTTCTGAGAACAGCAAAAATAATTTGAACCATCTTTCGCATAATTGCACACATTACAACTTTGTATGGTTTTTCAGCTATTTTCTTTTCAAAATAAGCTCGCATAATAGGATTTAAATACTCTCTGTTGCGATTTGGATACACATTAGATTTAGCCAGCATATGGAGAATTGAGCGAACATGAGGTGATCCTCTTTTAGAGATTTTATTGTTTTTCCTATTGTATGTTCCACTTTGGGTTACTCCTGGATCCAATCCAAAGAAGGCAACTAATTCTTTCGGTTTCGAGAAATTGGATATATCTCCAAGCTCTGATAAAACGACACATGCTGTATACTCTCCAACGCCTGGAATACTTTGTAAAAGTACTATTTCTTTATGAAACTTTTCATCTAAAAGAGATAGTCTTTTGATTTCATCATCGATTGCTTTCAAAGCTTCCTGTAAACTGAAAATAACCCTCACAGTTGTTTGAATAAGTACTGCTGAACTAAGGCTTACTATACAAACTTCAATAGATTTTTCAGCAGCTTTCAATAGTTTTTCATATTTTACTTCGGCATAGGAGCTGCTTTTATGTGAATTTTCTTTTATCAGTTGAATAATATCTTGCTTATTTTCAGGAGATAATACTTCCTGTATAGTAGGATATTTTTCAAGCAAAGACAAAGGTGTTTTCCCTTGCAAATCCGCAAATACTTTCTTGAAATCTGGAAAGGAAATATCTAAAAAAGCGATTAATCGGTTGATGTGTTCCACAATTTCATCCGTCAATTCTTTATGCTGTCTGCAAAGCTTTTTGATACTGTTAACGGTATCTGAGTGCGTAATTGTTTCGTTGTAATTCTTAATACGATATAGCAACGCTATATTATATGCATCTGTTTTATCTGATTTAATTTTTCGGATATTGATATTTTTCAATGCTCCACTTTGAATCGGATTAATTACAATGACTTCGTAATTATGCTTACGGAAAAAATTAGCTAAAATTTGATGATAGTGTGCAGTAGCTTCCATGATAATTACTGCTCTGTCTTTGTACTCATCTTCTACCTTTTCAAGTACATAGATGAGCGACTTCATACCATTAATATCATTAGAAATTTTAAGTCTTTTGATGATGTCATTATTAGGTGATAGAATACAGATATCACTGAAAGCTTTACTCACATCAATACCTACAACAATTTTTTCTGACATAATATACCTCCTATAATTTGGGATGCCCTGTTAATCCAAAACCACAACAGGCTCACGAGTTATACAGGTAATCAATAAATGAACCTAACCAACCGAAAAGATGAAAGGCAATGGAATGAGGGTGGAGTCTACCAAATGAGTAATTCCTAAGTTGGAAACCCAGCAAGCACATAAAACAATCCCATTTCATCCCTAATATCTATAATTTTATCATAGATGATTAGGTTCATTTTTAAGAACTATGCTTAAAGCTGTTCTTATACTATTAGTATATGAGCAAGCACAGTAAGTG
>JAWGHR010000044.1:0-1883 GCA_032560695.1 Peptoniphilus harei | reverse complement strand
CCTTTTCAAATCCTTGTTCTTTGAAAATTTTCTTACCGCTATTAAGAATCCTATTATGAGTTACTTCATAATCTCCGTTTGCCACGATTTGCCCTCCTTATATAATGTATTTAGGTTGTTAAAGGTAACCTATAACCCTTTATCGACTAAGTATTATTCAGTTTTACTGTATAATATTGTTATTAGATAGAGTGTACTCGTCCCCTCCTTGAGATTTAATCTCGTACTTGAAAGAGTGAGTCCTCTAATCTTTTAACTGTTTACGTATAAGTTAGATGTTGACTGATTTTCAGTACTTCGTATCTCCCATAAGGCAGTAATGTTATTAGATTTAGAAGGTTCTATCTAAAATACTTTTTATGAGGTTTCAAATGTTTTATTTAGGTATCGATATTGGTAAAAATACTCATGTTGCTTCATTAGTTGATGACAAGAAAAAAGTTATCTTTAAGGCTTTTTCTTTTTCAAATTCCATTGATGGTGCTGAAAGTTTAATCCTTAAACTAGAAGCTTTCAAAAATGAACTTGAAGTTGGTATGGAAGCTACAGGTCATTATTGGTTATCTCTATACTCATATCTTGTTGAAAAAAACTTTACTGTTCGTGTTATCAACCCTATCCAAACTGACGGTTGGCGACAAGGTATTGAGATTAGAAAGAGAAAAACTGATATTATTGATTCTCTTTTAATAGCTGATCTTCTTAGATATGGAGATTTCGTTGAGACTTCACTTTCTAATGAAGATTATTTGTCTTTGAGGAATCTTTCCAGATTTAGGTCCTACCTTATTTCTTCTATTGGCGATCTTAAAAGAAAAACTATTGCGCTTTTAGATCAAGTTTTCCCTGAATATGCCTCTTCTTTTAGTAATATTTTTGGGAAGACTTCTAAGGAAATTCTTTCAAATTTCTCTACTCCTTCTGATTTTGAGGATATTAATTCTGATGATTTGAATACTTTTCTTGAATCTGTTACTAGGAAAAACTATGCTTCTAAGAAGATTGATGAGCTTTCTAAAAAGGCTTCTTCTTCTTTTGGTATTAATTTCTGTCTGGACTCATTTAGTCTTCAAATCAAAATGCTTATTGAGCAAATTTCTTTTATTCAAAATCAGGTTTCTGATGTTGAGAATGAAATTGAGGTTTTACTTGAAAAACTTAATTCTCCAATTACTACTATTCCAGGTATTGGTTCTGTTAATGCTGCTACTATATTAGGTGAGATTGGTGATATTAAAAGATTTTCTAATCCTTCAAAACTTGTCGCTTATGCTGGTTTGGATGCTAGCGTTTCTCAGTCTGGAGAATATGAATCTACTTACAATCATATGAGTAAAAGAGGTTCTCCTTACTTAAGGCGTGCTCTTTTTCAATCCGCTCTTAGAGCTGAATTTTGTGACCCTGTTTTTTCTGATTATTATCAGAAGAAAATCAGTGAAGGCAAGCATCATTTAGTTGCTACAAACGCTGTTTCTAGAAAGCTTTGTCATACTATTTTTGCTGTCCTTACTAAGAATGAACCTTATCAAGTGCAGAGTTAGTTTTTGCTTAACTGTTTACAAATTTTTGATAAAGGTTCTGTAAATGGCGAGCTTTGCTCGGGCGGAGCCTTTACCATTTACAGGTTCTTTTGAAAAAATTACTATTTAAAAGGCAAAAACTTTACTTACCCTATTTTTAATCTTAAACTTTAGGGTGCTTTTTCATGCTTATTTTTATTCAGTTTTTATCAATATCATTACTTATATTTTCTTTGTTTCACCTCTTGACTTTTAATAGTTAGTCTTTCTTCAAATATAACTTAGTTATATTGTAGCACATGTTATATTTGAAAGTCAAGATATTTATACACATACATTGACTTCAACTCCTGACTTGAGCAC
>JAWGHR010000043.1:0-1929 GCA_032560695.1 Peptoniphilus harei | reverse complement strand
TCTATTTCTTGAGTGAACTACAAGTTCTATTGAGTTTGAAGTTTCTTTCATAGTTTTTACAGACCAAGATTTAGAATATTTCTTTGTTTCTCCTACAGGTGCATTTTCTTGTATGTCTTTTCTAATATTGTTACCAGCTTTTTTAACTTCCTTTTTGACTTCATCTGTTGCCATATCGGAATATTCTTCTAAGCCCCTCATTATTTCACTGGCGAGGTTTTCAATTTTTACATTCATCTACTCACCTTCCTACATCTAAACTTTATAAGTCTATTTTTGTAGTTCATAAAGTCAATCGAGATGATATTGTACTTTTCATCATCAAATAGAATTCTGTATTCTGAAGTGTTAATATTCTTTAACCTATTTTGAAATCTCACAGTAAAAGAAATATCTGACCTATCTACTTCCATTCCTAGAAAAACTTCTTCGCCTTTACCTTGAAAGGAAATATATGAACTTGTTGTTAGATAGTTCGTCCATACTAATTTATGGTTACCAACGTCATCCACCTCAACATTTTTATTTTGAAAGGTTATTTTTCTATTTAAATCAGATACCTTCATTAGAACTCAGCCTTTCTCATTCCAAATAATAAAGCCCTTAGAGTTAAGTTTAGTTCAGAATAATCTGCCTCTTCTCTATGTTCATAAAGATAAGCAGTCATATAGAGAACAGCTATCTTTCCATTTGGATTTTTAGAAAGTTCTTCTTCACTATTAACCCTGGCTACATCCATGGAGTGTTTGATTGATGATTGGATGAGAGATTCAATTATCTCATCCTCATCATCAAAATCCACCCTTAAATAGGACTTTGCCTCCTCAAGAGTAATCATAATTTACTCCTTAGGCAGTAGCACCGATTTTTAAAAGTTTAACTGCCTCTCTTAAAACTAAGATTCCATCTACTCTTTCTTTACCTAAGAAACCAACCATGCCATTTCCAGCAAATAGTTCCTTTAAGTCTTGGAAAGACCTGTTTCCTCTATCTCCAATCTTGTAATATGAAAAATCGCCAAAGGCTACTGCAAGTTTTCCTTTATCAGCTTTTGGTGCAAAGGCAGATGTATAAGCAGGATATCCTAAAAGTCTATCTGGTTCTCCATCTTTAAGAGATGGTTGCCAAATATATGCACCATTAACATCTTTAAGCTTTCTAATCTGAGCAACTGTTGCATCATTTAAAATGAAAGCTGCTCTCTTTCTATAAGGTCTGTCTAATGAGTAAACTAAATCAATTAGTTCATCCACATTAATTGTTTGAGCCTTTGTTGTCACACCAAGTTCTCCACCCTTTTTAGAGTCAAAAATTCCTGTAGGCTTATTTACTCCATCGCCATTTAAGAAAGCGTCCTCTTCAGCATTTGCTAGTGCTCTAGTAAATTCTTCAGTGATGTATTTTTCTAAATTAAAGGCTGCATCATAGAGAAGTTCTTCAGTTACTTTAATACCAACATGAAGTTTGTGTGCATCAAGAGATACTTGGTCGAATGTACCATCTCCAAAGGTAAGTTGACCACCTTCTTCTACCCATAGGGCTGCTGGTTTCGTAGCAGCAATATTGATTTTATGAAGTCCAGAAGTTTGAACTTTTGTAGCTAATTTTCTTACAATATTTTCATCTTCAAGACCATTTACAATATCTGTTTCCATTTCTTCTGGAACTAAATATCCACCACTTTCGTCCGTGCCAACTTTTAATTCATTGGAAATATCTCTAAAGTTAGTTCTTAATGCTTTCATCATAGACTTCTTATAGACATTTCTTGCTCTCATTGGCTTTTCTTCTTCATTAAAAGTAGCAGGTTCATTTGTTAGTGCTTGAGTAGTAGGTTTTTCCAAGGATTTATCCATTTCTTCTTCCCTCTTCTTTCTTTCAATTTCACGAGTATAATTCTCGATAGTTCTCTCCATCTCTTCATATGTC
>JAWGHR010000042.1:0-2053 GCA_032560695.1 Peptoniphilus harei | reverse complement strand
CCAGCCCGTTTGCGGCAGAATCGACGTAGAAACGCTGGGTTTTATAGGTGCCCCTGGCATAACGATTAATGCGCCACGCGGTGATCCAGCCCAGCTGGTGCTCAAGCGCTTTTTCCACGCTGACCGGCGCGCGCGGCGGATCGTATTTTGCTGCCTGCTCTGGGGGGATGGACTTATCAGGCGTTTTTTGGCCCAGGGTGACTTCACGCCAGGCGTTGAAGCGGTTGACTAGTTCTGGTGCTATTGCAAATTCACGCCCTATATCGAAGGGCATGGTTCGCCAGATATCTTTTGCTAACTCAGAGGGCAAGACTTCTTTAGGTAATTTCAAAGGTGCCCCTGCACCGAAAGCCGCTGCATACATTTCATGTAATGCGATTTGTGATAATAGATAACCATCATTATCTGCATTCGCCTTTCCCTGATCTCCGGGCGGATAACCGCCCCCTAAATCCGAATGCATGCCCGGGTAAATCACCTCCACGCTGTTGGCCGGATAGCGCCCGTCCGCACGACGGATTGAGTCCAGCGGGAAGCACAGCCGCTGTTCATGGGACGAGACCAGGTGTACGCAGCGCTTAATCAGCCCGCCGTAAACCTTTTCCTCAGGCAGTTCCTGGGTACCGTCCGCCCAGCCCATATGCCCTTCCGCCACCGGAGCCATATGGGCAACGCCTACCGACGCCACCGTATCGATAATGCCGAGAAATTCCACGCTTAACGGGATTTTCAGCTCACCGACCGCCAGACACTGCCCGGGCTTGTCCTTACCCTCTTCCGGCTCTGGCAGCAACTCGCTCAGCCAGTTCACAAAGGTTCTGGCTGCCGCCGCCCCGCGTGAAAAACCGTACACGTACAGCTTAATACCCAGCAGCTTCGGCTTGTCCGGCCCTGCAGGCATCAGCGCTTTTTGCAGGTCTGCGGACATCTCTTTCAGCAGCCCCTGAAAGGTTTCGTAGCGGTTCGCGCTGCCGGTCAGCCCAAACGATGCCATTGAAGTGGCCATCTTTTCCACGGCATCCCAGCAGTCGCTTTCCGACAACATAGTTTTGGTTAGTGTCCGCTTCAGCGCATCAATCAGCCGCAATAGCCCCCAGTTGATGCGGTCTTCCCCGCGCCTCGCCATCGACAGCCCCGTCATGCTGAAATCCAGATCCATTATTTCAGGGAAAGGAGTACCGACGCCGGGAAGATAATATTTGTAATACTTGTCTTCGCCGCTGCCGCTGGCATCCAGCAGTTCAGCCCCTTTATCCCCCACCCCTCCGGCAGTACCCTGACCGATCGTCGCGCGGAAAAGACGGGCGATATTGGTCGGGTGCGGTACGACAGGCTTACCTTTACGCTGCTCCTCCCGGGCCACATATAAATCGTGATTTAAGTTATTCCCGGTGCCGTCAAAAAACAGGCTGATATGCAGCGTTTTACAACAGGGAGGTTCCACCCGGCGGTTGGCAGCCAGGCACAGTTCCTGCCGGTAGTCCAGCTCGTGGCTGTCCTGCCTGGAACAATTCTCCCCCACCAGCGCCGCATGGGTGGGCAGACGCCCCTGGGCCGGAAACGCAGGTGGATACCATGCCAGATCGGTAATTATTTCGGACATACTTTTGGCTCCGCCATTCTGATCGGCTCTTTAATCGGGTGATCGGGATTGTTGTACGTCAGGCAGCTCGTCGTCACCTTGACCTCATCACAGGGTAAAAAATGCACCGTGATCCCGCAGGTCTCCTGCCCCGTATAGTCCGGCACTAGTACCACTTTGCTGAGCTCAACGTTATTAGCACTCATCTTCTTTTCCCAAGCTAAATATTTAGCCGAGTCTACAAATCCAGGGAATCCTTTTGTAGAAGCTTCCCCTCTTTCCCAGTCAATTCTGACCGTCATCCCCGGTCGCCACTGAGAAGGGGCCCGGTAGCAGCACCCCCCTCCCCCGCCTTGATAAGGTCCAATAGCATCAATCCCGGACTGACCGTTTACGCTGAAATAATTGATGGCCCATTTGGTGTGGTTGATTGCCTCTATGGTCCCTGCCTGAGCGGACTGGCTGGCGGCA
>JAWGHR010000041.1:0-2234 GCA_032560695.1 Peptoniphilus harei | reverse complement strand
TTTTTCCAAGGATTTATCCATTTCTTCTTCCCTCTTCTTTCTTTCAATTTCACGAGTATAATTCTCGATAGTTCTCTCCATCTCTTCATATGTCTTAAAATCTTCATCAGACATTAGACCCTTTTCGTCTTTCTTAGATTCAGCAAATGCCTTTGCCTCATCCCAAGCTTTAGTTCTCTTTTCCATTAATTCTTTTAAATTCATATCTTTACCTCCAAGTATTTTTAATTTTGTTTAATCTTTCTTCTACTTCGTTCATTGAATGAGTCTTTACTTCTTTATTTATCTTTGTTAAAAGAGAGTTTGTAACTGCTCGCCTTGAAAAGACCATACTCGTAACTTTTTCATCTTTTCTTTTGTCAGTAAGAGTTCCATCACAAAAACCCAACTCAATAGCCTTATTCTTATCAAACCAAGTCTCCCCATCCATTAGATTAGAAATCTCTTCTCTGGATAAACCTGTCTTAATCTCATAGGCATTGATGATTGATTCCTTAACTTCCTTTAACATATCTATGGCTTTTTGCATTTCTTTTGAGTCACCAATAGCTACAGTTAAAGGGTTGTGAATCATCATTAATGATGTTGGACTCATCAGCACTTCAGTTCCTGCCATGGCAATGACTGATGCTGCTGATGCTGCGAGTCCATCTATCTTAATGATTACATTTCCCTTGTGTTCTAAAAGCATGGTGTAAATTCTTGATGCAGCTATACAATCTCCACCAGGGGAGTTGATCCACACAGTTATATCTCCACTTTTGTTTTTTAATTCTTCAAAAAAGAGCCTTGGTGTGATTTCATCATCAAACCAAGACTCTTCTGCAATAACTCCATCTATATAGAGTTCATTTGAATTCTTTTTCCAGTTCCAAAATATTTTATTGTTCTTCATTAGAATTTATTTCTTCTCCTTTCTGCTGATAAAAACTACCTGCCTTATCAAGTGGTAGCATATTTCCATTTACAAGATATAGGTCTCCACCTTCTTCAGCTGATATCCTATCTAGGTTTTCTAATTCTCTTATGTCATTTGCACTCATCCACCCATTCTGTCTTCCTACAGCATATCCATTCATTCTTGATTCATAGTCTCCTCTTAGAAGTCCGTCAAGGTTGAATTTAATAAAGTAGGATTCTTTTTCTTTCTTTGTTAATAGTACTCTTTCTAAGGATTGCTCCCAACGAACAATCCAAGGGTCAAGAGTGTATTTAACAAACTCAAGTGACTGCTGTTCTATATTTGAAAATGATGACTTCTCCAAGTCACCAATCATGTGAGGTGGTATTCTGAATATCCTTGCTATCTCATTTAACTGAAACTTTCTTGTTTCCAAAAATTGGGCCTCACTTGGTGCTATTGCTATCGGTTGGTATTTCATCCCTTCTTCAAGTACAGCCACTTTGTTGGCGTTCTTAGGCCCTTGAAAGGCAGCATTCCATGACGCTCTAACTCTTTCTGGGTCTTTAATAACTCCTGGATGCTCTAAAACCCCACCTGGTTGTGCTCCATTTTGGAAGAATGACGCTCCGTAATCTTCACAAGCCATAGCCATTCCAATTGCGTTTTTAGCCATGGTGATTGGCGAGTATCCTATGAGTCCATCAAAACCAAGTCCTGGTATATGAAGGACATCTTCTTTTAAGAGATAAACTTCTTCTGATTTGTGATTGTATTTATAGAAGATGTCTCCATCCTCACTTCGCATAACAGTCATTTTATTTGGCATTAATGGGTAAAGTCCTATGACCTCATTTCTGCCATTACGAATTATCTGAGCATAGGCATTACCCCAAAGTAATAGATGGGTCATTAATGTTTCTCTAAATACAAAGGAAGTCATTTCAGTATTTGGTTCATCGTGTAATAAAAAATATATAGCGTGTTCTTTTGCTTTTTCCTTTGAGTTTGAATCCCCTCTTTTATATAGATGAAGAGGAAGTCCTGCTAAGGTTTCAGCAAGAACTCGCACACATGAATAAACTGCCGTCATTTGCATAGCAGTAAATTCGTTGACATTCCTTCCTGCTGTTGTTCTCCCAAATAAAAAAGACGATGAAGATATCCTCTCCCCGTCTTTAGGTTTGTCTCTTGACTTGAATATTAAGTTTAAAATGTTTATATTACCACCTCCTAAAAGTAGGTATGAAAAAAGCACCTACTTTTGTAGATGCTAATAGCTTTAAAATTTAATATACTTAGTTGCTCTACCGCTACCTAATTGTTTAATTAA
>JAWGHR010000040.1:0-2329 GCA_032560695.1 Peptoniphilus harei | reverse complement strand
TTTTAAAGATAGTGATTACTTTGAATCAACTTATGATGTAGAGGATAATCTTCACGCAAGGGAAGAGAAGCCATCAATATTAGGACAAATATCAAAATTCAAATCAGAAGAAGAAAAAGATAAAAATCAAGAAAAAAGGGAAAAAGGACAAGAAAGATAGAGGGGAGCGAAAGGCTCTCCTTATTTAGTACAAGGAGGAAAATATGGAATACAAAGATATTAGAGAAAACTTAGAAGAAATGATGAATGATAATTACAAGGATTTTATAAAAGCACTTGTGAGCATAGAAAAAGGCGTTACTGACGAAAAGGCACTTGAAGAAGTCTATGTTTTATATATGAACAATGACACAACAGGTCTACTAAGTGATGACTTTGACTATATGATTGATGATATGAAAGAACAAGGTAAGATTGTTGAAAATACCAATGAACTTGAAGAAAAAGATGATCTTATAAATCTCGTGGGTAATATATCAGGTCAAGTAGAAAATCTTGAAAGAGAAAACGCTAATGGAGAAAAGTTCAAAGTAAGTAATTTTTCAATTGTTTCAAAAGATGACAATGGAAATAAAGTTTATACCAATTGTTCAGCCTATGGAGATAAGACAAAAGATTTAGAGAACCTTAAACAAGGCGATTTTGTTAAAATCTTCGGACAAGTAAAAACAAGCATTGATAACAACGGAAAGGAACATAAAAATGTTCGTATTTTGTCTTCTAAGCTCTTAAAAGCAAAAGAACAAGTAAAGAGTCAAGACAAGGATAAAAAGTCCATATTAGGGCAAATAAAAAGCTTTAAGATAGATGACAAAACTAAGTCAACTAAGAAAGACCATAGCAAAGGTGCAGAAAGATAAATATCGGCAGTCTTCGGACTGCCTTTATTTTTTTGGTTTTTTATTACAATGAAGCGAGGCATTGAAAATGAACAATAATTCATGATACAATAAAGTATATATTAAATTCGAGAAAGTGTAAAAATAATATAGGTGAATTAAATGAATAGATTAAATGAAATAGAAAAGAAATATATAATAAACCTTATAGAAAATGGAGAGCAAATACCAGAAGATTATAAATATATGCTATTTCCAAATCTTCAAGAAGAATATGAATTAACATATGCAGGGAAAATGAGAAAAGAAGATATCCTTGCTGGTGAAGATGGAACATTCCCTGTACCACTACAAATAGATCGCATATTTAATGGTGATGAACATCCAGCTTTTGAAGATGGATGGAGGAATATGATAGTATTTGGAGATAATCTTCAGTTTTTAAAAACAATAAACGAAAATAAAGATCCGTTAATAAAAGACAAAGTTAAAGGAAAAGTAAAACTTATTTATATAGATCCACCTTTTGCTACACAAGATGAATTTGAAAATAAAGAAGGAGCAAAAGCTTATAGTGATAAGAAAAAAGGGTCTGAGTTTCTTGAATTTATAAGAAGGAGACTTATTTTAGCCAAGGAAATACTATCTGATGATGGTTCAATATATGTTCATTTGGATGAAAAGATGGTTGATTATATAAAAACTATTATGGATGAAATTTTCGGCAAAAATAATTATAAAAGACAAATAATATGGTTTACAAAAACATCTTCAGGATATAAAACAAAAGCAGAAAACTGGATTAGAGGTCATGACGTAATTTTATACTATTCAAAATCAGACAATCCCATATTCAATAAACAATATATTTTAGATTATAAAAAAGAGTATTTGGCACGATTTAAAAAAATAGATGATAATGGGAGAAAGTATAGAGATGATAGAAGTAACGGTGAGAGACAATATTTAGATGAATTGAAAGGTATTGCTATAAATGATGTTTGGGATGATATAATGTCTTTTCAACAAGCTGCAACATCAAAAGAGATAACAGGATATCCAACTCAAAAGCCAGAAGAATTATTATCACGAATAATAAAAGCTTCCACCAACGAAGGAGATCTTATTATGGATTTTTTCGGAGGATCAGGAACAAGTATGGCTGTGGCAGAGAAACTTGGAAGACGTTGGATAACATGCGATTTAGGAAAGCTATCGTTTCTTACCATGCAAAAGAGAATTCTTTTGATAAACGAAGGAAAGGACTTAATTAACAAAAATAAAAAAGTAAAAAAATATAATAAACCAGCAAAGTCTTTCATAACTTGTAAACTTGGAATGTATGATTTAGGAACTACATTAAATCTTGAATGGGATAAATATAAAGATTTTGTATCTCAACTTTTTGAATATGATACTAAAGAAATAAAATCTTCAGGAGTAAAATTTGACGGAGAAAAAAGAGGATTTCCAGTAAAAGTTTTTAATTA
>JAWGHR010000039.1:0-2431 GCA_032560695.1 Peptoniphilus harei | reverse complement strand
AATATTGGAGAAGAAAATGAATAAACAAGAATTATATCAAATTGCTTTCAGTATAATTAATCATAAAAAGTTACGGAACTTTGGAACTTCAGGGCATGTGGAGAGCGTGGTATTGATGTCAAGAAAATAGTGTGAATTAGGAGGAAATATTATGGCGATTGCAAACATTAAAGTCACGTTATTGTGTCCCATTGAAGAAGTATGGAATAAGATAACCAATCTTCATGATTTTTCATGGAGAAGTGATTTGCAGAATGTTAAAATTATAGACGAAAATAATTTTGTAGAGATTAGTAAAAATGGAATTGAAACACATTTTAAAGTTACAGATTTTTTGAAATACAAGTGCTGGGCTTTCAAAATAGAAAATGAAAATATTGTTGGAAGCTGGGTTGGAAAATTTTATTCCCATGGAAATAAAACAACTTTGGATTTTACCGAAGATATAGTTTCTAAAAATTTCATTTTTAAACCATTTATAGGCTCTTATATTCGTAAGCAGCAGAGACGTTACTTTAAAGATTTAAAGAAAGAACTTAATTGCGAGGAAGCTAGTTTTATTCAAAAATTATAAATATATATTAGTAAAAAATAGTACCCGACACGCCTCTTAGTATAATGCGGACCAAGTCGGGTCTTTTGATTGCATAAAATTAGCCCCACCACTATGGTAAGGTCTTGTGCATTAAGTATTATATCGTAAAGATAAAAATATATAACAATAAATGACCAAATACTTGAATAGGAATAGGACAAGTACTTGAATGAATTACGGTCAAACACACGAACACAAAATGGACAAATGCTTGAATAAATGATAAAATTTACTTAAGTAATGAGTATGGAGGTAATCATGAAAGAATATTTACCCAGAATTGCAGATATATTGTTAAAGGAACGATTAGACGCAAAGGGAGCGGTTTTAATTGAAGGTCCTAAATGGTGTGGAAAGACTACAACAGCTAAACAAAAGGCTAAAAGTTTAATATCTATGGACCAACCTGATATGACTAGACAGTATCAGCAAATGGCAGAGATTTCTCCTAATACTTTGCTAGAAGGAGAAACGCCAAGACTAATTGATGAGTGGCAAATTGCACCTAATTTATGGAATGCTGTGCGCTATGAGGTTGATAATAGGGATGAATTTGGTCAATTTATTTTGACAGGTTCAGCAGTACCCAATGAATTTGATGATTCTATGCATACAGGTACAGGAAGAATTTCTAGGCTTTTAATGAGACCTATGAGTTTATATGAATCAAAAGATTCCAGCGGTGAAATATCTCTAAAAGATTTATTTGAAGGTAAAAATATCTCAGCCATTGATGAAACGGGTCTTGAAGAAGTTGCTTTTCTAATTTGTAGAGGTGGATGGCCAAAAGCAATTGGATTAGATGAGAAACCAGCATTATTCCAAGCTATAGATTATTTTGATGCAATTGTATCTACTGATATTAGTAGAGTGGATTCAGTAAAGAGAGACAAAGAAAAGGCTAAAAGATTACTTAAATCCTATGCAAGACATGTAGGTACGCAAAGTTCGTTAGAAGCGATTAGGCAAGATATGTTAGTAAATCAGTCAGATACATTTGATCAGGTAACACTTTATTCTTACCTGGATGCTTTAAGAAAAATATTTGTTATAGAGGATTCTCCAGCATGGAATCCAAACTTAAGGTCAAAAACATCAATACGAACAACGGATACCAGATACTTTTCAGATCCATCTATTGCAACGGCATCATTGGGTGTAGGCCCTAAGGATTTATTAGATGATTTAAATACAATGGGGTTTTTATTTGAAAACTTGTGCATTCGTGACTTAAGAATTTATACAGATTACTTAAATGGAACGGTTTACCATTATAGAGATAAGCATGGATTAGAATGTGATGCAGTGATTCATTTAAGAAATGGTGCTTATGGACTTATTGAAATTAAACTTGGTGGAGATAAGTTAATTGAGGAAGGTGCTGAAACTTTAAAAGATTTAGCATCTAAAATAGATACAAAAAACATGTCCAAACCCTCATTTATGGTGGTATTATGTGCCAAAGCACCTTTTGCTTATAAAAGAGATGATGATGTTTACGTAATACCTATTACGGCTTTAAGACCTTAATAGTATTAGCATTTATTAACATATTTACCCATACGAGGCTTTTGAAAAATATTAGATTTTGTACATACTGACCACTCAAGCCAGCAAGAGCTTAGAAGATAAATCAAAAATATATAGTAAACCAGCAAAGTCTTTCATAACTTGTAAACTTGGAATGTATGATTTAGGAACTACATTAAATCTTGAATGGGATAAATATAAAGATTATGTATCTCAACTTTTTGAATATGATACTAAAGAAATAAAATCTTCAGGAGTAAAATTTGACGGAGAAAAAAGAGGATTTCCAGTAAAAGTTTTTAATTA
>JAWGHR010000038.1:0-2488 GCA_032560695.1 Peptoniphilus harei | reverse complement strand
ACCAAGTGGAGATACAGAAAAAGATAAAGAAAATCCAGTAGATGTAAGACAATTTTTAACATTTCAAACTAAAAGTGGAAAAACTATGCACCTAATAGTCGATCACTCATCAAATCAAGATAATGTAAGATTATTGACAGAAGTAGGAGAGCAAGATCTACTTAATATGATTGAATCAGAAGATAAAAACACTATAAAGGTTGAAGAGCCTAAGAAAGAAGAAGTAAAAAAAGAAGAACCTAAGGCTGTACCAGTAAAAGAAGAAAAGAAAAGCGGAATAGGTTCATTTCTAATTATTGCACTTGTAATTGGAGGAGTTATAGGAGCAGGATATTATTTTAAAGTAGTCAAAGCAAAAGAAGATAGAATGTTGGAAGACTTTGAAGAAGATGATGAGGATTATATTAGTGAGTCAGAAGATGAATCTGACAATGAAGAAAGTCATGAAGAGTCTTTAGATGAAGACGATGAAGATGATGAACTATTATAAATCTCAAGTCCTATCATCGAATAAACAATACAAAAATATGGTATAATTAAGTATAATATTTGTCAGAGAGGGGGGATACTTTGAACTTAAAAGACTATCTTGGAGAAACAAATCTATATGACAAAAAAGAAAAATTAGAAAGGAACAAACCAAAGTCTTGGTTAAAATCTGTGTCAGCCTTTGCTAATGGTAGAGGTGGGAAGCTAATATTTGGAGTTAAAGAAGATAACACAATTCTTGGACTTAGTGACTATCAAGAAGTTTCTGAAAATATTTCTGAAATCATAAAAATTAAAATGGATCCGAATCCAGAATTTGATATGGAAATCAAGGAGCTTGATGGAAAAGTTATATTGATTTTAAGTGTATTTGCTGGGAAGAACACACCATATTTTGTAGTTGATGGTGGAACGAGAACTGCTTATAAAAGAGTAGGAAATCAAAGTGTCCCTGCAAGTCGAATTGATCTTTTTAATTTGTCTTTAAAGGGAGAACATATAAGTTACGATTCACTTCAGTCAAAGAAAAAAATTGAAGATGTAAGCTTTAAGGAACTTAAAATTGAGTACAAAGAAAGAACGGGAAAAGATTTTGAAGAAAAAGATTTGAAATCTTTTGGACTTGTAAATGACGAGAATAATTTAACCATAGCAGGAGCTTTATTTGCAGATAACTATCAAGTTTATCAGTCAAGAGTATTTTGTACTAGGTGGAATGGGCTTACTAAAGCGAATGGTCGAATGGATGCCTTAGATGATGCTGAATTTGAAGGTAATATAATTTATCTTTTAAAAGCATCTTTAGACTTTGTGAAGAGAAATTCTAAAAAGATGTGGAAAAAAGGTCCAGTCTATAGAATAGAATATCCAGAATATCCAGAAAGAGCAGTGCAGGAAGCCTTAGTAAATGCACTTATTCATAGAGATTATTCTGTAGTAGGTAGTGAAGTTCATGTTGATATTTATGATGATAGGTTAGAAATATATTCTCCTGGTGGTATGTATGATGGAACTTTTGTGCAAGATCTCAATCCATTAAACGTATCTTCTACAAGAAGAAATCCAATTATAGCGGATGTATTTGCAAGAATGGATTTAATGGAAAGGAGAGGATCTGGACTTAGAAAAATCATAGAAGCTTATGAAGCAGAAGAAAATTATAAAGAAGAATTAAAACCAGTCTTTAAGTCAACAGAATCTTCTTTTATTACGATTCTAAAAAATCTAAATTATGACATTCAAAATGTCACCCAAAATGTCACTCAAAATGTCACTCAAAGTGAGGTAGAAAATAATGGTCAAAAATTAAAGCCAAGTGTTAGGCGTGATAAAATTCTTGAAATAATAAAAAGTAATCCTAAAATAACTGCCTATGATTTATCTAAACAATTTAATGTAACCGATAGAACTATAAAAAGAGATTTAAAAGTTCTAACAGACGAAAAAACAATCGAGTATATAGGCAGTGCTAAAGATGGACATTGGAAAGTAAACAAATAAAGTTAAAAAAGAAAATAGAATTCTCCCAAAAATAATATAATATTCGGGAGAAATACTTTGAGCGAGAGAGAAATCTTTCGCTCTTTTTTTATTTATGGAGGTATTAATGAAGTTAGTAATAGCAGAAAAGCCAAGTGTAGCAGTTACAATTGCAAAAGTAACCCACGCAAGAACAAGAAAAAACGGATATTATGAGGGGAATGGATACATTGTTTCTTGGTGTGTAGGTCATTTAATTCAAATGGCAAGTCCAGATAAGATAGACGAAAAATGGAAGAAATGGACAATAGAAAATCTTCCTATAATCCCAGAAGAATATATTTATGAAGTATCTAAAAGCACTAAAAAACAATATGGAATTTTAAAGAAACTTTTAAACGATAGGAACATCGACACAGTAATAAATGCTTGTGATGCTGGAAGAGAGGGAGAACTTATTTTTAGGCTTGTATATAATCAAGCTAAATGTAAGAAGAAGATTCAAAGACTTTGGATATCT
>JAWGHR010000037.1:0-2733 GCA_032560695.1 Peptoniphilus harei | reverse complement strand
AGAACTTATTTTTAGGCTTGTATATAATCAAGCTAAATGTAAGAAGAAGATTCAAAGACTTTGGATATCTTCAATGGAAAACAAGGCTATTGAAGATGGATTTAGAAATCTTAAAGGCGGAGAAAACTTTGAAGACTTATATAGATCGGCAAGTGCAAGATCTATTGCGGATTGGTTGGTAGGAATGAATCTAAGTAGGCTTTATTCTTGCATTTACAAGGAAACACATTCAGTTGGTAGAGTACAAACACCAACTTTATATCTAATAGCTAAAAGGGATAGTGAAATAAACCTATTTAAGAAGCAAAAATATTATACAGTTGACCTATCTTATGGAGAATTAAAACTTGTATCTGATAGGATTGATAAAATTGAAGTTGCAGAGCAACTTTTAAATCTACTAGAAGATGAAATAGTTATTACAGAGGTAGAAGATAAAGAAATAAGCACAAAACCAGATAAACCTTATGATCTCACTACCTTACAAAGAGAAGCAAATAAATATTTTGGGTATTCAGCAAATGATACTTTAAATCTGGCACAAGGCTTGTATGAAAAGAAGCTAATCACATATCCAAGAACAGATAGTAGATATTTAACCGATGACATGGTTAATACTATGAAAGAATCATTAGAAGGACTTGAAGAAGATTTTAAAATCAATGAATCAAACTTTAAGTCTATTTTTAATTCATCTAAGGTTACAGACCACTATGCAATTATTCCTACTATATCAGGTATTGGAAAAGCCAAAGATTTATCTTATAAAGAAAGTAAAATCTATAATCTAATTAAGGATAAATTACTTGCTTCATGTTCGGATAATTTAAAGGAATCTAGCAGAAAAATCAGATATGAATATGATAAATTTAACTTCAATGCAAGTGGCAAGACTATAATCGATGAAGGTTATACCAAGTATCTAAAGAGCTATGGAAAAGAAAAACAAGAAAATGAATTACCAGATGTAAAGACTGGAGATAAAATTAAGCTAACTTCTAAAAATATATCGAAAAAATTTACAAAAGCTCCAAGTCATTATAATGAAGATACACTTTTAAAGGCTATGGAGAGTGCAGGAGTAGAGTCTTTGGATAAAGATATAGAAGTTGAAAGAAAAGGCTTAGGAACACCAGCTACAAGAGCAGGAATTATTGAAAATCTTATCTATAAAGATCTCATAAGAAGAGATAAGAAAAATTTACTTGTAACAGAAAAAGGCAATAGGCTTGTATCAATTGTAGAGGATAAGTTTAAGTCAGCAGAAACAACATCTGAATGGGAAATGAAACTTGCAAAGATTAGCTCTGGCGAAGTTGATAAAGAAGACTTTTTAAGAGAAATAGAAGATAGTATAAGGGAGCTTGTAGATAGGTACAAGAATAATCTAAATGAATAAGGTAAAAATATTAGAGCTTTTCGGTGGCATAGGTGCTATTAGAAAGGCTTTTATTAATTTAAAGATACCTTATGAAGTAGTTGATTATGTAGAAATAGATAAGGCTTGTGTTAAATCATACAACGCTCTTTTCGGAGAAAGTTATAAGCCAAAATCAGTAGTAGGATATAAAGCACCTAATGAAAATATAGACTTAATTATGCATGGAAGTCCTTGCCAAGATTTTTCAAGAATTGGAAAAAAGCAGGGAGGAGCAAAGAATTCAGGAACTAGATCAAGCTTACTATTTGAAACAATTAGAATTATTAAAGAAATGAAAGAAAAACCTAAATGGATAATTTGGGAAAATGTAAAGGGAGTCCTTGATAGAAATATGAGGGACTCCTTTTTTATTTATCTAAAAGAACTAGAGAACCTTGGATATGAAAGCAAATATGAAATCTTAAATGCAATGGACTTTGGGATACCTCAAAAAAGAGAAAGGATATTTGTTGTTTCATGTCTTGGAGCAAATAACTTTTCTTTTGATAAATTGGAGAGGAAAGAAACAAGACCACTAAGTGAATTTTTAGAAAAGAATGTAAGTGAACTTTATACAATGACCCAACCTTATATGCTGAAATTTTTAAATAAAGGCATAGATAACAGTTTTAGAGGGCGACTCAAAGTGATTAAAGATTTTTCTTATACTATTTCTACAAAACAGATGAGAGTACCTAATTCTGGAATAATAGATATTGGAAATGGTAAATATAGGTATTTAACAGAAAGAGAATGTTTAAGACTCATGGGTTTTGATGACAGTGATATAGATAAACTAGAAGAAGTACATCCAAGAAGAAAAAATTGTACTTCAAGCAAGCTATATAAGCAGGCCGGCAATTCTATTGTGGTTGATGTTTTAATGGCTATTATAAAAGAAATTCATAGAACGGAGGTAGGAAATGCAAGTAAATGATTTTAAGAATATACAAGAAGCAATAAAGTATGAGGTGTTACAAGATGAAAAAGAATATTTAAAGCTCTTAAAAGTTATAGGCAATAACCAGAAATATGATTTTTCTAGCCAACTAAGTATATATAACAAAGAACCTGAAGCTAGAGCTTGTGCGACTTTTGATATGTGGAAGAAATATTTTGGTCGAGTTGTTATGAGAGGTCAAAAGGGTATTCCAATTTTAGTTGGAAGTGATATAAATTAAAGAGTTTCATATATTTTTGATGTTAGTCAGACAACATCAATGGATAGGAATATTAATGAGGTTAGCTTATGGCAGTTTGACCACGAAAACCATAACGAGGCTTTAAAAGAAATAATAAGAGATTCTTCATTT
>JAWGHR010000036.1:0-2888 GCA_032560695.1 Peptoniphilus harei | reverse complement strand
GGTCATGCTAAATTTTCAAAACTCATTCGCTTCGCGAATTCAAACAGTTGAAAATTTTTAACGCATAACCGATTTTTTTGCTCATTAGATGCACTCGATCAGCTCACGGATAGAACGTTAAGTTTTTTTAGTCTATAAATCACAAAGATTGCTCAAGTACATTGAATTTTTTAACGGCTGTCTTGCCTTACGGGGTTCTTCAACCTTGGTCTACGGTTTTACCTATACATTGATTCAAATTTATGCGAAGTTACTTACCAAGACCTAACAAGTTAAATAAACTTTTGCATTAAAAAAAGCTTAATCAATAAAAGATTAAGCTTCATCTTTTTATAACTTCATATTTATTGTAAGCTTGGCAATAATGTCCCAGCTCGTTGAAATCTAATAAGGTTATAATCTTAGCCAATAAACCACAAGCTAATAAGGCAGTAAGCAAAAAGTTCGGAGACGTAAAAAAAATTTCACTGTTCGAGCAAACGGAGCGAGCGAGTTTGACATGACCTAACCCAATTTGCGAAGCAAATTGATGGTAGGTCAGTCCGCAAATTGGAGCTTGCGACAATTTGTGTTCTTCTGCAAAAAAGGCTGTCTGCCGCTCGGGGTTATTGGCAAAGGCCCCTGCCAGGTCGTTGGGGGTGGTAAGGGGAGGTTTGGAGGGGATGCCACGCAGGCACAGGTAAGGGCGATCGAATAAGCCACTCGTGCCCGAATGGGTATAAATCCCCTCCAAGAGAAGAATTAAAACCTTAGGTTTTAGAGAAAAATTTTATCTTTAAAATTTTTTTAGATTCCTAAAGACAACGTATTTGACCACCTACTTCACGATGCCCCCTGCGTGCCCGAATGGGTATAAGCCCCTCCAATAAGACATATAAAAGCGTTAGCTTTTAACAAGTCTTCTTAGGTTTCCTAAACCCCCTCCGGAAGAACATCGTAAAGCTCTGCTTTACAAAAAGATTTACAAAGATGAAATCTTTTATTGAATTTATAAAAGCGATGTCTTTTCCCCATAGTCATATGGCGAAATTTATGATATATTTTAAAAAAAGAAACGGAGGACACACTATGCACAAAAATCGAATCGATAGACTTATAAATAAAATGGAAGAAGCAAAACTTCCCCACATGATAATCTCTGACCCCTACGCAATCTTTTATCTCCTTGACAGGATGATTGAGCCAGGCGAAAGAGCCCTTGCACTTTACATCCACAAGGACGGAGACGTAAAACTCCTTATTAACGAACTTTTCCCTCAAAAAGAAGAGGCAGGCGTAGACTTCATTTGGTACAACGACATAGAAGATGGAATCGAAAAACTTTCCAAGTATATAAAAGAGGATGAAGTCATAGGAATTGACAAATTTTGGTCAGCTAAGTTCTTACTAAGACTTCAAGAGATCTTCCCAGATAAAAAATATGTAAATGGATCCACAATAGTTGACCACGTGAGAAGAATTAAAGACGAGGAAGAAAAACAACTAATGCGTGAATCCTCTGCCATCAACGACAAGGTTATGGAAGAACTTATCCCTTGGGTTGTTAAGGGCCTAAGCGAAAAAGAACTTTCTCAAAAGCTAAAGGAAATCTACAAGGCTCACGGAGTGGAAGAAGTTTCCTTTGAACCAATCACAGCCTATGGCAAGTCAGCAGCAGACCCTCACCACTCCACAGACAATACAAAGGGCAAGCTAGGCGACTGCGTAGTCCTTGACATTGGAGGAATCTACAAAAATTACGCATCAGATATGACACGTACAGTATTCATTGGCGAAGTAAGTGAACGTGCCAGAGAAATATATGAAATAGTAAAAGAAGCTAACCTAAGAGGAATCGCTGCAGCAAAACCAGGCAACAAGATGTCTGACGTTGACAAAGCCGCAAGATCCTATATAGAAGAAAAAGGCTACGGCAAATACTTCACCCATAGAACAGGCCACTCCATAGGACTAGAATGCCACGAAGAAGGCGACGTATCATCAGTAAACGACAGCATCATAGAAGTAGGACAAATCTTCTCCATAGAACCAGGAATTTATCTATTAGAAGAAGGAATTGGAGTTAGGATAGAGGATTTAGTATTGATAACAGAAGACGGGTGTGAGGTGCTTAATAAGGTTTCAAAAGAGTTGAGGATAGTTCCAATGAACTAAAAAAGTTTTTTTATCTTTTGATTAAAAACTTAGTATTTATGAAACTTTTTGTAAAGCAAAGCTTTACGATTCTTTATCCGGAGGAGGTTAGGACCTTTCGATTGGTCCTTCCCCCTCCGGACCACCCCCAACACCTTCAACGACCTGGCAGGGGCCTCTGCTAACAACCCCGAGCGGCAGACAGCCTAAAATTCAAAACTCGTTAAGCTTACATTTTTTAAATTAAAAAGCTTATCAACCAAATAAGATCATGTCTTAATTACTTATAAGCTCAATCGCTTAACTCAAACAGTTGAATTTTTTAACGGCTGTCTTGCCTTTCGGGGTTTCTCAACCCTTAGTCTACGGTTTTACCTATACATAATTCCAAACTTATGTAGAGTTACTTAACTAGACCTATTAAATTTAATAAAATTTTGCATTAAAAAAAGCTTAATCAGTGTAGATTAAGCTTTATCTTTTTATAACTTTGTCTTCAATTATCGCGTTGGCGATTGTGCCCCAGCTCGTTGAAACCTTATAAGGCCGTAGACTTAGCTAATATCCCGCAAGCTAATAAGGCAGTAAGCAAAAAGGCTGGAAGCGTTAAAAATTTTCAATGTTTGAACGTCAGTGAGTTTTTGAAAATTTAGCTGGAAGCCTTTTTGCGTATTAGTGGGTCGGGCCCCTGCCAGGGCGATGGGGTCAGGGGGGAGGTTTAAGGAGGGGGTCAGGGGCCTCGCTCGCCCCTGGCT
>JAWGHR010000035.1:0-2966 GCA_032560695.1 Peptoniphilus harei | reverse complement strand
TTTCTTAGCATAGGAGGTAGAAATGGACTATTTAATTACAGCAATAGTTTTAGCTATTTGGTCCTTTTTATGGTATAAGCTTGGATTTTTACAAGCTCAACTAAAAGAACTAGATAGAGATATCAGAAAAATAGAAAAACAAATAAAAGAAGATAGAAAAAATAATTTAGCAGAATTAACAAAGCTTAGTGACAGCTATGAAGAAATTGTCCATAGATCTTGAGACCTATTCTTCAGTTGATTTAGGCAAAAGCGGTGTATATAAATATGCCGAGAGTGAGGATTTTGAAATCCTCCTCTTTGCCTATTCTATTAATGATGGAGAAGTTAAGGTCATAGATTTGGCAAGTGGAGAGATTATTCCTGAAGAAATATTATCAGCACTTAAAGATGAAAGTATAGAAAAGTGGGCCTTTAATGCGAACTTTGAAAGGGTGTGTCTATCTAGGTTTTTAGGTAAGAGACTAAAACCTCAAGGTTGGTATTGCACCATGATTTGGTCGGCTTATCTTGGTCTACCTCTATCCCTTGAAAAAGTAGGAGAAGTTTTGAAACTTGATAAGCAAAAAATGAATGAAGGCAAGGGCCTTATTAGATATTTTTCTATTCCATGTAAACCAACTAAGACTAATGGTATGAGGACAAGAAATCTACCACATCACGATTTAGAAAAGTGGTCTACCTTCAAGGAATATAACCAAAGAGATGTGGAAACAGAAATGGCTATTAAGAAAAAATTATCAGCATTTCCTATTCCTCAATCAGAATGGAAAAACTACTGGGTAGACCAAAACATCAATGATAGAGGAATTTTAATTGATGAAGTTTTAGTTGATTCGGCGATTAAATTTGATGAAATCTTACGAGAAGAAAACATGGATAGAGCCATAGAATTAACTGGTCTTGAGAATCCAAATTCTCCCTTACAGCTTAAAGAATGGCTAAATAAAAAAGGCTTAGAGATAGATTCCTTAGCTAAAAAAGATGTAGAGTCTGCTCTTAAAAATACTGAGGGAGATATAAAAGAAGTATTGGAACTTAGACAAGAATTATCTAAGTCTTCAGTTAGGAAATATGATGCTATGAAAAATGTAAAAGGAAAAGATAATCGAGCAAGGGGTCTGATCCAATTTTATGGAGCAAATAGAACTGGAAGATATTCAGGGCGTCTTATACAAGTTCAAAACTTAAGAAGAAACAATCTAAAAGATTTAGACCTAGCTAGAAGTCTTGTAAAAAATAGAGATTACGAAACGATGGAAATTCTCTATGAATCTCCTTCTGATATTTTATCCCAATTAATAAGGACAGCCTTTATAGCAAAAGAAGGCACCAGGTTTATTATTTCAGACTTTTCAGCAATCGAGGCTCGTGTCCTTGCATGGCTTGCAGGAGAACAATGGGTACTGGATGCCTTTGAAAATGGAGAAGATATCTATTGCAGAACAGCATCAAGGATGTTTGGAGTTCCAGTTGAAAAGCATGGAGTAAATGGTCATCTTAGACAAAAAGGAAAGATAGCGACGTTAGCTTGTATTGCTGAAGGCGAGTTGGTTCTTACAGATAAGGGGTTAGTTCCTATAGAAAAACTTACAAAAGCTCATAAATTATGGGATGGAGAAAACTGGGTTTCACATGATGGAGTTATATATAAGGGGATAGGAGAAGTGATTGAATATGATGGGCTTAGAGCAACAAAAGACCATATCGTATGGATCGAGGGGCAAGAAAAGCCAATACAATTTGGAGAAGCTGCCGCCAGCGGAGCACATCTCCTACAATCAGGAGATGGTAGGAGAGCAATACGGGTGGGTGAAGATTATAAGTCCAGAAAAAAGATGGGCGAAAAATTGGAATTCTTGTTATGTCCTAACAAGATGTCAAGGCTGTGGAAGCATTCAATGGCAAGACAGGGGAAATTTAACAACAGGAAGGTCAAAAGGATGTCAAGCTTGCTCCCAGCCAAGACAAATTCCACGATGGTTGGACAGAAGGCTAACAGCAGCAAAGCAAAGGTGTACCAACCCAAAAGATCCAGAGTTCAAAAACTATGGAGAAAGAGGAATAAAATTCAAGTTTCCATCAATTCTAGAGGCAGGTCTCTATTTAATAGAAAGATTTGGATTGCCAAAAAGAGAACTAGAAATAGACAGAATAGACAACAATGGGCATTACGAAAGAGGCAACTTAAGATTTGCGACTCGTATAGAGAATGCTTCGAACAAGAGAAATACTGTATTAACAGAATTTCATCAAAAATACTGGCCTTATGCACGAAGTGTTGTTATAAGGAAACTTTCAAAAGGATTAAGCCGAGACGAAATTATAGAAGATGCAGAATTAGCTGTATTCGAGAAAAGAAAAAATTGGAAAGGTATAGAAGCAAGACTAGACTTTATGATATACGAAATGCCGGAAAGAATAACCGTTTTACCGTATCAGGGAAATTAGTTCACAACTGTGGCTACCAAGGAGCCTTAGGTGCTCTTAAAGCAATGGGTGGTATTGAGATGGGTTTATCTGAAGATGAACTTCAATCAATAGTCGATTCCTGGCGAGAGGCAAATCCTAACATCGTAAGCTTGTGGTGGGACATAGATTCAGTCGTAAAAAGAGTTGTAAAGACTAGAACTAAAGAAAAATATAAGAGCCTAGTTATTAGCTATGAAAAAGGCATTCTTTTTATACAACTACCCTCAAAAAGAAAACTTGCTTATCCAAAAGCAAAAATCGGGATGAATCGATTTGGTGGAGAGTCAGTAGTCTATGAAGGAATCGTAGTTGGAAATAAGTGGGACAAGATTGAATCCTATGGCGGAAAATTTGTAGAAAATATAGTTCAAGCAATAGCCAGAGATATTTTAGCAGAGGCTATGATGAGACTTGAGAAAAAAGGATTTAATATCGTCATGCATATTCATGATGAAGTTGTAATAGAAAGTGATTCATCTAGTATCGAAGAAATA
>JAWGHR010000034.1:0-3053 GCA_032560695.1 Peptoniphilus harei | reverse complement strand
TCTCGCCAGCTCTCTTGCGTCCTTTGCACCGAACAGCTTTAATGAGTCTGTGACGTCCACGAAGCTCTCATCGATGCTGTATACGGAATGATTTTGCTCATCAGCATACTTCTTGTAAATATTGTTGATCTCCATGTTCTTTCTCATATACAGTGCCATCCTCGGTGGTGCAATCACGAGGTCTTCCGGATATGGAAAAGGAAGATCTCGTGATCTACTAACATTTGAAATTCCATAGACTTTTTTTGCGGCCGGACTCGATGCCAGGATCAACCCACTTCCTCGCTGAGAAGGATCATCTGAAGGATAGGACATGACCACTAACTTTGTCTTTAAAGGATTTAGTCCTCTTTCTACGCATTCTACGGATGAATAAAATGACTTACAGTCGATACAAAGAATATCTCGTGAGGGTTCTTTAGTATAGTCAAACCTTGGATTTACGCCAAATTGCATAACCATGATAAATCCCCTTTTCTAAAAAAAAGATACATTTTATATACCGTATTAGAACATACGTTCGCTAACTAAGTCAAGAGAACAGATCAAAATTCTATCTTTGCGGTTTTAATGGTTAAGTGTCAAAATACCAAAGTGTCAAAGTGTTTAAATAGGTGAACGTCCCACCGTTTGGATAATTAAAACAATACACTCCGTAAGTCCAAAGGTCTTAAGTGTTTTAGTTATAAAGTACTTAAATACTTAAATATTAAAGACTCTGAATACAATAAGAAACTGCGGAGTCCCCCTAAAATTATTAAAAAAAATAAAGATTACGAAGTTTCGATTGCCTTCGTCGAAAGAAATCAGTAGCAAAACGTTTTAATGGTTAAGCACTTAAATTGTTAAGTACTTTAGTACTAAAAAGTTCGTGTGATGATGATGCATGAAAAAGACACTTTAGCACTAAACAAAAAAAATGTTTTAGTACTAAAGTGTCTCATGTCTATTTGCTATCTTCTTCTAATTTATCAACGTATGAACGGTAGGCTTCTTTAATTTCTGACTCAGTTAGATAGTTATCGAGAATTAAATCTTTCATTACGTCTTTCATATTTCGATCGTCTTGTGCGGCTTTCATTTTAACCATTCGATGAATCTCTTCAGGCAAGTATATCGAAACTTGTTTACCGCCTTTAAAATTTTTGTAATATGAAATTATATCTTCAATTTTTCTAAGAATATTAATTTTCTTTTTAGTTCCATTTTGATCGGAAGTTTGTGGTTTTGAAGTAGGAAATAGTGTGTCGATATCATTTGTTTTAGCTATATTTTTGTCTTTAATAGATACACGTTTAGCCATTTTATACAACTCCTTCTGATACTATTTTCTGTAGAACTGTCACTGCAAGATTATAGTATGCAATGCCAGCTTTATTATTTGAATCAAATTCGTAAGCTGACATGTTAGCAACGCCAGCGTCGGATACTACGATGCTTCTATCGATGATAGAAATAACTTCCGCTTTATCGTCAGATTTAACTTCCTCAATAATTTCGTCACTGTGGTTTGTATTAGTTGCCATAGTGACTACATAGCCAAGTTCCTTTAGATTAGGATTAATTGAATTTTTCACTTTATTGATTGTAGAAAAAAGCAACTCTATACTTACTAGAGCTTGGTACTCGGACTGAACAGGAATTAAGATGTAATCTGATGCACTAAGAGCATTTACAGTAAGCAGTCCTCTTGAAGGAGGGCAATCAATCAAAATGATATCAAATTTTGTCTCAAGGCTCTCTATGTTCTTCTTCAGAATCAGTTCTCTTAATGTAGCGTTAACTAGGTTAAGTTCGGCATCTGATAGACGCAAGGTTGTTGGGGAAATAAATAGATTATTCTTAATCTGATAAGTAATGTTCTCTAACGTTTCTTCCTCTAGCATTACTTGAGTCATTTCCGGTAGATTTTCATCGATGATATTTCTAAGATCAGTTTTTAGATTAGTTATACTTGACTGTGCGTCTATGTCTACGATATCTGTTATAAGATCGAAACTAGCAAACAGTTCAGCTAGATTATCTACGGTAGCACTTTTTCCAACGCCACCTTTTTGATTTGCAACAGAAATTACAATGGGACCACCTTTTTCAGCAACGAGATCTTTTACTTGTTTAACTAGCGAAATAATTTCTGCTGAATTCGATCGATTTTTTTTCATTTTCCTACCTCCTTGAGTTAAGTACTAAAGTGTTAAAATACTTTCATGCAATATAATAATACCACCTAGAAAGTTATGAGTCAATAGCAACTTTAGTATTTAAGTACTTTTAATTCGACTATGTTTAGAATGTGATTTATCAGCAATTAAATACAACTTCAAAACGTCATAGTACTTAAGTACTGAAAAAAGGCATTAAAACACTTAAGTACTTAAGTGTTTTAATGCCTAATGTAATTGTTGGTATTAATAGGTTTGTGCGATAATAGCTATATAAAATTATAAAAAATAAGAGTTTACAAGATGGAAAAAGTAAGATATGCTATGTTTGTATTTATAGAACTGAAAAAAATAAAAATAAAAAAAGAGACGGATAAAAAAGTGAATTGGGTCACTCTTTCATCTGAATCACATACAACAACTATGTGTTCTCGCTCGTCTCAGAAGTTATGTAAGTGGCTGACAACCACTTATGTAATTTTGATAAGTCTTTCGGACTGACAATCCGAACTTACAGACTTATTCTACCATTTTTTGACGAGCAACTCAATATATACACGCTTATTTTGTCATTCATTTAAGACTTCTAAGCTATTGGGAGAACACAAATCTTTAAGATTATTTGTGTTCTCTTTTAGTTTGGGAAGGAATAAAGTCATGGCAGCTTCTTTGGATGTCGTATATTCGACGGTATTACAAAATGGTATCCGTAAATTCAAATATAAAAATAGCCACCTAAAACCGGTCTCTTTTAGTGATCAGTCGGGGAAGGGGGCTATTTTTGCGTACCGATCAAAGGAACACATGATCGAGGGGATTGGACTAGTGATCACTTCAGAAGAAGGGGTGATCGAAAACAATAATCGATTCACTCATTGGACACCAAATGTA
>JAWGHR010000033.1:0-3376 GCA_032560695.1 Peptoniphilus harei | reverse complement strand
AGATGTGTATAAGAGACAGGGTTTAAGGAGGGGGTCAGGGGCCTCGCTCGCCCCTGGCTCCCCCTCCTTAGAAAGAATTATAAAAGCGTCAGCTTTTAAGAAGTTTTGTTAGGTTTCCTAAATCCCCTCCAAGAGAAGAATTAAAGCCTTAGGCTTTAGAAAAAAATCTAAAGATGAAATCTTTATAGGGCTTCACAAGAAGAATCAAAGTCTCAAACTTTACAAAAATCTTTTTTAAAGAACACTTCTTTATATAGAATTATAAAAGCAAAGCTTTTACCTTATTTTTGCGCAAAAAAATAACCAAGCCTAAGCTTGATCCTACATAAAAAAATAAATTAACTTAAAAAACAAATTAACTTATAAAATATAAAATTAAATTAAAAAATAAAAAATAAAGAACCTATAAAGATTCTTTCCAGAGTTTTAACAATAAAACTCAACCCTTATTCCCCATATTCTCCAGAGCCTTAGAAAGTTCCACAATAACTTCCTTTAACTCCTCCATCTTCTTCTCCAACCTCACCAAGAGGTAACAAGAGATGGCAATGGGAAAACCAATATTTGAAATGTTAGCTATTAAATCTTCCATAACAATCAACCTTACTCAACCCAACTTGTCCTTACTCGACCTTACTCAATCGGTCTTTCTGTTCTAGTAACTAAGACAGCACCATTGAAATTCTTGACAAAGCCAACCTTGCCCTCAACTAACTTATTGTTGATAATATTATCAGAAACAAGCTTGATGTCATCTGGACTAATATTCTCCATAGGATTAGAGATTGTAAGAGTCCAAGGCTTTCCACCTTCATCAACAAAACTCATCCTAAGTGATTTCATATCCTTAACCATAAAAATCTCCTTTCATAAATAAGTGAAATACAAAATTTCACAGCAACAACTTCCAAAGCAAAAGATTAAAAACCTTAAACTTCATTAGACAAAACTTCTTCAGTGATTAAAGAAGAAATAGATAAATCTCCAACTACAATAGGGTTAAGGCCATTAGAAAGATCATATAAATTTTCCTTAGTAGCCTCAGGATTAATGCCCTTGATAGTAACTGTTCTCTTCTTCATCATGCCAGAAGAATCATCAGCAAAAACTGACTTAAGCATTAGCTTAGTTTCCTTAACTTGAACTGCCATTATTTTCACCTCCTACTATATACATAGAAAAAATTGACAAAAGTTACTAGGCTAAAAACAAAAAATTTAAAAAATTATAGAGAAGCCTTAAAAGCCCACCACTTTCTCCAATTATTATCAGACATGGAGCGAGGACAAATCTTGTGGGAAGCATCAAAGTGCCTTACCACCCTATCAAGAGGAATACCATAAAAAGCCATGAGGAACCTAATGATCTTCCTAGCATTCTCAAGAGCAGCCTCATAATTACCGTCCCTGTTGATGCAGATCTCAACCCCAATAGAATTAGAATTAGTGATCCCATACCTGCCGTGACCATCGCCACAGTGCCATGAAGCATTAGCAGTCTCAACAGTCTCCACAACCCTCTTATCATCCACAAAATAATGAGCCGAAGCCTGCCTGTTGCCACCATTAAAGTACCTGTAGTGAGCGAGAGCATCAGCACCAGGATTAGGGTTGCCAGTGTCGTGAACCACAATAAACCTTGGCCTTGCATTCCCCTGCCTCTTCATAAAGTTATAGCGAATAAGTTTCTTTTCAATTAACATAAAAACACCTCCATTAAAAATTTTTATTAAGAATAAATTTACGCAAATTCACAATAGCAGCCACCTTGAGATTTACCACTGTCCTCTTAGAAATCCCAAGAAAATCTGCAATCTCACTGAGGCCAAGACGCTCATAATAAAAGAGCCTAACCACAGTCTCCTGCCTTGGAGTGAGAGACCTAATAGCAGCCCTTACAAGGTCTGACTCCTCAGACTCCAAAAAGTCAGCCTCAATATCCACACCAGCATCAAGAGAATCAAAAATAGACAGACCCTCCTCATCAGAATCATCATCATGAAGGTCCCTCTCCACATTAGTGAGATACTTGTAGTTGTCAAGGTAGGTGAACTTCAAATAATCCTTGACGTACTTCAAGAAAGATCTCTTCCCGTCAAAATTCTCAAGACAAAAAAGAACCATATAACGACCATCAGAATAAAGATCATCGAACTCAGAATAAACTGGACAGTATCTCTTAATAGATGACCTAATGAGGGGATCTAACATAGAGAGGATCTTTGCCCTGGCCCTCTCTTCGCCGACAAGAGCAGACCTCAGTACCCTGTCAAAATCATCATAAGAATTCTTATTTAAAAAATTAGAATCCTCATAAGACTTAGATCCACTGGGCCTAGTCCCTTCTTCCCCTTCAATAGGATCCTTATCCATCACGTCGTCATTGGAACTAATGGCTTTATCCATATCATCGCCTCCTTTCCTATCATCCTTCTCAGTCCTATCAAAAATTTCCATTTACCTTACCTCCTTTTGTAAATTATTCTTAAAGATATTATAGAACTTCCGTTTAAATTTGTCAATCATTTGTTTAAACTTATTTTCTTTATAGAAAATATTGGAAAAGAATCTTTTGGAAAATTGTTGTAAAAGCTTCGCTTTTAAAAGTTTTTTGTAAAGCCTAGGGCTTTGATTCTTCTTTATATAATGTAAAGATTTAATCTTTAATTGAGTTTTGTAAAGCAGAGCTTTACGATTCTTTATCCGGAGGGGGTTAGGACCTTTCGATTGGTCCTTCCCCCTCCGGGCCTCCCCCAACACCTTCAACGACCTGGCAGGGGCCTTTGCCAACAACCCCGAGCGGCAGACAGCCTTTTTTGCAGTAGAACACAAATTGTCGCAAGCTCCAATTTGCGAACTGACCTACCATCAATTTGCTTCGCAAATTGGGTTAGGTCATGTCAAACTCGTTCGCTTTATAAACTTTATCGCTTAACTCAAACAGTTGAATTTCTTAACGGCTGTCTTGCCTTACGGGGTTACAAAAGATCACTAAGCGGTTTTACCATTACATAATTTCAAACTTATGCGAAGTTACTTAACAAAACCTAACAACAATAAAAAAATTGCACATCAAAAAAGCTTAATCGGTAAATGATTAAGCTTAATATTTTTATAACTTTGTATTTATTTATAAGACTATAATTTTTCATAACTTTTCAAAAAACTACAACTTAAGAATTAGTTATAGGTTAACAACTTTTCAAGATTTCTATACTAAAACCAACTTTTGGCTTAAGCCGTGAGCTAATCAAATGCATCTAATGAGCAAAAAAATTGGTTATGCGTTAAAAATTTTCAACTGTTTGAATTCGCGAAGCGAATGAGTTTTGAAAATTTAGCATGACCGATTTTTTTGGACTCAACGTACGTGGGGT
>JAWGHR010000032.1:0-3468 GCA_032560695.1 Peptoniphilus harei | reverse complement strand
AGTTGAAATAGCTGTCCATATATTGGTAAAAGTTGTTTGAATTCCCGTCCAGAGGCTCGTAAAGAATTCTCCTAAACTTTGCCATAGACTCTTTGCTCCCTCAATAAAGGTATTCCAAGATTCAGTTAGAAAAGTTGTTATAGATGTCCAGATAGTATTCCATCCTTCAGAAAGTCCATTCCATAGATTGGCAAAGAAGTCCTTGATGCCTTTCCAAGTATTCTTAACTCCTTCAATAAATCCAGACCAGAATTCTGATAGAAAACTTGTGATTTCAGTCCAGGTACTTGTCCATGAATCAGATATCCCTTGCCATAGATTGGCGAAGAATTCTTTTATTCCATTCCAAATAGCAACTGTTGATTCTTTGATAGTATCCCAAATAGAGATGACACCTTCTCTAAACCAGTCGCACTTCTTCCATAAAAGAACTAGACCCGCTATTACTGCACCAATAGCAATAGGAACAATCCCAATGGCTGATACTACTGCAGTGATTGCTGGTATAAGTGTACCTGTAAATATTCCAACTATCTTAGTTATTCCTCCTACTATTAGAGGTCCTTTAGTCATTATAGTTCCTATTGACCAGATAAGTTTTCCAACAATCATAAGAACTGGACCAAGTGCTGCTATAAAAAGACCGATACCTGCAATAATACCTTTTACTGGTCCTGGAAGTGCATTAAGTCCATTTACCAGTTTAGTTAATATATCAACTACTTTTCTAACAGTTGGCATTAGGAGTTCACCAAAGGATATGGCTAATTCTTCTAAGGCCGATTGTAGGATCTTTAATTGACCACCTAAGTTATCCTGCATAGTAGTTGCCATTTTTTCTGCTGTTCCATCTGCGTTATAGATGGCATCACTTAAGCTGTTGTAGTCCTTCTCACTGGCATTTATAATTGCCAACATTCCAGACATGGCATTTTTACCAAATATCATGGATGCTGCTTGTGCTTTTTGAGTTCCATCTAAATTAGCAAAAGCAACTCTAAAGGTACTTAAAGTCTCATCAAGTGAAAGACCCTGTACATCTTCAATAGATAAGCCCAACATGGACATTCCATTCATAACTTCTTTAGTTGGTGATGCGAGTCTTGTTAGTCCTGACCTTAAAGCTGTCCCTGCTTGTGAACCTTTTATTCCTGCGTTAGCCATTAAACCTATAGCTACTGCTGTATCTTCAACTGAATAGCCAAGTGTCCCAGCAATAGGTGCAGCATATTTGAAGGTTTCACCCATTAATGAAACATTGGTGTTGGCATTAGATGATGCAGCAGCAAGAACATCAGCAAAGTGAGAAGAGTCTTCTGCTTTTAAACCAAAGGCTGTAAGGGCATCTGTTACGATATCTGAAGTAGTAGCTAAGTCCTCACCACTAGCTGCAGCAAGGTTCATGACTCCTTCAATACCACTAATCATATCTTTACTTTTCCAACCAGCCATAGCCATGTAGTTCATAGCCTCTGCCGCTTCAGATGCTGAGAACTTGGTCTTGGCTCCCATTTCACGGGCCTTTTCCCTTAGGGCATCAAAGTCGGACCCTGTTGCACCAGATACTGCTTTTACCTTTGACATACCAGAATCAAAATCTGATGCAGTCTTTACAGCCGCTGCCCCAAGACCTGCTACTGCAAGAGATACCGGCATCATTTTTCTTCCTACATTTTCTATATTTTGCCCTGTGTTTTGCCATTTTTCTCCAGTAATAGCTATGTTTTGCAGAGTTTGATTAGTGGTTGCCCCTTGCCTTTCTAAAGATTTAAGAGCTTGTTCTGTTTCAATAATCTCTCGTTTAAGGGCATCATATTGCTCTTGGGAAATCTTACCTTCTGCAAGAGCCTGTTCAGCTTGTTTTTGTGCCTCTTTTAATGATGTTAGCTTATTCTTTGTCTCTTCTAATGTCTGTCCTAATAGTTTATGCTTTTGTGAGATGAGTTCAGTGTTGCCAGGATCAAGTTTAAGAAGTTTGTTGACATCACGAAGTTCTGATTGGGTATGTTTTATCTCCGTATTAACTTGTTTTAGTGCGGTCTGTAATTTGGTAGTATCCCCACCAATCTCAACAGTTATCCCTTTTATTCTATTTGCCAATATCTCACCTCCTTAATTTTAAGCATCAAAAAAGCACCTACCATTTTGATAGATGCTCTTGAATAAATTTATAAGTTCTATTACTTATCTAGCTTTTTGCTTAATTCTTTAATCTCATTTAAAATTTTTATGGCTATTAGCCCAATAGTAATACAAGTTCCAACTCCTGTATGCATCAAACCACCATTTACATAATATGGAAAAATAAGATTTATTACAATTCCTATTATTACAGATACTATTATATACATCATAAATAACTTTATTCCAATCCTTCTATTTCAGTTAAAGGATTGACAAATTTCTTATTTACTTCTAACTCAAATTCAATACAATTATGTTTATTTAATTCATGTTTATGATCTTTTTTTGATTTTTTCCCTTCCGACTTTGTAGATACTATTTCTTTTCCCCTAAATAATTCTAGAAAAGAAAAAGCATATGATTTCATATCTCTAACGTAAATTCCATATTCTCCATCATTTGGAATAGTAAATTTTACCTCATCTTCTGAGTTTTCTACACTCTTTTTTATAGGAGCACCATAATCATTATATCCCCAGCCAGCTTTAATGTCTTCGGCAGGCAAAATACCTACTTCTAAATCATTTCCTTTTAAAGACTTTAACTTAATGACTACGGTATCACCTTTTTTCCATTTTTCTCTAGCAAAAGTAGCTACACTTCCTTTTAACAAGCGGATTTGAAAATGCGTAGATCCTTTCGTATCCCTAGATTCAACTAAAAAATTTTTGCTTGAAAAGCATTTTGCATTGTTGCTTTTTTTCGCAGCCATTACTTCATTCAGACTAAAAACTAATGCAAAAAGCAAAAGTACTATTGAAAATTTTTTTATATTCTTCATTTAATTTCCTCCTACGCCTTCATGACACTGCTCACACTCAAACCTATCAAAACCAAATAGTGTATAAACACATGTATTTAGTTTGTTTGCGATTTCCATTGCTACTGAAATCGTGGCTTGAGCCTCTCCACGTTCCAAAAGACTAATGTACTGTCTTGTTACACTTAACTCATCAGCTAATTCTTGTTGAGTTAATCCTTTTTCTTTCCTAGTTTGTTTTATTCTATTTTCCAAAGTATTTTGAACCTACCTATCTAACATTCTTAATTTGACTTTATTATAACATTTCCCTTTTTGTGATGCAATTATATTTGCAAAATTATTAAAATTTATCAAAGTCTTCTTGTGTAGCTACTTCTTTGTATTTATATTCATCATTATTCTTTTCTGTAAACATATCATTGACAAGTCCAATTGTTAATAGGGATAAATCAGAAACAGAAAGACCTAATTCTACAGCCCTTAATAGGAATAATGCTGTAGTCATTGGCCTTTCTGTTGGT
>JAWGHR010000031.1:0-7723 GCA_032560695.1 Peptoniphilus harei | reverse complement strand
AAAAGCACGAGCGAACGTGAAATACGTCGTGATGGATATGAATGCCCCTTATTTTGAACTTGTAAAAGCGGTCTTCCCAAACGCCAAAATCGTGACCGATCGCTTTCACATTGTCCAACAAATCACTCGTACGTTAAATCAGTTGCGAATCAAAACAATGAACAGGTTTCAAAAAACGGAACCGACAAAGTATTGACGATTGAAGCGATTCTGGAAATTACTCCTTACGCATGCCTATGATCTGGATAGTTCCGATTATCAATATGATCGATCCTTTCGCAGACCAATGACGCAAAAAGCGATGGTCGATGAGCTTTTGAGTTACGACGAGCAATTAACCAGGGCTTACGAGACTTGCCAGCTCCTCCTCTATCACTTTAAACACAAGGACAACCAAAGTTTTTTCGATACGATCAACAGCTTAGATCAATGCCTTCCACAATGGTTTTGTAAGAAGCTGACGTTTTTAAATAAATACAAATTAGGGATTCAATATGCTTTAAAACCCAGGTATAGTAAAACTTTCGAGCAAGAATTTATCTCATTCAAGGCTTGATCTTCCAAGTAAAACAAAAACCAGTTAAGCACTCTGCCTAACTGGTTATGACTAAATTTTCAGTTGTCTCTCTACCAGCACTAAATGTCGAAGAGCCAAAAATCTGAGCCAGAATGAGGTTCGTTCTGACCCAGATTTGATTTTGCACAACTCATCAGTCCTTATTAACAAAGAGCTCATATTCCTCATGTTGAGAATACGAAGGCCATGTACCAGCTTATTGGTTTAGTATATAAAATTACTCATTATTTTCGTCATATTCCATCTCATCTTCAGTTACCCACATATGATTCTTAACTTCTTCTTGACCATCGGTTGGAGTGTAATTAACAACGTAAACAGTTCCTGTAATAGATTTATCTACTTTTGCTTCAGCTCCCATCATCCCATCCATGTGATCGGCATTCAAGATAACAGTATCGCCCTCATTTGCTACAGTCTCAGTATCTTTTAACTCTTCTTGTACTACCCATCGATGATTGTTAACCATTGGTCCCCCAGTTTTTGGCTCATAGCTTACTTCATACATTGTAGTATCAAAGGCCCCTACAACTTGAGCATTTGCACCTTTCATCCCTTCCATATGATCGCCTAGCAGTATAACATTACTTCCCACCGGGAATTTAGGGTTTGCAGCATCTTTCATTGAAGAAGGAACCATACCTTCGTGATTCATTCCCTCCATACTATTCATTTCACTAGACGCTGTAGAAGTCGATTCCTCGTTTGTGCTTTTAGAATTATTCGATTCACTTTGATTGCTACACGCTCCTAAAAATACAATAATTCCAAGACTTGCAAATACTAATTTTGTCATCTTTTTCACTGTCTTCATCCTCCTTTAATTAATCACATTTAGGTCATCTCATAAATTTGTAATCCAAAAACTTCTTTTTTAATTGTAGCTATTGATAAGTCCTTCTTAGAAAAGATTACTACAGAATTTGATAAGATATCTAAATGAACTTTTTCGACACTATCTATCGAAATCAGTTGAAAAAATATTTTTTTTGCCCAACATTCACATACTAGTTTAGCAATTTTTATCTGTTTTTGAAACAAATAACTCTCCTCCTTTATTGAAATGGTAACTTTATAACAAATTTAGTTCCTAGACCTAATTTACTTTTTACAGTTATACTACCTTTATGCGCTTCAATAACGCTCTTTACAATAGCTAATCCGATACCTTGCCCCCCTAAAGCTCTACTTCTGGAGGGGTCAGCCATATAAAATCTATCAAAAATATGAAGTTGCTGATCTTTTTCTATACCAATGCCGTTGTCTTCAACAATTAAAAGAACATGGTCTTTATTTTTACTTATAGAAAACTTAATGGTTCCATCCTTTTGCGTAAATTTAATAGCATTACTCAAAAGATTGATAACAACTTGGTTCATTTTATCTTTATCTGCAAATATATTGATGTTATCCCCTTGGATTTCAACATGAAGGTTTTTTGACTCAAATTTGCTGGAGAAATTTTCAATAACGGATTCGATCAACTTATATATGCTAAACTCAGTTTTATTTAAATGATCATACTTTGCTTCAATTTTGTTGATTACTTCTATATTTCCAATTAAACGAGTTAGACGATCTATTTCATCATAACAAGATTGTAGGCGCTCGGGAGTTATTTTCCAGACTCCGTCAATCATTCCTTCCACATTGCCTTTGAGGGTAGCTAATGGAGTTCTTAATTCATGTGAAATATCAGTAGTTAATCTTTTTCGAAGTCCATGCTGTTTCTCCAACTGATTACTTAAATCATTTAGGGAATCAATCAAGGAATTAATTTCAATAATTGAAGTTTCTTGTGGGATTTTATCAGCATATTCCCCACGGGTTAATTTATGTGTAAAGTCGCTTACATGCTTTAGTGGTAATCCTAATCTAGCAGAGATCCACGAAGCAAGTATAAATGATACAAGAAGAGCTGCAATAGCAACATACATTAAACTTTGTTTCATACTGGAGATAAACAAGGCATCGTGCTCTGTATAAGCAAAAGGTCCGAAATAATAAAACGTTACTTTTCCAAACTCGTTTCCATCATTAATTAACTTCTTTTTCGCTTCTATTGTTTCGTCTAGTTTCACACTTTTTTTCTCAGAAACTTTCAAGGCATTTTTTTTCAGTTTGTCCTGTGCTGACTTCAAATTTTTTCCTTTAAGTTCCCAAACCATGTTGCCTTGTTCGTCTTCTATAGAAAAATAAATATTATTTTCTAATGCTTTCTCAGATAGTGCTGCAAGTTCCTCGCTGTTCCATGTTTCTCCACTATTTAACCACAATAAATCAATTGTATATACATACTGATTCAACAAATCTTCTTGTCGCTCTTCTACGTATTTACTAAAATGATTGTTCGTCAAACTTAATGCGACTAAACTAATCGATCCTATTATTAATGTTGCGATTGCTAAAAAGGAAAGAACTAATTGAGTTTTTATCGTTCTTTTTCTCATTAGTGGCCACCAAATCTATATCCTGTACCATGGACTGTCAAAATATACATAGGTGATTTAGCATCATTCTCAATTTTATGTCTTAAGTTTTTTATATGAGAATCGATGCTCCTATCTAGTCCATCAAATTCTATTCCCTTAACTTTCTCTATCAAATCACTACGAGAAAAGACTTTATTAGGTGTGGATATTAGGGCGTGTAGAATATCAAATTCAGTTGTTGTGAGGTTTAATTCCACTTGATGTAGATAAACTTGGCGACTTTCAGGATATACTATCAATTCCCCATTACTTGAAGAAAGCTTATTAGGATTTGATAAGGTCTCAGTTCTGCGCAATACAGTTTGTATTCTCGCAACTAATTCTTTGGGACTAAATGGTTTAATCATATAGTCATCGGCACCTAACTTGAGACCAGTAAGAATATCATCCTCATCAGACTTAGCTGTTAACATTATAATTGGTACATTTGATACTTCTCTGATTTTTCTACACACAGTCAATCCATCAGTATCCGGAAGCATTAAATCTAACACAACTAAATCAGGATTATTTTTCTCGAACTTTTCCAATGCCATTGCACCACTTATTGCTTTATAAACTGAATAATGATTAGCAACTTGCTTATTGTTGATGTTTACCATGTGAGACATTCCTCTTAAATTAATACTTTGTCTTGCTAAATCTTCCAATTTCTTTTCATCTAAAGTACTAATAGTATTTAGACTATCAGAGGGAGTAAACTCTTTGTTTTCTATCGTATTCTCAATTCTCATTGTCAAGGCAACCAAATTATTTGCTAGTAAATGAATTACCTCACCTTTTTTATAATTCTGAGTATCCACTAATATTTCTGCCCTTTCCCCGGGGGCTAAAAGTAGTTTACTAAGTTTAACAGAAGTATTCAGAAAACCACCATCTGTAGCAATTTGGTAGAATGATTCATCTTTATCCAAAGTAAAAGTGAAGTTTCTTGAATTAGATCCATTAACAATTCTATACCTCATCCATCGGTTTTTTATCTCAATATATGGATTGATAGTGCCATTAGTAAGCAACGTCTCCCCTTTTGTTCCATCAGAGTTAAAATCATTTTCATAGTTAATTTGATTAGTGGAGCTGAAAGATTTATCTTGCACAATCAAGGGAATGTCGTCGACACCATATTTGGAAGGTAAATCTAATGATTTTGAGTTGTCATCATCAATATACATCAAACCTGCTAAACCCTTATAAACTTGAGATGCTGTTTCTCCTTCCGGATGGGGATGAAACCAGAGTGTAGAAGCTTCTTGATCAACCTCGAATGTTACACTTTTTTTCTGTCCTGCTTCTATAATCTGATGTGGACCTCCATCTGCATCAGAAGCTACTTTCAAACCGTGCCAATGAAAAGATGTGCTAGCATCAAGATTATTGGTTGTATTGATAGTAACTTTTTGACCTTTTTTCAGTCTAATAACTGGTCCTAAAAAATCCCCGTTATAGCCTAATGTTTCAGTTTTTTCTCCATCCATTATTTGAACTTCTCCGTTTTGAGCAACTATATCATATATCACATTTTCTTTGCTTTTTGAAGATGGTTCAAGAACAGGGGGAATCAATAGTTGTCTCTCCGTTTGGTGTACTACCTTCAAATCAGCTTCTTGATTATCCCCCATCATATTGGACATTCTACTTGAGATTTGTCGTTGTTCTTCTTGAAAGACAACTTCAGCATGCTCCTCCTTGTTCTGCTGTTGAATCAATATGAAAACACCGCCTAGGGTCAACATTGATATTGTTGCTGCTAACCAAATATATTTATTATTCTTCAACCCATCATCTCCCATATCTATTATGTAGTTACCATAAAAAAAATATGTGGAGATTTTGTGTTGATTCCCCCACATATACTTATACTTATATAGATATATCCCTAGTTACAGTATACTTTGTATTTTTTAGTAGTTGATTTAAGAATGTTAAAGTTAATTTTGAATCAGCATCGAAAGTAACTGTACCTCTAGCCAAATCAACTATTTTTACACTGACTGTTGGCTCTGCTTCCAAAGCATTTCTTACTTTTGATGCACACCTTGAGCAATTCATTCCGTCAATAACCACTATTTGCAAATATTTCATCATAAAATTCCTTCTTTCTTAAAAAAGTCGCCTATATTGGATTTACTAATCTAATCAATCTTTTAAGAATTGTCTTACAAGTATCATAAGGAAAATTTATGGAGAAACCATGTATAGAGTTTGTTTTAGAGCTTTTAAATATAGGATAGATACAGATTGATTTGTTTAGTGTATGATTGCATATCATGTACATATATCGCTAAGTATCGCGCCCAAAACATAGGTTTCGAGTTTCATGAATATCCTAACAGGTAGAAGTGCTATGATGATATTCGATAAGCATCCTAATATGAAATATAAGTTTAGAACTGCTATTTTGGATAGTTCTTCCTCCTATTCAAATAAATAATTGTTCTACATAAGAATTTCACAATCCTCTCTACCCTCCTCTACTACCAAGTGAAAATCCATTTCAACTAATACCAAAAACCTACATTGGGATTCCAAAGGATTTTTGAGTTCAAAAAAACATGAAATGCCTCTCAGAAATCCGTCCATTGGATTCAACATATACTTATGCACAAAAAGCAGTGAATAAATTTAAAAAACTGGTTTTTCTATATATCTCAATTTGAAAAAAGTAGAATATAGAGGAACTTTCTTACCATAAGAATTCACATATTTAATGTGATGATTCACCAAACTTATAATGCCTTATAATTCGTATTTTTCAACAATTGATTAATAACGCTAATTGATAAATCTGTCTTTGTTGCAATAGTTACTAAACCTTCTTCGAGATTTACTTTCCTAACAGAAATTGAGGGATTCTTTTCTAATGCATACTTAATTTCTCCGGCGCATCCTAGACAAGCCATTCCACTAATAAATAAGGTCTGTAAATGTTCAGTCATAAGACAATCACCTTTCCTATTTGACTTTGAAGTTTTTTAAGCGAAGTGAATTTAAAAGTACTGTTATTGAGCTAAAACTCATAGCAACGCCTGCAATTAACGGGCTTAATAAAGGCCCCCAAAAAATGTTCAAAACACCCATCGCTATTGGAACACTTAACATGTTATAAGCAAATGCCCAGTACAAATTTGACTTTATATTCCAAATTGTTTTTTTGCTTAAATCGATCGTGGACATTAGCAATTGCAGATCGTCGTTCATCAATATTATATCCGCAGATTCCATCGCTATATCAGTACCAGAACCCATCACAAAACCTATATCCGCTTGAGCGAGGGCAAGTGCATCGTTTATCCCATTACCTACCATTGCAACCCTATGTTCTTTTGACTGCAACATTTTAACATAATAGGCCTTTTCTTGAGGTAATACCTCACTAATAACGTTGGTGATCCCAACTTGATTAGCTATTGCCTGTGCAGTAAGTTTATTATCACCCGTGAGCATAACCACATTGAGGCCAAGTTTATTCAACTTTTGAATTGCTAATGCACTTGCTGGCTTTATAGTGTCTTCAATCGCAATTATTCCGAGAAAGATACGATCATTTGCAATATACACTGGTGTCTTTCCTTTAGATGCTAAATTATCTGAAATTAACTTAAATTTACTAATGTCTATATTCAACTGCTTAAAGAACTCTTCATTTCCTAAACTTACTTCGGTACCTTTCAATATAGCATTAATGCCCAATCCAGAGAAAGATTCGAATATACTAGGTTCAACCAGATCAATCCCCACGATTTCGGCTTCTTTTACAATTGCCTCCCCAAGCGGATGCTCGGATGCTTTTTCAGCAGAGGCCGCTAAAAACAAGAGAAAGTTTCTATCCATATTTTCTGCAAGTATTATATCTGTTACCACAGGTTTTCCTTTTGTAATCGTACCAGTTTTATCGAATAATATTGTTTTTACGTGATGAGTTGTTTCTAAAGCTTCACCACTTTTAATTAAAATACCATTTTCAGCGCCTTTTCCCATACCGACCATAATAGCTGTCCGTGTAGCTAAACCGAATGCACAAGGACATGTTATAACTAAAACTGAAATTAAGACTGAGAATGAAAACGAAATACTTTGTCCAGATAGCACCCAAAGTAGACTAGATCCAATCGCAACTAGAATAATGATATATACAAAGTAACTTGAAATGATATCAGCCAGTTTTTCGATTGGAGCTTTCGAAGATTGTGCATCATCCACTAGTTTGCTTATTTGAGCTAAAGTGGTGTCTTTACCAATATGAGTTGTTTCATATCTTATTACGCCATTTTTATTTTTACTGGGTCCTATTACTCGGTCATTAGCTTTCTTTTCAACAGGAAGATTTTCACCTGTAGGCATAGATTCATCAACTAAAGACTTACCACTTATTACAATACCATCCAGTGGCAAACGCTCTCCTGGTTTTGCTATGATCACATCTCCTACTAAAACTGATTCAATAGGAACAGTCTGTTCCTTATTATGTCTGATAGTTTTCGCTGTTTTGGGAGTCATCCTCATTAATTTTTGTATTGCTTCAGATGTCTTATCTTTCGTCACCAACTCTAGGTATTTCTCTAGTCTGATTAACGTTAATATCACTGCTGATGCTCCAAAGTAGAGCTCTTTTGTATAGAGATAATTTCCGAATATAATCTGTATTGTTGCAAAG
>JAWGHR010000030.1:0-4511 GCA_032560695.1 Peptoniphilus harei | reverse complement strand
CTTGAACTTTTAGCATTTCTTTGTCTATTTCTTCAATTCTGCTACTTACATTCCATGTTATTACTTGTTCTATATTCTCTTTTATTATTTCTTTTAATTGACTGCTTTCAGATATAAGCTGATTGATTGCTTCTACAACTGCTTCTTGTAGGTCTTCTTCTCTTATGGTTCTTGCTTCACATGCTTCTGGTCCATGGGTTACTCTTGTGCAGCATCTCCAAACAGTATATTTCTTTCCTCTGTTGTTCCATGCTATTCTTCTGTAAATATCCCCACATTTAGAGCAGTAGACAATACTTGAAAGTGCGTATTTGCTTGAATAAATTCTTCTCTTTCCTTTACCACTTACCATATTAGTACGTCTGTACATTTCTTCCCCGACTCGCATGAAGATTTCTTTTGGTATGATGGCTTCATGGCTATTTTCTACATAATATTGAGGTGCTATTCCATCATTTTTTATCCTTTTCTTATTTAGAAAATCCACTGTGTAGGTCTTTTGTAAGAGGGCATCTCCCATATATTTTTCATTAGTTAATATTTGATTGAGGTTTGATACATGCCATTTCTTATTTCCTGCTCCATTTACTATCTTGTCTTTTTCAAGCCCTTCCTTTATGTCTCGTAGGCTTGCTCCTTCTAAATATTCTCTGTAGATTCTTTTTATAATTTTTGCTTCTTCAGGAACGATGACAAGTTTTCCATCTTCATCTTTACTGTAGCCTAAAAACCTATTATGGTTAACCTGGACTTGCCCTTGTTGAAATCTATATTGAAAGCCTAACTTCACATTTTGGGATAAGGACTGACTTTCCTGTTGAGCAAGAGATGCCATAATAGTTAGGAGAACTTCTCCCTTGGCATCCATAGTGTTGATGTTTTCTTTTTCAAAGTAAACTGGGATGTTATTCTCTTTTAGTTTACGAATATACTTTAAGCAGTCTAGTGTATTTCTGGCAAACCTCGATATGGACTTTGTAATGATGTAGTCGATGTTTCCTTTCATGGCTTCTTCAATCATTTTATTAAAGCCAGCTCTTTTCTTGGTATATGTTCCACTGATTCCTTCATCAGAAAAAACTCCCGCAAATTCCCAATCTGGATTTTTCTTAATATAGTTTGTGTAATGGTCTACTTGAGTGTCATAAGAAGTTGCCTGTTCATCGCTATCTGTTGATACCCTCGCATAAGCTGCCACTCTTAGTTTCTTCTTTTCTGATTCCTTGATGGAATTTCCTTTTTTCTTCTTCGCTGGTATGACTATAACCTTGCTACTCATCATCTATCACCTCGATTAAATTGTACTGGTGGCTTGCTCGTTCAAAAGGATCTAGTGGTAGAATTCCTTCCTCTTTATACCTAAACTTGCATGGAACTTTAATAATCTCTTCTTCCTTTTCCCAAACTCGTCCCATGGCCACTGCCCTTTCTTTTAACATTTGACCTGCTTTTTCAAAGCTTTCTCTATCTATTATCTTGGGATAGATTTCATTTCCTAAATACTTTTTATTGGTAAGGATTCTTTTTACACTGGAGCTGTTTTTCTTCACGCCTGCAAGGTCTGCTGACTTTATAAGGGCATTGCCAGCAAGGTAGTTTTTAAAGATTTTTCTTATATTCTCCGCTTCTTTTTCTTGAATTTCTAATCTTCCGTCTCTTATGGTATAGCCATAACATAACCTAGACATTATTTTTCACTTCCTCTCTAAGTACAAGTCCACACTTTAAATGAAAATCAAGGGTCTCTCTATTGACAACTTGAATGTGGTCAATGATTTCTTCAAACAAGTCATCTTCAAAGTGATCTATCATTTCACTTTTTCCTAAGATTTCTATTAATTTTTCAAGTTCTCTTATTTCTTCATCATTTCCAAGGATGGCTTTTTTAATTCTTTCCTTTTCCCTGAGTAGATGACTTTCTTCACTTGAAATTTCACTGCTTTCTTTTGCGTAAATACTTGCATCTAAAACTCCCGAAGTTATAAGTTTGTTTAGAACCTCTTTTCTTTCCCTTAGTTTTTCTAAGCTTTCTTCTGTTTTATTTATCTTCGCAACTTCTTTCTTGCTGTCCACTCTCTTTAAAGATTCTAAGAGTGGCATTAGAATTCTATCTTTTCCAAAGACTAGCTTGTTTACTAAAGTTATAAAAGCCACTTTTATGTCCTTGTCTTTTATAAACTTCATGGAGCACTTGTTGATATCTATTAGGTGTTCACTGCAAGTCCAAGCTATATATTTTTCTTTGCCATTATAGTGATGTCTTCTTTTAAAGCTTGAACCACACTCGCCACACTTTATTTTCCCCGATAGGCTATATCTATTTTGATATCTTTTGGTGTTTTTCCCATTTTCTTTTGCTATAGCCCTTATCTTTATTAGGCCTTGAACTTTCTGAAAGTCCTCTCTACTTACTATGGCTTCATGGTTGTCTATTATCTTATACTGGTCTTCTTCTCCCTTATTCTTGTGTCTCTTATAATTTTCATCTGTATAAGTTTTTTGGTAGATGACATCGCCTATATATTTTTCATTTTTTAAGATTCCGTTTATAGTCGACCCATGCCATTTTGCTCCTTTTTGTCCTTTAATCTTTCTTTTATTTAAGTCTTCTGCTATTTTGTGCGTTCCCTTACCTGAAAGATACTGTTCAAATATTTCTTTTATGATTTTTCCTTCTTCTTCATTCACTACCATCTTTCCGTCTATATTCTCATAGCCATAGGGTGGGCTTGATATAATAAAAGTTCCATTTTGAAATCTTTTCTTTATGGACCATTTGTTATTTTCTGAAATAGACCTGGATTCACTTTCTGCAAGGGATGAAAGTATGGATAGCATCAACTCACTTTCCATAGTTCTTGTATCAATGTTTTCTTTTTCAAAATAGATACCAATGTTTAAATCAAGGAGTCTTCTTACGATTTCCAGACAATCTGTTGTGTTTCTTGCAAGCCTTGAGATGGATTTAGTTAGGATAAAATCTATCTTTCCATTCTCACAATCTTTTAGCATTTTTAGAAGTCCATCCCTGCATTCTTTCTTTGTTCCAGTAATGCCTTCGTCAAAGTATAGACCTGCAAAAGTATATGATGCATTTTCAGATATCATCTTTTCGTAGTGTGCTTTCTGCGTTTTAAGACTCACAAGCTGAGCTTCCTCGTCTGTAGATACTCTTGCATAGGCAGCAACTCTTAATATAGATTCTTCTTTTTGATTTGCTCCTATTTTTGTTATCTTTTTCATCGTCTCACCTCTCTTTCTCATAGTGCTATATTCCCGTACAAATGAGTATATATCAAGTCTTATAGCAATAATTCTGAAAGAATAGGTCTTAATTTTTTAATGTTTTCTCTCCTAATTTTCCTATATTCTTCAAGGCTAATTTCATCTAAAAGAAATAGGTCTTGGATGAATTTATCCGATAGATAGAAATTAAGCTCTGCCTTTAAATCTCTTTCCAAATATTCAGTCTTTATAATTTCTTGTCTACCTTCAAACTTTTCTACTCTCATACTCCACCTCCTATATCACAGGCAAAGAAATTAAGGCTATTTTTAACCTTAATTTTCTTTCCTCTATATTCCTTAGGACAAATGGAGTAGTTTTGAGTAAAAATTAAATAATTAAAAAATTTAGATGAAAAAAGACCTATCAGTATTCCTGTACGAATACCAATAGGTCAAATATAATATTTGATTTTTATGTAATGATTCTGTTCTTTAAGGAGGGTCTCAAACTTTCTCTATTTGGATACAATTTAATGCTTTATTTTTAGAATGAATTTTTGTGATTTTGCACATCCCTTTTTAAAAGTGTTAAAAGGTATGTAAAATATTGATTTTTATCTACCAATATCAGATGAGTATTCTTTTACTATAAGGTTTTCTGTTTTTCAGTCTTCATGTATGCTTGTAAGTTCAAGGAACAAAAAAAGAGGACTCCTGCTCTTGGGCATGGTTAGTCCTCTAAAATGAAAGAAACTCTTTCTGATAAGAATTATATTTAATTTTTTAACTGAGTTATCTAGCTTATAAACAGAATAAACCAAAGAAAAAAGGTAAATTTACTTTAATTATCATTACTTGCATATTTTCCTCCATTCTTTTAAATAAACCCACTTATTATTCATTACTTGAATTTTTCAAACTAATTTTATCCATCCTATTTAATTCCCCAGACATCATTACTACACCAGCTATTATCATAATTAAATCTACAAGTGGTTCTGCAAACCATACTGCTTTAACTCCAAATATCATTGGTAAAATAATCATGGCAGGTACGAATAAAAATAACTGTCTTAGCATTACTATTATGCCGGCTTTTTTAGCGTTTCCTATTGATTGGAAGAATGTTATAGTCATTACCATTACTCCATATAGGATAAAGATAGAATAAAATAGTCTAAAGTTTCCTATTCCCTGAGTTATAATACTTTCTTCTACTCCAAATAAAGACAGAATATTCTTTGAAAATGCTAATGCTGGTATCCAAAATATTGATGCAAGAAC
>JAWGHR010000029.1:0-4586 GCA_032560695.1 Peptoniphilus harei | reverse complement strand
TGAGGCTTATTTGCTATGCACATTTTTAAGTTTTGTTACTTGAAAAAATTTTAGAAAATTTTTAAAAATAACTATTGACTTCCTTAGTTGGTCTATTAAAGTTATAAGCATTAAGCGTATATTAAGTTATTCTTCTAATTTTTTAGTATCATTTTCTAGTTCTAAGAACTTATCAAAATCACTTTTGTAAAGTCTATCTTGTATAATTCTATATTTTTCAAACTCACTCTCTGCGTGCTTTTTAGCAAGAGCTGCAGACACTTTTCCTGCATCGTTTAAGATTTCTTTATCCCATAATTGTAAAAATCCATTTAATCTTTTTTCCCAATCTTCCATAGTCATAGGGATATGCCTTTCTGCTTGTAGTTCTGCCATGTCCAAATATGATGAAACAATTCTTTGCATTTGATTTAATTCTTCTTCATTTAGATAATTTTTTGCAACAACTACATCATATTTATGAATTTTTGAATCTGGAGATCCTTCCCAAGTAGTAAGTCCCATATTTTTAGTTTTGTGGTTGGCTCTATCTACAATTAATTCAGCTGCAGTTTTTCCATGAATTGCATAGTGCAATTTGTTTTGAATAGCTGCAAAAAATCTTTTTGTTGCTTTTGCAGATGGATCATAGTCTAAAGAAGTGGCATAAATATCTGTGATTTTTTGATAGAATCTTCTTTCAGATAATCGAATCTCACGAATTTTTACAAGTAATTTTTCGAAATAATCCTTGGTAAGTTTTGTGCCAGAATTCTTGAGTCTTTCATCATCCATTGCCCAACCTTTAATTGTAAAATCTTTTACAATTTGGTTTGCCCACTTTCTAAATTGGACAGCACGTTCGTTATTTACTTTAAACCCTACTGCAATAATTGCTTGTAGGTTATAGTGTTTTGTATTATATGATTTTCCGTCGTTTGCAGTTATTAAGTATTTCTTAATAACTGAATTTTCGTCTAGTTCGTTATCGTCAAATATTTTTTTTAGATGCTGATTTATTGCCGATACACTTACATCATAAAGAGCTGCCATCATTTTTTGAGTTAGCCAAATATTCTCATCTTCATATCTAATTTCGATAGCTTCTTGATCATCACCATTTGCTGCAACAAAAGTCAAGTATTCAGCAGCAGAGGACCTAATTTGAAGTTCTTTTTTTTTCTGATTTTCGTCTTTATTTTTATCCATTTCTCTACTCATAATTTCCTCCAAGTATAAATTTCATTCTACCTTTAAACACTGGAATACTAATCAAGAATACAATTACATAATGTATAAAGGAATTTATCATCATACTTTTTGTTATTGGTAATTGATGATAAGTTTGACCTATTATTTTAAAAGCGGCTAGAGTGTTTGTTATAAAATCAAGTGCCAACCATAGGGCGACTGATGAGCCTATAAAAGCAATTATATAGTTTAAAAATCTGCTAACCTTTGGTAGCTTTCGATTTATTAAAACTAGCAATATTCCATAAATTATTACTACTGTAATTGAAAGGGGAATAGCTAATTTGCTATCTAGTTTATCTTTTATGGATATGTAAAATCCTAAACCTACAACTATAAAATCAATTAAAAATGCTGAAATTTTTACAGAGTAGGTAGTGATGAGATAATAGAAAACTATTCCAGAAAGGATTAATAAAAAATATCCTGCAATAAAAATTCCCATAGAGTCTCCTAATAATAATCATCATGTTCAGGGCGATAATTTTTAAGAAAATCTCCCTGAGGTATATTAACATTAACTGGTTTATTAAACTTGCCCATTTTTGCTAACTCAGAAATTTTTAAATTTAGTAAATTTATATCTACGCCTAACTGTCCAGCGATTTCATAATCACAAACTTGATCATTGATATTATCTAGGATATCTTCATCACTTATTAATAAATGAGCTGCAAAAATATTAGCTTCAGTTTCAAATTTATTTGTAGGGTTTAGCACTGTTTGGTCATGGAAAGCTCCGCCACTCATACAATAATCTCTGTGAAGTTGATCGTGACCTAATTCATGTGCTAATATAGTCTTTCTATTAAAATTTGTGTTGCTACTGATAAAAATAAATCTGTTCCTTTGAATATAATGGTACATTCCTAAAAGTATTTTTGTTTCAGGTAGATATACCAGGTTAATATTCAAAGCTTCTATTAATTCGATAGGATCTCGTGTCTTATATTTTTTTATAAGTCGATTAACCTTATCATATATATAGCGATTCATGCTCATAAAATCACCTAATCTTTTTTCTTACGACCATATTTCTTGTTTTCTCTTTTAGCCTCCCAATAAGCACGAGTAATAGCTTCAAAAGCAGCATCTTTATCTTCGTCAGAAATTTCTCCACCAGCAAATAAAGAGCTTAGACCTTCTGTTAATGCTCTAGCTTTTTCTAATTCTCTTTTGCCACCCATGTTATAAACTCTATTTAAAAACTCATCACTTTCTTCTAGAAGATAATTGTAATCACAGTCCATAACTTCAGCTATTTTTTTGTAAACCTCGACATCTCTTGGGTATCTTTCTCCGTCTTCATAATGTACAAGAGTTCTTGTACTTATTCCTATCATCTTTGCAAAATCTGCTTGACTTAACTTTTCTTTTTCACGAAAATCCTTTAATCTATCCGCAAAAGCCATAACTTTAACCTCCTGAACTAATGTGCATTTATAACTTTTAATACGAACAATAGTGCTTGAATTATTTTTCAATTTGAGATATAATACAAACTGAACTTATATTCATATTATAGCACAAACATTCAAGTTTGCAAATAAATTGTATTGAGGTGATTAGATTGAGAATAAGTAAAACTTTAAAGAATATAATGAACATGTATGCAGATAGCAACTTGAAATTTGAAGAAATCAGTTCAGCTGCAAAACTTATTTTAAGTTTATATAGACAAGTTACCTGGGCAGTAGATAGTAGGGCAAATTTTATGATGTTTGAGAGTAAAGAAAACTATGGATCAACTTCAGAATCTGCTTACTTGTATCTTTCTACATTTGCTCCAGAAAGAGTTGAAGAAAAGTTTAATAATAGAGTTTCCAATGTAATGGATAGTAAGCTTATGCTTTTAATAATTTATGATGCTTGTGTTAGGCTAAAAGTTTATCCAGAATATGGAGAAATCTATCATAAGATTATTTATAACTACTACATTTCTGAAAAAAAGATTACTGATGAAGCTTGTATGAGAAGTGTGTCTTTAGAGAGAACTGTTTATTATCAAAGAAAAAAGGAAGCAATTGCATTGGTTGGTGTAATAATTTGGGGATATACTTTACCGACTGCTATTAGCCAACTTGAAGACGGTCGTAGCATTGAAGAAATAATGAACATCTAAGAAATTAATTTATGACGAACTTATTGCGTATTATTTCCGAATGAAAAAAGGACCATATACGAATTTTATGTGTACTTAAGTGCATATATAATATCCATGATGGGTGATCTGCACCTAAATTTAATATTGGCATTTATTGACTGAAAGAATTTATTTTCTTTCGGTCTTTTTTTATGCCCAGGAGAATATATGCAAAGAATTAGAAGCCCTCCTTGTGTGAATTTCATTTTCAAACAAAAGAAATTCATGTCAACAAGGAGGAAAAATTAATGGACAAAGAATATTATTTATTTGTAGAAGGAAAGAAAGTAGTTGTTAGCAAGGAAGTATATCTTGTTTATCATAGTGAATTGAATAAAGAGAAATATCAAGCGAGAAGAGACAGGTTAAATAACTGTTTCTTTTTTTGTTCCTATGATCATGATGGTAATTTTGAAGAAAATTTAGAAGCTCTGGAATTTGACGTTGAAAAAATTATCGAAACAAAGGAAATGATTGAAGAAGTAAGAAGAGCTATTTCTAAACTCAACCCTGTTGAAAGGGATTTGATAGAAAGTCTTTTTTATAAAGAAGAAACAATTAGAGAAGTAGCTGCTAAACTGAATATTTCTCATCCAGCAGTTATTAAAAGGCGTAATAAAGTCTTAGAAAAACTAAAGGAAATGTTGGAAGACTTTTAGATGACATTTAGCAAGAGGGTCTAATTTTCACTGTTACTTATGCAGTGGGAATTGGACCTTTTTATTTAACCAAATTTATTTTTGAAAATTGGTTACCAAGAAAGACTTCTTTTCACTGTTAATTATAAGAGGGTAATTTTAAACAATTTTGTTTCATCAAGATAAGTATTTTCTGATGGTCAAATTTTAAAAAGATTAATAACTCTCGATAAATTTTGAACCTTAACAACTGAATAGACCAAGACAAGACGTTAATCATTTTTGGAGCGTAATAACCTATCCGCCAAGATCTATCTGCTGAATAATTCGGCAAAACAAGTACTGCTAAGCTAAAAGCAAGGGTAGAAGAAAGGGAGCGATAAGTAAGAGTTTGAATATAGGGAGGGATACCCTATTCGCTATGAAGAAAATGAGGATAATGATACTTCTAAGGTTGAAGCCGGCTCATCCTGAACAGAGGCGGAGGTGAGATTCCTATGTTGCTAATCCAAAGCACTTGTCAATGTCAAAAAACTTTAAAATTAATATTTTTAAAATACTATTTGGAGGATTTA
>JAWGHR010000028.1:0-4792 GCA_032560695.1 Peptoniphilus harei | reverse complement strand
ATCCCTATTAATTTCTTCTTGAAGATCTATGATCTTTACGATAGTATCTTCAAGTTTTGATGATCCTCTATTAGGACTCTTAGGCATATCTGATAAGGTGGATGTAGCTTTCGTAGCTAGAGCGTTGAGTGATTCAACTTGCTCCAGCTTGCTATTAATTCTCTTGTCTAAATAAAAAGCTTGTTTTAAATATTCTTTTGCGTTCATTTCTTACCTCCATAATTTTTTGAGGTAAGTTCTCCATAGAACTCCTGCTCGTACATTAAGCTTATCAAATGTTCTTAGTGACATTCTATGACATTAACTCTCCAGATTTGCTTTTACTGCATCAATGAGTGCAGCTTGTGTTTTATTCTTATTTTCTAATGCTTTCATTACTTCTTCATCAATAGTTCCTTTTGCTAAGATATGATGAATCACAACTGTTTCTTTCTGACCCTGCCTATAAAGTCTGGCATTGGTTTGTTCATAAAGTTCTAAAGACCAAGTAAGAGAAAACCAAATAAGCGTTGAGCCACCTGCTTGTAGGTTTAATCCATGACCAGCAGATGCTGGATGGATAATGGCTACAGGAATCTTACCTTGATTCCATTCTTTAAAGTCCTCACTTGTCTTAAGTTCTCTTAGATCAAACCTATCTTTTATTCTTTTCAAATCTGACTTATACCAATAAGCTATTAAAACAGGTTTACCATTTGCTCCTTCTATCAAATCTTCCAAGGCATCAAGCTTTCTATCGTGAATATGAATCATATTTTTATCTTCATCATATACAGAACCCGATGCCATTTGAAGTAACTTATTAGAAAGAGCTGCAGCATTGACTGCATCTATATCTTTATCCTTAATACTAACGACCAAGTCTTTTTTTAAGGTCTCGTAGATATCTCTTTCTTTATCTGATAGATTTACAAAGACTTCATTGTTTATCTTCTCTGGCATTTTTAGGTAATCTTCAGCTTTCATAGAAACTGTGATATCTGATATCTTTTTATAGATTGCATCTTCAGCAAAAGGCAGTGGTTTGTAGGAATATATGATTGGTCCATTTCTCTTATCTGGTTTGAAGTAGATTTCCCTGTACTGACCAATAAATCTTCCAAGTCTTTGACCCATATCAAGTAGTCTAAACTCAGCCCACAAATCCATTAATCCATTTGATGACGGAGTTCCAGTAAGTCCAACTATTCTTTTTACCTTTGGTCTAACTTTCATCAATGCTTTAAACCTCTTTGACCTATGAGATTTAAAGGATGATAGTTCATCAATTACGATCATGTCGTAGTTAAAGGGTATTTCACTCTTATTTATTAGCCAGTCTACATTTTCCCTATTGATTAGATAAATATCTGCTTGTTCTTCTAATGCTTTTATTCTTTCTTTTTCACTGCCTATGACCACTGAATATTTTAAGATATCAAGGTGAGACCACTTTTCTATCTCTTCTTTCCAAGTATCCCTGGCAACTCTTAATGGTGCTACAATTAAAACTTTAGAAATTTCAAAAGAATCAAAGAGTAAGTCTTTTATAGCCGTTAAGCTTATAACCGTCTTGCCGAGACCCATGTCCAGTAGAAGTGCTGATTCTTCATTTTCTTTAATAAACTCAGTAGCATATTTTTGATATTTGTGTGGAGTGTATTTCAATTAGTCACCTCCAATCCTCTTTATTATTTCATCAATGTTTTCTTTTGAATCAAGAACATAAACCTTAAAACCTAAGTTTTTAAATTGCCTTATTCTCTTTTTCTGGATTGGTCTTGGTTCTCCTCCAGGTCTTTTTGTTTCAACAAATCCAACCTTTCCTTTAGGAAGAAGTATTATCCTATCTGGTATTCCCGTTATTGAAGGAGATGTAAATTTAAGACATAGACCCTTATTCTCTTTTACTCTTTTAACAAGGGCAGATTCAATCTCTTTCTCTCGCAATTTTCATACTCCTTCCACGCTTTCTCAAAAGTCATCATACAATCATAACAAGTACCCTGGCTTTCTAAATAATTTTTAATCAGTCTTTTCCAGCCCTTAAATTTCCATGTTTTATTCTTAGGAAAGTCTCTATCTTCCTTCATATCTCTTGCTAAATCTCCTCTTGGAGACTTTTCATTTAAGTGATTTTTCATCATGTAGTTATAGAAATTCATAAATCCTCCATTTTTTTAAGTGTTGTATAGTGTAGCTTTATATAAACCTTTTACACGAGAGAATAAAAATAATATATAAAAGAAAGTAGGCTATAACTATTCACACCATACAAAATGCGTATATTAAGCCATTTAAGTGTTAAGTCAAGTGTAAATAGTCATGTCTTTTTGTAGTTTAGTGTATACATTTTTCATTAATTAAGAAAAACTTTTTTCTCTACAATCATCTTTATTTAACCTATAAATGCTACACTAAGATGCATTTATAAAAAGTCGTCTTCCGACCCCATTAAATCATTGATGGTTATACCACCCCATTCAATTCCCCTATTTGTCCTTTTCTTTTCATAACCTTCTGCTATAAGGGCTCGTGAAAAATCTCTATTATTCCTAATGTATTCTCCATTTGAACCAGCCCACTCACGATAAACTTGATATAACCTTGCACTCATTTCTTTATAATTTGTTCCTTTTATGCATTTATCTGAAATAAAATGGTTTATCCAGTCATTCTCCTCTTTATATGATCTTTTAGCATCATCTACAACATTACACTTTGGATATTTAAAGCCTGCATCTATATATTCTTTTGCTCCTTCAATCATCCACTGTAGAATTGCCCCACCTGCTTTTTCTAGAAGCTTATCTATATAGTCTGTCTTAGGATTTTTAATGGCAACAGTAAATGGAGCCACCACAATTCTTCTCCAGGTTCCTCGATCATTAGATCCTACCTTTGGTAGATGGTTTGTATAGAGAATAGTAGAATGGGTTGGCGTAAATGAGAATGGTGCATAGTATTTTCTTTCTGCTGAAATATCATCAACACTTGCTATCTGCTTTAGCATAGAGCTTGATAATCTTTGACCCTCTTCTGTTTCAGAGGCTAGAATAAATCTCTTACCACATAACTCAGCAAGATCAACCTTCACATTCTTTGCTCTTGTTGTTAAAGACTCAGCTGGGATTTTACCTGCATAGTCTCCAAGAACATGAGCCTCTGAATTAAAAACAGTAGACTTCCCATTTCCTCCGTCTCCATAAGCTATAAGGAGTGCTTCTTCATAAACATGACCTATTAATGTAGACCCTGCATGGAACTTTAAGAAATTAATAAACTCATCATCTCCACCAGTTACATCCCTTAAAGTAGCTATCCACATATCCATATTATCCTTACTTGGAGCTAGGGCAGTAATCTTCGTGCAATAGTAAGACGGGTCATGCTCTTTTATTTCACTTGTTTTTAAATCAATAACTCCAACAGGTGTATTTAAAATAAATGCATCTGCATCAAGTTTTTCATTTTTAACTTCTAACAACGACTTAGCTAGTTTTAATATTCCAGATACTTTTCCATGATCGTTCATCTTTTTAGCAAAATTGAGATAAGCTTTTGCACTATTTACTTTTAATTTTGCTTGTGCTTTTTCTTCCTTACTTCCCATCATTTCAGCATCTGCTAATTCTTGATAGACCTCTTTAAATTCAATGCTTGCATTTTCTAAAACTTTTTTGGCAGTCTCCATATAAAGACTCATTACTTTTAGTTCAGAATCTTCCCACTTCTTGCCCGTCCAATAAAGCCAGCCTTGAGATATCGTGTAGATAGCTTTATCTTTGTTGTGCTTAGTAAAGATTTCAGCCATTGCTATATCTGTAAGTTTCTCTGGCTTATATTCCTCATATCTTTCATTGTATTCTTCAGGTGGTATATAATCTTCACTCGCCGCCACCTTTTTATAGAATTTACAAGCTGACCTCCAGATTTGTTCTAACTCATCATCTGGGAGTGGTGGCGAGCAAAGACTAGCTTTTTTATCGAATAATTCTCTTGCCTCATCTGTATTTCCATATCGAATTAGAACCCTACCAGCAAAATGGTTCATAGTTGAATTTCTAGAGCCTTGTTGAATTAAGTCTTGAGAGTTATCAAAGTCTTCAAAGTTATCTTTTAGAATTTCTGTCACATATTTACTTCCCCTAACTATTTCAACGGCAGGATTCTTAACTCCAAAGAAAAATCTCGCTCCATCTAGTGCATTACCATCAAAGAAAGTATAAGTCTCTGCCAACCTTTCTTTGATGCCTACATATTCAGCTAAATTTGTGATCTTAGGAATTGGAAAATATATGTGCATTCTTGGTCTTGCAGCTTTTCCATTTTTTTCTTTTCTATGGTTTCTGCTGTAAACTATGGCAAATTTAACTCCATCAAATATTCTCTTTAAATCATTAGCTGAAATCCAATCATCTGGATTTTCTGAATGGTCGTTGTCTATATCCATGGGAACACATTCTGACTCTATAAAATTATCATTAGACCTGTAGGAGTTTTTATACTTAGCCATTACATGGTCAAAACTTGCAGCTTTCTCAAATGACCTAACATCTACTGCATTGACCTCATTAGGATAAACACAATTTGACTCCACTCCTATTAAATTTGAGGTGTATATTTTCAATTAGGCTACCCCCTTTATATGGCGAATCTTCATTTTTCTCTTCTCAGCAACTCTTATTTCTTCTGCCATTCCAGGACTTATGTTGTCACCAAAGACCCATACTTCTTCACATTTACCAAGAAGGACATAATTAAAATGCATGGCAAGTCTTCTCTCACTTTCATCACTCATAAACTGAGGAAA
>JAWGHR010000027.1:0-4946 GCA_032560695.1 Peptoniphilus harei | reverse complement strand
TCCAAGCTTATACCATAAAAAGGACCAAATAGCTAAAACTATTGCTGTAATTAAATAGTCCATTTCTACCTCCTATGCTAAGAAATCTTCATCATCATCCATAGCATCAAAGTCATCTGCTGCGTTGGATCTGTTGCCTAAAGGTTGACCATCTCTTAGCTTTTGAATATTTCCAAGGCCCACTGCCACTCCTTTATTGCCATTTACATTGTAGGCGTAGAAGTTAAGAGATACCCTTGCATAAACTCCTGAGTAGACTTCACTTCTATCAAGGATTGGTTCTACGTTTCTATCCACAATTTGAGGTGCTGTCATAGAGTTAGCATTTAAGAAGTATGCATCAGCATAAGCCTCATCATCTTTTTCTGTGTCACCATCTCTTAATGGAAGTTTGATGGCTTTCTTATTTGGTTTCTTTCCATTGAATTTAGAAAGTCCTTCATCAATAGCAGCATCTACTGCTTTTTCAATTTTCTCGATTGTCTTTTGGTCGCTCTTTGGAATAATGACAGATACTGAGTATCTTTCTTTACCGCCATTGATTGACTTTGGTTCCCATCCGTTAAAATATGATAATCTAACTTCACCTGTAATTACTTTTGTTTTATTTTGCATTATTAAATCCTCCAAATTCTTCTTTCACATTTTCAATTACAACTTCTTCTCTTTTATCATTAATGTTCACTAAGGTAAGTTTGCCTTTTGGTTTTTCTAATAAGTCGCTGATATTTTCATCAAAGACTTTCTTACCTAGTAACTTAGTCATGGCTGTGATGCCAAGTAACTTTTCTTCAAAGGGGTTAAATCCCAGTTCTTTTACTTTTTTTACAACTTCATCTTCATCTCGGTATTTTCTATTAGACCTACCTTCGACAAGTTTTAGATCCTTCCATCTATGGCCTTTCATTGCTCTTTCTAAAGCGTAAGCCTTGATGTCTTTGACCCATTGTTCGAGCTCATCTAGTCTTGGTAAAATCTCTTCAATTTCATCATCCGATAGTTCTGGTGGTAGGATAAATTCTTCTTGTGCCAGTTTTAGGTTTTCTTCCGCTCTTTTCCTGCATTTATTCTTAGCTTTACAGAAAATGCACCATTCTCCACAAGAGAATTCTCCCTCGCCTTTATAGGCCTTCTCAGCAATTTCTCGTATGGTTTCTCCCCACTCATATAGTTCTATCTTCTTAATTTCATAAGTTGATATATTACATCTTCTTGGTTGATAGATATGAAGAATTACTTCCTCAATATCATAAATTCCATCGAAGAGAGTCAGAGCACCAAGTCCATATAACATGAGTTGTGTGTTTTCTTTAGCATCTACTAAAACTCCCTGACCATACTTTAGATCTATTACATGAAGTTCTTTTCCTCCAACAACTACACAGTCAGCAGTTCCAAAGGACTCTTTAACATAGTCTGATAGGTTAAGTCTTTCTTCCACAAAGACGGCTGGGCTTTCATAACTACTTATTACTTCTATTACATATGAGGCATATCCTTCAGTTAACTCATCCATTTCTTCATCATAAAAATCCAAATCTTCAGTAGGATCTTTTACATCTATGCCTAATAACTTTTTTAGTTTATATTCTGCTAAGGCATGAGCCGATGTGCCTTCAAGTGCATAGGGACTAACTTCATCTTCATATTTTTGAGAGAGCCTAACGCTTGGTGGACAGTGAATCCAGCGTGAACTACTTGATGCAGATAATATTGCGTGATCGCCCATCAGAGTTTCTCCACATCTGCTACCAAGTCTTTATATTTACTTGGATCAATTTCAGATAACTTTTTAGCCCCATACTTTTCTAAGAGTTCTCTTATTTTAGCTGTATGACCTAATCTTGATTTATCGGCTAGTATCTTTCTAACATCTTCAATCTCATAGGTCTTTTCTTCTTGCTTTACCTTTTCTTCTTTAGGTAGTTCCTCATCACTTTCTAGTGCTGTGAGAAGGACACCTATACTAGATGCAAGATTCTCTGCATCTTCTTTGATTTCCATTAGTAGCTTTATTCTTGACACTTTTTTCTCCTTTCTCTGGTTGCATTAATTCCATAGCTATCTTCTTGGCAACAATTGAGATAGCTATTAAACTTTCTGCCATCTGTTCGTTTTTTACTAAGTCCACTTTGTTCCTCCTTTCATACTCCTTGGGACATTCATTAAATTTTTGAGTAAGATTTCTCCTCTCATACTCCTTAGGACATTTGCCTTCATTTTGAGTAAGTTGTATCTCCTCATACTCCTTAGGACATCCTGTTTGTATTTGAGTAAGACTTCTTCCCTCATATTCCTTAGGACATCTAGTAAGTTTTTGAGTAATTATTTTTTCCAAGGTCTCAATTTTTCTTGAATCTTTGGTAAATGCTTATTTTTGATGTTATTAACTGTTTTTTGGGATATTCCTACTACTTCTGCGACTTCTCTTTCTTTCATTTCGTAGAGAAAAAGTAGTTTTAGAACTTTTTTATCTCTTTCAGAAAATTCACTAATGATTTCTAAGAATGCTTCTTCTAGAAGTTTGTACGTTACTATGTCCTCAGTATTTTTAACGCTAGTTACTTCAAAGTCGTATTCCTCTTCAGCAACATCAAGGGATAAGGGAAGACCATATTCTTTTGTTTCGACAAAGCCTGTTTCTAAGCTTCCTGCTTGGACGTAGTTTCTATTTTTCTCAGTCGCTGTTTTAATTCTGTCTTTATCTTGTAGTTCTTCTAAATTCTTGTAGGCTCTTTGGATTCTCTTTTTTTCTCTCCAGATTGGTTTCATATATTCTTTGTAGACTTCTTCACTAACTTCGATTTCTTTGCCATTTATTTCTAAATATCTTTTCTTTGCCATCTTTTGCCTCCTTGCAAAATCTCTAGATCCGCAAGAAGGCCATCCGTAAAAACAAAAAAAGACGGCAATAGAAAACCATGGTTTGGTTTTCCGACTGCCGTCTAGCGTTCTTGCGGATATCTTTTACTTATTTAAAATTTTAATTTCTCCCTTAACTACATAGGCTATGGTTGTACTTTTACCTCGCCTGATAGTTAGCTTTTTCTTGTCTTCACTAATATCACAGACTCTTTTTCCTTCTTTGTTTCTTATTTCTATAGGATCACCTCCTTAATATAAAAATAGCCAGATGAGTTTCCTTTTGAATACTCATCCGGCTATTTGATAGTTACATTTACTTCTTTGCTCGGTATGGTTTTTTCTTATTTTTGTTTGATATTTCCAGTGTTGAGATTTTCCCACAATGTGGACATTTTGCTGCTATCTCTATTTTCTCTAAAGGAATTCTTGATACATCAAAAAATCTCTTTTTACAGACTGGACATGCCATTTGTTCCATAATACCTCCTTATCTTTCCTTGTTAGCTTCTTTGCTAATTTCTTTCTTAAAAAAATATAGCTAAGCTATATTTTAAAAACTAAATTCGTTATATAGTTCTTTTGTTAATTCAAAGTCATTAGGTGCATAGCCTAATACTTTTAATCGAACTAATGCTGCTGTTTTTGATACTTGGAATTGCTCTGATACTTTCATGATGAAATCAAATAGATAAGTCTCATCCTTAATATGCTTATCATAACCTAGATAGTATAAATACTTTATAATCGCTTTTTTATTCATCAAAAGACAAGAAGCAAATGTATTCGCCTGCCATTCTATTGTATCCATAAATCCCCAGCGTTTATTTTTCTTCTTATTAACATCGCCAGTTCGACAAGCTAGCGAAGCAGGCTTTTCTTCTTCATTAAAAAAAGATAGTTGGTTTGGATCTCTATAGAATACACACGGATGGATTACTCCATGTCCACATTCATGAGCTAGGGTAAACCTTCTAAACCCTTTATCTCTTGGATTGTCTAATTGTTTATCTATTAGAATAGTATTGGCTCTATCTGTAAGGTATTCTAGTTCCCATTGTCCAGTTTCAACATTTGGCATTAGGCTTTTCATTGTTCGTATTACTTGGTCATCATTAAAGACCATCATCCCTGCATAGCATCCGTTATGAGATAAGTAGGCATACTCAACATTAAACCCTAAATCAAATTCTGCTAGTCCTTCAATATCTACTGCTTCAAAATTCTCTATTGCAGAAGGACAATATTTATTGAGAATATTCTCGGTCAGTGATTCAATTTGATCTAAAGTGATAAATGGAGCACCTGTACTTGATTTGTTGAAGTTATATTGATACATGCCTACCTCTCTTTTTCAATTTCTTCAATGAATTTTATCCACTCTTCTTCTTTAACATCTAAGTCTCTAGCCTTTCTCAAAGCTACGCTTAAGCCTTTAGTCTTTAAAATATATTCTGGCAAATCAGGTGCCACCGTATTTCTTTGCTTTCCAGCTAAATCCATCATAATGGATGATTCTTCTTCATCTAAGTTTAATATTTTAGCAATTTGGTTCAACCTCTCTAAGTCAAAAGAATCTCTTTTTCCTTTCTCTACATCACTTAGATACGGTGAGGAAATATTAAGCCTGTCCGCCATATCCTTTAAGGTGATTCTTAAATCCTTTCTCTTCTGAGAAATAAAATTCCCAAAAGTCAGTTCGTGATTGTTCATGATTACCTCCTATTACTTTATTAGCTAATCTGCTAACTTGTTTATATTTTACAGCTTATTAATTGATGTGTCAAGTCCTAATATCTATTCTGTTCACTCTCCCTATAAATATCTATCCTGTCTACACACCCCTACGATTTTTACTATTAATATGTTCCCGCAAGGTATTTTCCAAATAGAAAAATGGCTTATAAGATTTCTTCTAAAATCCTAAAAGCCATTGATTTCAACAGTCTTATAACCTCTTATCTTATTTTCTTGCCATCAATACTACAGTCTCGACATTATCTTTATTGTCCAAACCAAAGTCAATCTCATTATCTATAAGCGGAAGCTTGAAAACAACCGATTTTATCCAAGTGTCCTTTTCT
>JAWGHR010000026.1:0-5555 GCA_032560695.1 Peptoniphilus harei | reverse complement strand
ATTATATCGTATATGGCGTATATAAATCAATGCTGGCGAGATTAATTTCGCCATTTTAATAGATTTGGCTATGATAAATCAAAAATAGCGAGATTAAAAAACAATCAATCCCCTATCATCATAAACCGATTCACTTGTATCATTGCCACACCTTATAGCTCTATCAAGGGCCATGATTGTAGCAATCACTCCATCTATTTTTTCTGTGGATTTTTCTTTATCTGCCTTGATGTTTCCAGCTGGATCCGTTCGGATAAAAATATTATCCATCATCCACCTTAGAACTGGATTACCTCCATGGGCTATTTTTCTTTCAAGGGTTAGTTTCATTAATTCTTTTGTTGGTGGAGACATATCTTTAAATCCTTGCCCAAAAGGAACGACAGTAAATCCCATGCCTTCTAAGTTTTGAACCATCTGAACTGCTCCCCACCTATCAAAAGCAATTTCTCTAATGTTATATATCTCACCTAGGTCCTCTATAAATTTTTCTATAAACCCATAGTGGACTACATTACCTTCTGTTGTCATAATATAGCCTTGTTTTTTCCATAGGTCATAGTTTACATGGTCTCTTTTTACTCTTAGATCGAGGTTGTCTTCTGGCAACCAAAAGTAGGGTAATATTTGATATTTATCTTCTTCATCCATCGGAGGAAAGACTAAAACAAAAGCTGTAATATCTGTTGTAGATGATAGGTCAAGACCTCCATAACAAACTCTGCCTTTTAGTTCTTCTTCATTAACAGCAAAATTACATAGGTCCCACTTTTCCATAGGCATCCACCTAATTGCTTGTTTAACCCACTGATTTAATCTTAACTGTCTGAAGGCATTCTCTTCAGTTGGATTTTGCTTAGCCGATTCACAGGCTTGTCTTACTTTTTCTACAGGAACTGTAATTCCAAGAGATGGATTTGCTTTATGCCATACTTTTTCATCTGTCCAATCGTCTTCTCTATCGGCTCCATAAATCACAGGATAGAATGTTGGATCAGTTTTTCTACCTTCAATTATGTCGACTGCCTTTTGATGAGTCTCATAGCAGATTGATTTGGTATCTGTTCCTGCAGTTGTTATAAGAAAATATAAAGGTTGGGTTCTCGCATCACCAGACCCTTTTGTCATAACATCAAATAATTTTCTATTGGGCTGAGTATGAAGCTCGTCAAATACCACACCATGAATATTAAATCCGTGTTTGGAATAGGCCTCTGCAGATAAAACTTGATAGAAAGAATTAGTCGGCTTATAAATCATTCTCTTTTGAGATGCCAAAATTTTTACTCTTTTGGATAGTGCTGGGCTCATTCTTACCATATCAGCAGCCACATCAAAAACTATAGTTGCCTGTTGCCTATCAGCAGCACATCCATAGACCTCGGCTCTTTCTTCTCCATCACCGCAAGTTAGAAGAAGTGCCACTGCAGCTGCAAGTTCAGATTTCCCCATCTTCTTTGGTATTTCAATATATGCTGTATTAAATTGTCTGTATCCTGTATCTTTTACAATTCCAAATAAATCTCTTATGATTTCTTCTTGCCATTCAATTAGCTTAAAGTCTTTACCTGCCCATCTACCTTTTGTATGTTTTAGACATTCTATAAAGGTGACAGCATAATCTGCTTTGTTTTTATCATAGTGAGATGTAGGTAGCATAAATTTTGTTGGTTTATATTTCATTTGACCTCCTTCCTATAAAAATAAGCATAAAAAATAGCCACCTGATTGTGACTTCTACTACGACAAATAGAGCCTAAACTCTATTTGGAATTTTATTTTTATCTTTGTCTTGCTATGTTTAATTCTTTGTAAGCTTTCTTAAGTTCTCTATCTAGTGTTTCTGATTCTGCAAAAAGTTGAAATTCTTCATCTGTTAAATTTCCTTTTGATACCTCCCAAAGTTCTTCATGAACTTGGTCTGCACATTTCTTTGCTGTTCCTGCTATGTCTAGAAGGTTAATGGCTGCTCCAATCTTGCCCTCTTTTGATTTTTTTATTGAGTTTTCTGCGTATCTTTTGCAAGCTTTAACTTCTGTTTCTAATCTTTCTAAAAGGTCTTTTTTCATGGTAATACTCTCCTTCTCCTTTGTTGTACACATATTCCCGTACAACAAGAGATAAGTCAAGCAATCATCTTGCTTCACTCTCTGTTTTTATTCTTAATTTCTCTTAAAAAGAAGTGCAGGTGTATATTCTTTTTCTTCTTTGTTTTCTTTAAAGTTCCAATGGGTTCTTCCTGTATCTATTTCAATTAGGTCTTCAGGAAAATGACCTCTTCTTTTAAAACTTTTTAGCCCTTTCATAAGGCCTGTTGACTGGTCTGAAATTGTAAATTCTTGTATCTCAAATCTTTCAATATTCTCTATGATTTCTTGGTGGTTTTCTTCAAATCCAACATCATCAAAGTTTAAGATGTCTCTACCTATCCTTTGGGATTCTCTATATGCCCAATAAAATCTGTAACTTATTTTATTTTCTTCGAATTCTTCTTTTTCTTTAATGTTTTCTAGTAGTTCAATCTTTTTCATTTTTTATACCTCCTCTTTTGTTGTACACATATTCCCGTACAATAGAGGAATAGTCAAGCAATATACGGCAGTAAGAAAGATTAAATTTCAAATTTTTTCAATAATATCTTCCTTAAAAATTACATTTAACATCGAACCATTGTCCCATTTTACAAGGATTGATCCAATGGCATCCACCCCATAAACTGTGCCTAAGGTTCCAACTGGTGGAGCCTGTTCATCTTCCATTTGGATTAGTTTTACTCTTGTACCTACATGATAAGTTTCTTTTAATTTTTGTATAATTTCCCTTGAAATCATCTAATCACCTCACATACATATATCACTCAAATACTGATTTATATCAAGTTAAATTAATAACATCTTCATACTTATACTCTTTTCCATTTCTTAAAAGACTTACATCTTTATTACTACCAACCAATTCAATAAATCTATTTACAATGACATCTACAAACTTTTCATCAAGTTCAATCATCCTACAAATCCTATCAGTCTGTTCACAAGCTATTAGTGTACTTCCACTTCCACCAAATGGATCAAGTACAATCGAGTTTGTCATTGATGAATTTTTAATCGGATAAGATAAGAGTGGAATAGGTTTCATAGTAGGGTGGTCGCCATTTTTTCTTGGTTTATCAAATTCCCAAATGGTAGACTCCTTCCTTCCTGTATACCAGTTGTGTTTTCCTTTTTTCTTCCAACCATAAAGGATGGGTTCATGTTGCCATTGATATGGACTTCTTCCAAGTACAAGGGACTGTTTCTTCCAAATACAAGTTCCAGATAAATAAAAGCCAGCGTCTTGAAATGACTTTCTAAAATTAAGTCCTTCTGTATCAGCATGGAAAACATAAATCGAACCATCATCTGCGAGGAACTTTTCCATATTTAAAAAGGAGCTTAGTAAAAATTCATAGAATTTACCTTGCTCCATATTGTCATTTTTAATTTTTCCAGCAGTTCCTTCATAGTTTACATTGTATGGAGGGTCTGTGATGATAAGATTTGCTTTTGATTCTCCCATCAATTTTTCGTAAGTAAAGTCATCTGTAGAATCTCCACAGATGACTGTATGCTTGCCTAATGTCCATATATCTCCAGCCTTTGAAAAAGTAGGTTTTTCTAATTCTTCCTCTACATCAAAGCCATCATCTTCTGTATCATTTCCTAAGTCAAAAATATTAGATAGTTCATCTGGTGAAAACCCAGTAAGTTCTACATTAAAACCATAATCTTCCAGGGACTCAATTTCTACTCTTAGTAGTTCTTCATCCCAACCAGCATCAAGAGCCATTCTGTTATCAGCTAAGATATAGGCTTTCTTCTGTGCCTCATTTAGATGGTCTGCAAAGACACAAGGTACTTCTTTTATACCTTCTTCCTTTGCTGCCATAATTCTTCCATGGCCTGCAATAACTCCGTAGTCTTTATCAATAATTACAGGATTGATAAAACCAAACTCTCTAATTGATGATCGTAGTTTGTTAATCTGATCTTGTGAGTGAGTTCTTGCATTATTTACATAGGGCACAAGTTTTTCAATATCAACTAATTTCATTTCTTTGGTTGTAATCATATTAGCCCCCATTTAGCAAATTCCTCAAAACCACCAATAGAGTTAATGTAGTTTCTAGCAATTTCTACAATTTCTGAATATGGTCTACCATCAACAGTTTCATCCCCGATTGCACAGGATAATTCAATCTCTCTATTTTCCTCTTGTGCCTTTAGGTGGGCATAAATATTAACTGATACATCAGCCTTTGATAGGTCCTTACCATGAAGACCTCCACCAGTTACTGCTCTTCCCATATCAGAGCCGAGTTTTCTATTAGTTGCTCCAGTATCAACGTTAAACCCCCCAGTCCAATCCCCTAATGGATTTACGATTGCTCTTGGGTAAATTGATTTTAAAATTTCTGTAGATACATTTGACTGACAAATAATGAGTCTATCTCCATCAAGGATGTATTTCCCATCATATGGGTAGTTCCTATAAATTTCTCTGGCTATAGTTGAGAGTTTCTTTTCTTCTTCAGATGTAGGCACTCCTTTAAATATTCCATTATCACCACATCTTGTCTTTTCTTTTTGATTCTTTGAAAGGTGGATATCCTGTTCTACTATTTTAATATCTGCCATGACATCTCCAGCTATCCTATTAATTGTTGATTCAATTTCTTTTTTATTTAGATTACAGTCCGTTTCAATAATTACATGACAATTTCCATGTCCCAGCAAAACTTCGACTGCTATTTTAGGATTATCTTTTTCTTTATATGCTAAATCTACAATTGCACCAGCAATGCAATCTGCTATTTTATCTGGATGCTTTGGATTTACTTTTTCAAACAAATTTATTACCTCCTCTGCCTTAGTAATTTTTCCATCATATCTTCTCCATAGTCCTCATAAACTTCAGTGCAGTTTTCTTTAACTATGTCGTAAATCTCGTACCATAAAAGATTAGCTGTCTTTTGAAACTGGCTAGACATCTGTACAAATGGAGATGCAATAACTCCTCCAGTAGTAGGATGCTTTCCTAATAGTCCAAATTGACTAATTGCTTCTTCACATTGAATGTATCTTGCAAAAGCCTGAGAATAGGATTCTAATAATCTTGGATTTACTAAGTTCTCACAGTTTCTCTGTTTTAACCATCCCCATGTCTCTTTGTATATTTCATCCGCACCAAGTGGTATTCCATTCTTTTGCTTTGCTGATAGATAGTCACTAGGTGTTGGCATATCGGTTCCATCAAGAACTGCTCCATCTGGTAAGTCAACTGCATCTATTTCTTCTGGAGTGAATGTTGGAATATCGTTCATTAAAACTTCTACTTTTTTACCTTTTTCTATTTTTTCAGCAGCAGGCTGTGGTTTGCCTCCCGCTTTTACTCTTCTTCCACCTCTGTATGTTCCGTCTTTAGCGATAGTATCACCTCCTAATACTTAAATATAAAATCTCCCTTCAATAAACAATATTGTTTACTGTAGGGAGATTTTAGTTTAACTATGTTTG
>JAWGHR010000025.1:0-5819 GCA_032560695.1 Peptoniphilus harei | reverse complement strand
TGCATTAATATTTATCATTTCTCTATCCATTAATTTCTTCTCCTTAATCTAAAAATTTCAATTAAAAAAGCGACTGAACTTATATTTCAATCGCTAAATGTCTTATATATTAAATTGTTTTAAGTGGGACTTCTTATCCTTACCATTTTAACCTCCTAATTTTGAGTATAAAAAAAGACGATAGAGTTTTTAATTTCTATCGCCTACTTTGTATTTTCTTTATTTTTCCGAGAAATCTATTTTCCAAGCTTTTTCTGCGGATTCATACATATCATCTATTAGTTCTTTATTTCTATTATAAACTTCTTTTAAGTTTTCATCTTTATCTATAAGGTTCATATCCTTATCTAGTTTTATTTGATAAGTTAAATCTCCATCTTTTATTCTTGCACCATACTCATAATTTTTCCCAAAAAATCCCGGCCAAATTATTAGTCCAGAGCCTTCGTTGTCTGAAACTCCTAAATTACCTGTGAAAGATGGAAATGCTGGTGTTTTTACATTGTATATATAATTTGTCTTTTTATCATAAAGAACATATAAACCTGATTCATGTTTAGGAACTTCTTTAGTATATGGTGTGTAAACAATTTTTGAATTTACAAACCAAACCAAAGAATAAGCCAAGGCTAGTCCTACTATCCCTATTATTATTATTTTTAAATTCTTTTTCATAAATTAACCACCCTATCTCCTAAAGTCTTTATATAATCATCATGAGTTACCAAGCAAACTGTCTTTCCCATTTTTTGATATTCTTTTAAAATAGAGATAACCATATTTGCATTTTCCCTATCTAATGATCCTGTTGGTTCATCTGCTAATATTAGCTTGCACTTTTTTATTAAAAGTCTTGCTAAGGCAACTCTTTGCTGTTCTCCTCCAGAAAGTGTGTAAACTTTTTGATTCTTCTTGTCAGAAAGTCCTACCATTTCCAGAGCTTCCTCTATACTTGTATCTGTTCTACATCTTTTTTTGACAAGTTTTAGATTTTCATAAACTGTTTCTCTTTCAATTAGGGCAAAGTTTTGAAAAAGAAATCCCACAGTATATCTAAAATAATCGAGTAGATTTTTTTCTTTAGTTATGTCTTGATTATCAACGTAAACTTCTCCAGAATCTACTTTTTCAATTCCTCCTATAATATTTAAAAGCGTCGTTTTGCCACTACCACTCTTGCCCGATAAGACTACAAATTCTTGATCTTTAATTTCTAGGTTAAAATCTTTAAAAATTACCTTGTCTCCAAAGGATTTATTCATATTTTTTATTTCAATCATCGAAATTCTCCTTTTAGTACCAATTCTATATTATGATTTTCTATTCTTTTTATTTCTCTATGGATAATAAGCTGTTCGATAGCAAAAACAAGACCTATTATTGCTATTCCATAAGTAAATGGAATTAACCTATACTTTAGATTTATTAAGATAAAGATAATCATAGCGAAAAGACTCCCTACAATAGAAAATATAATTAATTTCTTGTATCTTTCCCAGAAATTATATCCAAGTATCTTCATAAGAGAAATTTTGTAAGCATTTATCCTAAATTCAATCTTAGTTAGAGTAAGTAGGATAATAATTTCTAAGCTTATTAATATCAAAGATATAACGACTTCCATTTTTAAAAGTCTTTTCATCTTTAATTTACCATCTAAATAGTTTTCATAAACATTGGTCTTTCCATGAATTTCTGACTCAAGTTTATACTCTTTAATAAAGTCATTAAATTTATCTTCTTTTATTTTGTACATGATATCCCTATCGTAAGTAGTTCTAAAAGCATTGCCTACAATATTTTCTTCTACGAATTCTGGCACTCTATTATCAAAAATAACTATAGGATTTTTACTAATTTTACTATTAAGTGGCAATAAATCATCAACATTAATTATCTTAGCCTTATCTTCATAATAGATTATTTCTTTATTTTTTATAGCTTTTTCTTCAAAATAATTCTCAAGCCTTAGATCTAGTGACTCAATCTTTTGATTTATCTCTTTCGTTGATTGAGGAATAAAATAGTATAGTTTTTCTTTAAATTCTTTATCCTTTATTGAGCTTATATCAGATTTTAAATAATCTAAGCTATTTCTATTGGCTAAGACCAGGTCTTTATCGCCTATATTATCAAAATTTACAAGCACTAAAGGATTAAATTCTTTGAAGTATTTATGGTAGAAAATTTCTTTTACTCTTGCACCATCTTCCATTTCATTATTGGTTTCTCCTTGGTAATTTTCTCTAGGTATATATCCTAAATTTGTATAGTAGTAGTCTTTGTGTGCTTTAAAGAAATCTTCTTCAGAAATAAAGTCTAAAGACTCTTTGATCATAAGGAAATTTGTAGCAAGAGCAAGAGAAACAAGACTTACGCTTATGACTTTTAATAAATATAGGGCTGAAATAGTCACAAAAGAATTGTCTTTATAGACTTTTCCTATTTCAAATCTGTAAAAAGAAAAATAGGTCAAAGAATTTATAAGAGCAAATAGACCAAGCATTAAATAAAAGGCATTTTTATAAAAATCTGTATAGGTGTAAGCTTTTAAAATCTGTTGAAGTATGATTCCAATGCCTACTATAAATATAAGGTCTATCACTATTTCTTTAAATATTAAATAAAGACGGTTTTCTCCATAAATTATTTTAATAAAGGCATCTTCTTTACGAGTCTTTACGTAAATTGCTGTAAATATTAGACACATACCAAAAATCACTGTCCAAAGTCCATAAATAGAGTAGTCAAATTTTCTGGATTTTTCTGGAAATCTTGGATGATTACCTGCATACTTATTGATTAGAGATATCTTGAAGTTTTTGATATCATCTTTACTTCCAAAAAGATAATAATTATTGTTGACTTCTAGGTCTGAGGAAGAAATATTTTTATAATCATCATAGGAAAGATTCACTTTTCCAAAAAATAAGCTAGTATATTCCCTTTCGTAAATGCCCTTCTCTTCTGATAAATATTTTTCTACCTTTGGACTAGAGCTATAAAGAATTAAGTTTTTCTCGTTTGTACTTATGACATCTTGTTTAATAACAAAGAATTCTACATTATATTTATGAGCTGCTTCCTCTACTTCCTTTTTCATATTTTCATGATTCATTCCAGGCTGATAAATAATTGTAGTATTTGGTAAATCACCAGCAAAATTATCAAGGTAGGTAATGCCATATTCTCCAACAAGTATTATCCCTATAAATATTAAAATTAATGAAATTATTATTTTTATTCTCTTCATCAAACACCTCTTGAACCATTATTAATCAAAAAAAGAGAAGCCTGTGAATATTTAAATATTTAGACTTCATCTTTTAAATAAATTTATATATAAGCTAATTCTTTTTATAAACTAAAATTAAGAAACGTTAAATATCACAAGTAAATATACCTGTATTTTATTATCTAATATGATATAGAAATTTTATTATCTAATATGATATAGAATAAGTAACGTAATTGCCACTGTGTCTAACTTCAATTCCAGCCCAGCGTCCTCCATTATCCTCATCTGAAAATGAACCATTTGAGTTAGTAACTGTTGCAACATGATGTCTATTAGAATGATAAGTATGAGTATAGTCTTCATTGATAAAAGCTGTGTTGAACCCATATTTAATTAAATAATTTCCATCACCACTAGTCAACTCCCATGATTTGTCAAATGACTTCCCAGTACTATTAAATGTACGAGTTCGTGCAAATGCTGGAGTAGCACAAAAAACAGCTATCAAACATGATGCCATCAAAGTTGAAAATAATTTTTTCATATGTCGTCCTTTCTTTTTTTTAGATAACATAAATTCAAAAATTCATGCATTCTACTTTTAGTTTATAATTAACACTATCAATAGAATCAGCTTTTATATATCCATCACTGTTTCATTTTTATTATACCATATATAACTCATTTGTGCAATCGTTATCACATCTTTATATTCCCAAATTTCTATTTAAATAGTTAACTTATTTATTTTATAACTTGATTTTAACTTTAACCGCCATCCATTACAGTTATTTAATCTTGGATCATAAGTTCCTTACCACTCTTCTGGTAATTTAGTCCAAAAGATTTTTGGTTTGATCTTGTTTCTGATGTGTTATATAGGTCTATGGTTTCTTTTCCTAAGGTTTCAGATAACTCTCTTACTGTTGTTTTTTCTTTTCCTCCTAGAAAGAGTGTAGATTCACAGTTAAAAACTATTGTATCTGCTGGTCTTTATAGATTACTTTTAATTGAGATTGTGCTTGAAGTATTATACTTGCTGATATTTCCCTTGAGAGTTTTTAATTTCTATCGCCTATTAATACCTTATTTCTAGTCTTCTAAAATAGATACTTCGAGATCTATCGCTTTAAATGTAACAGTTATTCCTACTTCTTCTTTTACTGTTTTTTCAAATAGCTCAGCTATATCATATGGGGACATATCATATATATCTTCATACCATTCATTGCTTTCATCGTACATTGTCTCACATATTGCTTCAATATAATTTTTCTTATCCCTTGTGAGCTCTGTATCACTTTCCAAAATAAACTGCTCACCATTTATATTTAATATAATTAAAGATGATTTTCCATTATCACACATTTTGCTTTCTCCATAAAATCAAATGTTTAGCCTATTTATTTTATAACTTGATTTTAACTTTACCTTATCTCTATTTGTTAAATACTCTTCTACATCAAACAAGTTTTTCTTATCATAATCTTCCAACAATTTGTAATTCTTATGCTTTGTAATATCAAATTTATCAGACAAGAAAGGTCTTACTCCTCTTAGCTGATAAATACACTTTCCACCATCCATTACAGTTATTTCATCTTGGCTCATAAGTTCCTTACCAGTTTTTTGGTAATTTAGACCAAAAGATTTTTGATTTGATCTTGTTTCTGATGTGTTATATAGGTCTATGGTTTCTTTTCCTAGGGTTTCTGATAACTCTTTTACTGTTGTTTTTTCTTTTCCTCCTAGAAAGAGTGTAGAGTCGCAGTTACCAACTATTGTATCTGCATGGTCTTTATAGATTGCTTTTAATTGAGATTGTGCTTGTAATATTATGCTTGCTGATATTTCTCTTGAACGAATTGTTGCAATTAATTTCTCAAATTTAGGAATTAAGCCAATATTTGCAAACTCATCAAGTAGACATCTTACATGAACTGGAAGTCTACCACCATACACATCATCTGCCTTATCACATAGTAGATTAAATAATTGGGAATACATTATTGAAACTACAAAGTTAAAGGTATCGTCTGTGTCTGATATTATTACAAATAAAGCAGTTTTCCTATCTCCAATTTTATCAAGCTCTAATTCATCTTCGCTCATTAGTTCTCTAAGTTCTCTTATATCAAAAGGTGCAAGTCTTGCTCCACATGATATTAAAATTGACTTTGCAGTTTTTCCTGCTGCAAGCTTATATTTCTTATATTGCTTAACTGCAAAATGACTTGGGTCTTTCTTTTCAAGAGCTTCAAAGAGCCTATCAATTGGGTTCATATAGGTTTCGTCATCTTCTCTAACCTCACTTGCGTCAACCATATCCAATAGTGTCTTAAAGTTCTTTTCTTCTTCTGGTGCTTCATAATAGATATAACCGATAAGGGCAGTGTAATATAGCTTCTCAGCCTTTACCCAGAAATCTTCTCCTGCCTTTTCTCCATCTCCCTTGGTGTTAGCAATTATAGTTTGTACAAGTTTTAAAATATCTTTTTCACTTCTCAAATAAGCAAAGGGATTGTATTTCATAGATTTTTTAAAGTTTATTGTGTTTAAAATCTTTATGTCATATCCATTT
>JAWGHR010000024.1:0-5993 GCA_032560695.1 Peptoniphilus harei | reverse complement strand
GTTTTAGTTTCTACAAATTCATATCCTTCAATGTCTTTATTAGGTTGTTTACCATCTTCCTTAGGAGCAATAGTCTTACCATTTTCATCAACGTAGTCTGTAACTACTTCAGCATCTGGTGTGAATACCCATGTTCCTTTTACGTTTTCGTCTTTGTTAGTTATTTCTACTGAATCTTTGTCGTATGATTCAAATTTCCAAGTTCCCTTGTTTGCTTCATCTCTAAATTCAGCGTCTTTTCCAGTTGGAACAGGGGATGTTACTGTATCGCCTTTTATTTTTCCAGTTACTTCTGCTGGAGCTTTTGCTTTCAATTCAGCTGGTAATTCTTTACCTTGAGTTCCACTTACGTATTCGTATGTTACTTCGTGTTCGTTTGGTGTGAATTTCCATTCGCCTTCGAATGTTACATCTGCTCCGTTTACTTTGGCATCTACTTCTGTTGTATCTGGATTTTGATCTTTGTAGCCTTCAAATGTCCAGGTTCCATCGTTTTCTGTATCTTTTACTTCTGTTTGTGTTGGGGAAGTAGGAGTTACAGTGCTACCGTCTTTAGCTGTTTTATTTTCTGGAAGTTGAGCATCGACGGCTGTTTTTACTTCAGCTGGCATTTCTTTTATTGGAGAATCTTCTGCAACTTTAAATTCGTGCCTTACATTAAATTCGTTAGGTGCATCTTTTACAAAATTAGCTTTAAATGTAAGTGGTTCTGTAATTACCGCTTGTTTTAATTGTTCTTCAGTAATTTTTTCTCCGGCAGCAATTTTTGTTCCATCTTTTAATGTGATTTCTTTATCTGCTGTCCAGTGGCTAAATTTATATCCTTCATTTGCTTTTGTTTCTGTGCCCTTTGGATTTGATTTAAGTTCAACTTCTTCTTTTGTATTATCTACAAAGTTTTTGTCTTCCTTAACTTGTCCATTGCCATCAGTTGTGTAATTGATGATAGGAGCCCAGATAGCATAGATATAATTATTTTTATCTTCTTCTAATTTGTTGACATTGACCTCTTCGTCTGCTTGGAATTCAGCTTTTGTTGCAGCTTTATCTCTACTCCAACCTTTAAAGGCATATCCTTCACGGCTGTATTTAAGATTTTCGTCTTTATCATTGTCTAGGACTTTATGGAAGTCTTCTACAATTATTTCATTAACTGTATATTGACTACCTTTACCACCGTTTGGATCATATGTTACCTTTGTAAGTGATGAATCTTTTATTTCTTTCCATTGAGCATAAAGAGTTTTATTTTTATCCATTAGGACAGTTTCGCTTGGTTTAATTAGTCCGCTAGAACCATCTGGCGTTTCACTCCAACCTACGAAAACTTTTTTGCCACCATTTACTTTAACATCTCCCACATCTTTTACTAGTGCTTTGGCATCAGTGATATAAGAGCTTGAATCTGTTGGAGCAGTTCCTTCAACATTGTCAGATTCTTTTAAGTTCAAATCGTATTTTAATTCTAAATAAGCATATTTCCACTTAGCATATAAGTGAGTATCATTATTTTTAATTTGTTTGTGAAGATTTGCTTTTACAAATCTACCATTTTTATTTTTCTCAAACCAACCTAAAAAATCTGTTGCGTCTTTTGGTTGAATTGGTTTAGGGAAATTCTCTTCGCTGACTTTTTCATCTTTATATTTTCCATCATAAAGAGTGTCATCTTCAGGAATTTCACTTATTTTTTCTATATCTTTTTTATAGTCATCTTGGTTGGTGTGGAAGGTTACTTCATATTTACGAGAATCCCATTTTGCGTAGACTGTAATGTTATGAGCAGGCATTTTTGCTCCAGCTTCATGTTTGTGTTCTACGTTAAATTCTGAGTCATCATACCAACCTTGGAATACTTGACCTTTAGAATTTGTAGTTTCTCCTTTTACATAATCAAGTCCAAAATCGCTTGTATCAGCTTCATATTTGTATGGTTTTGAATCTAATTTTTTACTTCCAGAGTAATAATTTATTTTATAAGTTTTGCGTTCGTAGAATAAGAAACCTACATAAGAGCCATCTTCTATATATGGTGTTCCTGTGTAGTTTTGATAATTTCTTACATCTTTTCCTGCAGCAAACATATAATCTCTAAAGGCTGGATTGTTTACATTTATTGATTGCAAGCCATCACGAGACATATCTCCAGTTTTAGGCTCAAATCCTTCTATGTCATCTACATGGTCAGTTTCATCTACCCAAGAAAATGTTGGATTTAGTTGCCTCATTCCTTGGTATGGCTCATGGACTCTAGACTTGCCTCCGTTATAATGATAGTACCACTCAGAGTTTTGGAAGCTTATTCTTTTACCAATTTCTTTCATAGTTCCAAGAGTAGCTTTTAATTGATCGAGTGATCCGCTATTTATTTGTGCATTAAATTTACTTGGATCCCATTCAACAAAGCGGAGTTGGTATTTTGTACCCTTAGCATAAACTCTATACATATAAATATCTTCATCACCCATTGCTGGTGCTCTAGTATAGAAAGATTCTATGCTTTTATCCCTGTAGTAAATATAATCTTGATTTAGCTTAACAAACCAATCTTCAGAACTTTGACCGTAACGCAAATCTACTTGAATATTTCCATTATCATCTTTGGCATTGACCCAATTAGGTTGATAATAATCAATTTTATTCGCATTTTTATAGACCCATATAGTATGAACATTTCTATCCATATAGACAGGTACAACTGTACTGCCATCAGCTTCTATTGTTTCAAAAGCTTTTTTTGTTTTTTCTTCGTTTAAATGGAAACCTAAATAATCTAGGGTTTGAGGATTAGTATAGGTGTGATCCATTTGTCCGTTTTCGTCTTTACTATTGTAGCCATTGCTAAAGCGGCCATCTTTTTTTGATAGCTTACTAATATCTTCAACTATTGGACCAGTTGGGGCTACCTTAGGATCTTGATTTTCACTTCCTTTAAATGGTAGGCTTGTTTTTTGCCCATTAAGTCCTCTTGCTGATATTATTCCAAGGAAGGTGTATCCGTCATCGTCAATATTTTGGGTCATAACCTTAAATTTATAGTCAACTACAACTGGTTTCCATACAGCATACACAGTGATGTCTTCGTTTAATTCTAAAGTATTAAGGTCAACAGGATCTCCATCTTTTTTCAAAGACCAATGGCTAAATTCATAGCCTTCTCTTGTAGGATTTTCTGGCAATTTCTCAAGCTTGCCATCATCTTTTGCAAATATTTGGTCTTGGTAGCTTGCGTCGTCTCCTGTTATAAATGTTGCCTTGTATTTAGAATCTGTAATTGCATAGAGTTTAATGTCAGTTTTTCCTGCTGCAATATCTTTTTTCAATGACTCCTCATCATAAATACCAGATTTTCCATCTTTTGATGTTGACCAATTTACGAAGTATTTATTAGCATCATAAATTGTAGGATCTTCTGGTAGTTTATAAGAATCAGCATCACTGATGGTGTCAGTCATATAAACTCTATCATTTTTATCGCCAACTATATAGTAGGTTATTACTACTTGATCTTTGAAAACTGGGTAAACATTAATTATTTTTTTGTCGTTACCTTTAATCTCTATTGGCGTATCAAATTTAATTTCATTTTCATCTTCATCTTGCCATTTTAAAAAGACTTTATCTTTGTCTTTAAATACATGGCCAGGATCAGAAATTTCATTTCCATTAAGAATTATTTGTTTTTGTATTTCTTTAGCTGAATCTTTATTTTCTATTGTATCATTATAGAAATGATATTCATTGATTCCTTGCTTTGGACTTAGTATGTTAGCATAGATTGGCTTTATACCAGAAAAAACAATAAAAGCGACAGCTAATAATACTGACAACAAAATAATTCCAAAGTGCTTGTGTTTTTCTTTCATATTTCCTCCTTTTTTTCAAATAGTATGTTAGCGCTTTATACCAGAAAAAACAATAAAAGCGACAGCTAATAATGCTAACAACAAAATTTTTCAAAAGTGCTTGTGTTTCTATTTCATATTTCCTCCTTTCTTTCAAAGTCTAACATGGCATAACATGGGTATTTAAAACATGATCTACCAGCTAGAATCAATAGTTATTGTTAAAATAATTTTCATTTAACATAATAACTAAAAAGCAATTAACTATCTAGGGAATAGCAGATGAGCCCTAATTTTATATTGAGTGAATTTGTAAAAATTAACTCTTATATAAAATCGTTATCATTCAGATAAAATCCCTATACTTAATTATATCGCATTTGCTTGAAAATTGAAATGTTTACGGAATATCTATTTATAATGTGATGATAATAATTGATGTTTATTGGATGAAGTAATTTTTACATAGATATTATTAAGAAGAGATTGATCTAATAAACCTTGATAATTATGGATGTTTATAAAGATAGGGGGTTAAGCTTTTAAAAAAATCCCCGAGAGTGTGAGATTTTTTCTGTAAATTTCCTTTTTCATTTTTCAAGATCTCCTTTAATTAAATTATCAATGGATATTTCAAAAACTTCACTTAGTAATGTATTACCATTTATATCAGGATAATTTTTGTTATTTTCCCAATTTGAAATAGTTTGTCTTGAAACATATACTCTATATGCAAGTTCTATTATCTTATTCCACTTTTGATAAATCAGAAATCCACTACAACATTTCTGTTTTTGTGAAAAGCAACTATCGACAAATGTCGACTTCTGATTTTATCTCCAATCAAAAAAACCCACAAATAATAACATTCTTGTATATTTTGTGAGTTTTTAAAATTTCTACTATATTTTTTTCAAACACGCTGAATAATTTGGGAGATAAAACGGAATTATTTCGCGAAGTGTAATGTTTAGGCGTGAGGCGTAGTAAACCTATGCCTCAACGACTAAATCATTCGTACAAGTGAAAGAAAACATTGGAGTATTTAAAAAGCACCTTTTGAATTAAGGTGCTGTAATTATTATTGTTACGATATTGTTACACTTAGATTTTAGATTGGCTTATTTAAGCTATTTATAAGTTATAATCTTTTATTCCCATTCTTCTTTTCCAAACGTACGATATATCTCAAACCATTCAAAATACTAGGTCCTATTTTTTCTAATACCACCAAATCCACCTAATTATAGGACGTTTTCAGATTTTTAGTCCCGTCCCAGTCCCAGTACCGTAGAATATAATGTATTATAAGAATCGACTTATTTAATGTACTTAGATTAATTTACTTATAAACATGGTATAATATTATAGAAATACTGCACAAAGTAGAAGATTAATATGAGGTGGGTTATGGGATTTTCCTATGATAAATTATGGAAAAAATTAATAGATGAAAAGATGAATAAATTAGACTTACAAAAAGCTATAAATACAACCCCTCATACCATAGCTAAAATGGGACGAGATGAGAATGTGAGTATGGAAATACTTGGCAGAATTTGTAGTTACTTTAAATGTGATATCTCAGAAGTACTGGAGTATAGAATTGAAAATATTAATGATTGAAGATGACAGCACAATTGCTTTTGCTGTTAAAACTTACTTAAACAAGCATAATATTGAAACTATTATTTATAACAATCTTTCTCAGACAGAGAATCTTAATTTTAATGATTTTGATTTAATTCTTCTTGATGCTAATCTCCCAGATGGATCAGGCTTTAATTTTTTAAAGTGGCTGAGAGGATTTTCTGACATTCCTGTAATAATGCTTACTGTAAAAGACGAAGATGCGTATGTTATCAAATGTCTTTCTCAAGGAGCAGATGATTATATTACAAAACCTTTTTCTCTCCCTGTTTTGAAGGCGAGAATAGACAATGTATTTAGCAGAAAAATAAAAAAGGTTGACGAACTGACTTTTGAAAATTTATCTTTAGATCTCATTTCAAAACAAGCTTCAATAGATGGAATAGATCTAGACCTTAACTTAAAAGAGTTTGCTATATTGGAAATGCTTTTAGAAAACCAAAATATAAATCTACTAAGAGAGCGAATTTTAGATTATGTTTGGGGTTATGATTTTTA
>JAWGHR010000023.1:0-6193 GCA_032560695.1 Peptoniphilus harei | reverse complement strand
TGTAAACTCGCTTTTTGCACTTTTTAATATTTTCTTTATTGTAACATCTTTGTCTCTCAGTAAGTTTCACCTCCCAAATTAAGATAACACCGTTTACTTCATTTTAGCATAAAGAAACTAATGAAGTCAATAATCGCTATCAAATAAATATATTCACACTTTGTTATGTATCGTTTACCTTAATTTAAATATAAAAAATAAGCCTGAACCATAAAAATAGCACAGGCTTTTATCTATTTACTATTAAATTAATTTATTTACTCTTTTCTGAACAGCATAATAATCATATCCAGCTTGAGTTAACCTTCTTTTTCTTTCTTCTCCATTCCCCCATTTTCCACTTATAACTTCTTTTGCTAACTCATCGATTGTCTTTCCAAATGGGTATACTATCTTGCCATTAGCATCGAATACTTTTAATCTAAATCTATCGGCACATCTTTTAGCATTATCTAAATTCTTAAACGCACCTTTCTGGCTTTTTACATCAGACCAAGATTTTCTAACTCTATATAGTCCACCTATTGATTTGCTAACAGTCTTATTTCCTCTTAGTCTTTTATTGACTTCATTTGCTATATATGGAAACTTACTTCCTAGGTATGGACCAGGACAATTTGTATTAGAATACCACTCATGTTTTTGAAGAACACCATCCTTGCCTCCAGTATAGGTACAAGGATAGATTCCATTTCTTCTGCAGATGTCTGTAACTAAATCAATTAGTCTATTTAAAACGTAATCAGAAACTAACCACTGAGGACCTCTCGTAGAGTTCCCTACTTCAATTGTGACTGCTCGGTTATCACACCAGGAAGATGAGGTTGTCCAGGCTCTGTTAGATTCATCTACTCCTAAAACAATTACTCCATCGGATCCTAAGTTGTAGTTAGCTGATGCTCGTCTTGACCTTGGCACAAATACTCCAGCAAGATTTCTACCATTTATAACTCCTGCTGCGTGGTGTATAGCAATTTTTGTTATTCTTTGATTTCTTCTACCGCTATGGTTAGGTGAGAGAATTCTTGCTTGTACTAATGGACTATTACTCATTTATTTTTCCTCCTTGAATTGTTTTAAAATCGCCTTTAGTTTTTCTGGTACTGGCAAGCCTAGTGCTACAGAGTTTTCCAAAATAGAGAGCCCTTCATTTGCTATATAAAAAAAGATGATGGCTGTTCTTATCATTGTTCCATCACCTTTAATTAAATTTACATCACATAGGTTTGCGATACCTACAACTATAAAAATCATAATCTTTTTTGCTATCCCTCTAAATCCTATGGATGAGGATAGCTTTCTTTCGACCCCTGCTCTTAAAACTCCTGTCAAATAGTCGGCTATTACAAAAGCAAGTAATGTGTAAATAAATGCATCTACACTTCCAAGATAAAATCCCAACCATCCTCCGATAGCTGTAAAACATACTTTTAGTATTTCTAAAAACTTATTCATTTTATTCCTCCTCTGTTAGTGTGTAAGTTATTTTCATTGTCTTATCTGCCGTTTTTAATATTGGGCTTGATAAGTTATTAATTGTTCCAAGGTATGGGGTGTGAAGAAATAAAAGTTTGTAAAACTTCTCCTCATAACCTCCAAATCCAATGACCAATGGTCCGATTGTCTTTGGATCCATCATTAAGTTTGGTATTCCCTCACCGTTATAGTCAGAAACACTATTTACTATAACTTGGTCTTTTTTATCAATTGCAAATTCATAACCTAATATATAGTCTCCCCACTTGTATAGGTAACAGTATTCTCCCCCATATTTCGAAGTCCTAACTTCTTTACCTAATTCTATAACAGAAATATCTACAGGATTATTGATATTAATTTTATAGATTTTATCCGCACTATATGAATTTATCGAATATAGGTAGCCATCTTTAATACAGCTATATACATATCTATGACAGTAACTTCTATTTTTTTCATAGTAACTTCCTAATTTACCTAATCTTATTTCATTTAATGCCCACTCATCTATTTTCGTTGAGTAATCATTTTTATTTATTTTTATTCTTATTAGCTTATCTCTGTAAGTTCCAAAGCCATACCAATTACCATCTTCTCCGTCATAAAAACAACATTCGTTCCAAGTACTCAATTTACTAAAAAATTCTGATACATCAATTGTTATCCTTTCCTCATTTTTATATCCTTTAGTGTAAATTGGATCATTTAAACCTATACTCGTAAATGGTTCCTTAAGTTTTACTAATTCTATTGATTTGTTGTCTAAAGGCCATATTGAAACCAAGGTGTTGTTTTCAACATCTATTTCAACACATCCGTTATATGCGTCCGAGACTTCTCTGTTTTTCCATAAGCTAATTTTATTTAATAATAGGAAGGGATCTTTACCATGAGTGTCTCCATAAAAATGTTTCCCTCCTCTATAATGTGTTAATGCCAATGAAGAGATTCTTCCGTTTCCCTGTGATGTAGAGAAATCCCAGACAAACTTGTATCCATTTTCAAGAGGGGTTGATTCATTAAGATTAGCTGAACCTCTTCTTGGTGCATCCGTTGAATTTACATCATTGGATGCATAGCCTATGATTTGATTATTAGAAGGAGCAAATATTTTATTTGGATCTTCCTCTAATTTATCCTCAAATAAAAGGATCCCACCATAACATTTAGTTGCTATAGGAAATATTTCTTTTTCATATTGAGTAATTCTCGAATCCCCCATAGGGTACATTAACCCCATAGGATTGAGCCTTAATAAATCTGGGACTGCATTCGTTATTAAGTTTTCATCTTCATATATCTCCTTCCTATTTGTCCTCACATCAGTTAGTTCAATGACTGATTTACCTTTGAGCATTTCCTTCCTCCTTATCTTTAAATTCTGTAGTAATTTCTTCTTTATATTTTCCAAGCATTAATCCTTGATATTTAAATCTTCCTACCTTTTCATTAAATACTAGTGGTCTTGGGACTTGTCTTTCTACTTTGTATTCATCCTTCAACTTCCTAAGTAGAAATGAATGACTAAATTCTATTCTCTTCCAGGATTCATCAATCTTAATCTTTCCATCCCAAGCCTCTGTAGAACCAAGAGACTGACCAGATATAGCTGCGATAGCATTATCTTTACTTATCATAGCTTGTCCTGATTCAAGTCTAATAAGCACTGAAAAGTTGTTCATCGTCTTTTCCTGAAGTTTGGTTAATGGATAAAAAAGATTTAGAATGTGGTCACCGCTCAGGTAGGTTTCCTTTGGAATGTGATGTTCTATTTTCGTATCATTAAAAACATAGGTAATAACTATCCTTGTTGGTATTTCTATATTTTCAATGAAATCTAATTCCTCTACTTCTTCTTTTTCTTCAAACTTTGGAGGATCATAGGATTTTCCATCATTATTTAAAACCTCTTCTTGTTTCTTGACTTTCCTCGATATCTTTCTTGTTTTTTCTTCGGTATCACAAATTATATTTAACAAGATAGAGGCATTAAAAATTGCCTCCGTTTCTTTATTGGAGGCAAATTCTATACGAATTATTGGAGTATCTGTTGTTGAAAGATTAAAGGCTGAATAATTTGAATAGGCATGAACTACTAACTTTTCAGATTCAATCTGATTTAATAGTCCAACTATATTTTTATCATTCTTACTCTTAGCTTTAGATAAATAGGGATTTTTTCCTACACCAAGAATTCTATGCTTGCTATTTATTTTATATTCTATGTCAGTGATAAGTCCTTCAATCTTTTCTTCTTCATAAGAAATAGCTATTCTGTCTCCTACATCAAGACTTGGGTCTCCTATTGTTACCATATCAAAAGGTGTGTGGTGAATCTTACAAATTTCAGTAAGAAGAGCCTCACACATTCTTTTTCTTTTCTCTGGAAGTCCTAACTGCATCAACGGATTTATTCCAAGATTCATAGTTAGGCCATCGTCATTTTCTAAAGAGTAGTATTCAGCTATTTTAGTCTTTGCATTTGTTGAGTTGATGGCTGTATATCTTGTCTTAAAAACTGATATTGATGAAGAAAATCTTTCTCTCGTTTTAATTTCAGTTGATATACTTTCTGCATACTTTTTTAAAACTAATTTACCATCACGAGAAACCCCAGCAAAAGCACCAAGAGTTGATGCTATATAGTGAATAAAGTCCCTGTAAGTTTCTATATCATGGTCTTGATAAATTGCCAAAACTTCTTCACCATTTACAAAAGCTTTCACCTCATCTTCTGTCATACCTAGTTCTACCTTGCACTTCTCACATGATAATGTAAGTAATTCAAAAGCTGTACCAAAGGTATCTGTTACTGGGAAATTCTTATCAAATCTAAGCATATAATCATAGCCTTTTAGTTCTAAAATCTTCTTAGACCTATTTGCCTCAGTAACATCAAATATTCCCATAGGTATGGTTTCTATCTTTTTGCTTTCTAATTCTTGATGGTAAAAAAGTTCTAGCTTTGAATCCTCTAAAGAATACCTATCTATATTTGAAAAAAGGCTGATTCCAAACTCCCCTGCATAAACTGTACCTATTTCAAGTTCAGAAGATCCAGAGCATGAACGATGAATGTATCCAGACCCTTTAAGAATATCTTTATTGGTAAATGGAATGATTGTTTCATCTTTTAAGATGATATTTCCCGTCCAATAAAATTTACGAGAATTCTTTTTGATTGCTTTTTTATATTCATTGCTTATTGGATACATCAATACTCCTCCAATGAAAAAGATACTTCCCACAATCCTTTATAAGAAGTATCTTTTATTAATTTGACTTGAAACTTGTCCATATACATTTGTGTCTCTTTTAGTTCCAACGTTTCTGTATCTAAGAATTTAACTTTAAGATTAGACTTGTTAGCAAGACCACTCAATATCTTCACAAGTTTAGGACTACATGAAAAACCTACAGAAATACTAGCCACTTTGTTTCTAACAATATCCCTTTGAATAGTACCTGCCTCTGTTTCTCCTCCAGTATCTGCTTCTATATCTCTAAACTCCAAATCATAAGAATTTGGTAGAGGTAGGTCCACTCCTTCAATAATTAAATATGATTGATATTTCATTATACGACTACACCTCCATTCACTGCGTCGCTTTGCTCCTTGTTCATGGGGTGAGATTCCATCTGACCTACCAATAAAATCACAGATTTTGGGTTAGGTCATTACCTACCTCCACTCCTTAAATTCTTACGCATAGATGCATTAACAATAACTTCATCAAGGAGAGTCCCACCAAGATAAACTGGTATAACTATATCTCCAGTATTTTCAGATTTTAAATTGATGTTTGCAAGTGCATCGGATATTTGTCTTCCTATATCAATGCCATTTACAGCAGATCCTTTATCATGTCCTCCAACACCTACTGCTGATATATTTGGACTTAAAACCATATCGCTTGCCACATTTTTCATAGAGGATTGAACCAATCTTCTGCTTTTTTCGATTCCCTTAGATAAGCCTTCCATAAAATCAGGCATCCAAGATTCATAGTCAGTAAGTGGACCAACATCTGGTACTGAAAAGTGTAGGTAGGATCTAATAGTTGATGCTACATTAGATACAGCAGATGTCACATTGCTAATCGCACTTCTAATCCCTCTTGCAATTCCATTAATCATATCTGCTCCCCATGTATAAGCTTGAGATGCCAAATTCTTAATGTGATTAACTGCATTATTAAATCCATTTCTAATAGTGGACTGAATATTTGACATGGTAGATGAAATACTTGATCTCATAGAATTAAATGCAGACGATACTGCTGACTTTGCAGTATTCACTGCAGAGGAAATAGTCGACTTTATAGAATTCCAAGCAGATGAAACTAAGGACTTAATGTTATTCATTGTTGATGATATAAAGGTCTTTATCCCATTCCAGACTGTTTCAAGAACTGTCTTAATAGAAGTCAAGATAGTCTCAATTGTAGTTTTTATGTTTGTCCAGGATGTAGAAATAAATTCTCCAATGGCAGTGATTACTGTTGTTAAGAACTCTTTTAGTCCATTCCAAATGGTTTCTACTTTTACTTTAATTGCATCAAGAACGGTTGAAATGAAAGTCTTAACACCTTCCCAAGTAGTCCTGATAAACTCACCAACTGCTGTAAATACTTCTGTAGTTGTAGTTGAAATAGCTGTCCATATATTGGTAAAAGTTGTTTGAATTCCCGTCCAGAGGCTCGTAAAGAATTCT
>JAWGHR010000022.1:0-6550 GCA_032560695.1 Peptoniphilus harei | reverse complement strand
TAATAAGGAATAATGTATAGCGATTGGAAATAAATAGATCCAGTCGCTTTTTTAATTGAAATTTATAGATTAAGGAGAAGAAATTAATGGATAGAGAAAAATAGGGATATTATGGCACTTAACTATAAACCATTATGGATACAGTTAGCAAAAAAAAGATTAAAGAAAACAGATGTAATAGCTATGGCAGGACTTACAACAAATGTTATGGCACAAATGGGCAAGGATAAACCAATAACAATGAAAAACATAGAAAAGATATGTAAAGCTCTAAAATGTACGCCTAATGATATATTTAGTTTTGAAAATACATTTGAAAGTGAGATTTAAAATCAACAGAGATATATTAAAAATACAAAAAATATTATTTTAAATGGTCAAAACACTTGACTATTTTTTTAAAATATGATATACTCAAAGTGAAAATAGTTAAATGAATAAAAATGCAAAAGCGAATGAAAATGAAAATGTAATTTATATAGGAGGTAATATAGTTGGAATTTTCAGATGGTGAACTACTAGTAATGGAAGAGTTGTGGAAGGGCGATGTCTTAGATGAAAATGGAGAAATCCAAGCTCTTGCCTTATCAAAAATATTGATGGAAAAGTACGATATAAGCAAAACCTCTTGCTACACCTTTTTTGGAAGATTAGTAGAAAAAGGGGCGATAGCTAGGAGATATCCTAAATACACAATTAGGGTCCTTGTATCAAGGGAAGATGCCCTTTTGAATAAGCAAAAAGAAGCCTTTCATAAACTTTTTAAAGGATCGATTTTAAATATGTGTAAAACGTTTTTACAAAATGAAGAAGTTACAAAAGAAGAAATAGAAGAAATGAAAAAATTAATAGATAGCTTTGACGAAGAGGACCAAGAGGAAGACAAGGATGGCAATAAGTCTAGTTAGGGTAATTACACTAGAAAAATCTATAAAAAGTCTTTACTTACTAGTTCTAATTCTCTTAGTTAGACCAATATTAAATAAGAAAGCCTTTAGGTCAGCAAGTATTATTTTGTGGATAGTATTATTAATCTATTTAACAAGTCCCTATGAACTTATGATAGGAATAGATTGTGCCAAGGAAAATAGTATTTTATCATATTTACTTATTCTAACAAATTTCTTTAATTATTGCTTATGCTGGTTAGTAAATAAACTAGGCTATATATTTTTTAAACTAAACCGACTAATAGGTTCGATTTTTATTTTTACTTACCTAGGAATAAAAATTTATAAATTTCATAAAGTTATGAAAGGCTCTACCCTTACCAACAATACTTTGTGCAGAGAAAAAATAAGAGAATTTGGACTGAAAAGAAAAGTAGAGATTTATATAAATAATAATTTAAAAACACCCCTTACCTTTGGCATTTTAAAACCCAAGATAATCCTACAAGATCATATCTTAGCTGATGAGAAATTATTAGACCATGTTTTGATCCATGAACTAATGCATATAAAGAAATTTCATATTTTACTAACCCACCTGATAAATATTGTAGCCTGCATATATTGGTACAATCCAATCTTATGGCTGAGCTTAAAATATATAAACCAAGATATAGAAATAAATTGCGATAAGCTAGTGGTTCAACAATTAGGCGACACAATAAAAAATAGAAAAGAATATTGCATGTCAATGCTAAAGTTATTAGAAATAAAAAGCAATACAAATAATTTTGTTTTAAATTTAAACCCAAATAAAGAAAGGATGCTTATTATGAAAAAATGGAAAAAGACACTTGCAGGTTTGATGGTTTTTATGTTTGCGTTTACATTTTGTTTACCGGTATTTGCTAATGTGGCTGACCTAAATCAAGATAGGATTGATACAGTAGGTGATATAGTTACTAATATAAACTCGGAATTTGGAGATAGGGTTCAAATAATAAGTGATGAAGAGTATCAAAAGTTAGAATTAGGAGAAGTATCGAGGACAGGTCTTAGAGCAGCAAATGTTGATGAGAATATAAGATTAAGTAGATTTGATAAGATAGACTATGAATTTAACATGGATACCTGGACAGGTCCAGTTCATGATGGTTTTACAGTTAGATTAAAAGATATGTCTTGCTCAGGTGGAATTAAATATCAGGTAATTATTGAAGAAGATGGAAAAATTATATATAACAAATTTTTTTCTTCAGACTCAATATTAAAGGTTAAGGCTAATAGAGGAAGTAGATATGTTGTTACGATTGATAATGAATCAAATAAAACATTATCAGGAAAGGTAAAGATAAACTCATATGTAAGATAGTGAGGAGGTGAAATAATGGATTTAAATCCTATGAGATATAGTAATGGCGATTAGTTTAGATGCTATATTTTATAATAAAGCTAGAAACAACAGTTGGAAAAATAGAATATATTTGATTTTAATGTCAAATATATTGAGGTCAGACAAAATTATATGAGGAGGTTAGAAATGAAGAGAAGATTTACTCTATTAATAGCCATGGTGATGTTGTTAACAGCAATGGCAACAAATGTATTTGCTTCATCAGCAAATAATAACTCAGAAGTCAGCCCTAAAGAATGGCAAGAGTGGTTTAATGGTCTAAGTAAAGAGGAACAATTAAGTGTAAACTATGAGCCTGCATCATCAAAACAACTTAGATTCACAGATGATGATATGGAGTGGTTAAACTGGTATAATTCTCTTTCTAAAGAAGAACAATTAGCCGTAAACTATGTCCCAAGTCAAATTTTAAAAGTGTTCAGTGCTAATGAAGTTTCAAAAGTTAACATTGACGACTTAAAACTAAAAGAAGAAATAATAAAAAATATTGCAATTGAATTCTCTGAATCTTCTCTATCTGATTTTTCGGATGGTAGTGCAGATTATCTTATTGATGAAAAAGCAGTTGATTTGAGACAATTTTTAAAAGATAAAAGAGCTATAAAAACTATAAAAGAAGATAAGCTCGGACGTAAATTAAGCCTAATTGACCTTGAAATTAAAGATATTCAACTTGAAGATTTAAATGACAATTATGGAGTAACATTAACAGTTGCAATAAATTTTTTAGATGGAGATTTAAAATCAAGCTTAGAATATTTTAACTCTATCGTAATCAATAAGGAAACAGGATTAATAGTTGCAGCTACAACAAATGACTTATCAGCTGGAACACTATTAAATAATCAGGTTATTCGTTCTACAAATGATTTAATAGAATTAAAAAATTATGAAAATAAAAATTCTTTAACTAGAAGTTACAAAAAAAATAATAGCTATGATTTTGAGAATAGTATTAAAAAATTTGAAAAATATGTTGAAGAGATAAATAATGAGCAATTAGCTCATACTGGACAAACAAAAATAGCTTTAAGAAGAGCAAGATACAGTAGTTTTTCTAGTGCTCAAAGAAAGACAATGAGAACATATCAGGACGATTGGTTTGACGGATTCAACCCTAATTATGCAAACTTTGAAGGTTATGGCGGGGATTGTACAAATTATGCTTCACAAGTACTTTATTCAGGTTGCAAGACAATGTATGCGAAAAGAGGCTCAGGAATAGCTGGTTCAAATTATTGGTTTTATAGAAGCTCAAGAGATAGAAGTAGCTCTTGGACAGGCGTTAATGAATTAAGATCTTTCTTATTAAATAATATCACAAAAGGCCCGTCTGGTAGTATATCAAGTACTTTTGGAGCTTTAGAATCAGGAGATATAATACAACTTGGAAGCAATGGAAACTTTTATCACTCTATAGTAGTTTATAACAAAGGTGGAGATCCAACTGTAACAGCACATACTGATAAATATTCAGGTTATTACTCATCAAGATATGGTGGTTCTCCTAATTCAAAAATCCATATAGATGGATATTATTATTAAACTGGTTTATGGCATGAAAATCTTAAAAGATAGCAAAAGGAAGTTAGTTTTTATCCTATTGATCTTTGTGATTACTATTGTTTCTATTACTGCTTGCACAAATAAACCTGAAAAAGAAATCGAAAATGATTCTTATAAATTTGAACAAGATTCATCTCTCTCAAAATTTATAAATCCAAATATACAGAAAGAAGTTCTTGAATCAGATATTGGAGTGGTTGCACCAAAGTTAGCTTTTGCGAGTGATAATTATGCTGGCATTCTTAATTATAACGGACTTTTGATATATAACATAAATGACAAAAAATTAAGCTCAGCGATAGATATTAAAGGTCTGGGGTTTGATCAAATTCAAGGCGATAAAGCAATTGATATATCATCAAATAATGAGTATTTAATCTTAAGCAAGTTTGGAGAAAAAAAGGGATATATCTATTCGTTTGAAGATAAATATTTATCTAAAACTGATGATATTTCAAAAATTGAATCTAAAAGGGCAGAATATCCAAATTTTGATGAAATCAACACAGTTAAATTAAAAATTGGAGAAAAAGATAAAGAAATTGATGTAATTAAAACAGAAAATCGATATGTAATTTTGATACTCGATTACAATAATTTAAAAAACTCAGACTTTCTTGAGGTTGATAAAAACTATGATATAGTTTCAAAGTTTAAATTATATAAATAGAATTCATTATAACGAGTAAAACAACTAAAATAAGAAACATATAAAATAAAAAGCGACTAACATCAAAAAACCTTAGTCGCTTTTTATAAAATCAAAAGAAAATAAAAAAAGAATTTATCTAATATACAAATTTTATGAAAATTACAGATGATTGTGTATATTTAAAGAGAATGGGGTGAGTTGTGAAAAGAAGAAAAGTTAGAATCAAGCTTGTTATTTTATTTATTGTTTTATCAATAATGTGTTTTCCAATAAAATATCATTATAAAGACGGAGGATCAATTTCATATAAAGCTATTTTATACTCATATACAAAATATCACAAATTGGAAGATGATGGTTCGTATTTTACAGATACTGAATTTTTAATTTTCCCATTTAATTTTTTAAAATAAAAGAGGAGATGATTATTATTATGAAGATAAGAAATTTAAAAGTTGTATTTATAGCCATTTTAGTTATGTGTTGCTTTTCGCTATCTGTACCAGTATATGCAAATGGTGGTTTAGCAGTGTCGGCAGGTAAAAATTTTGGCGATGGAGTAGATACAAGAGAAGATGCAATCAATGCTTCATCAGCATATAAGAGTGCTGGCTACAGAGTAGTTACCTTAAAAGATCCAACAAAAAGTGATTTTACAAATACTCGCTTGAAAGCAGATATTTTATTTTTATCTGGACATGGGAACGAAAATGTATTAAGTTTTGGAACATATAAATTTGTATGTCAGTCAAGTTCTTCAAATAGCAATTATACAAATTTATGGAGTACTGCTAGTAACCAAAAATTAATTACATTTGCAGGCTGTAATACAGCTGGTGGGAATAAAAAAGGAGGCTCTACTTCTACGAATGATAATATCGTTAAGCGTGCAGTTGATAGAGGAGCTGACGTAGCAGTAGGTTGGACAACTACTGTAAGTGCAGGTTCACATACTAATTGGCTAAAAAGATACAATAATGCTTTGGCTAACGGTAAATCTGTGTCACAGGCAATCAATACGGCAAATTCTTATATTTATACTCCAGGTTCTGGGGTAAAAAATGTAAAATATTATGGTAATGGAAGTGTAAGAATCACTTCAACGAGTCGTGCTGCAACACTTAATTTATATGATTCCCCTATTTTAAAAGTTGATAATAATAAATTTATACTCAAAAAAATTATTGACTTAGCTTTAAGTAGTAATGGATTTTTTGAAACGGAAGATTTTCAGGGATACATCTATCATTCAGATGAGGGGTATTTAGTAGATGTTTACTATAAAACTAATGGAATTGTAACGAATGCGGCAATTACTATTCAAATTGATTATAATGGTCAAATTATAGGACTAAAAACAAATAATATTGAAACGAACTCATTAGATAGCGTTCCATCAATTTTAGAAAATGAGCCTGTAGTGTTTGCTACAGATAGACTTAAAAATCGTGTTGCAACTACAGAGCTAAATTCTATACAGAGTTCCGAGAGTGTATCTAATCAAATTCAATTTGAATACTATGATGTTGAAGAAAAAACTACGTATTTAGTGACATATACAGAGATTGTAGATGATGTAGGAGCAAAATATGTCACAGAGAATATTTCTCCAATAAAATAAGTGGAAATGAAATAAAATAAAAAACATTATAGAGAAATAAATATTAAAAATAAAAGTCAACATCAATATAAGATGCTGACTTTTATTGTGACTATAAACATAACTTATACCCAATTTTAGGAGGTAGTAATATAAACATTTTAAACTTAATATTCAAGTGGAGAGACAAACCCAAAGACGGGGAGAATATATCTTCATCGTCTTTTTTTAATACAAGAAAGGAGTTATCTATGAAAAAATTAGAACAAATAAGAGAAGAATCAAAAGAAATAAAAGATAAAATTGATCATACAGAAGAAAGACTAAGGCAACTAAAAAATCAAGAAAAGAAGATATTAAAACAAGACATAGTAAAAAGAAGAAAAGAAAGAACTCATAGGCTCATAACAAGAGGAGCAATCTTAGAA
>JAWGHR010000021.1:0-7268 GCA_032560695.1 Peptoniphilus harei | reverse complement strand
AAATTTAGCATGACCGATTTTTTTGGACTCAACGTACGTGGGGTGAAGGGGGTGGTTTGGAGGGGCAAGGGGCCTCACGATGCCCCTAAGCCCCTCCAAGAGAACATAGTAAAGCTCTGCTTTACAAAAAAAGATTATTAAAGAAACTTCTTTAAGTTTCTATCCAATAAGGATTATTAAAACCTTCGGTTTTAGAAATAAATTCATAAAGACGAAGTCTTTAACTATTTTCTTTACGATGCCCGAATGGGTACGCGTGCCCGAATGGGTATAAGTCCCTCCAATACAGGACCAATAGGTCCAAAGGCCAAGTCCTCTTTTTTAATCAATAATTTATGTAAGATTAGGCAAACTAAAATAGTAAAGCCCAAAATAATTAGAAATAAAAGTTTTTCTTTAGGAAATTTTTTATATTTAAGTTCTTGAATTTTTTTGAAAATAAAGATTTTGTTTTTTCTAAAAATTTACAAGACTTATCTTCTATATCATCATGACTATTGATTTCCCTAAGATCCCCTGCAATTTTCTTCAAGTCTTCCTAATTTATATGAAGCTTAAGATTTTCTTTTTCAGCCATACTGCCAGCTCATGACACAGTTTTACCAAAAAAACTTTTATGTACAAAAAGAAAAACCCGAGAGTTTCCTCTCAGGTTTTATCTTTAATTCTAATTAAATAATCTTATTTAATTAGTTTACTTTACAAACTGCTACACCTTTTCCATTTACAAAACAAGTGTCATCTTTAACAACAACTATAGATGGGTTAAGTGGTGTAAGTTCCTTTTCTTTAGGACAGTTGTGATCAATCATGAAAGTGTAATCTTTTTCAATTGTACAATCTGTACCTTTAGATTGAATTGTAACTACAATAACTGCCTTGTTGTTAGCTTGTGGTGCAATACTAACAATATCAACAGCTTTTACGTCCATTGCTTTTAATTCGTCAGCATCAGCAGTTTTGTTGATTAATTCAAGAAGACCAGCTTTTGTAACTTTTTCATAGTCAACTTTTCCTAAGTCAAGTCCATCAACAAAAGTCTTAGCAGCTGTAACTGCAGCTTCTTTGTTTCCTTTAACTGTTTCGATTTGTTCTCTTAATGCGTCAATAAATTCTTTGTGTTTTGCATTATCTTCATCCCATTTTGGAGCACCAAATACACCTAGAGCTTCATGTTTAGCGTCAAGATTTTTAAGAATAGCTTCTGCTTCTTCAAGATCTGCACAGTTAACTAATTTATCAGCTTTTAAACCGTATTTGTTAGCTGCTTCTTCAACTAATTCAGTAAGAGTCTTTTCAACTTTTGCTCCTGGAATTGGAGTTTGGTCTTCATTATTGTATCTGATGTCAGTTGCAACGAATAGACCATTGTAGTTTCTTTCGAATACCTTGAATGCAATCTTAGTTCCATTAGCTTTTGCTTCTTTTAGAGCTTCTACATCTTCGTCAGCTACGATATATGTTGCGTGGCCATTCTTGTCAGCTTCGTCGAATAGGTTGTAATCAACTTTAGCTACCATGTGCCATACACCATTAACATTTTTAACGTCAACAACATATCCAACTCTTTGAGCCTTGTCAGCTGTTGGAAGGATTCCTACGATAGAATCTCTAAGATCTTCATCACCAAGAAGTGAAATAACTTCAGCTACGTTGTTAGCCTTAGCTGTTGCGTGGTTTTCAACTCTAAATTGGATAGCTGTTCCTTCTTCTAGCTTACCGTATCTCTTAGCTGAGAAGATATCTGCATCTCTGATGTCTAGGAATGATTTTTCGCCATTCTTATCAGCGATTTCGATAAATTTCTTGTCAGAGTCTACTTTTGTAATCTTAACGATTGGGAATTTAGCAGAAGAGTGATCAATTAGAGTCTTGTAATTAGAATCAGTTCTGTAATCATCAATTTCGATAACGTCAAGTTTGTCACCATATTCTAATGGGAATCTTGCTGTATCTAATACATTGTTTCTATCGAATAGTTTACCATCAGTGTTTTCAAGAGTTGTCATGAATTTAGAAGAAGATGATTCGATTACTCTGAATTTTTCTCCTTCAGCTGCTTTGTTTACAAAGTTAAATACTACAACTTTTGCAGTGTGTCTATCATTTTCATTGAATTTGATAGCTTTGTAGTTAGCTTTCATTCCATCAGTATCGAAACCTGCATATACGCCTGCTAGTTTGTATCCATCATAGTTGTGGAATCCAATAAGAGCAAGTGCTTCGTTAACGTTAGCAACTTTCTTCATTTGGCTATTAGCTGGGTTAGCAACATAGAATTCAGTTTTGTCATTAATCTTAAGATCAAGAGTGCTTACTTTCTTATTACCCATCATAACGTTGTGGAATACAACGTATTTAGCATCAATGTTGTTTGCATTGAATTTAATTGTTGCGTAAGTGTCGTTAGCTTTAATTTTGTCTTGAGCTTCTTTTGCTGTTTTAGCAGTGTAAGGGAAGTTTACAGTTTCAACAGTGTTGTCTGCAACACCTTTCCATACAGAGTTATCGAAAGCAACTTTTCCTTCTACTGTTTCTCTAGCAAGTTCTTTAGGGTTACCAAGTTCGATAATGTGAGTTACTTCGTTCTTTTCGTTAACAAGAATTCTAACTAGTGAACCTAGGTAGTATTTTTCAGCAACTTTCCAGTCAAGATCGTTAAGTCTTGCAACTTGTTGTCTTTCTCCGTTAGTTCCTTTTACAACTACAGTATCACCATTAACCTTGTATTCCATTTTAGAATCTTGGTTAAGTGTTAGAGTGTCTTTTGTAAAGTTAGAAACAATACCTCTTGTTTCGTTAGCTGGAACTCTCTTGAATTCTTTCATTACATAAAGAGCATTGTAAACCATAGTGAATGCATCTGCTCTGTTAGCTGCTTTGTTAGAATCAACAACGTTTACGTCGTCAAGAATTCCTAATTGAGCTGCCCATGTCATCCATGAAGTTGCCCATTTAGCGTTTTTAACCATTTCTGCTGTAAGGTCTTTTTTAGCAAGAACTACAAGCATTTTAGCTAATTCAGCGTAAGTTACGTCGTTTTCTGGCTTGAATGATCCATCAGGATATCCTGCTAGCATAGCAATTCCGTTAGCATCAGATGGAACTGTAGTTCCTACTGAGATAACTCCGTTTGCCCAGTGCTTAGTATCTACGTCAGAGTAGATTTTCATTGATCCTTGTAGTTGTTTTGCTAATTCTTCGTTACCGTTAGCAAGTACAAGTAATCTTGTGATTTCGGATCTCTTGATGTTTTTGTCAAGTCCGTAAGTGCCGTCTTCGTAGCCTTCAACTAGCTTTTTGTCGATAATGTATTGGATTTTGTTATCTTTTCCAACTACTTTTTCAACTTTTTCTCCAGCTTCAGCTTTTTTAGCTTCAGCAGGTTTAGCTGTTTCGGCGAAGACACTTGTGAATGTTCCTAGTACCATAACTAGTGCTAGTACTAGAGAAATAAATTTCTTGTTCATTTGTCTTTCGACCTCCTTAAAAATTTTGTAGATTCTACAAAAGTCTCAAACTTTTGTCGCCGAGACTGAACTATCTCGACTCTAAGAGGTCGACAAATAAATATCGCCTTTTGGTTTTATTTAGTTGTCATGTTCCTCTTGTGTCTCTATTATACACTAGAAATTTGCTTTGTAAAATTACAATTACATTACATAAAGGAAATGTGAGAAATTGTTTTGAAATAATATCCTCCTGCAAGTGTGCTTGTGTTTACTTGGCACTTTTCCGTGATAAAAGAGTAGGTCTTTTTTGACCGTATGTAGAATTATAACAAAAGGGTTACAAGTTTGCAATTTTTTATTTTCTTTTCTTTTTTCAGGGAAAAGAAGAGAAAGGAAGAAAGAGTTGGGTAAAGAAGTTTTCTTTAAGAATCTTTTTTGTAGAGTCTAAGGGTTTTTAATTTCTTTATTTTGATTTCTTTCTATAGTAAGTAAGAAAGAAGAAGAAGAAGAAAGCCTAGGGCTTTAAGAATCCTTATGGAGGGGACTTAAAGAAGTTTTCTTTAAGAAATTTTTCTAAAGCCTAAGGCTTTAAAACCTTTTATGGAGGGGGTGTAGTAAAACTAACAAAACTTCTCAAAAGCTGACGCTTTTATAATTTCTCTTGGAGGGGCTTAGGGGCATCGTGAGGCCCCCTGCGTGCCTGTGTGGTATTGCCCCTCCAAACCACCCCATTCACCCCACGTACGTTGAGTCCAAAAAAATCGGCCATGCTAAATTTTCAAAACTCGCTCTTCGAGCTCAAACAGTTGAAAATTTTTAACGCATAACCAATTTTTTTGCTCATTATATGCACTCGATTAGTTTACGGTTTAAACTTAAAGTTAGTTTTAGTAAATAAGTAATGAAAAGTTTTCACCCTATAACTAATTATTAAGTTATAGTTTCTTGAGAAGTCATAAAAAGTTACAACTTCACAAATAATTCTTAAGTTATAAAAAAAGCTTAACCAGTAAAGGATTAAGCTTAATCTTTTTATAACTTTGTCTTCAATTGTCACCTTGGCAATGATGCCCCAAGCTCGTTGAAACCTAATAAGGTCGTAGACTTTGCCAATAAATCACTAGCTAATAAGGCAGTAAGCAAAAAGTTCGGAGACGTCAAAAAATTTCACTGTTCGAGCGAGCGAAGTGAAACGTAGCGAGTAGTTTGAAATTTTTAGTCGGAGGGCTTTTTGCGTATTAATGGGCCGAGCCCCTGCTAGGTCGTTGAAGGTGATGGGGGTGGTCCGGAGGGGATGCCACTCAGGCACAAGTAAGGGCGATCGAATAAGCCCCTGCGTGCCCGAATGGGTATAAATCCCCTCCAAAAGAAGAATTAAAACCTTAGGCTTTAGATTTCCCCTTGACAATATGTCTTATACACCATATTATATTTGTATAAGAGGTATACCGGTATGTATGAAATTATATTTTATGATAAGGAAGATGGCAAAGTTCCTGTTGAAGAATTTTTAGATTCTTTAAGCCCTAAATTATTGGCGAAAACTTTGAGAGATATCGATCTATTGGAAAAGTTTGGGAATAATCTTAGAGAACCTTTTTCAAAGAAGTTAAGTAATGGTATTTTTGAATTAAGGACAAAACAATCTAGTGACATAACTAGGATCTTTTATTTTTTTATATTTGATAAAAGAATAGTTTTAACCAATGGTTTTGTTAAAAAGAGTAATAAAACTCCAAGATCTGAATTTGAACTTGCTATTAAATATAAAAAAGATTTTGAAAGGAGATTTTTATGAGAGCTTACAATGATTACAAAAAGGAAATTTTAAAAAATGATGAAATTAAGTCAGAATATGATGCACTTGCTCCAGAATACGACATTATAGAAGCCATGATTATAGCTCGTAATAATCTTAATCTAACACAAAAGGACTTATCCGAAAAAACTGGGATTAATCAAGCAGACATCAGTAGAATTGAAAATGGTACAAGAAATCCAAGTCTAAAAATGTTAAAAAAACTAGCAAGTGGACTTGGAATGCAATTGAAACTTGAATTTAAAGGTTAATTTTTATTTTAAATTTTTATATTATATCAAAAAAGCTACGCTTTTGTTTTCATTTGCGAAAACAACGTAGCTTTTTTTATTTGGCAAGTTCTTTAAAGGCTTTGTCATACTTATCCTTAAGCTCATCTTCTATATTGTCTAAGTTTTTATAAGCTTCGCTTTTATATGTCTTATTGGAGGGGCCTATACCCATTCGGGCACAAGGGGGACATCGTGAAGTTTTTTGTAAAGATGAAATCTTTAGAATTTTATATATAAGTTTAAAGCCTTAAGCTTTAGAAATATTTATCTAACCGTATCGATTCACACACGGTTAATTTTTGAATTATTAAAACCTTAGGTTTTATGAAATTCTTTAAGCCCCAACTTCTTGGCAAGAAGTGAAAAAATTCTTTTCCTTATTTTCTTAAAAGAAAAAATAAAAAAACTACCTTTATTGTTTAAATTCCCAATGCCCATCCTTAGCACTGCCTACATACTTTATTATTTTTTTATCTGTTAGAACTTTTAAATCTCTTTTTATAGTTCTATCAGTTACATTAAATTGTTTAGATAAATCATAGGCAGTTATTTTAGGGTTATTTTTTATTATTTCAAGAATTTTTTCACGCCTATCACTTGGTTTTAATTTTTGACCGTCATTTTGTCCCTCACTTTGGGTGACATTTTGAGTGACATTTTGGATGACATTTTGAGTGTCATAATTTAGATTTTTTAGAATTGTAGTAAAAGAAGATTCCGTTGATTTAAACTCTGGTTTTAATTCTTTTTTATAATTTTCTTCTGCTTCATAAGCTTCTATAATTTTTCTAAGTCCAGATCCACGTCTTTCCATTAAATCCATTCTAGCAAATACATCTGCTATTATTGGATTTCTTCTTGTAGAAGATACATTCAACGGATTGAGATCTTGCACAAAAGTCCCATCATACATACCACCAGGAGAATATATTTCTAACCTGTTATCATAAATATCTACATGGACTTCACTACCTACTACAGAATAATCTCTGTGAATAAGTGCATTTACTAAGGCTTCCTGCACTGCTCTTTCAGGATATTCTGGATATTCTATTCTATAAACTGGACCTTTTTTCCACATCTTTTTGGTGTTTCTTTTTACAAAGTCTAAACTTGCTTTTAAAAGATAACTTGTACATCATTCAAACTCGTCTTCACTAAGTGGTTCAATATCATCAAAGTTCATATTAAATGCTTTTTCAATGTCTTCTTTTGAAATAGCATCAATTTCATTCATGGATTCAAGTCTTGACTTGGCAAGCATTAAATCTCTTGCATCTTCTAGTTCATCCATTAGCCTTGAGTACTCTTCTGGCGATAAGAGGACACACTCAGGAGAATTGTTCTTTAGGACAACCTTGGATCCAGTAGACTTTACATCATCAAAAATTCTACCTGCAAGACCTCTATTAAAGTCAGAGATAGAAACTGTTCTATTAGAAATTTGTTTAATAAAGTTCATATTATCACCTCATAATAAGTATGACATATGTGTAAATATATTGATATATTTGTCGATAAAATTATTTGTAAAAAACTTTTTAAAAGCTTCGCTTTTAGATTGGTTTATAAAGCTCATAACTTTAATTCTTATTTATATAGTATAAAGATTTCTTCTTTAATAGTTTTTTGTAAAGCCAAGCTTTACTATTCATCTTTAAGGAGGGGGTGCAAGGGACGGGCGAGGCCCCTTTCCCCCTCCTTAGACCTCCCCCCTATCCCCTC
>JAWGHR010000020.1:0-8573 GCA_032560695.1 Peptoniphilus harei | reverse complement strand
CGATTATGTGGTAGATACTATACGCAAAAAATTCGGGTTTAAATCGATCGTTCATGCAAATAGCATAATGGAAGGTGGACGTGCGATCGCTCGCAGCAGTCTTGTCGGAGGACATGCAGGTGGTATGTCTGGACTTGAAGGTGCTGAAAGTCATGGTAAAGCGTACTAAGAAAACATTTACGGACTATAATCAATACAGAGACCGGCCATTTGGATTGAAGTGGGCAACGGCTTACGCCATGGATGATTTGATGAAAGGCGTTTTAGAAAATGAAGCCTGGGCTACGAAAGAAGTTGTTGGTTTGGAGTTAATGAATCGTGAGGAGATCGACACGATACTTTCAGAGTCTTTCCTTTATCATAAACCTATAACGCTGCAATTAAACACTAAAGACGAATTTGGGCGGTTTCTGGATCCTGTTGAAGGACAATTTCTAGGTGAAGCATACGAAGACTATTTTGTATTGAATGAACAACTGATCTATTGGACAGACGTTCGACACATATCTATAAAAAAAGAGGAAAAATGGTTCAAAGTTGACTATTTTCAGGACGGAAAATCTTCTCGCAACAAACAAAAGAAAAAAGCGAGTAAAATAGAAAAAGAGATTGAGTTAATCAAAAATGAGTATTATCAGGACTTTGCAGATGATGATTGAAGATCCTTATCCATCATTTGACTTTGAAATCGCCTTAGAATAGCTCTCTGACACACTATTCGTGTTGGTTTTAATGAAATTTTTCCAACTAATTATATAGTAACACTAGGACTTAATCAGGATTCAAGGGTAGTACCAGGAATCACTCAGTGGGGATTCCAAGGATTTAAGCCTGGTCAACTGATGATAAACGCACGCTCAGAAACAGTAGAAGAAAAGAAGACTTTTTCTAAAGCCTTCAGAGAAACTCGCTGCGTCATACCAGTTTCTGGATTCTATGAGTGGGATTCCGAAAAACGAAAACTATTGTTTACTGCAGGGGATAATGACGTTTTTTATTTGGGAGGATTTTATCGTGTGCATAAAACAGGTGCGGGTTTTGAAACGGAATCGATCATTATGACGACAAAACCTAACGAGTCAGTATCCCCAATACATGATCGTATGCCGCTTATTATTCAAAGAGATCATATAAAAGATTGGATCACAGATTTGGATTTCGCACGTAACTATCTTACAGCTGATATGCCAGAACTAACTCGTACTGAAGTAGCAAAATAAAAAAGAGCGGATCTTTTATAGATTCGCTCTTTTTTCATTGCTATGTTTAATTTTATCTAGGATCACTTCAAATGTCTCAAATGTATCGATATCTAATTGAGACAACCATAGTAAGTACTTCTTTTCCTTAAATGTCCAGTCGATAGTAGGGTAGGAGGATAGCAAATTGTTAAATCTTGCTCTTTGTTCCGTTGAAGCTAATTGCCAGCGTTTGTCAAAAATTTTTTCTTCGTCCACGTAAAAACCTCCTAGCTAAAGTACGATTATCTCAATTTGAAACTTATTATTGACTCACACATCATCATTTTGAAAAAGCAAATTGTCATCTTCTATTACAAAAAATCTTCTTCCATCTTTGGCTTGAGATTTTCTTTTTATGTGACCAGTAATAGAAGATCTGCATAACTTTTCATGCTTCATACATTCAGTTACAGACGAATAAAGTCGGACATTATCTGCATAATCAGTTACTTTTACGCCTTTTGTGTTAGAAAAATTGCGACGAGAACGCTCTTTACAAGCAATTTCCTTCCCAATTTTTTGGACACTTGCTACAATATCTGGCCGATTCATCCATTCTTCGTCAGCAGTCAAGTACAACAATCTATTGAGTATTTCTTTATTTTTCAAATTAATTTACCCCCGCCAAAACTATCAAGAATACTATATTTTACTTAATTATAAAAACTTAAATTTTCTGTATCCTTTTCAAAAAATAAGCTTAGACTATCTGGTTTTTTTTCATTTCCTATAAATTTCAATTCCTTAAATATTCCTGAATTTTGAAGTTTGCTTTTACTGTTAAATCCATCAGAAGTATATTCAATATAATAGAAAAGAAGGATCTCTTCAATAATAAACATGTCTGCGCTTAAACTATTAATGTAAAAAAGTTCCTTTTCTTTCTTAATATCATTAGTTTTAAAAAACTGGATAATCGTTGATATTATCTTAAAATATTGACCGACAGAATTAGTCATACATATAAATGCTTCTTCTATAGCTGCCTTTCTTTGTTTATCGTCTAAAATACTGATATTTTTTTCCTTAACATCTTTCAGTACTTGTAAAATGCTTTTGTATTTTGAGTCTCCGTCATCAATCTTACTTAATTCACTCATTTCCTCATAACATTCAATAACATTTTCTACAGATTTAATATTGACCCGTTTACTATTATTAATATACTTACTTGCTTTTTCTATAATTTCAATCTTATTTACAATAGATTCGAGATCAATATAACACGAAAGATATTTGGTTTCCCAATCAGTAGTATTTATAAACCCATTTTTGGAATAATTCTCAAGCTGATATCTGATCCCTGAATCAGATACACTTTTAAGCAATTCATTTTTTTCTTTATTTAAACTATCGAATAATTTATCTCTGAATTCTTTTACTATGGTTACATTTTTTTTGTTATTAATATAATTAACTGCTTTTTCTTTTAACTGATAATCGAGTTGGCTAAAGATTTCTTCTTTAAGTTTTTCAAAAGAATTATCTTTCATAAGATCAGACTTCCTATTGTCTAGCATAGAGTATAAATAATAAAATGTACTATCATTCTTTTCTTCTCTGTGACGATTTTTTTCCTCTACTATTTGTAGTCTTACAACCAACAAAGCTATAGCCCCACTGAGTATTGATCCTAAATAACCTCCCCAAAATCCTAGCCACCCGTCATAACTGGGATTACTAGGATTTTCCGTTAAAATTTTGTGATTATACAAAGCTGGAATACCGACTAATATTAATAGAACAAAAACTAAAATAAATGCATACCTCACCCATTTGCATTTACTAAACTGTCTTTTTTTCTTCATTATTGTATATTCCTTCTTCCTTTGCTTGTTTCTTTATTCTTTTTAATGTAGATAAAGAAAGATTAGTTTTCTTTACAACCTCTTTCATGCTGTTTGTCTTCATCAGTTCTAGTGCATGCTTGTACCGATCATTTAAAATTCTTTTCGGACGGCCTTCCTTATAGTCTTTTTTGTTTGCACGCTGCCATTGCTTACCTTCTTGAGTTCGTGTAACAATCAGATCTCGCTCAAATTGCGCAAAGCTTCCTAACATGTTCATCATCAGAGTTTGCATCGAATCATTTTTATAAGGTTCGAAAGTCAACGAATTATCTATGAAGGTTATTGTCACTCCTGATTTGTTAAAAGTAGAAATGATAGAATTTAAATCTACAATACTTCTTGCTAACCGATCAATTTTCGTTACTAAAACTACATCCTCTTTTTCTACTATTGAAAGTAGCTCTTCTAATTCTTTTCTTCCATCTTTTTTGGTTCCTGTATATTTTTCACTGTAAATCTTTTCAGCACCCGCTTGTTCTAATTTCTCAATTTGTGTTTTGTAATCTTGGCTGCTTGTACTGACTCTTGAATAACCGTAAATTGTCAATTTTTGCTCACACTTTCTGGACATAAGTTTCTGACACCTGTCAAAGTCAAGTATATCAAGCCAGTGTGAAAGGGTCAAAAACTTTTAAGTTTCTGACCCTTAAATGAATTTTTTTAAAATAAATCGCCTTCTATTCTTACCAGAATATAGATTTTGTTCTGGCTTTCAGTACAAGATATAGAATAATTTTTCATAGCAATTGATCTAAATAAAAGAGTGTCCAGAAATAAGTCATTTCCTGAACGCTCTTTTTCGCAATTTCATCATAGATATTCTGTTACTAGATTTTTAATTTGCTCAACAATTTTTATAATTTATAAGTGTATCCAGGAATACACATTCCCCCGCCAATAATTTTGATCTGACGAGGGATATTTATTATTATAATCAAATATTTTTCAAGCAATTACAGATTTAGTGCCGCTTCCAAGAATAATCTTCCCATACCACTAATACTGGTATAAGCAGACATGTATGCACGTCCATTTCCAGCTGTATTTTGGGAAGCATATCCCCATCCAGTATTATAAGAGAAGGTATTGCTGGTAGGATATTTCCATGCAGTCTGTTGAGCATTTGGTCCTCTATACGTTACATAACGATCGGAGACGATGATTGATGAGGTAGAAGCTTTGCTCCAAGATCCATGACATTTTTCTACCTTTATAGTATTACCAGAAATCCAATAGGTCAACGTTATACTCGATTTCGCAATACCATTATTAGCTGAACCGGTATTAGTAGATAATGGAGAAATACTAGTACTACCAGATTCCTCAGGGGTAAAGTAGTATTCGACTTCTATAGTAGTCTCATACTTTTTTTCTTCTAATGCAGGAACCGTAGAAAATTTACTTAAATAAGCTAATTCCTTATGTTCGATAACTTTTGTTTGTGTACTTCCTTCTCCGACAACACCTTCAGCGGAAGTAATCTTTGCCTCAACTGTAGGAATAGATGCTAGAGAATCGGCTTTAGCCTGTAAAGTATTTCCAAACAATATCGTCAATGAAACAAATCCGATTAGAGTTATAAGTATTTTTTTCATTTGAGTTCTCCTTTTTTATAATCTAGAGGCTGTTGCGGACACTCTATAGCTAGCCATTCCAGACATTGTTACTGTTCCTGATACCGTAGTTTTTGCAGTAGCTGCTCCACCATAATTGTAAACATATCCCCATCCAGTATTATACGTGGTTAATGAATTAGAAGTAGGCGTTTTTTCTAGGGCATTGGTAAACCCCTGTTGAACTTTCAAGTTTCTACTTGAAACACTGGCGAAGGAGCTGGTCAATGTAAACCTGGAAGAAGCGCTAGTTACTTTAATGTTATCTCCAGATTTTGTATAAGTAATTCTTGCAAGTACTTTCACGGCTCCGGTTGAATTTGTTTCATTATCATTACTAGCAAATGGCTTGATCGTATTGCTGTCATTTTCATCTTCAGGAGTAAACTCAATCTCAAATTCAGAAACGTAGCTTTTTTCTTCGCTAGAATTACCATAAGTTATCATACTTGATCTTAAAGAAGGTACTTCATACGTTTTATTAGTCAGTATCTCAACATTTTCATTTTCATATTCCCCAGTATCAATATTTTGAACTGAAAAATTTATTTCGTGAGGGTTCTCAATTTGACTAGCTGAAACTTTATCTGACAACAAAAATACACTACCAACAAATACGGATAACGCAAGAACAATTTTCTTCATGATAACCTCCAAATAATTTTATTAGACTAATTTAATTTAGCCTTAACCCATTATACATCATTTTCCCTTTGCGGTAAATAAATAATACGGCGCTTATTATTAGTTATCTCTTTTATTATTTTTATTAAACCTTTAAAATTCATTTGTTTGCATAATTGGAATTCCATCATATATAATGAGATAAATAAGATTTATATTGTAAAATGAGGAGGGAATTATAATGAAAAAAACTAGTTTGAGTATTTTAACTTTACTAGCACTTGTGGTTATAGGGGGATGTACTTCCGAAAATAACGACAACGGAACTACTAGTTCCAGCATCGAAGTAAGTGTTACAAGTGATTCCGCTACTAACCTTACAGGAGATACAGTTGACATTGTGAGAACTGAAGGCAATAACACCAATTTTAAAGTAGAGCAAAAAGAAGGGCAATCAGTTCATATTGTGTCTACTAATATAAAAACTGAAGAAGCAACGGAAATAGTTAATTCGGAATTTGTAAATGACTCCCAAAGTAGAGAATTAGAATTAATTTTTACCTCTCAAAACAATAAATTTGAAGTCTCATTATCTGTTTCTGGTAGTGAAGAATTATCTGATACCAGTACTTTTACAGCTGATCAAAAATATGTTGAATTCATACCCTATACCTCTGAAGAAAAAAATAAGTTGGGTGTTTTCGTAATGAGTAATGATCAGAACGTTATTACTGAAATAAAAAATGATTTGGATAATATAGATAAGTATTTAGATAGTGATTCAGACTTTTACGAACAATCTATAGAAGTTAAATAGATTAATATCTTCCTTACTAACATAATTTATGAGATCAGATATTAAATTTGTAACACATACAAAACTCTCGTAATCAGATTATGAAATGAAAATATTTCATAGGTATAGAAAATTTTAAGCTACTGTCCCATTCTCTTATAAAGCACATATCTTCCGAAAGGCTTAAATCTTAAATTGATCAAAATAAAGAGAGTTAGAAAAAATTCTAGCTCTCTTTATTTTGTAAGCAAATCTATTTTTATGTTTAAATTCCAGCTTTAAATCATGGATCGTCGGTCCGCTAAATAACCAAATTATTGCAGATTGGTCGATTCGAAAAAAAAGATAACGTTCGCATTTTACTCACTATTTTCTGTACGGATGTTGTTCCAGTGTCTCCATTAATAAACACACTATTCAATTGTGTGTAAACTTTTTTTCTCAGCTATTAGATTTGATAAATACGTTAGTTTTTCTTTATCTTCTAAAGAACTTATTGCATATTTGACTAACTTTTCAACAGCAAATTCTCCGTACTCATCTTTAAAAAATTCTATGAATGGTAGACAAGGTCTATACGCCCTTGCTAAAACAGTGTTAGAATATTTTATTTCTCCCACTTCCAAATATCCTTTGTCTAATAATCTTTTTATCACAACTGCAGCAGTATTTTTATTTAAATCAGGTATTCTTTCTAGCAACTCATGTTTTGTTAAAGGTTGATTGAATTCATAAAAATAATAAAGAATTTGGTATTCGGATTTGTTTAGTTCTAGCATATTGAATCACCTTCTCTTTTCAGTAAATATTATTTGAATTTTTAAAGATCAAATTTGGATATACGTATATTATTATAAAAACAATTGCATTGATTAAAAATAATTAGAACTCTGGTTAAAAGCTATCACTATCCAAACCTTTTCTCTTCTATCATCAATAGAAATTAGTTTAACACCTACATCATTCTTCATTTGGTTTGATCAGGATAAATTGATCTCTTCCATCGACCTTCCGATACTCCCGTTGACACGTTTTACATAAATAATGACCATTTGGATAGAAAAAATCACCTTTTTTAACATAAACTTGTTTGGCTAACTCACCACAATCACATTCGATCCAGCTAGGTGGCCAGTATAAACGGCGATTGTAGGGCGTTATTGGTACTTTCCATTGTCCACCGTAGCATTTTCTTTCTTCAGTCATCCTTCTAAGTCACCTTTCAATTATTCATCAATCCTCTAATTGATCATTCTTACTAAAGGAAAAGCTGTTATCCTGATTTGATTCTACAATTGATATAAAATACTTGTATTGATGATATGTTTTTTTACCATTTGATTGTATTATAATATCATCAACATGATTTTAAAACTAAAAACTGGTATAATGTATTCTATAAAGAAGCTTCACTATCAACTATTCTTACTAAGGAATTAACTCAGTATATGATGAAATGAATTTTACCATATTATAATGACGGAGGTAGATTGATTATGTTTTCAAAATTTAAAGAAAAATCTAATGCGAAAAAAGAACAAAAAAAACACCTTCAAAGAAAAAAGAATTTTGAACTACGGCAAGCAGGAAAAGATCCTCAAAAAGGCTGGCATAGCATGGTTGACACTGGTATGAGCGGTAGTTGCATGAGAGGTGCTGCAGTTATTGACATCACAGGAGAAAACTTAGAAACATACAACTATTTTAGCGAGAATCAAAAACAGCTTGCTAAAGAAATAGATAAGAAAAATCAGTAAAAGGTAGCACTTTATTAAGTGTTGGAGACTTGGTTGTATATTCAATTATTTTATCCGAAAAAGACGTGCTAAAAACCTCTCACTGTGGAGCAAACAGTTGATATTACACCGAAATCTTGCTATACTTACTATGTAAAGAGGAGTTGCGTCAACTTGCGATTAAAGAACCGAAACTAATCATTAGCCCTAATGCTTCAGCTACAGACAAAAGGCTTCTCCTTTCTAAAGAGTGAACACTTACTTTCATAAGCATCACCACCTTTCAAAAGATAGCCACCGTCACAAACTTTACTGTACTTATATTATACCATACCCCACGCTAAAAACCTAGATTTATCAAGGCTTTTAGCGTTTTTTTATGTCTAAATTCGAGTGAAATGCTTGTTCCTTCAGTCGCTCCAGCCACCACCACCGCTCCTTCAGAAACCGTGTTGCTGACACAACTCCGATCGGTGATTTCTGGTTTATATGGATGGCTAATGGCCGTCAGACCCAAAGAAAACAAGTGGTGAAAGTAAAGAAACTCTTGTTTGAACTGCTGATTTTCTTGAACAAAGCTAGAGTGTTTGATTTCTGGTATATCTTGGTCTAAGAGCGAATACGTTGAATGGATCGGCGGCATTCTCGTCAATCCCATCCTTTCTCTTGAAACAAGATAACTAGAGAGCATCGATCCGATCTCTCCTTTGGTT
>JAWGHR010000019.1:0-10987 GCA_032560695.1 Peptoniphilus harei | reverse complement strand
TGTATCTCAACTTTTTGAATATGATACTAAAGAAATAAAATCTTCAGGAGTAAAATTTGACGGAGAAAAAAGAGGATTTCCAGTAAAAGTTTTTAATTATATTGAACATAAAGAGTCGGCTGTAGACTATAATTATATAAATGAACTTCACAAGAATATAAAATCTAAGAGATATAGTAGAGTATATATTGTTGCTCCTGCAACAAGAGTGGATTTTATTGCAGACTATGAAGAACTAGATGATACAAGATATTACTTTCTAAAAGTTCCGTATGAAATGATAGAAGAACTTCATAAAACACCATTCACAAAGTCTAGACAGCCAAGAAGTAAAGATGATGTAAATGATATAGAAGAAATGAAGGGATTTCAATTTATATATACACCAGAAGTTGAGTGTGAATTAGTAGTAACGAAAAAAGAAGCAATTTTAAAAGTTGCAAAATTCATTAGCGATCCACTTAATGGCATAGTATCAGACAATTTTTTAACACTATCAAGTATATTTGTGAACTATGATTATAATGGAAAAGAATTTTTATTAGACGATGTAAGATTTTGGAATGAGATAGAAAGCAACAAAAAGGAAGATAGAGATACAAAAATAAATTACAACGATAATAAAATTGAAAGTATAGAGTGGCATATACCAAATAAATTATTGGGAGATAAAACAGTATTTATATTTACGGATGTTTACGGTAATGATGTTACTGTATCTTTATCTAAGGAGAAATAGAATGGAAAGTAAAATTGTATTTAATCAAAAGGATTTGATTCTTAAAGTAAATGAAAATTATAACAGATCATGTCTTAACTTAGATAAGTGGGAAAGATTTTTGGACATTTTATGTGGAGATAGAGTATACCAAAAAGAGGCAATAAAATCTGCGGTAGTTTATTTAGCTTCAGGTATGTATAATTCATTAGCTGATATAGTTGAAGAAAATTATAGAAATAATTCAGAATTAATGAAAAAGTATTTAAAGCTTGATGATTATAAAAAAAGTCTTCAAATTAAGGATAAACTATTTGCTAATATAGATTTAGCTACAGGGGAACGTGTCATAATAGTGATGGGTGCAGTTAATGTTATGAAACCAAGGGTTTCAGGAACTTTAAATAAATATATTTTGTGTATTGCTTAGAGTAATTAAAGTTGATTGCTGTAAGCAATGTATGAGAGGGGGCAAGAATATTAGTTCTTTAATAGTTGACAATTAGTTAGTATAATTACATTTAAAATAATAATAATAATTACGTATATGTAGTATTAAGCGAACTTAATTGAAATTAAAGGAGTGAACTCATATGATTAATGTTTTACCTTCACTTTTTATTTCATTACCTTTATACCTAGGAATACCAGCAATAATCCTATATTTTGTAATAAAAACAGCCGTGAAAAAGGCAATAAAAGAACTAAAAGATGAAAATATATTATAATTAAAGAAGCGTGTAGTTTATAAACTGCGTCGTGGATATAGAAAAATGTGCAACAAATCTTTTGGGTTTAGTGATAATTTTAATAGTTAAAAGCTGATAACTTCTTACATAAAAGAGTAAGATTTTCAGAAGGCATAATCCCAAAAGAGTTTATAGAATAACAGGGGGAATATGGAACAAGAGATATGTTATATGAAAAGGAGGTATGATTTATGTGGGAAAATACAGAATTAACAAAAAAGAGCTTATGAACTTTTTGATGACGGGATAATAGATACCTTTGAAGTAGGAACATTTAAGGGAGTGCAACAAATTCATCATTATATATTTCAAGATGTATTTGATTGTGCAAGAAAAATAAGGACAGTTAATTTATCAAAAGGTAATTTTCGTTTTGCTCCTGTTGGATTTTTAGAATCTAACCTGGAAGTTATTGAAAAGATGCCAGGGTCCGATTTTGATAGTATTATTGAAAAATATGTAGAAATGAATGTTGCACATCCTTTTAGGGAAGGGAATGGTAGAAGCCAGTAAAATAAATATTCCATCAGAAAACTATAGGAAACAAGCAAGAAACATTGCATAATGCTGCTAAGTCCATTGAGCAGAGAATTGAAGGTTTGGGGGAAATAAAAGCTCTAGAAAACGTCAGCGCTATTCGTTTTAAACAGAGCAAGGCATTTGAACTTCATAATCCCTACCCTATTATTGGAGAAGAAGGGAATAGGAACTTTGGGGATAATGTGCTATTTAAAAAAGCCTCCTTCCAAATTCCTATCGGGGCAAATGTGGCACTAACTGGAGAAAATGGTACTGGAAAACAACTCTAATCGAAATGATATTAAACCATGAAGATGGTATATCAATATCCCCTAAGGCAGAAGTAGGCTAATTTTCCTAAAATGGGTATAAATATAACCATAATCGAAAGGTTATGGAATTTATACAGGAGGATTGTGATTACAATATTTCCAAAAACCGCTCATTACTCACTTCCATGGGAATTAAAGATGGGGATATTAACAAAAAACCATCTGTTTAAGTGGGGGCGAAATTATTAAATTAATGCTGGCCAAAAAGCTTATGGGTAGTTATAATATATTATTAATGGATGAACCAAGTAATTTTCTTGATATACCTAGCCTGGAGGCACTGGAAGTGTTAATGAAAGGGTATGCTGGAACGATAATTATTTTATTTTTAGTACTGATAAATTGTAAGTGGACCAATAAAAGGGACTATAGCTTTTGATATTAAAGGGGTGTATTAGTATGGTAGACAATGCTATTCAAATGGTAACAGAGAAATTATCTTCTTGGCCTTGCGTGAGAGGTATTATATTAGGGGTTCATGTGCAAGAGGCACCCATACAGAAGATTCTGATATAGATGTGGGAATTTATTACAATGCGTAATCATTTGACCTGATAGCGATTAATCAAATTGCTACAGAATTGAATGATGAAAGATGTGGAATTGGGAATGTAAAAGCCATTTTATAAAAGACTAGTTCAACAAATGGGACAGATTACTTAATAAATTATTAATTTTAGGAGAATGATAAATGAATGTAAAAACCTTTACTGCGATGACTGAGGCAGGCTTAGACAGAAAAGTAAATAATCTTTTAAATGGTAATTCTTTTGATGTCGTAGATATAAAGTATTCATCCTCAATTTTTTATATGAGGGCTGTATAGTAGGTACAATAGAATATGGACCTGCCAGTGACCTAATTAATAGTTGTACACATGGAAAATATAAGAACCTTTATGAAATAGGTACAGTTTTTGTAAGACCAGATTACCAAGGACAGGGTATAGGTAATTTACTATTGAATGCTATGATTCAAGAATTACAATGTAAAGGAATCAAAGAGTTTTGTATGGATAGTGGATATTCCAATGCACAGAAAATATGGAGAAAAAGGTTTGGTGAACCTGAATATTTCCTAGAGAATTATTGGGCAGAGGGTCAACATCATCTAATCTGGAAAATTAAGATTTGAATATATCATGTAAAGATGAATTCCTATAAAAATCTCTACGAGTTATTAGTAATATGACAAGTTAAATGCGTTAAGGGATCAAATCTTCCTTGACAAATATAATAACAAATATTATAATATGTAGTATTAATTAAAGGAGTTTTATCATATGAGGCATAGTATTTTTAAATAACTATTAATAAAATAGAACAAGTACATTTTCCATACTAGTTAATATTTGTATGGCTTGTTAATTGTACTTTTATTTAAAAATATTCTCATAATAATAAATTTATATTTTTATGTATTATAAGGCATTGACCAGATTAAAGATATAGCACGATTATGCTATATCGAATTGTATATGTCATATTTACTTTAAGCAGTTATATAAAAAATAAGTTCCCCTGTGAAGAGAGTATTTTATCACAGGGGATTTTTTATATAATTATGGAGGTATAAAATGAAAATTATTAATATAGGAATATTAGCACATGTTGATGCAGGTAAAACAACTGTTACAGAAGGTTTATTATATAAAAGTGGGGCGATTAATAAAATTGGAAGAGTTGATAATGCTACAACGACAACGGATTCGATGGAACTTGAAAGAGATAGGGGAATAACTATACGGGCGTCTACAGTTTCATTTAATTACAATGATACAAAGGTAAATATCATAGATACACCTGGGCACATGGATTTCATAGCCGAAGTTGAGCGAACTCTGAAAGTGTTAGATGGAGCTATTTTAGTAATTTCAGCAAAAGAAGGAATTCAAGTCCAAACTAAAGTGATTTTTAATACTTTAGTGAAATTAAATATACCAACACTTATATTTGTGAATAAAATAGATCGAAAGGGAGTATGTTTGGATGAGATATACACTCAAATACAGGAGAAATTAACTTCTAATCTTGCAATAATGCAATCAGTTAAAATAAAAGATAAAGGTGATTTTGAATTGACAAATGTAAGGGATGATAAAGTAATTCAAAGTCAAATAATAGAGAAGTTACTGGATATAAATGATTATCTAGCAGAAAAATATATAAATGGCGATGTCATTGCAGAAAAAGAATATAATGATGTATTTTTGGATGAGATTAATAACTGCAATCTTTATCCTGTATTTCATGGTTCGGCTTTAAAAAATATTGGAATTGACGAGCTATTATTTGCCATTACTAAATATCTTCCTACCAAGAGCTATAATACTGAAGACCTTTTATCAGCGTATGTTTATAAGATTGATAGGGATGAAAAATCTAGAAAGATGACTTTCTTAAGAGTATTCAGTGGGAATATAAGGACACGTCAAGATGTTTATATAAATGGCACAGAAGAAACTTTCAAGATAAAAAGTCTGGAATCAATTATGAATGGTGAAATTGTGAAGGTAGATCAGGTTAATAGTGGGGATATTGCTATTATTTCTAATGCTAATTCTCTGAAGATAGGTGATTATATTGGTAAGAAATATGACGGGATTTTAGATATAAAGATAGCCCAACCGGCATTGAGAGCATCAATTAAACCTTGTGATTTAAGCAAAAGAAGCAAACTGATAGAAGCACTATTTGAATTAACTGAAGAAGACCCATTTCTCGATTGTGAAATTAACGGAGATACTGGAGAAATCATATTGAAGCTATTTGGAAATATTCAAATGGAAGTAATAGAATCACTACTTAAAAGCCGATACAAAATAGATGCTAGATTTGGTGAATTGAAAACAATATATAAAGAACGACCTAAGAGAAACTCTAAAGCAGTAATCCATATAGAGGTTCCACCAAATCCTTATTGGGCATCTATTGGACTGTCAATAGAACCACTACCAATAGGGTCAGGATTATTATATAAGACAGAGGTGTCCTATGGATATTTAAATAATTCATTTCAAAATGCAGTAAAAGATGCTGTAGAGAAGGCTTGTAAAGAAGGGCTTTATGGATGGGAAGTTACAGACTTAAAGGTAACTTTTGACTACGGATTATACTATAGCCCGGTAAGTACCCCCTCTGACTTTAGGAATTTAACACCATATGTATTTTGGGAAGCTCTTCGAAAAGCAGGAACTGAAATATTAGAACCTTATTTAAAATATACAGTTCAAGTTCCAAATGATTTCTGCGGAAGGGTTATGAGTGATCTTAGAAAGATGAGGGCTTCTATTGAAGATATAATAGCCAAGGGAGAGGAGACAACTTTAAGTGGAAAGATACCTGTTGATACATCGAAGTCCTATCAGTCAGAATTACTTTCTTATTCAAATGGAAAGGGTATATTTATTACTGAGCCTTATGGGTATGATATATATAATGATAAGCCTATAATTAATGATATTGGGAACGACAATAATGATAGCAACAAGGAAGGGTTAAGATATTTATTTCAAAAACAGGATGAAAATTGAGGCCTAAATATAAAATTTAAAATAGAATCGAGAAATCATAGTTTTAAAATAGTTGATGAGGGAGCATACCTGTATCAATTAGAAAACTTGAATGGTAGTACATTACTAAAAAAATGAAATTGGTGTTTTTTTACTTCTGAATGATAGGAAAAATATAATTTAGATGACAGATTTAAAACGAGTATTTGGATCAAATTGAATTTTATGAAGTAAAAGACATATACTCAAAGTGGAAATATTCTATTCAAATCAAATGAAGTGGGGGAATCCCTACGTAATAAAATTGAACATAAGATCAAGGCAGTTTTCGGGACTTTCATAAAGATTATTTTGAGGATTTCTATAGTGTTAGAACAGATTATTTTGGATTGCCCATTCTCTAAGGATGAAGTAACATAAGCAGAGACATTATCAGAAGTAGTAAGTCTATATGCTGTATTATTGACACATAATCTTGTAAAAGATAAGATTGAATACATAGATATTTATCGAAGTGAAAGTGATAAATATCATATTGTAGAGAGGGATGTATATCTTTTATTCTATATTAAACTAATATTGGCTTGAAAACTTATTTATAATAAAATAATAAATTTCAAAGGGGCAGATCAAATAATCTGGACATTTTTTTCTTGCCACCGAGGAACGTGTCATAATAGTGACAGGGTGCATAAATGTTTTAACATAAGGGTTTCAGGGATTTTTATTGAAAGCATTCATGCATTGGTTAGAGCAATTGGGTATAATTGTTGTAAGTAGTGCATGAGAAGTTATGAATTGGAATATTTAATATAACATATTCAGGGGGAGTGTTTAAATGATTGCTAATAAATTAAAAATTGGAGATGAGATAAGGGTTATAGCTCCTTCTCGAAGTTTGAGTGTAGTAAGGCAAGATACTTTTGATAAGGCTTTAACATTGTTAACGGAAAAAGGTTTTAAAATAACTTTTTCACGAAACAGTCGTGAAATTGATGAAGTGAACTCTTCAAGTATCGAGTCTCGTGTTGAAGATTTACACGAAGCCTTTTTAGATAAAAATGTTAAGGCTATACTTACCTGCATAGGCGGATTTAATGTTAATCAAATATTGGAGTATATAGATTATTCTTTAATAGAGGCTAATCCCAAAATTATATGTGGATTTTCTGATATTACTGCTTTGCTTAATGCCATTTATTCTAAGACAGGTTTAGTTACTTATCATGGACCCCATTTCTCAAGTTTTGGCTTTGAAAAAGAAACTGACTATACATATTCATATTTTGAAAGATGTCTTATGAATTCTGATAAGTATAATATAAGACCATCTAAAGATGCAAAAGAATACTATCTTATACAGGAAGGAAGTTGTGAGGGAGAACTTATAGGAGGAAACCTTTGCACACTGAATCTTTTGCAAGGAACAAAATTTATGCCTAACTTAAAGAACAAGATATTATTTTTGGAAGATGATAATATTATGGGGAATTATTTCGCTGCCGAGTTCGAAAGAAATTTGCAATCTTTAATTCAAATCTTAAAATTTAATGGAGTAAAAGGAATATTATTTGGGCGATTTGATGATAGTTGTAAAATAGATATAAATGTAATTCAAAGAATAGTATCAACTAAAAAACAACTTAAAAATATACCTATTGTATTTAATGTTGATTTTGGACACGTATTCCCCTTTGCAACATTTCCAATAGGTGGACTAGTAAGGGTGAATGCAACAGAAACTTCCATTTTATTGGAGGTAGTGAAGCATTAGTTAATAATCTCTAAAGGCATATAGAACACTTCTATCAACCATTAAAAGAGAAAAGTTAACCAAAGAGGGAGATGTTATAAATGAAAATGGAAGTTAGAAGGGTTTTAACAAAAGATGCTGATGATATAGATGGTATTATGTAAATGATGGAGAAAAACTTCCTTAGATTCCTACAAAAAACTTAAAAAATTACAACATAAAGTCTAGATTTATTGGTGAAAAAATAGAAGAAATTCTTAATAGCGATAAAATTATACATATTATCAATGCAGAGAATGTATTTTGAATAGAGGATGATGTTAATAATTTAATAAAGTAATCAAATATTAGTCTTCCAGATATAATTGTTTGATTTTCTATCCACAGGTACAGGTAAGTCATATGTTATATATGGAATAGCTCAGATTTTATTATCGGAAAAACTAGTAAAAAGGGTATTAGTTTTATGTCCTTCATTAACAATTGAAAAAGGGTTGACAGAAAAATTTGAAGATTTAGTTTCAAATCCAGAATTAAGGAATGCAATACCTGAAGAATCCAAAAATATACTACCTAGGATAATAAATGCAAATTCAACAATAATAGAAGGAGATATATGTATAGAAAATATACATGCAGTATATGAATCTACTGGATCTTCTATAAAAGATAGTTTTAAAAATGGAGGTGAAGATACACTTGTTTTAAACGATGAATCTCACCATATTTTTAATAAAACAAACGAAAAAGATATAAAAAAATGGAAAGCATTTCTTTTAAATGAAACTTATAATTTTAGATATATACTTGGATTTACAGGCACTGCATATATAGATGACGAATATTTTAATGATGTTATATACAGGTATTCGCTAAGAAGTGCTATAGATGATAAAGTTGTAAAATCTATAGATTATGTTCAGAAAGATGATGTTTCTAGAGATAGAGAATACAAATTTCAAAAAATTCATAAAAATCATGAAAATAATAAGATAAAATACAGTAAAATTAAGCCCATTTCAATTTTAATTACAAAGGATATTAGAAGTGCAAAGAATCTATATGAAGATTTTATTGATTTTTTATGTGATTTTGAACAAATAAACAGAGAAAAAGCTGAAAGAAAAGTTCTTATAGTAACATCTGATAAAAAGCATAAGGCAAATCTAAAAATGTTAGATTTTGTAGATGAGAAAGAAAATTCTTTTGAATGGATAATTTCGGTTAGTATGCTTACAGAAGGATGGGATGTTAAAAATGTATTTCAAATTGTGCCATGGGAAGATAGAGCCTTTAATTCTAAGCTATTAATTGCTCAAGTGTTAGGAAGAGGTCTTAGAATCCCACCTGAATATTCTACTCCTCAACCTTCAGTTATAGTATTTAATCACGATAGTTGGAGTAAAAATATAAAATCTTTAGTTAATGAAGTTCTTGAAATAGAAACGAAAATAATAAGTACTGTAAAATTTGAGGGAGATAGGAATAAATATAATTTTTCAGTTAAAAATTTGCTGTACGATAAAGAGGAAAAAGAAGTTAATACGGAATCTAAGCAATTAAATTATAAAAAATCTTGGAATCAAGGTATAAAACTTAAAAGTCAAATTTTATCCTCAAAAAAAGAAACAGAATATGAAAATTTATTAACGGGTAAAAATACCAATATTAAATATGACATAAAGTTGAGAACTAAAACTGTAGATGAAGTTTTAGATAAGATATACCATGAATTTAGGTTAAGAGACTGGGAAACGGAAATACTAGGTCTTGGAGATGAAGTTTATTCAAAAGATAATTTACCCCCTAGAGAAAAGTTGAAAGAAATTATTAAAAATTCTATGCAAAATGCAGGTATAGAAGGAGATATCTTAATAGAAGAAAATGCGAATAAAATATTTACTGCATTTTCAACATTATTTAGATCAAGAAGTAAAACTGTAATAAATTCTATCAAATCAACTGATTTTATTGAGGTTAACACAAATGATATAAGAGATGAAACAAGAGGAATATTATCATTTAGAACGGATTCAATGCTTTTTTATTCAGATAGATATAAAGACGAAATCTCAAATGAAGAACAGAGGGAAATAATAGAAAAATTTTTAGAAGATGATAACTTGCCAAGAAAGGCTTGCAATGAAATAAATTTTTTTGATTTTAAAACACCCCTAAATCTAGTAATATCAACAAGAGATCCAGAATATAAATTTATAAAAAAATATCTTACAGATAATAAAAATGCTCAGAAAATAGATGCTTGGATTAAATCAAGAGATATGGGATTTTATAGTATAGAGTACTCATATAAAATGAATTCTCATACAAAAATTGCAAATTTTAATCCTGATTTTATACTAAAATTAAAAAGTGATGAAGATATTTACGTTGTTATTGAAATTAAAGATAATAAAGATGATTCTGCTGAAAATAAAGGTAAAAATAGAGCGGCAAGAGAACATTTTAAGTTGTTAAATGAAAAGTTAGAAGCGTCTGGAATCAAAGAAAAGTATCTTTTTCATTTTCTAAGTCCAAATGATTATGAAATATTTTTTGAATATTTAAGAAATGACAAACTAGATACTTTTGTAAGTGAATTGGATAATTTGCTTGATGAGATATAGAAGTAGAGAAGGTTTACCTCTCTACTTCCTTTCCATAATAATTTTCATAGTTTTTCCTATATTGAACAAGGTCAGAAAATTGTTCTTTATTTAAAGAATACTCTTGCATAAGGGTGTTCTTTTTTTCTTGCAATTTATCGAGATTTGATAGTATTTCTTTTGTTTTTGGAAGCTTTTTATAGTTTTCTAAAATTTCTTTAGCAGCTATTTTGTAGACGGAAAGTTCACTATAATACTCATCTACAAATTGCTTGTCTTCAGGATTTTTCTTATGGTATTTATAGATTTCACGATACTTATTTATAGTATTTATATTTTCCATATCTTGAGATAAACTCTTCATTTCAGTTTCAATCTTCTTTATTTTATCCAACAAGTCTTGTCTATCATCAGCAGATTTTTTGATTAGATCATCTAGTTGAGTGATTGAATTAATTCCTTGTTCTCTAAGTTTAATTATTGAATCAGCCATTGTTTTGATATTGTGTTTTCTTGCCCAAACTTCGTAACCTTTAGAGGATTGTGCTTTTTCATTAGTAGATATATCAATAACATTTCCTACTCGTTTTTTAATAGGATTAGCTTTATTTTTGATAGCTAAATCTATTCTTTCTTTGATTTTTTCTTCAGTATAATCTTCTCCGATAGTCTTCGATCTTGTAAATCTTTGCTTATCTTTATGACGAAAAGCAATGTGTTTACCAAACTTAATTTCATAATCAAGAGATTTCATATTTTCCAAAAACTCTTCCCAAGATTTAGATTTATTAATCATTCT
>JAWGHR010000018.1:0-18259 GCA_032560695.1 Peptoniphilus harei | reverse complement strand
GGTCATGCTAAATTTTCAAAACTCATTCGCTTCGCGAATTCAAACAGTTGAAAATTTTTAACGCATAACCGATTTTTTTGCTCATTAGATGCACTCGATTAGCTCACGGCTTATGGAATAAGTTATAATTCTTTATGAAGTGATTGCATCTTATAACCTCGAAACTAAGTATGAAGTTGTAGTTCTTCATGAAGTCATAGAAAATGACAACTTCACAAATAAATATAAACTCATAAAAAGTTAAATCTTAATAATTTTTGAATAGGCTTTATTTTTTTGTAACTTTATATCCGGTTGTGAGCTTGGCAATTGTGCCGCAGCTCGCTGAAATGTTATAAGTTTATGAGATGAGCCAATAAATCGCTAGCTAATAAGGCAGTAAGCAAAAAGTTCGGAGACGTTAAAAAAATTTCATTGTTTGAGCGAAGCGAGTTTGAAATTTTTAGTCGAAGAGCTTTTTGCGTATTAATGGGTCGGGCCCCTGCCAGGGCGATGGGGTCAGGGGGGAGGTTTAAGGAGGGGGTCAGGGGCCTCGCCCGCCCCCTGGCTCCCCCTCCTTAGAAAGGAATGTAAAAGATTTAGCTTTTAATAAAATTTTGTTAATTTGCTAACCCCTCCGGATAAAGAATAGTAAAGCATAGCTTTACAAAAAACTAACTAAAGACAAAAACTTTTTAAGCCTCTATTGAAGATCTAAAAGAGTATTCCAATTCTCTTTTTCCTTTCTCCCCTTTCAATGATATAATTGACTTAGTATTTAATTGAGGTGTTCTATGTTATTTGATATAAATGAAAATTTAGGAGATTTTTTCTACGATGAGCCAATGAAGAACCACACTTCTTTTTGTGTTGGTGGCCCTGCTAAGCTTCTCATTAAACCAAATGATGAAGAGGCTCTTGTGGAAATTTTAAAATCTATTAGAAAAAATAATTACAAGTATTATATTCTTGGCAACTGCACCAATATTATTGTCAAGGACAAGGGTTTTGACGGTGTTATCATCAAGCTTAAAAACAAGTTAAATGATGTTAAAAAGGTTTCTGACAAGGAAATTTATGCAGGAACTGGTGCAAGTATGAAAAAAATCAGCGAGTTCGCCATGGAGAATTCTCTTACTGGTCTTGAGTTTGCTCACGGTATTCCAGGCTCTCTTGGCGGTGCCATTGTTATGAATGCTGGTGCCTACGATGGTGAAATAAAAAATGTTGTAAAGAGCGTGAGACTTCTTGATGAAGATCTAAAGGTCATTGAAGTTCCTGGGGATGAGATGAACTTTTCTTACAGGCATTCTCTTGTCCAAGAGAGGGATCTAATTGTCCTTGGAGCCACTTTCTCTCTTGAAGATGGAGATAAGGATGAGATAAGAGAAAAGTACGAGGACTTTGACCAAAGAAGGGCTGACAAGCAACCTCTTGATATGCCATCTGCTGGATCGACTTTTAAGAGGCCTACAGGTTATTTTGCAGGAAAGTTAATTGATGATTCTGGCCTAAGAGGCTTCACCCATAAGGGAGCAGGCATTAGCGAAAAACACTGTGGCTTCGTTGTAAATAAGAATAAGGCTACAGCCCAAGATGTACTTGAAACTATTGAAATAGTTCAAAAAGTTGTTCATGATAAGTTTGACGTGACTTTGGAGAGAGAAGTTAAAATTATTGGTGACTAAGTGTCTTTAAGTTGGTGATGAAATGGAAATTATAATTATTACTGGAATGAGTGGATCGGGCAAGTCCTATGCCCTTGATGTCTTTGAGGACCTTGGCTACTATGCCATGGATAACCTTGCGCCAGCTCTTTTGCCAAAGTTTTGTAACATTGCCCTTGATGCTAAGAGCAAGAATTTTGAAAAGGTAGCTGCTGTTGTAGACATGAGAAGTGGTGAGCTCTTTAATGACTTTTATTCTGCCTATGAAGAACTAAAGGGAATGAATTTAAAAATCAGGCTCTTGTTCCTCTATGCTGATATGGAAACTATTATTGCAAGATACAAGGAACTTAGAAGACCCCACCCTATGAATAGGTCCATAGTTGATGGTTATAATTTTGAGGAAGCAACTCTTTCAAAGATTAAGGAGAGTGCCGACTTTGTCATTGACACCACAGGACTTTCCACAAAAAATTTGAGGAAGCAACTAATGGCCTTTGTTTCTTATGACGAGAAGGACAACTTTGCCATTGAGGTCACAAGTTTTGGTTTTAAGTCTGGCATTTTAAAGGACGCTGACCTTGTCTTTGATGTGAGATTTTTGCCGAATCCTTTTTATATTAAGGAGCTTAAAGATTTAAACGGAAATACTGAAGAAGTGAAGTCCTTTGTAATGAAGTGGGATGTCACTAGGGAATTTATAGATAAGACTATAGATCTCTTGAAGTTTTTGATTCCAAATTATATGGCAGAACAAAAGAGAGTCTTAACAATTGGGATAGGTTGCACTGGAGGTTTTCACAGGTCTGTTGCCATAGCTGAAGAGATAGGCAGGATCTTAAAGGAAGAGTACAAGTCAACTTATGTGACCCACAGGGATATGGAGAAAAATTTATGGAAAAAAAGATAGCAGTCCTAGGTGGAGGTACAGGCATCTCCACTATTTTGCGTGGACTAAAAGATTTTACTACAAATATTTCTGCTGTTGTATCCATGTCTGATGATGGTGGTGGAAGTGGAATCCTAAGAGAGGAACTAAATATTCTTCCACCAGGTGATGTGAGAAGGTGCCTCATTGCCCTTTCTAACACAGACAAGACCATGAGGGATTTGTTAAGCTACAGGTTTAGGTCAGGATCCTTAAAAGATCAAAATGTGGGAAATATTTTAATTGCAGCACTCACTGATATTTTTGGGTCCTTTGACAAGGCTCTTCTTGAAATGTCTAGTGTTTTTAACGTGACAGGCAAGGTAATACCAGTGACTCTTGATGAAACTCATCTTGTTGCAGAGTTCCAGTCCAAGGACAAGGTTGTGGGAGAGTCCTACATTCCCAAAATGTGCTACAGGTTAAATACAAAAATCGAGAAGATGTCTATGATTCCTCATTATCCAAGAGCAAATGAAGAAGCAGTGAAAGCGATTTTATCATCTGACGTCGTTATAATTGGACCAGGGTCTCTTTACACTTCTATCATTCCAAACTTTTTAGTTGGTGGAATCAATGAGGCATTGAGGGATACTAAGGCCAGGGTAATATATATTGCCAATGCCATGACTCAAAAAGGCGAGACGAATAATTATTCCTTGAGAGACCACTTCGAGGCAATCTTAAAACACTCCAACTACGAATTTATTGATGAAGTCATAGCCAATGACCTTAGGGCAACAGATGAAATTTATCAATACTACTACAATAAGGATGAATCGACTCCAATTTTTGCCAATGAAGAAGATAAAAAATATTTTAAAGAAAAAAATGTCCTACTCACAGAGGGCGAGTTCATAGAAATTAAGGATGGTTTTATAAGGCATGACGGCGACAAGATAGGAGCCAGCATTTTTAGAAGTCCTTTCTTGTAAAAAAAATTTAAAGATGATATTATTTATTTGTTATAAAGGAGGATGCAATGAGGAAATATAGAAAGACAGAACATATAGAAAATTTCCTTCGTTCAACCTATGTTGGCGACCCACTTTTTTCTGATATCTTTTTGTATAATGACTCTCTCCCAGAGATAAATTATGATGAAATTGATACAAGTGTTAAATTTTTAGATAAAAAAGTAAAATTCCCACTTATGATTAACGCCATGACTGGTGGCTCAAGTCTTTCAGAGGAAATAAATAGATCCCTTGCCAATGTGGCAGTAGAGTACGATCTTCCCATGGCTGTGGGATCACAAACTATTGCCCTAGAAGACGAGGACTCAAGAAAGTCCTTTGAAATTGTAAGAGAAATAATAAAAGATGGAATTGTCATCTCAAACCTATCTGGGTTTGCTAGCACTGAAGATGCAAAGTTAGCAGTTGACCTCTTGAGGGCAGATGCAATTCAAATCCACTTAAACCCGGCCCAAGAGCTTGTTCAAGTTGAAGGGGAAAGGAACTTTTGTGGAATCTTAAATAATATAGAAAAAATTGTAAAGACTTCTGAAGTACCTGTAATCGTAAAAGAAGTTGGCTTTGGAATGTCACAAAAAACTGTGAAGAAACTTCACGACGTTGGAGTTAAGTATGTAGACATATCAGGTTATGGTGGTTCAAACTTTTTCGAGATTGAAAACCTAAGAGAACCCAATGCTGACATTTCAGACTTATTTTCTTGGGGAATTCCAACAGCCCTAAGTTTAATCGAAGCAAAAAAGCTTGCTTATGATGATATCTTTTTAATTGCATCAGGTGGAATAAAAACTTCCGTAGACCTAGTAAAGAGCCTTTGCCTTGGAGCAGACATGACTGCTATTAGTGGCGAAATCCTTTCATACATTGTTCGTGGTGGATATGAATACACACTAAAATACATTGACGGACTAATGGAAAAAACAAGGATTCTCATGATGTTAAATGGAGCAAAAAATATTTCTGAACTTCAAAAAGTTGACTACAAGGTGACTGGAAAGCTAAGAGAATTATTGGAGGGCTAAATGAAATTTATAAAAAAAGAAGAATTTAAAGATTCAAACTGGTCTGCAGGAGTTACTACAGAAGTTTTCATCTATCCAGAAGGCGCAAGTGTTGGCGAAAAAAACTTTGACTTTAGGATTTCTACAGCAACTTGCAATGATAAGGAATCAGTATACACACCTTACACAGGTTTTTACAGATATATCACACCAATTGACAATGTAATGGATATTGAAAGTGATGGAAATAAATTTAAATTAAATCCCTTTGAAGTTTTATTTTTTGATGGGGACCACTCCACAAAATCATCAGGGGATGTTAGAGACTTCAACCTAATTTATAAAAAAGGACAAGAAGCCAAGATGTTCTCCTTAAATATAAATAATTTTGAATTTAAGGCAGACAAGAGGGCAGTAATCTTTAATTACGATTCAGACCTAAAAGTTGGGGGTAAGGACTTTGAAAAATTCTCAGCCATCTATCTAGAAGAAGAAAAAATAAAAATAGAAGGTCAGGGAAGAATAATAATTTGCGAATTTTAAAAATTTAGAAAAAAAGAAACTGTGAGCTAATCACAGTTTTTTTTAATGCTTAATGATAAAAAAATATAACTTTAAATTTTTATGTTAAAATTAAATTGACAAAATGTTTTATTAAAATTAAGGAGTTAACGATGAGAATACACTACTTTCAAAGATACCACCAAAAAGAAAATGTAGCTACAGCAAATACCATGCTTTTACTTTCAAGACTATACACCCACTCTTCTGACAAATTCTTTGAGTTACTAAGAGATAAGTTTTTCATGAATTCTTTTGAACCAGGACTTTATTTTGGACTTCAAGAAAAAGGTCCTTCCAGTGTTCCCGATGCTGTTATTACTCAAGAGAGTTTTAAAATAGTTGTTGAAACTAAGATTACAGATTGGTTCTATTCAAGCCAGCTTCAAAATCACTTGACTTCTTTTGAAAACGAAAACTTCAAGCTATTGTTAACTTTAGGATCTGAGGAGATGGAGAAGACATAATTAGATGACATTAACAAAAAGCTTGATGATTATAACAAAAATAATAATACCCATATCACACATGTAAATACAACTTTTGAAAATATTGCAAACTACATAGAAGAATATATCGATGATTATGATTATGAAATGAAAGCAATCCTAGAAGATTATAAAGAATATTGTTATGATGACAATCTTATACCTGAGTCTGACTCATGGAAATTCTTGAGAATGCAACTAGCAGGAACAACTTTCGAATTCAATAAATCTAATAATGTTTATTACGATAACGTTGATAGGGGATTTAGACCTCACGATTACCTGGGACTGTATACACAAAAAAGCCTAAGGCTTATAGGAAAGATTGTTGCTCAAATAAGGGCGGTTGAAGTTGATGGAGAAATAAACTTTGTAACAGAGCTTGGAGAACTGACTGATGAAAGAAAAGAAAAAATAAAGGATGCAATGGATGATGCAAAATCTTATGGCTATGATTTGAGGAACTACGAGCATAGATACTTCTTCGTAGATAAATTTTATGATACAGACTTTAAAAAGATAACAAAAAGAGCCCCTTTAGGAACTAGAGTTTTTGATTTGACAGAAGTTTTAGGAAGAGAAAACTTGCCAGATGTATCTGAAATTGCTGATTTATTAAAGGATAAAACTTGGGAATAAAAAAGAAACTGTGAGCCAATCACAGTTTTTTTAATGCAAATTTTTATTTAGTTTCTAACTAACAAGTGGTCGCCTACTAAGGCTGTCTTAAAGGTCTTGTAAAAGTCCTCGTCGAGATAGATTTCGTATGCCTTGTTATCAAGCTTTTGGCAAATGCTTTTTACATTTTCATACCTTAGTCCAAAGCCAAGAGCTAATAGGAAGTCTTCTTCATTTGATCCTCTTCCAGTCTTTAATCCTTCTTCGACTTTTTCCAATTCTCTAAATTTTTTGTTGCCAAGGTCTGTCATCTTGGAGAAGGATTTGATTAAGGATGCGTAAAAGAATAGAGAGAAGACTATGCTTGCAATTCCAAAAAATCTTTCGTTGTAAACTGTTACAATCCCCACAAAAAATAAAATTGAAAAAACCACGAAGGAAAGAAAAATTTTTAGGGTGTTTTTTTCTTTTGTAAAGAGTTTTTTCTTCACCATTTCATCTTCTAGGAAGTAGATAAAGTCGTTGAACTTCTTGTTGTAGTTATCAGCTTCAGTCCTTCTCAGCTTATCCATTTGTCTTGTGGAAATTGAAACTCCATTATCTAGTGAAAAGAGGGTGTCGAAAAGTTTTTTCTCTCCAAGGTTAAGACCTGAATCTTTTAAGTTCTTTAAAATATACTCAACCTTATCTTCTCCTCGCTTATTCTTGTAAATATTTTTTTCAATTTCAATATTCCCATGAGCTTTGGCCTTTAGGATCATAGCAATAATTGTGTTGTAGATAAAGTTTGGGCCCTTGTAAAGGTAGGCCTTTTCATAATAATTTAGATCCACATCTTTATCACTATCATATGTCTTTTTCTTATTAAGAAGGTAAAACATAAAGAAAGATAGGATAAAAATCAAAACATTTATAATAAAAAAGTATGTCGTTGAAAAATTCATTTTTAATTCCATTTAATCACCTATCTCTATTATATACAAAAATATAATTTTGGGTATAATAAGAATTGGAGGGATAGAATGTACGATATTATTATAATTGGTGGAGGTCCAGCAGGTTTAACTGCAGGCCTTTATGCAGCAAGAAGTAAAAAGAAAACTTTAATCATAGAAAAGGGCATTGAAGGTGGACAAATCGCCGAAACTACTCAAGTGGAAAACTATCCAGGCATTGATTCCATAGATGGTGTTGAACTTGGCAAGAGAATGGCAGACCAAGCTAAAAAGTTTGGTGCAGAAATCATCATGGACCAAGTTGAGGATATGGAACTTGATGGAGAAGTAAAAAAAATTAAGGGATATGTAGACTCTTATGAAGCTAAGGCTGTTATTATTGCAACGGGTGCATCTCCAAGAGAAATTGGCGCACCAGGAGAAAAGGAATACAAGGGACGTGGCGTAAGCTATTGCTCAACTTGTGACGCAGCTTTTTATGAAGATGAAGTTGTTTATGTAGTTGGTGGAGGGGACTCTGCTGTTCAAGAGGCACTTTTCATCACAAACTTTGCTAAGAAAGTTTACATTATTCACAGAAGAGACGAGCTAAGGGCATCAAAGGTTCTTCAAGAACAAGCCTTTAACAACGATAAAATTGATTTCATCTGGAACACAACTGTTAAGGAAATCAAGGGCGACAAGATTGTAAATGAAATGATTCTTCGTGACACTAAGACAGGTGAAGATAGGTCTATTAAGTCTGATGATCCTTTTGGAATTTTTGTATTCATTGGTTATATCCCAAGTACAGAAATGTTCAAGGGCAAGGTTGAATTAACAGATGATGACTACATCAAGACTGATGATGAAATGAGGACTAATGTGCCAGGAGTTTTTGCAGCTGGTGACATTAGGAAGAAGACTGTTCGTCAAGTTGTAAACGCAGCAGGCGATGGTGCAGTTGCAGCCATGAATGCTCAAAAATACATTGACGAAGTTGAAGGAAATCTTTACGAAGGTTTTAAAGAAAACTAAAAATTAGCATGTAATAAAAAAGCATTGGTTGAGAAAGTTCAATCAATGCTTTTATTTTTATGAAATCTTATTTTCTTGAGTCCAGTCAACTTTTATGGTGTAGCCAACCATTAAGATGACCCCAATAGTCCAGGAGATGGGATAAAGTCTGTAGACATTTTCGATTGTATTGTAATATGGTATGACAAACTTGGCTGCCATTATCCTAAACAAACAAAGTGACAACAGAAGAATTATCATTGGCGGAATTGTTTTACCAGTTCCTCTCACTGTGCCGGCAAGTGAATGCATAATGGCAAGCAAGAAGTAGAAAGGGCAAAAGAACCTACTTGCAAGTACGCCAGCCTCTATTACTCTCGCATCTTTTGTGAAGAGTCCAATTAGTTTTGGTGCAAAATTGTAGAGGAGGGTTCCGCTTATAATAGTATAAAGGACTGTCATTATAAGTGTAGTCCACATGCCTTTCTTAATCCTTTCTATCTGCCCTGCTCCGTAATTTTGCCCAACAAAAGTTGTAATTGCCATGCTAAGACTTAAGACAGGCAAGATGTTAAAGCCGTCAATTTTTACAAAGGCACCAAAGCCTGCCATGGGTAAGGCACCAAAGACATTGACAGAGGACTGCATGATTACGTTGGAAAGAGAAATAACTGTGTTTTGAATAGCAGTTGGGATTCCAACTTTTAAAATCCTCATTGCCATGCCCTTATGGATTTTTAATTTTGAAAGACGGACTTTATAAATTTCTGGCACCCTAATTAAGAATAAGAGGGCAAGTAAGGCTGAAAGGGCCTGGCTAATATTTGTGGCAAAGGCAGCTCCCTCAACTCCAAGCTCAAATTCTTTAATAAATAGAAAGTCTAAGACCACATTAGTAGCTGAAGCAATGCCAAGATATAAGAGTGACCTCTTTGAATTTCCCACAGCGTTTAAGATTCCTGCTTCCATGTTGTAAATAATATTGAAGACTAGACCAAGGGAAAAAATCCTCAAATAAGTAATGGACTCCTCCATAACTTCTGCTGGCGTATCCATTTGTCTTAAGAGCCAAGGGGCAAAAACATAACCCAAAAATGAAATTAAAAGTCCAAGGACTATTGCTATTGCAAGAGAAGTGTGAACGGCAAGCTTCATTTCCTTCTGGTTGGATCCACCCATGGATTGAGAAACTAGAATTCCACATCCCACAGCAATCCCTTGACTAAAAGAAATCAAAAGATTAATAAGAGGCGTGCTTGATCCAACTGCTGCTAAGGCATACCTTCCAAGATAATTACCAACAATCATTGAGTCAATGGTGTTGTATGTTTGTTGGAGAATATTCCCAAGAATTAGGGGAAGGGCAAAGAGCAAGATCGTCTTCCAAATGGATCCCGAAGTCATTAAATTTTTTTCGACATTTGATATTGATTTACTTTTCAATTTTCAATCATCCCAAGTAATTTTTTTATAGTTATAAGTTCATTAATAAGTATTATTGTACTTTAAATAAGAAAAAATTACAAAATTGGCTTAAAGAGAATAAAAGAATTATAATTTTATATAGAGTAACTATAATCAAAATATAAAATACTTGTTGATGAAGGAAAATAAAATTTTTATCAAGTCTGTCAAAATTTTTTACACTTGATATATTAACTGTAAGTATTATAATAGATTGTGAACTTTTTAACTAAGATGTGATTATATGAATAAAACTTTAAATATATGCGAAAAATTTTATAAGACTAAGGAAATTTCCTTTGAAGATTTTTCTTACCTAATGAAATTAGATGGCGAAGAAGCTGAAGATCTTTACGCCTTTGCAAGAGACCTTGCAGTGAAAAATTTTGGCAAGGAAATTTACATCAGGGGCTTAATCGAGGTCTCAACCTACTGCAAAAACAATTGCTACTATTGTGGACTTAGGTTTGCCAATAATAATGCCAAACGAGTTAGGCTTAGCAAAGAAGAAATCCTGGACCTTGCAAAGCACTCAGTAGACCTTGGAATAAAAACTATTGTTATGCAGGGTGGCGAAGATGATTTCTATAGCCTTGAATACTTGAAGGAGATTATTGGCGAAATCAAAGAAAAATTTCCTGACGTTGCCATAACACTTTCTCTTGGAGAAAGAGATTTTAAGGACTTTGAAGTTCTAAAAAATATGGGGGCTGACAGGTACCTACTGCGTCATGAAACTTATTCCAAGTCCCACTATGAAAGACTTCATCCAAGCTCTATGAAGTTTGAGCACAGGATAGATTCAATTTTAAAATTAAAAGAACTGGGCTTTCAAACTGGTTGTGGCATGATGGTGGGCTCGCCCTATCAAGAGCTTGAAAACTTATATGAAGATTTAAAATTTATTTTAAAATTAAAACCTGAGATGGTGGGGATTGGGCCCTTTATACCTCAGCATGACACTCCCTTTAGGGACTTTGAAGCTGGCAAGTTAAGAGATGTTCTTAATATTTTATCTATTGTAAGGATTGCAGACGAGAAACTTCTCTTGCCATCAACAACGGCCCTTGGAAGCATAGACGACTTTGGGCGAGAAAAGGGGATCTTGGCAGGGGCCAATGTCTTGATGCCCAATGTTGGTGCAGAGAAACTTAGAAAGAACTACCAGCTTTACGATAATAAAATAGGGACAGAAGTGCAAAACTCTGATGACTTTATGGGTCTAGAAGAAAAACTAAATATGATTGGATACAAGATTTCCAAATCAAGAGGAGATTATAGCTAAGGATTTATTAAGGACTGAGACAGGTTCGTCCAACTTCGAAATTAAGGACAAATTTTAAATTTTTGTTAGCTAATGACTAATGACTTTTAAGGAGTACAGCTTAGATTATGGAAATGAAAAAATGGAAAGAGAGATTTTAGATTGTAATGGAACTTAACAAAACAAATTCTGGAAACAGGATACACATTGGATTTTTTGGCAAGGTAAATTCGGGCAAGAGCTCAATAATCAATGAATTTTCAGGTCGAGACATCTCCATTGTTTCAAACCAAGAGGGGACTACAACAGACCCAGTTTACAAGTCCATGGAGATAAAAAGCTTGGGACCTTGCCTTTTAATGGACACGCCAGGCATAGGCGACAAAACAGTTCTTGGACAAAAGAGGATGAAGAGGACCGATGAAGTAATTTCGAAAACTGACATCGGAGTCCTAGTTGTATCAGATACTAACACAGAGCCTGAAAGGGAAATGTTAAAAAAATTTAAGGAAACTCCCATTCTTGTTTTAATAAATAAAATTGACATCTTGTCAGAAGATGAAATTAAAAAAATAAGAGAGGACTTCTCATCTTATAAGACCATAGAAGTTTCTGCCTTAGAAAAAATTGGCTTTGATAAACTCTTAGAAGAACTTTTGAAGTTCACACCAAAGAAAGAAGAGAGACTTTTTGATGGAATGGTGGAAGAAAAAGATCTAGTTCTCTTAGTAATTCCACAGGATATTGCTGCACCAAAAAATAGGATCATCCTTCCACAAGTTCAAGCGATTCGTGAACTCCTCGATAGGAATGCTCTACTCTCCATGGTGAAGCTAGAAGAGCTTACTGACATCCTAGGACTTTTAAATAAAAAGCCAGACCTAATAGTTGCAGACTCTTCTGTCTTCTTAGAAGTTTATGAAAAAATACCAAGAGATGTTAAGCTTACATCTTTTTCAGTCTTGTTTGCAAAACTAAAGGGAGACATTGACGAATATGTTAGGGGAGTAGAAGCCCTTAAAAAGATAAACGAAAACTCAAAAATATTAATAGCTGAGTGCTGTACCCATGCCCCAGCAGAAGAAGACATTGGAAGGATAAAAATCCCCAACATGATAAGGAAGAAGGTTGGTCAAGGCTTGCAAGTTGACGTGAGCTCAGGATCAGTCTTCCCAGAAAACATCTCGGACTACGACCTAATAATCCAATGCGGCGGCTGCATGCTAAATGCAAAAAATATTAGAAGTAGAATAGAAAACGCAAAAGGAAAAAGCATCCCAATAACAAACTACGGAATAGTAATAGCATATTTCAAGGGGATACTTGATAAAATAAATTATTAAAAATAATTAAATAATAAGTATTAAGAGCTGTGGTGACGCAGCTTTTTTATTGCTTTTAAGTTTTTGATTTATAGAAAAAGTTTTTTTAATGAGATATAATATAAATAGAATCTAAAGTCTATTCATGATTCTTTCTAAATAAGGGCTTAAAGATTTTAAGCACCGTCTAAAACTTTTCTTACGATTCAGCAAATTTTTCATTTATTTTAATTTTGGATACTTGTCTTTATTTTTAAAAACAAGATATTTATCTGTGGTTAGCTATAATAATTTATTTATTTTTAATTTCAATCTTTATTTAAATGCAGAAATTTTTGAATAAATAAATTTGAATTATTTAAGGAGTTTAAATTGGTATGAAAGATTCAAAAGATATTAAAAGGTATGATGTAGCCGAAAAATTTTATTATTTACCAGATGATAATAGATATGCAAAAGAAAAAGGCGGTTTCTACTATTGGATTGATGAAGGTAAAGTAGAACAGCATCAAACATATATTGATATTGTTTTTGGTGATATCTATGCAATAGAAATAAGTGAAGAAGAGTTTTATGAAGCCTTAGAAAAAAGCAAAAAGAAAGTAAAGGGATACAAGTGATTATTGATATAGTGAGAGCATTTTTTATTGCAGCAAGGGCTCACAAGGGACAAAGAGATAAGGGTGGCAAGCCCTACATCTTTCATCCCCTTAATGTTTCTTTAAATGTTAAGGGAAAAGACGAGAAAATTGTTGCTCTACTTCACGATGTAATTGAAGACACAGCTTATAATATTGATGATTTGAAATTTTTGACAAAAGACCAAAGAGATGCCCTTTTGCTTTTAACTCATGATAAAGACATATCCTACATGACATACATTGAGGAAATCAAGAAAAATAAAATTGCAAGAAGGGTCAAGCTTGCTGATCTTGATCAAAATATGAATTTAAAAAGACTAAAGACAGTTACAGAAAAAGATTTGGAGAGGTTGGAAAAGTATAAAAGAGCAAGAGATTTATTAATGGAGGGGCTGGTAAAAAATGAATAGGGAATATCTTTTAATTAGAATTGCAGGTGGAGACACAAGTGCTGAGGCAAATAATATTGTCCTAACTCCAGAAGACAAAAAAGCTATCGAATGGTATAGGGCTGAAGCTGAGAAGGCAGAAAGGGAAGGCAAAAATATTGTATTTTATGCACCCGATGAGGATTGATAAAGAATGAATAGGGAATATATTTTAATTGGTATAGCGACAGGAAGGACAAGTGCTGAGGCAAATAACATTGTCCTTACTCTAGAAGAAAGAAAAAGGATAGAAAGGTATAGGGCAAAAGCTGAGAAGGCAGAAAGAGAAGGTAGAAGTATTGTCTTTTATGCACCTGATGAGTATTGATTATAATGAAATAAAAATAGAAAAATTATTTTAAAAGAACCCCAGACATAAGCCTGGGGTTTTCTCAAATTATTTTGCAATTTAGTTTTCTTCTTTCAACTTGTCCTTTTCAAAATCCCACTCTCCACTTAGGTCTGCAAACCTAACAAAGATAGATGCTATGGCAAAGAGGGCGAGGATTCCTTGATACCACAAGAAGGGGATTAGTTCCATTGGCGAAACTGCACTAGCTCCGAGCTCTTTAGTGAGTCCTGCTGCAATTAGGATTTGTGCTCCGTAAGGTATTATCCCCTGCATGACACAGGAGAAAGTATCTAAGAGGGCAGCCGATCTTCTTGGATCTATTTTGAAGTCGTTGGATATTTCTTTTGCCACTGGCCCGTCGATTATTATTGCAACTGTATTGTTGGCAGTTGCGGCGTCAGTAAATAGGGTTAGGAGGGCAATAGAAACTTCAGCAGATTTTTGTCCTCTTGCAAATCCTCTTATCTTTTGAACTAGCCATTCGATTCCACCGTTTTTGGAAACCATATAAGATAGCCCACCAGTTAGCATTGACAATAAAAATATTTCAAACATGCCCGAAAAACCTGTGAAGATGTTTTGAGCAAAGGTCATGAGGTCAAGTCCTTCTGTTGCTATCCCAATTATTCCTGATAAAATTATTCCGCTTGTTAATACTAAAAACACATTCATACCTGCAATTGCTGAAATAAGTACAAATAGGTAAGGGATAATTAAGACTGGGTTGTAGGGACGGTCTTCTAGTGCAGGAAGGACTTCTGGCTTTCCAACGATTAACAAAATTACAAAAGTTATTATTGCTGCAGGTAGGGCCATCTTTATGTTGGCTCTAAACTTGTCCTTCATATCTACATTTTGAGTTCTTGTGGCAGCTATTGTTGTATCTGAAATAACTGAAAGGTTGTCGCCAAACATTGCACCACCAACGAGTGAACCTAAGACCAAGGCCATTGGAAGGTTTCCCTTTTGGGCAAGTCCAACTGCTATGGGACCAACTGTTGAGATAGTTCCAACAGAAGTTCCTGTTGATATAGAAATGAAGCAGCCTATTATGAAAATTCCACCTGTTATAAATTGAAGGGGAATTATTGAAAGGGCAAAGTTTACAACTGAGTCAACTCCACCGGACTCCTTGGATACTGTTGCAAAGGCTCCGGCTAAGATATAGATGAGACACATTATAATAATATTTTCGTCTCCACACCCTCTTACGAAGTCTGTGAACTTGTCGTCGACGCTTCCCTTAAACATAAAAAAAGCAAGTACAATTGCTGGTAAGATGCAAACAGGTGCTGGCACTTGGTAGAATGCCATTTCCACACCCAGAGAATTTAAGATAATCCCTGTTGCCATATAGACTATTACAAAGACAAGAAAGGGAAGAAGTGCAGCCGCAGATGGACTAGGATTATGATTTTGATTTTCCATTTTTCCTCCTAAGATTTTATGTAAACTACATAATTCATATAAATTAAACAAGGCTATTATATTATTAATAAATTCTTTTGTGAAGTCCTAAGCTCTATTTTAGGAATCTTTTGAAGTTAAAATTAAAAGCTAAGCCATAAACTTTTTTTAATTTATAGAATCCTATATAATAGAAAATATTGAAAATTTTAAAATTAATTTGGAAGTAAAGGAAAGGAGACAACAATTGAAGAAAAATAAAAATTTAAAAGTCATTGGAGCTCTTCTTCTTATCCTAGTTGGAGTTTTATTTGGCCACGAAAGCCTTCAAGACCTTGACGCTAATTACAAGGCTTCGCCCTTAGATAAAATAGAAAGTTTCATATCAATTTTTTACAATCCCTATGAAGTTAGGGGAACAAGTACTTATTATGAGATAGATGAAAACCCGCCTCAATTTACTGAAGAGGACTTAAAGATGGGACCAGACTTCGCCCATTATTCAAACTTAGATCACTTAAACAGAGTTGGACCTGCAAATGCACTTTTGAGTCCTGACTCAATGCCCAAGAAGCCAAGAGGTGACATCTCAAAAGTTTATCCTTCAGGTTGGCATCAAAGATTTTATGACTTTGTTGAAGGCGGTGCAGTTTACAACAGGTGCCACCTTATCGCTTACCAACTGACTGGGGAGAATGACAACTGGAAGAATCTTATGACAGGGACTAGGTCCTTTAACACAAAGGGGATGTTGCCCTTTGAAGAGGCTGTTGCTTCTTATATAAGGGACACAGGCAAGAAGGTTAGGTACAGGGTGACGCCAGTTTTTAAAGATGATGAACTTGTGGCAAGAGGAGTTATTATTGAAGCCTATAGCATAGAAGATGGTGGTAAAAAAATTAACTTCAGAGTCTTTGCCAAGAACATGGAAGAAGGAGTAGATATAGATTATAAAACTGGAAGGACAAGACTATCAAAGAAGAAGTGAGTTAATAAAATGATAATAGAATAGAAAAAATTCGAAAGCCAAACCTAAGTAGGAGAGGCTTTTTCTTTTGCAAAAATAAAAATATTAAAATAAAATATAAATCTTGTTGACACCAAGTTCGCTTGTGTTATAATTCCATAGGACAAAAAGGAGAATGAAAAATGAGACTTAGAAAAAAACATTTTGCAATACCTGAAATGGCTGAGAACCCTTATGTTTTTTTTAATGGACAAGAGAACAAGGGTAAATGGAAGGAAGTCTTTGGCAACGATAATCCAATTTACTTGGAGATTGGTGCTGGCAAGGGAACTTTTACCATTGAGTCAGCTAAGAGAAATAAAAATATAAATTATATAATGGTAGACATAGAAACTAACGCACTTATTTATGCGACTAGAAAAATAATAGATGAAGAACTTACCAATGTAAGGGCCATGCCAATCAATGCAGAAAACATCTTAGACTATTTTGAGAAAGATGAACTTGATAGGATCTATATAAACTTTTGTAACCCTTGGCCAAAGCTAAGGCATAAGAAAAGAAGGTTAACTTATCCAAGATTCCTAGAAAAATATAAAGTTATCTTAAAACCAAAGTCACAAATTTATTTCAAGACAGACGACCTTGAGCTCTTTGAAGAGAGTTTAGATTATTTTAAAGATGAGGGCTTCTCAACTCTTATAGAAGACTTTGACATGAAGCTTGAAGATTATCCGCAAAACATTGTGACAGAATACGAAAGCAAGTTTAGGGGACTAGGAGAAAAAATTAAATTTGGAGTCTTTGAACATTACGTTAACTAAAAATTAAATCACATTGACAATAAAACTCCCGAAATATATAATAAATTTTAGGAGTTGAAGAGATGGATATAAATAACTTAAAAGAAAAAATAAAAAATGGTTACGTAATAACAAGAGAAGAGGCAATAGAAGTTTACAATAGTGATTATGAAAGTTTAACTGCAGCAGCAGATGAACTTAGACAATACTTTTGTGGCAATGACTTTGATGTTTGTACTATTATAAATGCAAAAAGTGGGAAGTGTTCAGAAAACTGCAAATTCTGTGCCCAATCTGCTCACTACCACACAAATGTAAAAGAATACGACCTATTAGATGAAGAGATAATAGTAAAAGATGCCTTGGATAAATACAAAAGAGGAATCCCTAGATTCTCAATGGTAGCAAGCGGCAAGGGACTTACACCTAAAGACATAGATAAGATTTGCAGCATCACAAAAAAGATATACGAAGAAGCGCCAGGTATAAAAGTATGTATATCAGGTGGAATAATATCAGAAGAATCCTTTGAGAAATTAAAGGAAGCTGGAATAACAAGAGTACACAACAATCTTGAAACATCAAGAAACTTCTTCCCGGAAATATGCACAACACATACTTATGATCAAAAGATTGAGACAATAAAAGCAGCTCAAGAGGCAGGAATGGAAATTTGTTCAGGTGGGCTAATAGGACTTGGAGAAGACTTCACAGATAGGATTGACATGGCTCTAGAACTTAGAGACCTAGATGTTCATTCGGTACCTATTAACTTATTGAATCCAATAAAGAACACTCCACTTGAAAACAATGAACCTTTAACAATGGAAGAAGTAAATAGGACTTGTGCAACTTTTAGATTTATTATGCCAAAGGCCTTAATAAGGTTGGCAGGAGGAAGATCCCTTATGGAAGAGTTTGGTGCATCAGCCTTTAAGTCAGGAGCAAATGCAGCAATATCAGGAGTACTTCTTACAACAAAAGGCATAAGTATAGAAGATGACATGAAGAGAATAAAAGAATTAAACTACCAAGTAAAGGCAGTGTAAAATATTTAAATAACTTTTTACAAAATGCTTGACAAAGAAAAATATAAATAGTAATATAAAACAGCTGTAAGAAATGCAGCTGTTTCTTTTATAAAAAAGATTAAAAAAAGAATAAAAAAAACAGTTGACAGATGATTTTGTAGATGCTAATATATAGAAGTTGTCATTTAAAGACAGCAAACAAAAAACTACTGAAAAGTTAAGTAAAAACAAAATAAAAACTTTGTAAAAATTACTTGACAAAGAAAAAACTCGGTAGTATAATAAACAAGCTACTTCAAAAAGGTAGCAAATGAAACATGATAATTAAATAGTGTGAAGATAAACAAATTCGTGATTTAATCACAGATTCTTGTCAAAGAATCAAAAGCAAACCAGATATTCGTTTAGT
>JAWGHR010000017.1:0-23782 GCA_032560695.1 Peptoniphilus harei | reverse complement strand
TTTTATTTTGTTTTTACTTAACTATTCAGTAGTTTTTTGTTTGCTGTCTTTAAATGACAACTTCTATATATTAGCATCTAGAAAATCATCTGTCAACTGTTTTTTTTATTTTTTTGTATAAAAAATATATAGCAGCTGTTTTTTTGACAACTGCTACATATTACTACTTTATTTTTTATCTGTCAATGGTTTTTTAAACTTTCAATAAAGCTTTCTAGTTCCTTATTTGGATTTAACTTGTTAGCTTTTTCTAAGTATTCTAGTCCCTTTTCTTTTTCATTCATGTTTAGGTAGATTATTCCCATATTGTAATTCAATGGATAGGAGTCTTCTATTTCTTCTAACCCAAGTTCTAATATTTCAATAGATCTCGTGAACTCCTCTCTTCCTGCATAAAGTGTAGCAAGTAGGTTTATATTTTCTTCTGTGCTTTTCTTTTCCACTGATAGTTTTCCATACTCTTCAGCCCTATCCAAGTCCCCAATGTTGTAATAAGAAAGAGCGTAAGTATAATAGAAAGATTCGTCCTTATCAAAGTCTTCGCTTATACTTTCTAGTTGGTTGATGGCCTTGTCATTGTCTCCATAGGATAAATAAGTCTTTGCTGAATCATAGCTAACATTGTTCCTTATTATTTCTATCTCTTTCCTAACTTGATCCTTGAGCTCCTCATCTCTTGATAAGTTTATAAACTTCTCAAAGTACATGTTGGCTTTTATAAATTTGGCAAGGGCTAAATTGATGTAAGCTAGCCTATAGTAGGCTAATGAATATGCTTCATCTAGATTTAAAACGTTATTGTATTTTTTTATTATTATGTTTAATAGTTTGTCACTTTTCTCATATTCTTCTTCATGAATTTGATTGTAAAGCGCCTCTAAGATGTTTGCTTCTTTAAAAATTATGTCTGGATCTTCTCCTGCCACTTCTTCATAACCCTTTAAAAAGATATAGGATTCTAAGGGATCTTCTTCTTGATTTACAAAGGCCTTGTGCATGGCATAGTTTTTTAAATTTATATTTATTCTTTTTAAGATTTCTTTATAATCCTTGGAATATTTAAATTCACTGTCGATTCCAAGTAGGTAGACCATGGCTTCGACTATTTTTTCAAGATTAATCTCTTCTTCAAGTTCCTTGTCTTTTATTCCTTCTATAAGATAATCCAACTTTATGGGCAAGGAAAAACCCACTGGCAGAACAGCATCTTCCAAGTGGTATTCTTCTTTTAAGTCTATAAAAACTAAATTTTTTAATTTTTTATTAATTTCTTCTTTAAAAAGATTTTCCATTAAATTTCCTCTATTTCTAATCTCAGTTATCTTCTAATAGCATTTTAAATACTAACAGATTAAAATTAGATTTTCAATTTTATCTCATCATGACTATCATGGAGTTAAGTCCATAGGCCTTGCCTTCTCTTCTTGCAGAGTGGAGTTTTAGGTTTTTATATGTTGATTCTTTGCAAATATCTATATTCTCTTCATCTATTCCTGATTCTAATAAAATTTCTTTATTAACATCTGTCATAGAAAGATGCCAAGTACCTCCAATTTTTTTGAAGAATTTTTCTCTATTCTCAAAGTCTTTAAATTTCTCATAAACTTCTTCTCCAACTTCATAGTTTTCTATGTCAATGTTGGGACCAATGTAGGCGAGAATATCCCTTGGGTCCAATCCAAATTCTTTCTTCATTTTTTCTATAGCTTTGGCAGGGATTTTCTTTTTAGCTCCCCTCCAACCAGAATGAACTATTGCAAGGATTCCTTTCTTTTTATCATAGAGAACTATGGGAGTGCAGTCAGCAAACTTTAATAAGAGGGCAAGATTTTTCTTATCTGTTATGAGTCCATCGGTGTCTGGAAAGTTTCTTCCATAGACAAAGTCACTTCCATTTTCTCCATCACAATAAGCAATTTTATCTGTGTGAGTTTGGATGCAAGAATAAATTTCATCTGGCGAGATTTCCATTCTTTTTAACATGTCAGCTACATATTCTTTGACCTTATCTCCTTCCTTTGCATAGGAAAGGGAATACTCCATACCACTTATTAAGTTTGCAATTCCATTATCTTCTAAAAATTTTGACTTCATTGTATATCTCTTTTTATAAATTAATATTTAATAGGATCGGCGTATGGTCTTGCCTTTCTCCAGAGTCAAGCATTTTTGATTCTTCAACAAGGTCCTTTATCCTATCACTAACTATGAAGTAGTCGATTCTCCAGCCAGAGTTGTTTATCTTTGAAGTCCTAACTCTTTGTGCCCACCAAGTGTAAACCCCTTCCACATCTCCATGAATGTGTCTAAAGGTATCAGTGAAGCCCCTGGATAATAAATTTGTGAAACCTTGTCTTTCTTCATCAGTAAATCCTGCTGACATCCTATTGCTCTCTGGGTTAGCTAGGTCAATCTCCTTGTGAGCCACGTTGAAGTCGCCTGTTGCAATTACAGGTTTAATTTCGTCGAGCCTTGAAAGGTATTCTCCATACTTTTCATCCCAAATTTGTCTAAGTGGCAGTCTTTTTAATTCGCCACCTGCATTTGGTGTGTAAACTTGTGTCAGGAAGAAATCGTCAAACTCTAGTGTTATAATTCTTCCCTCAAAGTCCATTGTGTCTGGAGCATCAATTTTTGGAAAAGTCACTACTGGTTCAAGATCCTTTTTGTAAAAGGCCATGTTGCCAGCGTAACCCTTTCGAGCAGGTTCTTCTGATGAAACAAAAACATAATCGTAGTTGGCGAACATTTCTGCCAAAATTTCCTTATGTTTTTTGCTTGGACCATTCTTAGGAAGCTTTGTCTCTTGAATTGCAATTATGTCTGGGTCTTCTTTTAATATTGTCGCAAGGACTTCCCTCGACATTTGCGCTCTATTTGAATCGCTTGTTAGAGCTGCGTTAATTGAATCTATATTCCACGAAATTATTTTCATTTTATTCCTCCAATTTTATTTTATACTTCAATCCTATCAAATAGAATTTTCTCATTCAATCTTAATTTGATTTTATTTATCAGCTTTTTGATTTTAAATTTAAAATTTTGATAGTTTAACTAAAGTTATCAAGCCCCATAAAGTTTGCAATAAAAAAAGACCTGACCGAAGTCAAGTCTTGATTTAAATTTTATAACTCACCCATATAGGCTCTCTTTCTTCTTGTTGATCCAACTAAAATTTTATAGAGATTGCCCCTAAAGATTGCATAGACAGCAGTTATGATGCTGGCAAGTAGGATTTTAATATTTTGTGGGTCAAGAGGATTTAGATAAGATAACCCTGTCATCACCGTCTGACCAAGTGGAAGGTCTACAATGGAATTAGCTGTAATCATAAATGCAAAGTCAAATCCTAAGAGATGGAGTATGCCAAGATAAATCAAAAATGGTATAGTCCAAAGTAGGAAATTTTCCTTCATAAACTCAAGTGAGTGAATGTAGGCTGATGTGTAATACTCTCCCCTAATATAAATTGACTCAGCAATTGGATTAAGGGCAAGAGTTATTACTGCTCCAATAAGAGTAGTTGCACCCATGATTCCACCTAGTGCTGGCATCAAAAATGAGATTAACATAAGGATAAAAAACACTGAATAAATTGAAGCAAAGTATTCCATAAAAGTTTTTGAAAAATTCCTAAAGCTAATTCTGTTGTAGTAGATCAAGTCACTTAAAATAGAAAAGTAACTCGATAAGATAAGGGCAGTCATAAGAGGCGTTACAAAACCCATCAGTCCTCCAAGAAAGGGCCCAAGGAAGTTTCCAATAAAGAAAAATCCCAAAGTGTAAATTATTCCATAGATAAAAGGAAAAATTAAAAATTGTGGGGCCTTCTTTATTTTTAAAAGAGTGTCCTTGGCTGCCTTCTTATAAACTAATTGTAAGTCTTCAAAAAAATTCATCAGATCACATCTTTTCAGGTGCTTTTATGCCAAGCAAGTTAAGTCCACTTGCAATTACATTCTTAACTGCATAGCAAAGCATAAGTCTTGTGTTTTTTAATTTTTCATCATCAACTAAGATTTGAGTTTGGTTGTAGAACTTGTTGAAGTTCTTTGCAAGCTCAACTGTGTATCTTGTGATGAAGTAAGGTTCATATTTTTCGCAAGCATCAACAACAACGTCAGTGAAATTGTAAAGGCTTCTAATAATATTTATTTCACTTTCTTCTGTTAGAAGGCTTGGGTCGATTTCATTATTTATGTCAAAGTCACCCTTCTTTAATAAAGAGCAAATTCTTGCGTGAACATATTGAACATAAGGTCCAGTTTCACCTTCAAAGGAAAGTGTCTTGTCCCAATTAAATGTGTAGTCCTTGATCCTTCCATTGAAAAGTTCTTGGAATTTAATTGCACCAATACCAACAGTTTGTGCAAGCTCTTCCTTGTTTTCAATTTTTTGACCTTGTTCTTCTTCTCTTGCATCGAGAATTTCACGAACCTTGTCTGTGGCCTTGTTGAGTACGTCTTCAAGGTAAACAACTTTACCCCTTCTTGTAGAAAGAGTTCCATCTTCTAGAGAAACCATACCAAAAGCAACATGATTTATTTTGTCCCAAAAATCTTCTCCCATTTCCTTTAAAACTGCACGAAGTTGTTTAAAATGAAGGGACTGTTGTGTTGCAACAACATAAATAATTTGATCTGGCTTGTAATTTTCTTCTCTATATTTTGCAGCAGCGATGTCTCTTGTCAAATAGATTGAAGTACCATCAGATTTTACGATAATTGCTGGTGGAAGATCGTACTTTTCAAGATTGATAATTTCAGCACCCTCTGATTCTTCTAACAAGTTTTTATCTCTAATTTCCCTTATTACTCCAGGTAACATATCAGAGTAGAAGGATTCTCCATTGTAAGAATCAAAGTGAATGTCAAGCATATCATAAACCCTGTTAAATTCCTTTAGAGAAACTTCCTTAAACCACTGCCAAATTTCTACAGCTTCTTCATTTTTATTTTCAAGTTCCTTGAACCAGTAACGGCATTCTTCTTTTACTTCTGCGTCCTTTTCTGCAACTTCATTTACTTTTACATAAAGTTTCAAAAGTTCAGGGATTGGGTCATTTTCAATTTTTTCTTTGTTACCCCAAGTCTTGTAAGCGTAGATTAACATTCCAAATTGAGTTCCGTAGTCTCCTAAATGATTTACTGCAACTGTGTTATAACCCAAGAAGTTACAAATTCTCTTTAGTGAATCTCCAATAACAGTCGATCTAATGTGCCCAATGTGGAAGGGCTTAGCAATATTTGTAGAAGAATAATCTATTACAATGTTTTTTCCCTTTCCTATTTCTGACTTACCAAAATTTTCTTTTTGGTTTACAGTTTCCTCTAAAATTTCTTCTGTTAAAATACTTTTGTTGATGTAAAAGTTAAGGTAGGCATTTTTGTTTTCAACTTTTTCAAAATAATTTGAATCAATTTGTCCTGCCAGTTCTTCTGCAATCATAGCTGGGTTTTTTCTATAAATCTTTGCCAAGCTAAAAACCGGGAAGGCAAAGTCACCAAGCTCATAGTTTGGTGGCACTTCTATTATCTTGTCAATTTCTTTGGCATCAAGGCCCTCGATTTTTTCATCAAGTATTTTTATTATTTCTTCTCTAAAATTTATCATCTTGACTCCTTACTTTAGGGTAACTACAGTTACACCGTCGCCACCCTCATTATACTCTGCATCTTTATAGGACTTTATAATCTTAACATTCCTAAAGTGTTCTCTTAATTTTTGTCTAAGGACACCTGTGCCCTTTCCATGAATTATTCTAACGGATTTTAAGCCAGAAAGATAGGCATCATCTAAATATTTATCAACAATATCCTTGGCATCTTCAAAATTCTTGCCCCTTATGTCAATTTCACTCTTAACATTTGTGGCCTTGTTCTTAAGAATGCTTCTGGTGTTGTTCTTAGTTGTGTCCTCTTGGACGTCAATCCTCGTTAGAGAATCCTTTGGCATATTCATTTTCATTATGCCCGATTGGACTAGGACGTTGCCCTTCTTGTCTGGAAGTTCCAAGACAGTGGCAAGATTCCCAAGAGATGTCCTCACCTTGTCGCCAACTTTTATTTCTCTTATTGGATTGGCTGCCTTTGTGATTTCAAATTCCGATTTGTCTCTGGCATTTTTTATACTTTCACGCAAGAGGTCTTGAGCCTCTTGAATTTTTTTAGAATTTTCAGAACTTATATTGTCCCTGGCTTCATTTATTTCAGATAAAATTATATCAACATTTTCTTTAGTATTTAATAAAAGTCTCTTGGCTTCTTCACGAGATTTTTCTAAAATCTTTTCCTTTTGATCTTCTAGCTTTTTAATTTTTGATTGAAGCCTCTTGTTTTCTTTTTCTAAATCATTTTTTTCTCTCTCAAGTTCTTCTCTATATTCACGAATCTTTGTCCTGTCCTCGTCAATGGATTGAAGGACATCTTCGAATTCAATATTTTCTGAACTCAAGAGTTTTTTTGCCTCTCCAATTATCTCATCAGGAAGTCCCAACCTCCTAGAAATTTCAAAGGCGTTGGACTTGCCTGGTACTCCAATTAAAAGTCTATAAGTTGGAGATAGGCTATCCACATCAAATTCCATGCTGGCATTAGCAACTCCATCAGTTGTCAGTGCATAAATTTTTAATTGATTGTAGTGTGATGTTGAGATGCATCTTATCTTTCTCTCTAACATAAAGTCCATAATGGACCTTGCAAGAGCAGCACCCTCTGTTGGGTCTGTTCCAGCTCCAAGTTCGTCAAAGAGAACCAGGGAGTTCGGTGTAACATTTTTTAAGATATAGACAATGTTTACCATGTGGGATGAAAAAGTTGAAAGCGACTGCTCAATGGATTGTTCATCGCCAATGTCTGCAAAAACTTTTTCAAAAACTGCAATCTCTGATGCCTCATCAGCTGGTATTAAGAGACCAAATTGTGTCATCAAGGTCAAGAGTCCCACTGTCTTAATACTTACTGTCTTACCACCTGTGTTTGGTCCTGTGACGATAAGTGAAGTGAAATCTATTCCCAAGTTTATGTCGATTGGCACTGCAATTTTTCTATCTAAGAAGGGGTGGTAGGCCTTGATTAAATTTATCCTGCCTTCACGATTTAGTTTTGGCATGTTGGCACGATAATTTAAGCCAAGCCTTGCCTTGGCAAAAATAAAGTCAAGCTCGATTAATTTTTCTTGATTTGATTTTATTTCTTCGCTAGTCTCCCCAACTAATTCTGAAAGTTCTTTAAGTATTTTTTCGATTTCTAGATTTTCTTTTATATATAATTCCTTTAAGTCGTTGTTGGCTTCCACAACTGCCATAGGTTCAATATAGGCAGTTTGCCCTGAACCCGAAATGTCGTGGACAAGACCCTTGACCCTAGACTTATTTTCAATCTTAACAGGAACAACGTACCTTCCATCACGAAGAGTGACAATGGCATCTTGCAAAAAATCAGCGTGAGAAGATAATATTCCATTTAGTTTGTTTTTTATTGAATCCTTCTTGGCTACTATGCCCCTTCTAATTCTCAAAAGTTCACGAGAAGCATCATCAGCAATTTCTTCTTCAGAAATAATTTTTGAGTTTATCTCATCTTCCAACCTCTTGTCTGTGTAAAGATCTTCGATTAGCTTGTCAATGTATTCTAACTTAACTTCTTCGTCACTGTTATAAGAATCCTTCTTTAGATAAGTCTTTAGACCACGAGAAACTCTCAAAAAGTCAGAAACTTGTAAAAGACCAGAAGCTGTTAAGGCCCCACCTATTTCTGTCCTCTTAATTATTGATCTAATGTCAACTATTCCAAATAATTGGGGCTCCCCCTTGGCAATAATTAATTTTAGGGCCTCGTTAGTTTCATTAAGTCTATTTTTAACAACCTCGTATTGGGTAGAGATCTCAACTTGGTCAATATATTCACTTGTTATACTTGCACTAGCAAGTTTTTTCAGTTCAACTAAGACCTTGTCAAACTCCAAAGTCTTTGATGCTCTTTTCAAAGAATTATCCACTGACAATCCCCCTATTTATATGTCCCTTAGTAACTGCTTTGTACTTTTCTTCTAATTTTTCTTTTAATCTATAAAAGTCTTCTTCATTGTAGTCTTTATATAAGTCTATGACTTGGTCAGTAAATTCATCTGCCAATAAGACAAGGCTCATTTTGTTTTCTTTAAGCTTGTTCACATAACCGTCTAATAAAATTGGATATGAGTTAAAAATTTCTGTAAAAGTGTTTTGCCTCAAGACTTCAAAGTCTACTGACTTTTCATCTCTCAAGAGGTAGTTCTTAAAATTACATCTTGGACAGTTTCTTTCGTCCTTACAATTTTTTTCGATGGAATAAGGACAGTGTTTCATTGTCATAACTGGGACCCTGCCATAAGAAATCACATTGACTTCCATGTCTTGTCCCTTGATTATACTTTGAATTTGTCCACTGTTCATCTCTGGCGAAAGAGTTGCAGACTTAAATCCAAGATTTTTAAAGAAGTCTAGTGAATTTTTATTGAAAATATTTAGTCCAATGTCTGCGTTGAGTTCAAGTCCGTCATCTTTAAAGATATAGTATTCTGAAAGATTATTTATCCAAAGTCCCTTAACATTTTTGTTTTTAAGGATATAATTTCTAAGTCTTTCAAGCTCGTCATAGGAATAAAACTTATCCAAATAAATTGAAATATTTTTATCTCCGTAAGCCTTTTTAAATTTTTCTATATCCTTAGCCCTAATAATTATTTCATCGATTTTATTTAAATCTGTCTTCTTAAGATCTTCAAACTTGTTGAAGAAAACTTTTATAAGTGATTTTTCTGCTTTTATTTTACTTTCGTGACCTTGTAAATTATTTTCGACTTGGACTCTTTCAATAGATCCACTTAATATTTTATCTTCTATAATCTTTAGACCTTCTCTTCTAAGTTCATTGATGGCAGAAATTGGGAGAAAGGCATTGTCATCTAAGTCTAAATTTATATTCTCGATTTCAAAAATACTGTCCCCAGTTTTTGAAATATTTTCAACAACTCTTCCTCTATCAAGACCAGCCTTCTTAGCCGGCTCAACTAGCCTATCAAGGATGTACGTTCCTTCAAGGTCACCTGACTTGAGATAAATTTTTGGACTTTCTCCAATTTTAATCTTCAAGTCCACATCCACTTTTCTCTTATAGTCATAGGAATCTATTCTCTCATCAATTTTTTCGTAGAGCTTCTTTGAGTAGGTCCTGTTAATTTTTGAATTTTCAAGAGGTCTTTTAAAAAGTTCAACTCTATAAACTTGTCCGGCCTTATAAAATTCTCTGGACTTCATTCCAAATCTTCCCTTGGAAGAATTAAACTCTAGTCCGTCGCCTTCAAAGATGTCTGTGTCAAAAATTATTTTCGCATAATTTTTTCCAACTTCCAAGACTCTACCAATTTCTATTCCCCTGTTGTCAGGTCTGTCATAGGAAGTGAAGTCTCTACCAAAGTCTCCATTGAAAAGTCCCTTTGTAAATCCCCTATTAAAAACTTGGACAGTATCTTCTCTATCCTCTTCTCTTAATTTTCCTTCAAGAGATTTTTTATAAGATGAAACTACGGTATAGACGTACTCAGGATTTTTCATCCTGCCCTCGATTTTAAGAGAATAGCCACCTGCATTAATAATTTTAGCAACATCATCAAGAGTATTCAGGTCTTTTGGAGAAAGATAGTAAAGTCTATTGGCTAGCTTTTTACCATCAAAGTCCACAATCTCATAAGACCTTCTGCAAGCTTGGGCACATTCGCCACGATTGCCCGACTTGCCACCAATCATTGATGACATTAGACATTGACCAGAGTAAGAAACGCAAAGAGCCCCATGGATAAAGGTCTCCACATCAATATCCAACTCTTTAATTTTTTCAATTTCAAAAATAGGAGTTTCACGAGCAAGTACAACTCTAGAAAAACCCATTTCCTTTAAAAATTTTGCTCCGTAGTAATTGTTTACTGCCATTTGAGTAGATGCGTGGAGTTCAAAATCTGGGAAGTCCTCTCTAATTTTTGCTGCAATCCCAATGTCTTGAAGGATAAGAGCATCAACTCCAATATCGTAAAGCATCTTAACACTTTTCATTGCCCTCTTGACCTCAAAGTCTGCAATTAAAATGTTAAAGGTTACATAAATTTCCACCCCTCTTAGGTGGGCATACTGGATTGCCTCTTCAAGCTCTTCCTTGTTGAAGTTCTTGGCCTTGGCCCTAGCAGAAAATTCATCATATCCCAAATAAATGGCATTAGCACCTGCTGACACAGCAGCCTTAAGAGCTGCCATATCACCTGCAGGTGCTAACAATTCATATTTATTTCTCTTCATAAATATTTTCCAATTCTCTTGATAGGTCGATTATCCTTCTCGATGCAGAGTTGTTTTTTTCCTCAAGATTAGAGATGTTTTCCTCAAGCTTTTTGATTTCTTCTTTAGCTTCTGTTAGGGCCTGGTTCTTATCCATGAGGTCCCTATTTAGCTTCCTGTTTCTGTCCTCTAAGTCATTATTTTTCTCTAGAAGGTCCCTATAAGACTTGTTGGACTTATTGTTTTCTTCTTCAAAAATCGAAAGCTGCTTCTTCAAATCTTTGATTTCTTCCATCTTCTCCATGATTTCCTTTTTGTCATCGCTGGTGCTTGCCAGGTCGTCCTTGTCAGACTTCATCTTTTCAAAGTCATCTAGGACATTAAGGGCACAAAGGACAAGAGTTTGTACTTGATTCAATTTGTAATTAGTTCTCGCAGTTTCCTTTATTTTTTCATCAAGGTCAGCTGCAAGATCCTTGATATACTTTTCGTTGTCATTACCCATGACATAAAACTTCATGCCATCGATATTAACTTCGATTCTCTTCGCATGGGACATAATAGCCTCCTTAGGATCTTAGTTTAGCTTTAATTTCACTTTCAATCTCAGCAACTACTTTTTCACAAATTTCTGTAACTTCACTTTCTTCAAGAGTCCTGTCTGCCGCCCTAAATACTAGGGAGAAGGCAACAGATTTCTTTCCTTCTTCTATATTTTCACCTTCATAAATGTCGAATACCTTAAAGGATTCAAGAAGGTCCTTGCCATGTTTCTTCGCAATTTTTTCAAGGTCAACTGAGTCAACATCCCTATCCATAATGAAGGCAAAGTCTCTCTTCATTGTTGGATACTTAGGAAGGTCCTTGTAAGTGTAGTTGTCAATTGTATTTTCTACGATTTTGTCAAAGTCTAGCTCTGCAACATAGGCCTTTTTCTTTAAGCCATAGTTTTCAAGAACCTTTGGGTGTACTTCTCCAAATACTCCAAGGCTTTCTCCATTTAATAAAAATTCTGCAGACCTACCTGGATGTAAGAAGCTTGCTTCTTTTCTTCTAACTTCTAGATTGTTAATTCCCAAGAACCAAAGAATTTTTTCTATTGATTCCTTGAGATAATAAAAATCCCCTAGGTCATAGAAGCCCATAGTTAATTTTAACTTCTCACTTGGAAGTTCATCTTCTGTTGGGAAGAAAGTATTACCAATTTCAAATCCACCAACATTTTCGTTTCCTCTTACATAGTTTTTAGCAAGGGCGTCAATCATTGAAGGAACAAGAGTCGTCCTCATAAATGAATAATCTTCTCCCAGTGGATTTAAAATTCTTATAATATTTTTCTCATCTTCTTGATAATTTGCCTTTTCATATGAAGATGGACTCACAAAAGAGTAAGTCATAAATTCAGAATAACCAAGACCAATTAAAAGATTTTTAATCCTGTCTTCAACATTTCTAAATCTAGGTTTTCTTCCAACTGTCAAAGTTCCCATAAGTTTTTTAGGTTCAATCTTGTCATAACCATAAACTCTTGCAACTTCTTCAATTAGGTCTTCTTCTATGTCAAGGTCAAGCCTTACACTTGGAACTTTTGCCACAAGATAATCATCTTTTATTTCAGTTTCAATTTCTAATCTATTTAAAATATTTGCAACTTCTTCAATTGTGAAGTCAACTCCAATTAAGTCCACAAGTTTTTGGTGTCTAAGTTTAATTTCTTTTTCTTCCTTAGAGAAGTTTCCAACATCCTTAGATCCATCTACCACTTCAGCAATTCCCAACTCTGATGCAAGTTGACAAACTCTGTCGACAGCAGTCTTAGCAAGATTAGGGTCAAGTCCCTTTTCAAATCTTGAAGATGCTTCACTTCTTAGGTTAAGTCTTCTTGAAGTCTTTCTTATATTTTCCTTGTTGAAGTTTGCTCCTTCTAATAAAACATTTACAGTTTTATCAGTAACTTCAGAGTCAAGTCCACCCATAACTCCTGCAAGACCAATGATTTCTTGGCCATCAGTAATTAAAATATCAGAAGACTCTAATTTTCTTGTTTCTCCATCAAGAGTAACAGTTTCTTCTCCATCTTTTGCCATCCTAACCACAATCTTCTTAGAGTTAAGGCTATCTAGGTCAAAGGCATGAAGTGGTTGACCATATTCAAGCATTACAAAGTTTGTAAGGTCAACAATATTTGAAATTGGCCTAACTCCAGCTTGCATTAGGTAGGCTTGTAGCCAAAGTGGAGAAGGTCCAATTTTTATATTTTTAAGTATCTTTGAATAATATCTTGTGCAGTTTTCTGTTTCTATTTCAATATCATCAAAATAATCAGAAAAACCATCAACTTGATTTTCAATTTTTATTTCATTGTGTCTAGCCTTTAAGTCAAAGGAAGCAGCAGTTTCCACAGCCATTCCCATAATGCTTAAGCAGTCTGGTCTATTTGGTGTGATTTCTAGTTCAAGAATTTCATTGTCCATGAAAAGAGCTTCCATGGCAGAGCCACCAATTTCAGTTCCTTCAGGGAAGATGAAAATTCCATCACGAGCTTCCTTAGGGATAACTGAAGTTTCATAGCCAAGCTCTTCTAGGGAGCAAAGCATACCATTGGATTCAACTCCACGAAGCTTGCCCTTTTTAATTTTTGTGCCACCAGCCACAGTAGAACCGTGAAGGGCAACAGGAACAATAGCTCCCTCAAAAACATTTTTAGCACCAGTAACTATTTGAAGGACTTCGTCACCAACATTTACAGAACAAATAACAAGCTTGTCTGCATCTGGGTGGTTTTCAATTTTTTCAATCCTTCCAACTACAATTTTATCTAAGCCTTCAGATGGAATAATAATAGATTCAACGTGAGAACCAGAATTAGAAAGTCCATCTGCAAGTTTTTTTACATCAAAATCGAAATCAACATAATCTTTAAGCCATTTAATCGGTAATAACATTTATATCTCCTTAAAATTGTTCCAAGAACTTCTTGTTGTTTTCAAACATCATTCTAATATCTGTAATCTTGTACCTAACCATTGCAATCCTGTCAATACCCATACCAAAGGCAAAACCAGAATACTTTTCAGGGTCAATGCCACAGTTTCTTAAAACATTTGGGTGGACCATGCCGCAGCCCAAAAGTTCCATAGACCAGCCAGTGTGGTTACAAGCACTACATCCCTTGCCACCACATGAAGTACAAGTAGTATCAACTTCAAGACTTGGTTCAGTGAATGGGAAGTAGTGAGGTCTAAACCTTGTCTTAACTTCTTCGCCAAAGAAGGCCTTAACAAAATAATTTAGGGTGTCAATTAAGTTGGCAACAGAAATCTTTTCATCAACAACAAGTCCCTCAAGTTGGTGGAACATTGGAGAGTGAGTTGCATCAACTTCATCAGACCTAAAAACTCTACCAGAACATATCATGCGAATTGGAGCGCCATGTTCTTTCATTGCCCTAATTTGGACAGGAGATGTTTGCGACCTAAGAATTGTGTTTTTATCAAAATAAAAAGTATCAGACATATCCCTAGATGGGTGGTCCTTAGGAGCATTAAGAAGATCAAAGTTGTTTTCAACTGTTTCAATCTCTGGACCATCGTAAACAGTAAAGCCCATGTGAGTAAATAAATCTTCAAGATCTTCAAGAGTCTTCTTTAAAGGGTGTCTGTGTCCTAAAACAAGATCATCAGTCTTTAGAGTAACATCGATTCTCTCATCGTGAAGTTTCTTTTCCAAGATTTTTTCATTTAACTCAGCCCTCTTGTCCTCAAGAGCCTTTTCAATCTCTTCACGGACTTCATTGACAAGAGCACCCATAACAGGTCTCTCTTCCTTTGAAAGATCCTTCATTCCCTTTAGAATTTGAGTGATCTCACCCTTCTTACCTAAGTACTTAACTTTCAGTTCATCTATATCTTTAATTGTCTTAACTTCATTTAAAAGTTTCATGGATTCATCTTTGATTCCAATTAATTTTTCTTTCATGTTGACCTCCAATTCATAATATACAATTATATCATAGTTACAAAAGATTTTTAAATAAATTCAAGCATATCGCCTTTATATCACCTATTAAATCATTTTTTTAATTCTATCTTAAATTTTTTTCAAGCTTTGATTTTTACATCACTTTTTACAATAGCGATTCAATTTCTTCTTAAATCAATTTTATTGTGAAATAAAATCAAATTTTTCACTTTTTTTGATTTTATATTTCGAAAATGAGAAATAAAATTAAATTTATTGGATTTTTTGATTTTATATTTTTAAAATGAGAAATAAAATTAAATTTTTGGCTTTTTTTGATTTCATATTTTATTTTTCTTATTTTGTTTACAAACAAAAAAGAGTGGTTGCTCTACCACTCTTAATTTAATCCAATATATTTTTTTATAGCTACCTGTAGAAGTTGTGAAAAATTTACATTATTTTCTTCTGCAAGATCATTTAACCACTTTGGTATGGTTAAGGTTTTTTTTACAGATTTTTCCTCTATTCTATCTCTAACTAAAGGCATCCACACGGAAATATAAGATAAGGATTCATTGTCTCCAGTTTTAATCATAGACTCTGTGGCATTAGGAATCTCTCTTCCCATCTTCTCTCTTTCATAAATCACAAGCCCTAAAACTTCTTGTGCATTATACACTGCTTCCTTTAAGCTATCTCCATCTGTAAAAGCTTCTTCAATATCTGGAAATCTTACATAATAAATCTTGTCTTCTTCATCAAATTTTATAATACAGGGAAATGTATAGGTATCTTTCATAAAATCACTCCTCTATGTAAGTTGTCAGGGCTAAAATTTTAGCCCCGTAATTCTTTCGATACTCGTTAAAGTTCCTGATGGAATATCTTTTTTGTTGCACTTTACAGGGCAAGCTTTCCCATCTTTTACATAAATTTCATGAGAACCATCAGTTCTTGTGTGAACTCAACCATTATCTTTGAGAATTTTGACAACTTTTTTGTAAGGTTTTGTTTTGTCCATAAACAATTACTCCTTACGTTTATAATTATACACGTATTGTTAACACGTGTGAATGTTTATCTTATTTTTTATAACATGTAATTTTACAAAATATAATATTCTCTTTACAAGTTATGAAAAATTTGGTATTATGTAATCTGTTGTAGGGGTATAGTTCAGTTGGTAGAACATTGGTCTCCAAAACCAAGTGCCGTGGGTTCGAGTCCTGCTACCCCTGCCAATATACTGATTGCGCAAGCAGTCAGTTTTTTTATGTCATTTAAAATTTTTGCAATTTAAAAGATGTGTTAGGTCGACCCAACACATCTTTTTTATAATCTTTTTAAGTTTTCTTCTACTTGTCTAAAGGTCTCTTCCAAACTTCCCGAGTTATCTATTATGACGTCTGCCATAATTTTTTTGTCCTCAACGGAAATTTGTGAATTTATTTTTTCTAAGGCGTAGCCCCTGCTTATCTTGTCTCTCTTTATAAGTCTTTCAATTTGCTTTTCCCTACTTACATAAACCAGCCAAACTTCATCAAATTCTAAGCCATATTTTTCATTTAGGTGCTGGGCTTCAAAGAGTAGTGGTATATCTACAAAGACCCTGCCCTTGGAATTATTTATCTCTTCCAAAATTATCCTATAGATCTCTGGGTGCTCAATTTCATTTAAGACCTTTCTCTTGTCTTCGTCCCTAAAGACAATTTCTCCAAGAGCCTCCCTGTCCAGCTTGTCGTCTTTATAGATGTCATCTCCAAAAGCTTTTTTTATTTTTTCCTTAACATTCTCAAGGTCCACAACCTCTCTTGCAATTAAGTCGGCATCGATTACCTTTTCTCCTCTTTGCCTTAGATAATTTGATACCTGGGTCTTGCCCGTTGAGATTGATCCTGTCAATCCAATGATTTTATTTTGACTCATAGAGATTCTTTCCTGTATTCATATCCACAGACAATTTGACATTTAGGTCTACAGAGTTTTCCATTAGGTCCTTCATAAGTTCCTTCACTTCTTCTATCTCATCTTTTGCAGTGTCGACAACAAGCTCGTCATGGATTTGAATAATTAATTTTGATTTTAAATTCCTCTTTTTAAGTTCTTTGTAAACTTTCACCATGGCAATTTTTATGATGTCGGCAGCTGACCCTTGGATAGGAGTGTTAAGGGCAATTCTCTCTCCAAAACTTCTTATGTTGAAGTTCTTGGCATTGAGTTCTGGGATGTATCTCCTTCTCTTGAAGATGGTTTCCACATATCCCTTGTCCTTTCCATTTTTAATTTCCTCTGCCATATAGTCTTTTATTCCCACGAAGTGACCAAGATAGTTGTCAATATATTCCTTGGCAGCCTTTCTTGGGATGTTCAAGTTTTGTGAAAGTCCGTAATCAGAAATCCCATATACAATTCCAAAGTTTACTGCCTTAGCTTCATATCTTTGACGGTCGTCAACATCATCATAATCTACATGAAAAACCTCTGATGCAGTCTTTCTATGAATATCAAGTCCATGCTTAAAGGCATCAAGCATCTCCTTGTCATCTGATAGGGCAGCTAGAACTCTTAATTCAATTTGTGAGTAGTCGGCGTCAACTAGGACTCCACCCTCTGATGCCAAGAAGGCCTTCCTTATAAGTCTTCCCTCTTCAGTTTTTATTGGAATGTTTTGTAGGTTTGGATCCGTTGAAGAAATCCTTCCCGTTGCAGTCACTGTCTGCATAAATCTTGAGTGGATCCTCTTAGTTTTCTTATTTATAACAGCCTTTAAGCCGTCAATATAAGTTGACTTCAGCTTAGAAAACTTCCTGTAGTCCAAAATCTTGTCGATTATCTCGCCCTTGCCACGGAGTTTTTCCAAAACGTCGGCAGAAGTTGAGTAACCAGTCTTAGTTTTTTTGATAACTGGAAAGTCCATCTTTTCAAACAAGATTACTCCCAATTGCTTTGGCGAATTTATGTTGAATTCTTCTCCAGCTTCTTCATAAATTTCCTCTTCCAAAGTCTTTAATTTTTCAATAATTTGCTCGTCAATTTCATCAAGTACAGACTCGTCTGTGTTGATGCCCACATATTCCATTGATGCAAGGACTTCAACAAGAGGTAGCTCCATGTCTTGGTAAAGAGAAGTCATCTCTTCTTCATCAATTTTTTCCTTTTGGATATCTTCTAACCTATAAATTGTATTTAAGACAAAGGCAAAATACTTAAAGAGGTCATCCTTGTCTAAGTCAGCATAAGTTTTCTTCTTTGCACCCTTGCCAAGAAGGTCTTCAAGGTCCAGATAACCATTTTTGAAGTAATCCATGGAAATCTTGTTAATGTCGTAGTCAGACTTAGTTGAATTCAATAAATATTCTGCAATTTCAACGTCGTGGGAATAATTTTTGATGTCAAACCCAAGGTCCATTAAGATAATAATATCTTCTTTTAAAGAATATCCAAGTTTTTCGACATCTTCATCTTCCATAATCTTCTCCAAGAAGTCAAAGTCTATATCTTCATAAGAAATAAACTTGACTTCAGAGTCCTTGGTCTTGATAGCAAGATAGATAGGCTTAACATCTTCATAAATCTTTCCATCTGTAATAAATTTAAAGGCAAGGGACTTCTTGTCCTTGATTTCTTTTTCAATTTCCTTTAGGTCTTTTATTTCAACAAATTCAAAGTTGTCTTGGGAGATTTCCTCCACTTCTTCCTTGCGATATTCTTCTGGAAGCCTATCTAACATGGAGTTAAACTCAAAATCACGATAAAGTTCTGATAACTTTTCATAGTCGTAGTCGACTTTTTTGAAGTCATCAAGGCTCTCTTCTATAGGAACATCCTTTACAATTGTCCCCAGCTTCTTGCTCATGAAGGCAGACATCTTGCCGTCAACTAATTTTTCCTTTAACTTCTTACCAGAAACATCATCAATATTGTCATAAAGATTTTCAAGAGTGTGGAACTGACGAACAAGTTTGAGGCCAGTCTTTTCTCCGATCCCATAAATTCCTGGGATGTTGTCAGAAGAGTCTCCCATAAGAGCCTTTAGCTCAATGAATTCAAGAGGCTCAATTCCATAATCTTCTTTAATCTTTTCCACTGTCATGATGTCCATGTCAGTAATTCCTTTGCGAGTGAAGAGGACTTTGGTCTTTTCATTTACAAGTTGGAAATAGTCCTTGTCCCCTGTCAAAAGATAATTCTCAAAACCTTCTTCAGTCCCAAGCTTTGAAAGAGTGCCAGCAATGTCGTCAGCCTCATAAACTGGTGACTCAAGGATCTTTACATTCATGTGACCTAAGATTTCACGCACAAGAGGCCATTGTTGTTCCAATTCATTGGGAGTCTTTTGCCTAGTTCCCTTGTAGTCCTTGTAAATCTCTGACCTAAAAGTCTTCCCCTTCATGTCAAAGCAAACTGCAAGGTGAGTTGGCTTTACCTTCTCAATGGCATTCTCCACCATCATGACAAAGCCATAAATTGCATTTGTATAAAGTCCCCTCTTAGTCTTAAGAAGTGGCAGGGCATAAAAGGCCCTAAAGAAAAGGGAACTTCCATCTATAATTAAAAATTTGTTATCCATAAAAACCTCCTAGGTCTATTATAACAAAGATTGAAATAAATAAAATTTGCAAATAAAAATCCCCAAGTGAGTGACCACCACCTGGGGAAAAATTAAAAACTTATTAACTATAAAAATTATTTTTCAGAATACTCTGCCTTAATAGACTTGCCCTTAAGACTTTTTCCGTCAATATCTCTTATGGCATCCTTAATCATATTCTTTGGGATCTCTACGAAGGAAAAGTTTGGCATAATGTTAATCCTTCCAATGTCACTTGGCTTAATATCAGTGTGCTTGCCAAGTAGCCTAATGATATCACGAGAGTCAAGACCGTCCCTCTTGCCCTTGTTGATAAAAATCTTTGGACCCTTAATTTTTTTCATGCCCTTGTCCTTGGACTTCCTCTTAGAAGAATTAGAATCCTTAGACATTTCAAATCTCTTGCCATAGTCTACCCTATCAAGGTCCTTAATCTTAGTCTTGTTAGTAGACTCGTTCACAATCTTAAGAAGAGAAGTAGAAATATCGTAGAGGCTGTGACCTTCTGCCAAGAGCTTGTTTAAAACTCCTGTGTAGTTCTCTTGGTCCTCAACTCTTATTATATTCTCGTTGACCTTGTCAAAAAGATTGTCAAGACTTTCCCTCTCAACATCGGCCTTAGTAGGGAGCTTCATCTTTTCCATCTTTATATTTGCATACTTTTCGATTTCCCTAAACTTAGGATAGTCCCTGCTAGTTACAAAAGTAAAAGATGCCCCCTTCTTGCCAGCCCTTGCCGTACGACCAATCCTGTGAACATAATACTCAGCTTGTTGTGGCAGGTCGTAGTTGAAGACAAGGTCGATGTCAGACACATCGAGACCACGAGCAGCAACATCAGTGGCAATTAATACATCAATAGTCCCATTCCTAAACTTCTTCATGACGTTGTCCCTTGATGACTGACGCATATCACCGTGAAGGGAGTCAACCTTGTAACACCTTTGGGCAATCTCAACCTCAAGAGTCTCCACCATCCTCTTAGTGTTGCAGAAGATTATGGACTTCTTTGGTTTGTGGATGAGGATGAGCCTGTTAAGAATTTCTGTCTTCATATTCCTGTTGAGCTCAAGATAAAATTGCTCGATCTTCTCAGCAGTGAGTTCCTTCTTTTCAATAATAACTTTCTCAGGATCCACTTGATAAAGCCTAGAAAACTCCCTTATGTCATTGTCAAAAGTTGCTGAGAAAAATAAAGTTTGTCTATCAGAGTTAGTCTTCTCGATAATAGTCTTCATATCATCCCTAAAACCCATGTCAAACATCTCGTCAGCTTCATCAAGAGTCAAAAACTTTAGTCCATCAAGCCTAATAGTCTTCCTCTTCATGTGGTCCATGACCCTGCCAGGAGTTCCAACTACAATGTCTGCTCCCTTTTTAAGGTCACGCAGTTGCTTGCCCATATCAGCACCACCATAAATGGGCACAATGTTTATGAACTTTTTATATTTTGCAAGCTTCTTTAATTCTTCCGATACCTGTCTAGCAAGCTCCCTTGTAGGAACAAGGACAAGGCCCTGCAAGTCATCAGCATTTTCTTCCATTCCCTCAATCATTGGAATCCCAAAAGAAGCAGTCTTGCCAGTACCAGTCTGTGCCTGAGCAAGAACGTCACGACCTTCCAAAATAAGAGGGATAGTCCCTTCTTGGACTTCCGAAGGATTTTCAAAACCCATGTCATCAATAGCCTGCAAAAGTTCACTAGATAAATTTAAATCACTAAATCTCAATATATTCTCCTAATCTATTTGTAAAATAAAAAAAGACCGAGATTCCCTCGGTCCTTCAAGTTCTTTCTTTAGATATTATAACACAAAAATCTTTAAAAAGCTTGTAAGATTGTAAGTTACATAAAATATTGTGAGTTTATAAAAATTTATGAAGCTGCAAAAAATTATGAAGTCGTAAAAAAATTGTTAAGCAATAGAAATTTATAAAGTTGTAAATAATTATGAAGTTATAAAAATTTGTGAGTTAAGAAAAAAATATGAAGTAACAGAAATTCGTAAAGTCATAATAAATTGATTTTAAATAAACTTTATGATATTATATACATAAATGAGGACACCGTTAATACCCATTCGGGCACAAGCAGCGGTCGCCTTAGGGTTAATTAATATAAAAACCACCTAAGCCGATACAGGTGGTTTTTTACATTTTAACTACTTTTTATCTTTAAGTGTTAAGATGATGACTACTAGTGTTGCAAATTCTAACACTATAGATAGAATTTCATAAGCACTCACGCGTGCCCGAATGGGTATAGTCATTCCTCCTAATATAAATATTAGGCAACCACCTTTGTATGTCCTCAATTTCATTATAACATTTTTAAAACAAAAACTCTTTATGTTTGCTTTTATTTTTATAGCACATAAAGAGTTTTTTTATTATTATTTTTAATTGTACTTATTAAAAACATAATTCTTTTTAACCAATGACAAGCTCAATCCTATTATTCATACCTACTTAAGAGAATACCTTGTACCTCTTCCTCTTCCAATTTTTATGACGTAACCCTCTTCCATCATATCATTTAACAAGTTTAAAACTTTACTTTTCCCAAAACCAGTATCTTCAGCAATTGTGGAACTAGAAAGAGAACCAGCTTCCAATGCCTTGTAAATCTTTTGCTCATCATCATTTAAATTTTCCAAACCAGATAAAACAGGAAGCTTAACCTCAATAGAATTATCAAAAATTTTAAAAGAAGGATTTTTCATTGAATCTTTATAAGCTTCTTTAATCCTCTTAATACCAGTTCCAAAACTCTCGATAATATTTAACCTAAAAAATATATTGCCTATAATTGGGTTTCTCATAACAGAAATTTGCCCTTCAAGATATTCCTCTTCACTTATACCACTTGGCAAACCACCAGGAGAAACAATAGTAATAAAATTTTTTTCCATAGAAACTTGAATATAAGAATTTGTCATCCAATCCCTGTGAACCAAAGCATTGGCAATAGCTTCCCTAAAGGCTTTCTCAGGAACTAAGTCAACTTTCTCGCGGTAAGATACTTCAATTTTTTCAAATTGATAATACTCCCTATACTTCTCAATACTTGTGTCAAAAGCTTCCAGAATTGAAACACCTTTTATCTGCATACGACTCAAAATAGTATTTTGATCTGCTCCAAATCTAACTATATCAATTAGATTAGCCTCATTCCTATCAGCAAACAAATAACCTGCATTGGTCAAGATTCCATCTTTATCTATTAATTCCAAAGTCTTTAAAATATCCTTGTTTATCTTTTCGATTCCAACAATTTCTTTAAATTTCTCTTCAAGATAATCAAAATTATAGCTTTCCTTTTTTGAAGACAGAGAGTCATAAGATTTATTTTGACCTTCTACTATTAATCTCTTGAGTTCCAAGCTATCAACCTCAACAGTCGAAGAATCATTTCTCTTGTAAGATTTTGATTTATAAAAATAAGGTTTTTCGAGGCCTGGCCTAACTTTAAGATTAATAATTTTTTTCTTGCAATCAACTTCTATTTCAAAATCTATTTGAGGTGAGATCGAATCATTAATCTTATTCTCAATGGTAATAGCATCAGATTTTAAATCCTTTAGACCAACATAAGTACCATTATCATCTACTCCAAATAAAATTTCTCCACCATCATAATTGGCAAAAGCCACAACTGTTTTTAAAAACGAATCAGAAATTCTTTCCTTAAATTCTAAATTATGTTTTTCTCTCATAACTCCTCCTGACTCAATTATAAACAAAAACAAACGTAAAAACAAACGTAAAATTTTACGTCTGCTTTTGCGTTTGAAATAAAACGTAAATCATGTTTTGCGTTTGATTTTGCGTCTGAAATAAAGTTTAAATTATAATTATCCATTGAATTGCATAAATTTTAAATCCCATGTAACTAAAATAATAAAAAAATATGTAAAAAAAGAAGAACCCCTAAGGGTTCCTCTTAATTATCAACAACTTATCTTCTAATATAAATTGTTGCACTCTTATCTTGTTGTTCCCATTCAATATCTTGATCAATCTTATCTTGAGTGTTTCCGTTAGTTAGACCAAATACATTGGCTACGTTAGTAACAGAAACTAGGATTCTATCATTGATATTAAGTGGTTTAGAGTCCATCTTAACAGTCTTGCCGTTAGAAAGAACTATTTCATCACTGTCGATTTGGATTGAAGCAGTTAAGCCATCCTTAGTGAATGTTGCAGTTCTTGTCTTAGCATCCCACTTAACGTCAGCTTGAAGAGCTTCAGCTACATATCTAAGTGGAAGCATTGTTCTACCATTTTGAAGAACTGGAGTTACGTCCATTAATCTCTTAGTAACAACGCCATTTCTAACAACTTCGTATTCGAACTCGTTGATGTGGAATACATACCATAAAGTATCACGAACTGGAGTAGCGGCTTCAGTCTTTTCAGGAACTACAGCCTTAACTGGGTAAGTTGGAGTGTAGTCATGTCTTCTGAATAGACGATCAAATACATCACTTCCACCGTGTCCAGGTCTATATCCGTGGTCTCCACTACCGTTGTCGTCTCTACACATAGCGTGTCCGATAACTGGAACTTCAACTTCAACTTTTCCACCTGGAAGGTCTTTGTCTTCAATAACTACTGTTATTGGTCCATCAACATCTTCACCTGGAGTTACAATAACATTTCCGTTTTCATCGATTTCAACTGGGATATCTTTTCCGTCTTCATCTTTAGCAGAAATATTAGTATCTTTATCTGGATTTTCAACATTTATACCAGTGTCTTGAGGATCATCAGTAGGATCTACTGGTTTAACATCTCCAGTTACCTTTGTATCGTCTTCAGCTGGTGTTTCAGCTGCTGCTACTGTTTTTGTTGCTTCGTCTGATGGGTCTTTTCCATCTACTGTTGCAACTGCTTTTACTGTTTCGCCTTCTTTTGGT
>JAWGHR010000016.1:0-25860 GCA_032560695.1 Peptoniphilus harei | reverse complement strand
TGAAATTGTGATTCCTCTTTCTCTTTCTTCTGGTGCCTTGTCAATGTGTGCGTAGTCTACGAATTCTCCTCCGCCGTATCTCTTGTTCATTACAAGTGTTATTGCAGCTGTTAGTGTTGTCTTACCGTGGTCAACGTGACCAATTGTTCCAATGTTTACGTGTGGTTTATTTCTTTCAAATTTTGCTTTTGCCATTATTAATCCTCCTATTTATTAGTTATTTTTTTTATCTCCAACTACTTCTTCAGCAATTGATGCAGGTACTTCTTCGTAGTGATCAAATTGCATTGAGTAGTTTGCTCTTCCTTGTGTGTTTGAACGAAGGCTTGTTGCGTAACCAAACATTTCTGCTAGTGGTACATAAGCTGTAACGATTTGAGCTCCAGCTACTAGTTCCATACCTTCCATTCTTCCACGTCTTGAGTTAATATCACCAATTACATCTCCCATGTATTCTTCTGGAGTTGTAACTTCAACCTTCATTGTTGGTTCAAGAAGTACTGGATCAGCCTTAGCAAGAGCATCTCTTACTGCCATAGATCCGGCAATCTTAAATGCCATTTCTGAAGAGTCGACTTCGTGGTAAGAACCGTCGTAAAGTGTTACTTTAACATCAAGAACTTCGTATCCACCAACGATACCTGATTGAAGTGCTTCTTCGATACCTTGTTGAGTTGGTCCAATAAATTCCTTAGGAATAGCACCACCAACAATGGCATTTTCGAATACAAAACCTTCACCTGGTTCAGCTGGTTCGATTCTAATCTTAGCGTGACCGTATTGTCCACGACCACCTGATTGACGAGCATATTTAGCTTCGCCTTCAGCAGCTTTTTTAATACCTTCTCTATAAGATACTTGTGGGTTACCAATATTAGCTTCTACCTTAAATTCTCTTAGTAATCTATCAACGATGATATCAAGGTGAAGTTCACCCATACCAGAGATAATAGTTTGACCAGTTTCATCATCTGTGTGAGTTTTGAAAGTAGGATCTTCTTCTGCAAGTTTTGCAAGAGCAAGAGCCATCTTATCTTGAGAAGCCTTAGTCTTTGGTTCAATCGCTACAGAGATAACTGGTTCTGGGAATTCCATGTTTTCAAGGATAACATGAGATTTTTCATCACAAAGAGTATCACCAGTACCTGTGTCTTTAAGACCAACAGCTGCTGCGATTTCTCCTGCATGGATTTCTTCGATTTCTTCTCTCTTGTTAGCGTGCATTTGAAGAATTCTTCCGATTCTTTCTCTCTTACCCTTTGCAGTATTCATAACATAAGAACCTGCTTTAAGAACTCCAGAGTAAACTCTAAAGTAAGCAAGCTTACCAACATATGGGTCTGTTACAATTTTAAATGCAAGAGCTGAGAATGGTTCATCATCAGATGCGTGTCTTTGAACTTCGTTTCCATCTTCATCAACACCAGTGATTGCTGGTACATCAAGTGGAGATGGTAAGTAGTCAATAATTGCATCTAATAGAAGTTGTACACCCTTATTCTTGTAAGAAGAACCACAAGATACTGGAGTAATCTTAACAGCAAGAGTACCCTTTCTTATAGCTTTCTTAAGAAGTTCGTTATCGATTTCTTCACCTTCAAGGTAAGCCATCATAAGGTCTTCATCAAATTCAGATGCAACTTCGATTAAGTTTTCTCTATATTCATTTGCAATGTCCATGTACTCTTCAGGAACATCTGTAATTTCGATTTCCTTTCCAAGTTCATCCTTGTAAATTTCTGCTTTCATTTCAACAAGGTCAATCATTCCTATGAAAGTATCTTCTGCTCCCATTGGAACTTGAATTGGAACAGGGTTACCCTTTAGTTTTTTGTCGATTGTATCAACAGATCTAAAGAAGTCTGCACCTGTAACGTCCATCTTGTTGATGTGTGCAATTCTTGGAACATGGTATTTATCTGCTTGTCTCCAAACAGTTTCAGATTGAGGTTCTACACCACTTTTTGCGTCAAAAAGTGCAACAGCACCATCAAGTACTCTTAGAGATCTTTCAACTTCTACTGTGAAGTCAACGTGTCCCGGAGTATCGATGATATTAAGTCTGTAGCCCTTCCAGTGACATGTAGTAGCTGCAGAAGTAATTGTTATACCTCTTTCTTGTTCTTGTTCCATCCAGTCCATTTGTGCTCCACCGTCGTGAGTTTCACCGATTTTGTGAATCTTACCAGCGTAGAAAAGAATACGTTCTGTAGTAGTAGTCTTTCCAGCATCAATATGGGCCATAATACCGATATTTCTATATTTTTCTAATGGTATTTCGCGAGCCATAAATTCCTCCCCTTATTACCATCTATAGTGAGCAAATGCCTTGTTAGCTTCTGCTGTTCTATGCATTTCATCTTTTCTCTTAACACTTCCGCCTAAACCGTTTGATGCGTCTAGAATTTCTTTTGCAAGTCTTTCGTGCATAGTCTTTTCGCCTCTAGCTCTTGCATATTTAACTAACCATCTAAGGCCTAGAGTTTGGCGTCTTTCCGGTCTTACTTCCATTGGTACTTGGTAAGTAGCACCGCCTATTCTTCTTCCCTTTACTTCAAGTACAGGCATTACATTGTTAAGTGCCTTGTAAAATACTTCAAGTGCGTCCTCTCCAGTTTGTTCTGCGATTGTTTCAAGTGCTCCGTATACAATTCTTTGAGCAGTACCTTTTTTACCGTCAAGCATAACATTGTTTATAAGCTTAGTGATAACCACATCTGCGTATACTGGATCAGCCATAACTTCACGTTTTTGGATATGTCCTTTTCTTGGCATAACTTCCCTCCTTAACTATTTTTCAGTCGATTCATTGGTACTCAGGTTGAGCCCGTAAGCCAAAAATCTATAAAATCTCATGTAAAATTCTATCAATTTTTAGGTTTCTTAGTACCATATTTAGATCTAGATTGCTTTCTGTCTGTAACTCCAGCTGTATCAAGAGTACCTCTTACGATATGGTATCTAACACCTGGTAAATCCTTTACTCTTCCACCACGGATTAAAACAACACTGTGTTCTTGTAGGTTGTGTCCGATTCCTGGAATGTAAGCCATAACTTCGTATCCGTTTGTTAAACGAACTCTGGCAACTTTTCTAAGAGCTGAATTCGGTTTCTTAGGTGTTACTGTTCTTACTGCAACACAAACTCCTCTTTTTTGTGGAGAGTTAACTTCTGTTTCAACTTTTTTAAGTGTGTCATAGTTTACATCAAGAGCTGGTGATTTAGATTTACTGTGAATTTTCTTTCTACCATTTCTTACTAATTGGTTAATTGTAGGCATTAATTGCACCTCCTGTTTTATTAATAGTATTGGACATTTCAAAGACTACCTGCATTTAGGTAGTCTTTCCGTCTCAAATACTCATCAATTTTATCATTAGATAATCATTAAGTCAACAAAAAATATGAGAAATTGGCGAAATTCCCATATTTTTTCATTATCTATTCTTTTTATTTAAAATTTACATAAGTTTATCCAGTTAAAAAAAAACAAACCTATCTGCATTTACAAGATTATAAACTATAAAGAAAGCTTGGGATAGGATAAAAATTATATCTATAATGGTAAAAACTTTTCTGTAAATGTCTTTCTTTGTAAAAATTGTCCTAAGATTTTTAATTAAGAAATATATATTAACAATAAAAAATCCCATTAACAAATAAATCGTAGTGTTAATATAAGCTGATTTGTTAAAATTTTTTATAACATTTCCATTTTTTAATGTTAAGAAAAATACAAACTGATAAATCGTAAAAATTAGACAATTTATTATAACTGTTAACTTTAAATATTTTTCATTGTTATAAATTTTTGAGTCGAAGTTTAATATTTTCAATAAAATATATATAACTAGATAAACTCCAAAATAAAATAAGATTACCTTTGTTCTCGAATAAATGGAACTAAGCCAATAGCTTGTCAATATTGTATAAGCGAGGTAAGAATCTAAAAGTTTCTCTTCTTTGATAGAATTTTTTTTAACTTTCTTCTTAGATAATTTTCTAATAATTATAAAAAATAATATTGCTAAAAAAGTTCCAAAAAGGATTACTTGAATTTTGCCTGTCATTTCATTCTCTCCTTCAAGTCCCAAAGTTTTACATCCTATCGAGATAAAAATCAAACCTATTAATATTTATGTAGTTATAAATAGTAAAGGCTACAAAAATTATTATAAATAAAATTTGTAGAGATATAAAAAGCTTCCTGTAAGTATCCTTATCATTAAATAATATAGTCAGTGATTTTTTTGAAAAATAATAGCTAAGCCACAAAATAGCTAAAACAAAGCATGGCAAAATAATTGAAAACTCTTTTTTCCCAAAGAAGTCAATCCTATGACCATCTTCAAGACTTATAAAAAATATTACTTGATAAATTATAAGGAGACTTTGAACAATAATTGTTGTTATTTTATAAAGTCTTGGGTCATCCTTGTACTTGTTTTTCATAATATCTTCTGTGAAAGTTTTATATACAAAATATGCCACAAGACCAAAAACTACTAAATATACAAACAACTTGTCTTGACTAAAAGTATTTGAAAGCCACATTTCAATAACTACAAAGGCATAAATATAGCTATTCAATACATCACCACTGTCAGTTTCTATTCCTCTTCTTTTTTTATACCAATCTTCAATTAGAATTATTGAACATAAAATAATCGCTGGTATAAGTAATATAATTAATGATCCCATAATTCCTCTCCTGATGTTTCTTGATAATCTTCTCTCTCTACATAAAAATCAAAGCGGTTTACATTTTTTATATTATAGGCACTTCCTAAACCTAATACCAAAATCAAAATAATTTCTGAAATAATAAAAGCTCTTCTCCAAATATCTTTTTCAAATAAAATTCTTTTTAAAACTCTCAAGTCTAAAATAATTCTAATGTAGCTAATAAAAAAAATTGAAATTATTAAAATTTTTCGAAAGTCACTTTTGTTGTATGAATAAATAGTAGCTCCATCTTCTAATTCTAAAAAACTAAGACTTGCTAATAATATAAAAGATATTGAAATAAATAAAACCCTCCACTTAGGCTCATTCTTATTTTTCAGTAACTTACTTCCTCTTTTCCTATCTGTGTAAAGTTTATAAATAGCCCAAAACACAAAATAAACAAATATGCTAACCATAATTGCAAATCCAATATTTTGATAAATTGTAAAGTAAAATTGTAAGATTAAAAAATTGCTCACTAGGAAGGAATATATTACGTCATTCTTAGAATCTTTTTCTTCTTTCTTATCTTCTCTTATGTAATTAAAAGTTTCTAAGGCTGATATAAAAACTGTTACTAAGAAATATATAGTTAAATCACTCATTAAATCACCTCTAAAATCTTTTATTTATAAAACTAGTTTAAGAGTATTTTATAAATAAAAATAATCCCTTTTAATTTATTGTAACACCCACACCCATAAATTTTAAATAAGTTAATAAATATCAAAAATCTATTCCCAAATTTTTTAAATTTTCTTCAAGAGAAAATATTTTTTTACCATCCTTTGTTACTTCTGACTCGGAATAAATTAAGGATTTAATTACAGATTCTTCTACTGATTCTGCACAAGCCCTAAAGGCATCATCTAATAAATCTTCTTTTAGAACTTTAATTTCTTCAAAGTTAGATTCAACTATCTTATTGGCAGTTGAAAAGGCAATTACAATGTCTCCTGATCCATGCCCTAAGTAAGATCCAACATTGCCAAGACCAATTGTGGCCCTCTTTGCAAGTCTCTTTAATTGCCTTGAGCTTAGTGGCAAGTCTGTTGCGAGGACAATAATAATTGATCCCTTGTCCTTATCTTCCCTTTTTTCCTTGGACTTTAAATACATTTCACGTCCTATGGGTCTACCTTCTATCTTTAAGTCCTTTATCCTGCCAAAATTTGACAAGACTAGACTGCCTAGTGTGTAGTCCTCTCCTTCTATTTCAATAATTCTTGATGAAGAGCCAATTCCACTTTTGAGGTTAAAGGAAATCATACCTGTTCCTGCTCCCACTGAGCCTTCTTCAAAGTCTTCTTTTATATTTTCAAGAGACTCCAGTACATTTTCTTCTTTTACATGAAGTCCCCTCATATCATTTATAACTCCGTCGTTGCATTCAGTGACAATTATATTTGGTGCTCCTGACTTGTCGCCCACCTTAGGATACCTATCAATCATCCACTTCATTGATGAGTCAAGAACTCTTCCAAGACTCATTGTGTTAGTCATAAAAATTGGTGACTCAAGAGTACCTAACTCTTCAAGTTGAACTAGGCCAAGACTTTTTCCGTAACCGTTAATTATGTAAGAGCTTGCCAAGAGTTTTTCCTTAAATACATCTCCATCATGGGGCATGATACATGTCACTCCAGTTTTTATTTTACCATCCCTAATAGTTGAGTGGCCAACCTTCACTCCCTTGACGTCAGATATTTTATTAAGTCGTCCCTTCCTCCTATTTATAAAATTTTCAAAAGTCATAAACATCCTCCTCTTAAAGAAATTATATCAGAAAATTTTTATAATTTACTAAGATAAATCAGGGCATAAAAAAAGTCCCAGCCGAAGCTGAGACAAATTTTATTTTTAATTGTTTCTTTCGTAAGGAATACCATCTGCTGATGGTGCTCTTGATCCCTTCACAAAAATTATTAAGACAAGAAGGGTTATTGCGTAAGGAATCATTGAAAGTAAGTTTGTATCGATTTTTATTCCAATGGATCCTAGGAAAACTGAAAGTCCTTGTGCAAAACCAAAGAGTAAGCAAGCTAGCATAGCCCCTTGGGGTTTCCATCCACCAAAGATTACTGCAGCAAGGGCAATAAAGCCTTGACCAGAGATAAGTGTTTCCCTGTAGTTGGATACAACTGCAAGAGACATTGAGGCTCCACCAAGTCCTGCTAAAAAACCAGATGCTAATACGCAAATGTATTTGATCTTGTAGGCGTCAACTCCAAGAGTTTCTGCTGCCTTAGGATATTCACCAACTGCCCTTATCCTTAGACCAAGTCTAGTCTTGTAAAGTATGAAGTAAACTACTAATACAAGGACAAAGGCAAGGTAAACTGATGCATATTGTGAGAACACAATGTCAAAGAATCTCATTATTCCCTTTCCACCACCAGATTTAAAAACTTTTCCAAATAAAACTGGAAGTTTGTTTTCATAATCAATTGATTTTGACATGGCTGCTCCATCAAAGAAGAGTCTACAAAGGAAAAGTGCAAGTCCAGGTCCAATTAAGTTAATGGCAATACCACTTACAACGTGATCTGCTGCAAAGTTAATTGTAGCTATTGCATGAAGAAGGGCAATTAACATCCCGCCAAGTCCTCCACACAAGAAAGCCAACCAAGGGTTTCCTAGATAGTAGCCAACAATGGATCCCACAACTGCTCCTATGGCCATCATTCCTTCAAGTCCAATGTTTACAACTCCGGCATTTTCAGATAAGACACCTCCGAGGGCTGTATAAATGAGGGGAGCTGAATATAAAAGTGTAATTGATAAAATACTTGCTAAGCTTAAAAGTGAACTATTCATTTGCTCCTCCTTTTTCTAAATTTTTTCCATCCTTCTTTGACCACTTAGTAAAGAAGAACTTAATCATATCCAAAAGTTTTGGCATTGCAATAAATAGGATCATTATACCAATAATTATATTTACAACTTCTGAATAAGTTCCTATTGTAGTAAGCTTTCCTCCTCCATAAGTTAAGCCTGCATAGAGAAGGGCTGCTGGGATTGTACCCAGTGGATTGTTGCCAGCTATAAGGGCAACTGCCATTCCATCAAATCCGTAACCTTCTTGGGCTGCCATGATTCCAATGTCACCAGAAACACCAAGAACAGTTATTGCACCAGCAAGTCCTGCCAAGATTCCTGCAATACCCATGGATTTTACAATAGATTTGTTAATGTCAATTCCACCGTATTCCGCTGCTTTTTCATTAAAACCAACAGCACGAAGTTCGTAACCAAGTGTAGTTTTCTTTAGGATGTACCAAACTACTATGGCTGCAATAATGGCAATAATGATACCAAAGTTTAGTGGTGGATTTAAAATATCCTTTAAAAATTTATGTTGAGCAAGATAAGCTCTACCAGACTCACTCATCTTCCAAGCCCCAGCAATTTTTATGCTGGCTGATTGTTTAATTGGATAGGAGTTATCTGATTCAATTGATCTTAAGATTGGAAAACTCAAAAGATAATTACTTAAATAAAAGGCAATCCAGTTCATCATAATGGAAGATATAACTTCATTAACTTGGAATTTTGCCTTTAGGATTCCAACTATAGCTCCCCAGAGATAACCACAAAGAGCACCAACTAAAAGTGCTACAAGTCCGTGGATTACTGGAGGAAGGTCTAGCAAAAGTCCAACAACGAGGGCTCCAATGGAACCAACAATGTATTGACCTTCAGCACCAATATTAAATAGACCTGTGTTAAAAGCAAAGGCAACTGAAAGTCCTGTTAGGATTAGGGGTACTGCCTTTACTATTGTCCAGGAAATATACTTAGGCTTTCCAAAGGCACCTAAGAAGATTACCTTGTATGCCTCAACTGGATTTGTTCCACTCATTAAAAGTATGATTGACCCAATTAAGATACCAAGTACAATGGCGAGGATTGTGTATATAAACCTATTTCTCTTCATTTTTACCTCCTGCCATATATAGTCCTAGTTCTCTTTCATTAGTTTGTTTTGCATCAAAGGTCTTTAAGATTTTTCCATTATAAATAACAGAAATCCTATCAGATAGTGCCATAATTTCATCAAGTTCAAAGGAGATGAGGAGAACTGCCTTTCCCTTGTCTCTTTGCTTTATCAAGAAATTCCTAATGTATTCAATGGCACCAACATCTAGCCCCCTAGTTGGTTGGGCTGCAATAAGAAGATCTGGATCTCCAGAAATCTCTCTTGCTATAATTACCTTTTGTTGGTTACCACCAGAAAGGGCACCTGCAAGTTGTTTAATGTTTCTTGGTCTTATATCATAATCCTCTGAAAGGTCAGTGGCATTTTTTTCAATATTAGGAAAATCTAAAATTCCTTTTTTGGAAAACTTGTCCTTGTAGTATTCCTTTAAAATAATATTTTCTGCAACAGAAAAATCTAGGACAAGACCTCTAAGTTGTCTATCTTCAGGAATAGAATTTAAACCTCTTTCAATAATATCCCTTGGACTATGGTTTAAAATTTCTTCGCCCTTAAAGATCACAGACCCCGACTCTGCCTTTTTAAGACCAGTAAGAGTTTCAATAAGTTCAGACTGACCATTTCCATCAACACCTGCAATGCCATGGATTTCTCCAGCCTTGATATCAAGGTTTAAGTCGTCTAACTTTATGACATTTCTAATATCTCTTGCAGTTAGACCCTTGATATCTAGTATTGTGTCGCCAGCCTTACAATCAGCCTTATTAACATCTAGATGAACGGCTCTTCCAACCATCATGTCAGCAAGTTCAGATTCACTTACATCAGATACATTTACTGTATCAATCTTTTTGCCACGTCTAATAATTGTACACCTGTCTGCCATTTGCTTAATTTCCTTTAGCTTGTGGGTGATTATAATTATAGACTTGCCTTCCTTTGCAAGATTTTTTATTATTTCGATTAATTCAGTGATTTCTTGAGGAGTCAAAACAGCAGTTGGCTCATCAAAAATTAAGATGTCAGCACCCCTATACAAAACCTTAAGAATTTCTACCTTTTGTTGAGTGCCTACAGTGATGTCTTGGATTCTTGCATCAGGATCAATTTTAAAACCATATTTTTCAGAAAGGGCAACTACATCTTCCCTTGCCTTCTTTATGTCCACCTTGATTCCATTCATGGGCTCCATGCCAAGAACAATATTTTCAACAACAGTAAAGGGTTCAATAAGCATAAAGTGTTGGTGAACCATGCCTAGTCCTGCCTTAATGGCGTCGTTGGGATCCTTGAATTCTTTTTTTTCATTATTTATATAAATCTCACCTGATGTGGGAGAACTCAAACCGTAAAGCATATTCATAAGAGTAGTCTTACCGGCACCGTTTTCTCCAAGAAGAGAATGGATTTCGCCCCTCCTAATATCAAGATCAATTCCGTCGTTTGCAGTGAAATCACCAAATTTTTTGGTGATATTCTCCATCCTTACGACTAAGTCTTTGTTATTAGTTTCCAATACAAACGCTCCTTTGTTATATTAAGTAAATTATACCAAAGAATTAAGCAATTTTAAAATTATTTACAATAAAAAAAGTCATCCCCTAGATGACTCCTAAGAGATGACTTTATAGGCTTATTTGTATTCGTTGTAAGTTTCTTCGTTGTAAGGAACTTTGATTTCGCCAGAAACAATTTTTTCAGTAATTTCTTCAACTGATTTTAAAATTTCAGGCTTAACATTCTTGTCAGAAGTTGGTGCAATACCTACTGCTCCATCATCAGAAAGACCAAATTCAATTGTTCTTCCACCTTCGAACTTACCTTCTTGCATATCTTTTACAACTTGGTAAACAGCAACATCGCCATTTTTCATTGCAGAAGTTAATACATTTTCAGGAGCTCTGTCGCTTTGGTCTCTGTCAACACCAATTACCCACTTGTCAGCTTCTTTAGCAGCTTCGATAACACCTTCGCCTGCTCCACCAGCTGCGTGGAATACTACGTCAGCACCGTTTTGGTACATTGTAGCAGTGATTGATTTACCCTTTTGTGCGTCAGAGAAATCTCCAACATATTGGCTAAGAACTTCTATGTCAGTTCCCTTTTCCTTAGCTGCGTAATCAACACCAGCCTTGTAACCATATTCGAATCCCCAAATAATGTTACCTTCTTGGCCACCAACGAAACCAACCTTGTTAGTTTCTGTAGTCATACCAGCGATATAACCAACTAGAAAAGATGGTTCTTGTGCTCTAAACATAATTCCAAGTAGGTTTGAAGGAGCTTCAACTTTTCCGTCAGGTCCTGCAGTAACGTCAACGTCAACAATTGCATAGTTAGTTTCTGGATACATTGCAGCTGCTTCAGCTATAGCTCCACCCATTTTGAAACCAGCACCAACGATAAGATTCTTATCTTGGTCAGCAAAAGTTTCTAGGTTAGGAGTGTAGTCCTTAGTGTCCTTAGATTCAATGTAGTCAGCCTTGATTCCAAGTTCATCAATTGCTTTTTGAAGTCCTTCCCAAACTCCTTGGTTAAAGGATTGGTCATTAACTCCACCTTCGTCAGTTACAAAACCAACGTTAACATCTGATTTAGCTTCAGTTGTTTCTTTAGTAGCGTTTGCAGCGTTTGCAGCGTTTCCATCTGCTTCTTTTTTGTTGCCGCCACCACAAGCAACAAGTGTCATTGCAATCAATAACACTGAAAGTAGTGTAAATTTCTTCTTCATTTAAAAATCCTCCTATAGTTATTTAATTAAATTATATATTAAATAAGTTATTATTTCAATTTTAATAAAAAAGTTTTCCTATTATGTTTATACTTTTTATTTTTCTAAGAAATATTTATTAATTCACAAAAATTTAATTATTTGTGATCCTTTATAACTTCATAGCCTATAGTTAAATTCCTAAAATTAATTTTTAATTCTAATAATTTATAAAAATATTTTTTAATTTTATACAAAGCCCTAAGCTTTTAATAAAAATTTGCAATAAAAAAAGCCCAATAGAATATTGAGCTTTTAAACTACATATTAACTTATCCAATAAATACTCTTGGTATCATAAAGAACACAAGTGAAAAAACAAAGTACATTAATAAAAATGCCACTGATTGTTTCATTTCTTTGCTACTTAGGGTAAAGTCGCCATCAGATGCAAGAAATCTTGCTGCGATTGATGCAATTAGTCCCAAGATTGGGTAGGCTATAAGAACACCAAGGTTACTTGTTCCCTTGTCCATGAACCTATAAAATGCAGGAATCATTATAAATAGGGCACCAAGATAAATTTTAAAATTACCCCTATCAAACCAAATAAGAGCAATTACTCCTAGTGTTAATACTAAGAAGATAACTGTACTTGCTGTGTTAATAAGAGAAATTTTATTTATTAGTCCTTGGTTTATTAATTCAATCTTATTTACATAATAACCTGAATTTGTGTAAGCTTCTTTTACACTGTTGCTTGACTTAATTGATTCAGTCCAGTTTTCTACCTTTGCATTTGTCACAAATATTGAAGCATCTTCAACCTTTTGTCCACCTGAAAAATAAAGTGGATTTGCTGGATAGTAAACTGTGAATTCATATTCGCCAACTTTTTCCTTTAAAGCTAGTTTTACTTCACTCACTGCCTTAAAGTCCTTATTATCAGTCTTGTTATAAAAATCTTTTACCTTTAATTTTAATTTTTCTTCGAAAAGAGATTTATTAATTTTGTCAAAGTCTCCCTTTAGCTTTACCTTTGACTTGCCGTAAGTAATTCCTTCGCCAAAGAAAATTTGCCTATTAGGTGTGCCTAATATTCTTGCTGTTGAATCTTCGCCTGTGTAATTAAACTTTATGTCGTATTTTATTAGATTTTCTTGGCCTTCTTTTGCCATGGATCTTGTAACTTGTAGATTTTCTACTCCATCAGCATTGTTAAAAAGAATTCCGTCGAACTCCCTGTCTACGTCAGCGTTTGGCCACATAAGAGACTTACTGAAAAAAGCAGTTAGAGAAGCTAACATAAGTACTAATATAAAAATTGCAAATACCACAAGCTTTTTTATTCTCTCGTTCATTTTAAACCTCCATCATGAAAACATTTCGCTTAATATACATGATATCATATGGAGGTCTTAAAATAAACAAATTTATTAGCATATTAAAGATTAGAAGCATTAATTTCTGTCCAGATTCTATCATAAACTTTTATAAAATCTCCTAGATCTTTAAAGGATTCTAATTCTGGAAGCTTATCAAGGTCTGGATATGCAACCTTTGAGTTTTTAATTTCATCTGGTAGCATTTCTTTTACTCCCTTAACTGGTGAAGTGTAACCTACACAATACTCAGCATTTTTTGCTTGAACTTCTTTTTCTAGCATGTAATTTATAAATTTTTCTGCTCCCTCGACATTTTGTGCATTCTTTGGAATAACCATGGAGTCGTACCAAATGTTAGAACCTTCTTTTGGCACTACATAGTCAAGGTCTTCATTTTGGTCCATCATAAGAAGGGCATCACCTGAATACATTACAGATAAGTTCGCATCTCCTTGTACTATAACATCACGTCCATCATCATCAAGATAAGCATAAACCAAAGGCTTTTGTTCTATTAATGATTTTTTAGCTTCTTGTAGTTCATTTTCATTTGTTGAGTTTAGAGAATATCCCAATCTCTTAAGGGCAATTCCCAAAGTATCTCTTTGTGAGTTATACATAATTATTTGGTCTTTATATTTTTCATTCCAAAGTATATCCCATGAATCAACCTTGTCCTTAACTTCTGCCTTGTTGTAAACTATTCCCACAGTTCCCCAGAAGTATGGAACAGAATATTTATTTTCTGGATCAAAGCTTGGATTCTTTAAGATGTCTTCTACATTTTCAAAGTTTGGAACATTTTTAAAGTCAATTTCTCTTACAAGTCCTTCTTTGATTAGTCTTTCAATCATGTAATCACTAGGAACAACTACATCGTACTTGTCTTGTGATTGTGTCATCTTAATATAAAGGTCTTCGTTAGATGCGTAAGTGTCGTAGTTTACCTTGATGCCTGTTTCCTTTTGGAAGTCCTTTAGAATTTGTGGGTCAATATATTCTCCCCAGTTGTAAACATAAATTTCTTCTTTTGCTGTTTCCTCTTTACCACATCCTGTTAGGGAAAATACCATTAGGATTGCAAGTGCTAAAATAATTTTTTTCAATTTTTTCATTAGATTACCTCGATTTTTCTCATTCTCTCACTTCTCTTGTTGATTATTACAAGAAGGATTAAAAGTGCTACTAACATTAATGTTGATACTGCATTTATTGATGGGTTAATTCCCTTTCTCGCCATGGAGTAAATTGTTATTGAAAGGTTTGAAACTCCTTGGCCTGTGTTGAAGAAGGAAATTACAAAATCATCAATGGAAAGTGTAAAGGACATTAGTGCCCCAGTTAATATTGCAGGTTTAATTTGTGGAATTACAACATTTAATATGGCATAAGTTGGAGTTGCACCTAGGTCTAGGGCTGCCTCAACTGTATTTTTTTGCAGTTGATTTAACTTTGGCAAGATGGAAAGAATAACATAGGGAATGCAGAAGACAATGTGTGAAATTATCATTGTTGTATATCCCATTCTTATGTTAAAAAGTCCAAAAAGTCCCATAAGGGCAACTGCTGTTACAATGTCAGGGTTAATTACTGGTAGGTAATTTATATTAAGGATGGCATCCTTTTTAAAACCCCTAAGTTCATTTATGGCAATGGCAGAAATAGTTCCAACAATAGTGGAAATCACTGTCGCTACAACTGCTACTATCAGTGTTGTCCATAGAGAGGATAGAATTGCTGGGTCAGAAAACAAATTTTTGTACCACTTAAGAGTAAAGCCCGCCCAAGATCCTCTTAGCTTGGAGTTGTTAAAACTAAAGACAACTAGGATGATAATCGGTGCATACAAGAATAAAAATATTAAAAATAAGTAAATCCTATCTATTAATTTTTTCATTAAAAGCCACCTCCTATTTCACTAGTTTTTATTTTTCCATTAAATAGTTTTGGAATGACTAATATCAAAAGCATAATTACAATTAAGATCATAGAAATTGCTGATCCAAAGCCCCAATCTCCTGTAAAGGTAAACTGTTTTTCAATTAGGTTGCCAATTAAGTAGAAGTTGTTTCCACCTAGCAAGTTTGGTACAACAAAAGTTGAAATTGCTGGTATAAATACCATAGTTATGCCTGTGTAAATTCCTGGTAGAGAAAGTGGAAGTATAACCTTCATAAAAACTTTGAAGTCGTTGGCTCCAAGATCTTTTGCTGCTTCAATTAGTTTTTTGTCCATTTTTAATAGGACTGTATAAATTGGCAGAACCATAAAGGGCAAGAAGTTATAAACCATGCCTATCATTATGGCTTTGGAGTTGTACATTAAATCCCAAGGTCCCCAACCAAAAAGTCCAATAAATTTATTAATCAATCCTTTATTGCCAAGAAGTGTAAGCCAAGCATAAGTCCTCAAGAGGAAGTTCATCCACATGGGAATTATAAAAACTAAAATCATGTTATTTCTTACTTTTTCACTCATTTGTGAAATTATATATGCCACTGGGTAGCCAATGATTAGGCACAATATTGTGGAAACTCCTGCCAATACAAGAGATGTAATTAAAATTTTTACATAAAGAGGCTCAAAAAACCTTGAGAAGTTGTCAAGTGTAAAGGCAAAATCTGCTAGGTTTGTGTTTGAGCTCAAGGAGTGGGCAAGTATTAAAAATAGTGGGAATACAATAAACACTAGGCCCCAAAATAAATAAATTAGTGAAAATTTCTTCATATTAGCTTAACCTCATAACGTGAATTAGGTCTGGTTTGATTATTATGCCTGTCTTCTCTCCCACTTCTCTTTTTTCTGTTGATTGAACAAGCATAGAGTAGCCATCAATATCCACTGTCATTTCATAGTGAACGCCTTTGAAGACAAGACTTGTTACTGTGCCTTCAACTTGGTAATTTTCATCAACTAAAATCACATCTTCAGGTCTCACTACTACTTCAACATCTTCATTGACCTTAAAGCCCTTGTCGACGCAAGGAAAATCATAATCCAAGAATCTTACCTTGAAGTCCTCAAGCATCCTTCCCTTTATTATGTTAGACTCTCCAATAAAGTCTGCGACAAAGGCATTCTTTGGCTCGTTGTAAATGTTTATTGGGCTATCCATTTGTTGGACATCGCCATTGTTTAAAACAACAACAGTGTCACTCATAGAAAGAGCCTCTTCTTGGTCGTGGGTAACGTAAATAAAAGTTATCCCAACACTTTTTTGAATCCTCTTTAACTCAATCTGCATGGCTTGTCTTAGTTTCAAGTCAAGAGCTCCTAATGGCTCGTCAAGCAAAAGAACGTCTGGCTCATTTACAAGGGCTCTTGCAATGGCAATTCTTTGTTGTTGACCACCTGATAGGGACTCTATCTCCCTGTTTTCAAAACCCACAAGGTTAACAAGCTTTAAAACTTCCTTTACCTTTTCCTTGATGACTTTCTTGTCCATCTTCTTTATTTTTAGGCCAAAGGCTATGTTATCGAAGACATTCATGTGAGGAAAGAGAGCGTACTTTTGAAAAACTGTATTGATCCTTCTCTCATAGGCTTCCTTGTTTGTTATGTCCTCTCCATTAAAAAGAATTTGTCCCTCATCTGGTTCTTCAAAGCCACCGATTAATCTTAAAATAGTAGTTTTTCCACAACCTGATGGTCCAAGAATTGTAAGGAACTCATCCTTTTTTACCTTAAAGTCAAAATTTTCTAAAATTACATTGTCGCCAAAGCTCTTGCTAATATTTTTTAATTCAATTACATAATTTTCCATATTTCACCGCCTAAAAATTTGGTGGAGATGATATCCACAAAATCTCAGTATCGCACTTTCCTTCATTCTTTAAGTAATGGGACTTATTGGCTTTAAAATAAAAGCAATCTCCCTTTTTCACCTTATACTCTTCACTTCCATAATAGAGTTTAACAGATCCTCTAAGGACAAAGCCAAACTCCTCGCCCTCATAGGGCTGGACCTCTTTGGAAGTCCCACCTGGTTTAATTAATATCCTCATGGGTTCCATTTGGTTTTTTTGTGCATTGGGAACAACCCAGTCAAGGACATAGCCAAGCTCATCATTTTCACTTTCGAAAAAGTCCTCTTCAGTGAAAATTATTTTTTCATTTTCTTCTCTCTTAAAAAAAAGGCCAGGATCAGTACCAAGTGCCTCAAGTATATCTAAAAGAGAGTCGACAGATGGCGATGTCAAATCTCTTTCGATTTGAGAAATGAAACCCTTAGTGAGTTCTGACCTATCTGCTAGCTCCTCTTGGGTAAGTCCTTTTTCAATTCTCATTTCTTTTATTTTATTTCCAATATTCATTGCATCACCTATAATATTAAACAAATTACTTAAATTATTAAACTCATTAGAGTATAAATGTTAAGATATTTAAAGTCAATAGCTTAGGCAATTTATTTTATTAAATTTTTTATAAAATATAATTTACTAAATATTTTTCTTTTATAACCATTTTCTTCTTGCTTCCCCTTTATGTTTAATATATTTTATTTGTTAAGGAGGACTTATGAAAAATTTTTTAATTTTTATTTTTGGAATTCTAGCAGGGTTTCTTTTAAAGGGATTTTACATCTATCTTATGACTAAATAATTTTAAATAAAAAACTAGAAGAACATAAAAATTTCTCAACAAGTATTTGTTTACAATTTTATAAGTTTTTATAACTTCATATCTTTTACAAGTTCATAATTTTTTACGACTTCATAATCTTTTACAAATTCATAATCTTTTACGACTTCCTAATCTTTTACAAATTCATAATTTTTTACTAAATCAACAACTTCAGCTCACTTAGCTCAGTCTTATTTGTGTTATAATTTTTCTGAGGTGTTACATGGATACTATTAAAAAAAGATACAACGCCATAGATTTTTTGCGTGGCTTCACTATTATAAATATGATAATTTATCACGGTCTCTTTGACCTTGAAAATTTCTACGGATTTAACTTCAACCACAACTTTTACTATTACCAACAATATATTTGCATTTTTTTTATTTTGATTTCAGGTTACTCAACTCACTTTTCCAATAATTTTAAGAAGAAATTTCTAATCTTAACTGGACTTTCTCTCTTAATAACTCTTGGGTCCTACATCTTTTCTAAGGAAGATGCAATATATTTTGGAATCATTCACTTCTTTGCTCTTGCCACTTTGATCCACATGCTTATAAAAAACTACATAAAAAAAATAAATCCAAAGCTTGGACTTATTTTAAGTACGATTTTATTTGTTAGCTTAAAAAGAATTTACTATGGAAGTATTTTCTTTGGTAAGGTTTCAATCCCAAAGTCTCTCTACGATTTGAACTTATTTATCCTTGGTCTACCAAGCGACAACTTTTCGTCAGGCGACTACTTCCCTATTATCCCTTGGATATTTTTATTTTACATGGGCTACTTCCTCTTTGACTTTATAAAATTTCCAAAAAAAGAAGCCTCCCACAATATTATCAATATCATGGGTAGGCATTCTCTTTTAATTTATTTTCTCCATCAAATTATTTTGATTGGAATTTTTTCTCTTATCTTTGGCTAAAGATTAAATCCTTCCGCTGGCGCCACCGCCACCAGAGGAACCTCCTCCACCGAAGCCTCCAAAGCCTCCGCCGCCAAATCCACCAGATGATCCACCGAAACCACCTGATCCTCCGAAGCCACCATAGCCTCCAAAGGAACCTGGCCCCCAGAAAATCACTGGTCTTTGTCTTCTTCTGCTTCCTGGTCCACTTCCGCCACCAGGTCCACCACCATTTCTATTTCTAAAAATTATAGAAATTATGGCAATGATGACAATTAATTTAAAAATTGCCAAGAAGGGATCTCCTTCTCTATAATAATCATCATCAGAATAATCAATGGCTTCTTGTGGCTCTCTTGCCACAATGTCAACGCCATATTCTCCCTCGTATAATTTTATTATTTGAGCGTATCCTTCAAGGACTGCCTTTTCAAAGGGCCTTTCATTTTCATTTTCAGCAACAGCCCTTCCCATTGCCCTTATAATTCTCGATGCATAGGCATCGGGAACAAATCCCTCTGCCCCATAACCTGGCTCTATTTTTACCAGCCTATTTTCATCGTCAAGAAGAGCAAGTAGGATTAGGACTCCATTGTCCTTGTCTTTGTCGCCAATTTTTATGTCATTAAAAATCTTTGTGGCGTATTCTTCAAGGGAATAGCCTTCTAAGCTATTGACTATGACAACTCCTATCTCTCCACCAGTCTTCTTTTTAAGATCATAAGTGGTTTTGTTGAGATAGTCTATTGTCTCTTGACTAAGGGTATTTGTCTCATCATAAACATTGTAGGACATTTGGTCCTTATCAAAGGCATAGACGTTAAAGACCAGAGTGAAGACAAATAAAATTGTAGCTAACAATTTTTTCATAGCTATCACCTAAAACTTAACTTCTGGTACTTGATTGTCCTTTTCTGAAACTTCAAAATAATCTCTTGGTCCAAAACCTAGAATTTTTGCAATTATATTTGTCGGGAACCTTCTAACCTTTTGATTGTAAAGCTTAACTGTGTCGTTATATCTCATTCTTTCTGTGGCAATCCTATTTTCAGTTCCTTCAAGTTGTGCTTGTAGGTCTAAGAAGTTTTGGTTTGCCTTTAATTCTGGATAATTTTCCACAACAACATTAAGCCTACTAATAGCTTCTGTCAAGTTGTCGTTGGCTTCAGCAAGTTCCTTAGGTGTAGATGCTTCAGTAACACCTGCACGAGCCTTAGTAATTTCTGTGAAAGTTTCCTTTTCGTGACCTGCGTAACCCTTAACAGTTTCTACAATGTTTGGAATTAAGTCAGCACGTCTTTTTACTTGGTTTTGTACTTGTGCCCAAGCACCATTTACATCTTCATCTAGCTTAACTAGATTGTTCCATTGGCCACCGAAGAAAATTGCAATTACAACAACTATGGCTATAATGGCAACTATTCCTACAGCACCCTTATTTTTACTCTTCATCGCTTCCTCCTATTTTTTCAATTTTCATTTTGCATATGGCTTCTTCAACAAGCTTGTCACAGTCAAGTGGCTCTTCAGACTTTTCTATTCCCTCAATGCTTGGTGTCAAAAGTGGATGTTTTGGCAAGAATACTGTACAGCAATCTTCATAAGGAAGAATTGATGTCTCATAAGTATCGATGTCCTTGGCAATGTCAATTATATTTACCTTGTCCATCCCAATAAGAGGTCTAAAGACAATCTTATCTGTAATAGCGTCAGTTACCTTGAGTCCATCAATAGTTTGTGATGCAACTTGTCCCAAGTTTTCACCTGTGATTATGCAGTCATAACCATTGTCTCTCGCAATCTTATCTGCAACTCTCATCATAAACCTTCTAGATATAATAGTCATTTCGTCTTCAGGACAGTTTATATTTATTTCCTTTTGAATATCCAAGATATTTACTGAATAAAAAGTCAAGTCTCCTGAGAAGTTTGAAATATCTTCTGCAAGTTTTTTAACCTTTTCTTCTGCCCTTTCAGATGTGAAAGGATAGGAATGGAAGTGAAGGCAATCCACAAGGACTCCTCTTTTTGCCATTAAAAATCCTGCAACTGGAGAGTCGATTCCACCTGATAAGAGAAGAAGTCCCCTGCCATTTGTTCCTGTTGGAAGTCCGCCATGTGCTTTAATCTTATCTACATAAATATAGGTATCCTTTTTCAAATCGCAGTAAACAAAAAAATCCGGATCATGAACATCAACCTTGATGTCAAAGTTCTTTAATACCATTCCACCAATTTTTGCAGAAATTTCCATTGAATTAAGTGGGAACTTTTTGTCTCCTCTGTTTGTCTTAACCTTAAAAGTTTTGTATTCTGGATGGTCTTTTAAAGTTTCATCTACAATTTTTATAACTGCTTCTTCAATTGTCTCCCAATTTGTTTCCACTTCATAAGTCGGTGCAATGTAAACAATACCAAAAACGTGTTTTAATCTATTTATTAATTTTTCTTCGTTGTCGCCTGTTACTTCCACATAGATTTTACCCATGTTGTGGTAAATTCTTCCATGGTCGAGATTCCTAAGATTTCTCTTAACAGATTTAATTAGCTTCTCTATAAATCTGTGTCTGTTTTTCCCTTTGAGGATGACTTCCCCAAGTGAAAGGGCCATAACTTTTTTCATTCAATCACCTATCTCATTATTTTTCTTATTTCATCAACATATTTTATTAATTTTTCTACAAAAATATCTATATCTTCCCTTGTCGTATCCTTGGAAGTACAAATTCTTATAGTTCCTTCAGCATACTTGTCAGAAAGTCCAATTTGCTCAAGAGTTGTGGACTTGTGAGTTCCATTAGATGTGCAAGCAGATGCAGTGGAAATATAAATTTCATCTCCTTCTAGGTAGTGAAGAAGGACTTCTGCCCTAATATCTAATATAGAGAGAGAAACAATAAAGTCTGTGGAATATTCTGGAGTGTTGATCTTATAGTCTTCCAGATTTTCTTCTAACTTCTTAAGTAAATATTCTTTAATTTCTTTTGCGTGAGCAAGTCTCTTGTCTAAGTCTCTCTTTGTAAGTTCACAAGCCTTGCCAAATCCAAGGATTCCTGGCACATTTTCAGTTCCTGACCTAAGGCCCTTTTCTTGTCCTCCACCAATTACAAGACTATTTATCTTTACGTCTTTTCTTTTATAAAGGGCTCCCATCCCCTTTGGTCCATAAATTTTGTGAGATGAGAAAGAAAAAGTATGACAGCCTATGTCCTTAACATCGACAGGAATTTTTCCAACAGCTTGGACTCCATCCACGTGACAAAAGACCTCCTTGTTAATAGACTTGGCTATCTCAAAAATTTCCTTAACCCTATTAACAGTTCCTAGTTCATTGTGAACATAGATAAGAGATACTAGGATTGTATCCTCATCCATGACTTCCTTAAATTTCTCTAAATCAACGGCTCCTGATTCATCTACATCAAGGTAGACAACATCATAACCTTTTTCCTTGTAATGTTTAAATTGATCGTCAATAGATGCGTGTTCAATGGCAGAAGTTATTATCTTCTTGCCCCTTCTCTTGTTCTTTTCTATTGCACCGTGAACGGCGATGTTGTTGCTTTCAGTCCCTCCAGAAGTGAAATAAATTTCTTCAGCCTGAGCTCCAATAAGGTTTGCTGCATTCTTCCTTGCGACATCTATTTCCTTTTCTACCTTGTGACCAAAGCTGTGGAGTGAGGATGGATTGGCAAAGTCATCAGTGAGAGCCTTCATCATTACTTCAACAACTTCTTTATCTGGTTTTGTAGTTGCACAATTATCTAAATATATCATATAACATCCTTCTATCTATTCTTATCTTTCTACTAATTTTATATTATAACACGACTTGCTTCTTGATTTCTAACCTTGAGCCTATTTAATGAGAATTTTTATAAGAATAAAAGTTTTTAATGTTATACTTAAGATGGTGATAATGTGAAAATTTTAGAAAGAGAAATTTCTCCACCAAAGAGAAATTATTTAAAAATAGAAACTTCAGGACTCTCAAAAGACTTGGACTCAATTATATCCATTGGTCTCGCAGAGAAGGACTCTAATAATATAAAAATTTATTATGTAGAAAGTTTTAAAGAGGAGAGATTTTTGTTGGAAGAAGTCCTTCCACTTATTGACGGAAAAGTCTTCGTAACTTATGCAGGCAAGTCCTTTGACTCTGGTTTTTTAAAGACCAAAAGTCAAATGTATTTCTCAAAAGATTTTTCCTTTAACTTTATTGACTTACAGGAGACGACAAAAGCTTACAACTTTATTTTTAATCTTCCATCACATTCAAACAAAGTTCTTTTAGAAAATTTTGTAGGAACTTCTAACTTATCAAAAGAAAAAGAATACCAGGGTATAAAAATAAAATCACTTTTCAAAAAGTTTATAGAAGGTAACAAGACATCAATGGATAAAATCTTAGACTACTCTTTAGAAAGCCTTAATAATTTAATTTTATTAGATGTGTCTATTAGAAAAATTTTAAAATCAAAGCTTAGTTTTAAAGTATCAGACAGTGACTTTACATTAGAAGATTTTGAATTATTGGGAAACACCATATCCTTGCGAGGAAATACTAATTATCCAGAAGACTACTTTGCATCACGAGGACTATACAGCCTTGAAATTTTTAATAATTTGAAAGAAAAAGTTTCATTTTTGGATCTAAAAGAATATAAAAAAGATTTTGTTATAAAAATAAATACAGAAGACGGTCTATACAATGAAAAGAATAAGTGCTACTTCATATTAAAAAAGGACTTCCCATTAGACTTAGACAATAAAAGTAAACTTAAAAGCCCTTCAAAAATTCTAATCTTGTATTACAAAGACCATATCTTTGAAAACCAAAAGGACTTGTGTAAAAATATATTAGGTTTACAATTGGAGTTAAAGAAGCAAAAGAAAGAATAGATTATTAAGCTTGCCAATAAACCTTATAAAAATTTTAATACAGTAAATCCTTTTAAAATAGCATCTGATATAGACTGTGAAGTAATTGATAAGGATATGTCCAAAAATAAAAGTTATAATCTTAAAACATTAGGATTAATATTATTTATCTCAATAAGAACTTAGATGTTAATGGGTTAAATAATACCTTATTACATGTATTAGGTAATGTATTTTGTAAGCATGATGAAAATAAAATCTTTACTAGTTTAAAGACTAAGTTGTTGCTACTAATTTGGAAAATGAAGCAAATTTATTTTCGGTTGCCATGTTTTTAATTACATTAGATTAAGAGGATATAGAAAAATATACTTCAACGCAACTTTCTTAAAAATTATAAGTTGAATAAAGTAAACTTGATTTATATTTTTAAATAATAAAAGAACATTGGTTATTTTAAAGGAGATGATTATATGAAAAAATTTTTAATTATTCTAACTTTTTGTTTTATTTTAGTTGGTTGTAGTAAATCAAACGATAATTTAGCAAAATTAACAAACGAAGATATAGATTTTATTAAGTCGAAGTTCCCTAAATATGATGTTATGTATATTTCAGAAGAAAATAAAGTTGTATTATATCCAGATTCAGAATCTAGTGATAGCTTAAAATACTCTCTAAATAACGGTATTATTGGGGCTATTAAATTTGATCCTTTAAAAGAATATACACCTTTTTTATTTGGCGCTGGTTATCCTTATTACCTAACTGAAAAATCTAAACAAAAAGCCAGGGAGCTATCTACCAAAGGCTTAAATGATACTGTTGCTAGATTCAATTTTATATGTTATTTGGTAAAGACCTATAAATTTAATTTTGATAACGATTTATTATTGATACGTGATTTTTCACACATATTAAATATTAGCCGAGAAGATTGTAGGTTACTATTAAATTATTTAAGAACTGGTGAAAGCCCTTATGTTAAATCCTTAGACATGTATGCTGACATAATTTTAAGTTTAACTCAGAAATTTTCTGATAAATATAAAAATAAATTGGAAATGAAAGTTGTAGTTGATGGAGAAGATTTTATAATTGCTAAAGGAGATTACATTACTTTCAATGCTATAGATAATTATAGAAACCAATACAATTTTGACTTTGATGAGATAATTCTCTTTATTCAAGGAAATAGATTAATTGGGGAAGATGAATATGAACTAGAAGGTATTGATTTAGAAAAATACTCTAACAATAATGTTAGTTTTGAAGAAGCTTTAAAGAGTGGAGATGAAAATGCAATTTTTAAAAGTGTAACAGGTTATGACTTACCTGAATCTGAACGAAAAGATTCAAATCAAGATGCTCATGGTGAACCTATGGAATATGTTCCTAGTGAGAAAGAACTTAAAGAAATGGAAAAAAAAGATAAATATAACTCTAGTCAGGTATCACCATATGTTAAAGGACAACAACTTATGGTTACTATTGAAAAAGCTTACAATAGAGAAGAACCTTCTTTAGTAGCCAAAGTAGTAGGCTACTGGATAAAAGACGATATAATAACCGTTTATGACTATATCTTTTATGAAGAAAGATGGTGGATAAAGACAGATCCCGATAAAGAATGGTGGGTAAGCGAAAGAGATTTAGAAGTTATTGATTAATAGTTGGAGGAATTTATGAAAAATTATTTTAAAAAGTATTCGCAGAAGAATTCCTTTATCAATTCAATTAGTAAAGATTCTCAAAGATAATATTGCAAGATTATACAAATCGAGATTAAAAAGTGGATATAATTTCAATCCTAACGATTTGATGTTCCCTAGTGAAACTTATTGATATTATAAAAGTTTAAAGACCAACAATAAAATTAAGAACATGTTCAAAAGAATTGCACAGAGTATAAAATCTTCCACGCTTTAAGACATACCTATATAACTAGACTTGCTGAAAATAATATCCAACCTAAAATAGCACAGGTATTAGCAGGTCACAGTGACTACTCTACAACTATGAATGTCTATACTCATATATCAGATTTACAAAAGCAAAAAGCAATAGATGTTATTACAAATAACAATGTTTTTTCTTTGTAAAATTAACCTAATTTTCGGTGTAAAAAGTGGTGTAAAAATTTTAGGAAAACGCAGTAAAATATAGTTTTTTATAGTAAAATACAGTTTTTTCAAAGAAAATGGATAAAGAAATATCCGTGTCAAACCTCTATTTTAAGCTATTCCTAGTAAAATACAGTTTAACACGGATAAATACAGTTTTTCTGGTGCAGAAAGAGGGACTTGAACCCTCACGCGATTTCTCGCACATGCCCCTCAAACATGCCTGTCTGCCGATTCCAGCACTCCTGCATGGGCAAAAAAAAGCTTGTAATAAAAATTACAAGTTTTTGTGGCGTATCCTAGAGGATTCGAACCCCCGGCCTTCTGGTCCGTAGCCAGACGCTCTATCCAGCTGAGCTAAGGATACATAAAAAAAATGGAGCGGATGACGAGATTCGAACTCGCGACCCTCGCCTTGGCAAGGCGATGCTCTACCACTGAGCCACATCCGCATAATAATTATCTTATATAAAATTTTTGGTGGAGGAGAGTGGATTTGAACCACTGAAAGTTAAACTAACGGATTTACAGTCCGTCCCCTTTGGCCAACTCGGGAACT
>JAWGHR010000015.1:0-30156 GCA_032560695.1 Peptoniphilus harei | reverse complement strand
AATAAAGACATTGAAGGATATGAATTTGTAGAAACTAAAACTGATGAAAAAGGTAATACAAAACATATCTACAAGAAGAAAACTACTCCTCCTACTACAGGGATAGTTACTAAGTATGTTGATGAAGCTGGTAATTCTCTTGCTCTCGAAGAAAAAGGCAAGCAAGATAAAAAAGATATTCCTGCTTATGAGTATGTAAAGACTTACACAGATAAGGATGGAAATACTGTTCATGTTTATAGACTTAAACAAAATCCAACCCCATCAGTAGAGACTAGATATGTTGATGAAAATGGGTTTGTAATAGCCGGTACTCTAGTAGGTAGAAATCCAAGCAAAGCAATTCCAGGATATGAAATACTAAGAACAGAAATAGATTCTAATGGCAACATAATATATGTTTACAGAAGGAAAGCATCTGAGTCTCAAAAGGTTACTAAATATCTAGATAAAAATGGAAATGAAATTTCTAAGTCTACAAAGGGTGACAATCCTAAGAAAGATATCGATGGATATGAATTTGTAAGAACCGAAACTGATGCTAAGGGTAATACAAAACACATCTACAAGAAGAAAACTACTTCTCATACTACAGATGTTGTTACTGAATACGTGGATGAAAATGGTAATACTATTGCTACTAAGGAAAATGGTAAACAAACTAATAAAGATATCGATGGATATGAATTTGTAAGAACCAAAACTGATGCTAATGGTAATACAAAATACATCTACAAGAAGAAAACTACTTCTCCTACTACAGACGTAGTTACTGAATATGTCGATGAAGATGATAATACTATTGCTCCTAAGACAGGTATAACAGGTATAAATGATGCTGTTATCCTAGCCTTTGGTTCTGCTATAGCTTTACTCAAAATTAGAAAATATAAATCATATAATATTCGTAAGAAGAAGTAAAGTACAAAAAGCCTTCCCTGGGGAGGGCTTTTTTGTTATGCTTAAATAAGTAAAATAACTATTTACAAATCAATTATAGAACTTAAAAAAAAATAAAATAAAAATCAAATTACTAACTACAAGAAAAATTTGAAAAATATAACTTGTTGATTTTAGATGATCTATGTTATGTTTCATTTGATAATATAGGCTGTTAGATTCTTTTTAACCTCTTATCATTTAGAAATGATAAGGGTTCAATAATTTTAACAACAAATTTAAATTTTGAAAGATTGGAGGAAGTTTTTAAAGATCCTACGCTAACTGGTACTATAGTAGAGAGACTTGCTCATAGAGCACATATTAGGGATATGTCAAGGGAAAAAAGTTAGAGGATGTAAGATACAATGGAGTGGTCAAGGAATCTATGAGCTATATGTAAAACGCCTCTCCCCTATGGGAAAGGACAATTTGGTCAATTTTTCGGTTGACATTTAAATCAAATTCGTCAAAATGACTAAGGGAGTCTAACTTTCAATAAAGAAGTCATATTATGATGCTGTTAAAAATGTACATTTATGGTATTAAATTTAATTCCGGTACTGGGACTGGGACAAGACTAAAAATTTGAAAACGTCCTATAATTAGGTGGGTTTGGTGATACTCTAAAAAAAGAATCTTGTATTTTGAAAGGTTTGGGATATATCGGACGTTTGGAAAAGAAGAGTGGGAATAAAAATTAATATAAACTCTTAAGACCTTAGTTAATACTAGGGTCTTATTTATTTATTATGATACGAAATCATAGCTATAAGAATTTTCTAAAATGTGTTATTATATCTAGAAAATATAAAACATTTTTAAAATTAAATTTTAAATGTTAAATCTTGAAATAATTAAGCTGGATTAGCTTACTTAATAATTTTTTGAAGAGTTAATTTTTTCAAAAACAATTTTAATGTTTTCAACCTAATTTTATATCTTGAAAATTTAATCTATCAAATCAATAATAAGGAGTGAAAAAATGTCAAATGACAACTTTTAAGTATTAAATGAATCAGCAATTCGTGGAAAATTATTGTAAGGACGAGTATTATTGGAATAATCACCAATGTTTTATTAGCGGTCTTCAAGGCAATACTTGGTTTTTTGTCAATTCCATTGCCTTAACCCTTGATGCTTTTAATAACTTGTCTGATGCTCTTTCCTCTCTTGTAACTATTATAGGAGAAAAACTCGCAAGCAAAGCACCAGATAAGAAGCATCCTATGGGTTATGGAAGGATTGAATATATTTCTTCTATGGTTATAGCTGCCCTTGTCCTCTATGCTGGAATCACTTCTCTAGTGGAGTGTGTTAAAAAAATTATTAACCCAAGCCCTGCTTCATATACTAAGCTTTCAATATTTGTAATTGGTCTCGCTGTTGTAGTGAAGTTTTTCTTAGGAAAATATGTCAAAGGACAAGGAAAAAAAGTAAACTCAGGCGCTTTGATTGCATCTGGGTCAGATGCCCTATTTGATTCAATTCTTTCACTTTCTGTTTTTATTTCTGCCATTATTTTTATGGTTTTTGGACTCTCTCTCGAAGCTTATGTAGGTCTTGTCATCTCTGTCTTTATGATTAAGGCTGGTATAGAAATGATTTTATCTACTATTGATGATTTAATTGGTCATAGATCTGATCCAGAAATGGTTAAAAAGATTAAAGGCTTAGTGGAAGAAGAACCTGTAATTGGAGTATATGACCTTGCACTTTTTAATTATGGACCTAACAAATATTACTGCTCTCTTCATGTTGAGCTTCCAGACAGTATGGATGTTGATGAGGTAGATAAACTTACAAGAAAATTACAATATAAAGTCTATAAAAAAACTGGTATTATATTGATTGCTCTAGGTGTTTATTCCTACAACACAAGGGACGAGGAAGCTGGAGAAATTAGAAGGACAATTGAAAGAAAGATAATGTCCCACGATTGGGCCCTCCAAGTTCATGGATTTTATGTTGACACAAAAAATAAAAATATTAGATTTGATGTTGTCTTGAGTTTTGATGTAGAAAGAGATGAGGCTTTAAAAATTATTGAAGAAGAACTTTCTAAACTTTATCCTGATTACAAAATTCAAATTGTTCCAGATATTGATTTATAATTTTAGACCCTAGTTACTAGGGTCTTTTGTTTTACAATCTATTCTCTTTCATCTTATAATTAAACATAGGTGATTTTTTGAAATTTTTTATTCTCAATTTATTTTTGATAAATATTTTTTACAACTTCTCTCTCAAGAGTAAGAATATTGTATCTGTTAAGCTGGAGAGGAAGTTTTTGTTTGTTATTTTTATCTTTGGTTTTCTTGTCCTCTTTATGACTTACAGGTTTTCTTCTAAGTCTTTCTTAGACTTTCTTCTGGCCCTCTCTTCTCTTGTCTTGCTTTTTTATATCATTTCCTCACCTGGCATAAGGGCTGATGGTTTTAATATTTTTATGGGGTCTACGACTCTTATTAAGTTCGCTCCTTTTGATAAAATCGAAAGTAGCAAAATTGATTCTTTTTACGATGACAAAGTTATTCTTGGTCTTCATGTCTTTTATAATTCTTATAAGCTTACTTTTGATTCAAAATATAAGAATGAAATTGAAAATTAACTTCAGATTTTTAATAACAATGAAGTTTATAATAAACCTTCATTTTTAAGAAGATCGAAAACATTTTGCCTACAAAATAATTCCAAGTTTTATTTTCCCTTTAGCTTCTTTTTAACCATTTATTAATTAACAAAAACTCATTTCTCTTTTATGTTATGAATAAAAGTTATCGTTTTATAAAATCACTATATTCTTTTTGTATTCTATTTTATTTTCTTGGCAAAATTCGCAAAATTTTAGAGAGCTAAAATTAGAGCCGAAGGCATTTTTCAATTTTATTTCTGTGTCCTCTTCTCCCTTCAAATCTAATTTTTCTTTAAATATTTTATAATTATCTTTATCTAAATAATAAGTAACCTCGATGTCATCACCACCAAAGAGTTCAACATTATAATCTTCATAACCTATTGTGAAGGAGCCATCTTCCCTTTTATCAAAAAATAAACCACTACTTTCCATTTTATACCTCCTTAAAATTTGTCACTTCTGTATTAAATTTTTACCCCGTATTATTTTTTATTAATTAGCATATTTTCCTTTCCTATAAGTTTTTAAACTATTCTTACAATTCCTTAATTCTACCCTCCTTTCAATTGACAACTGAACTAAATAATTGTATAATCGAAAAAATTACTTTTAACATCTTACTTATATATGTAAGGTTTTTTGATAAGTTATTAATTGAATTTCAATTCATAAATTTATTTGACTTAAGAATTAATTTCTTATTCACAAATTTATTTGTCTTAAAAATTAATTTCTAATCAAAAAATATTTTCATTTTGTTAAAATTGTTAAAATTTTTTACTTATTTACATTTACTACAAAGGAGAAAGAGATGAAAGTCGCAAAATTTGGTGGCAGTTCACTTGCCGATGCTCGTCAGCTGAAAAAAGTTAAGGATATTGTACTGGAAGATGAGGCTAGAAAGTACATAGTAGTTTCTGCGCCTGGAAAAGGAGTTAACAACAATCACAAGGTCACTGACCTTCTAGCAATGTGCCATGAGCTAAGTGCGCACGAATTGAATTTTAATGAAGTTTACAAGATCATCGAGAATGTTTATAAAAATATTGTTGATGATCTTGTTTTGGATATAGACATTGATAAGATTCTTGCTGAGGTCAAGGATGAGATTACTAATGGGGCAAGCTACGACTTCGTCATAAGCCGCGGCGAGTTTATAAGCGCCCAAGTCCTTGCAGCCTATCTTGGCTTTGACTTTGTTGACGCAAGAGACTTAATTGTATTTACAAATGGTGTCTTGGACCTTCCAAAGTCTGAAGACAATATTAGAAAAATTCTCACTAAACATGAAAGGGCTGTTGTCCCTGGCTTCTATGGAGAAAAGGAAGATGGCAAGGTCAAAACTTTTTCTCGTGGCGGGTCTGATGTGACAGGTTCTGTCATTGCCTCTGCCCTTGATGCAGAGATGTATGAAAACTTCACTGATGTGTCTGGCTTTTTAGTTGCCGACCCCAAAATCGTCAAGAACTCCTCTCCTATTGGGACTATTACCTACAAGGAGTTGAGGGAACTTTCCTACATGGGAGCCAAGGTCCTTCACGAAGAAGCCATCTTCCCACTTAGGGACAAGAACATTCCAATCAATATAAAAAATACTAACGCCCCTCATGAAGAAGGGACTTTGATTCTCTCTCAATGTGACATAAAAAATAAAAATATTTTAACTGGTATCTCGGGCAAAAAAGATTTCACTGTTATAAATCTTGAGAAGGTAAATATGAATAGCGAAAAGGACTTTTTCAGGAAGCTCACTACAGTTTTTGAATCCAATGATATTTCCATTGAGCACATGCCTTCAAGTATTGATTCAGTTTCTGTCCTTGTGGCTGATTCTTATATAACACCTAAGCTTGACAAAGTTCTTGAAGAGCTAAAGATTTATTTAAACGTAGACAACATTTCTTGGGAAAGGGACATCTCCCTAATTGCCGTTGTTGGACGTGGCATGATCAATGAAAAGGGTGTGTCCTCTAGGACTTTTACTGCCCTTGCCAGAGAAGGAATTAATATTAAGATGATTAGCCAGGGTTCCAGCGAAATCAATATTATTATTGGTGTTGAAACTCAAAATTTTGAAAAAGCAATTCGCGCAATTTATGAAGAATTTTATAAGGAGGACTAAGGATGAAGGTTAATGTAGCAGTTGTTGGTGCAACTGGACTTGTTGGAAGCATGATGTTAAAGGTTTTAAGTGAAGAAAATTTCCCAATTGACAATTTATACTTGTTTAGCTCCAAGAGGTCGGCTGGCAAAAAAATTGAATATTGTGGCAAGGAATACACTGTTGAAGAATTAAAGGAAGATTCCTTTGAAGGAAGAGACATTAAGATTGCCCTCTTCTCTGCTGGCGGATCTGTTAGTGAAAAATTTGCTCCTATAGCTGCCAAGGCTGGAGTAACAGTTATTGACAACTCCTCTGCCTTTAGGATGGACCCAGAAGTTCCCCTAGTTGTTCCAGAAATCAATCCTGAAGATATTAAGAAGAACAAGGGAATTATTGCAAATCCAAATTGTTCAACTATCCAATCTGTACTTCCACTTAAACCAATTCACGACAAGTACAAGATCAAGAGAGTAATTTATTCTACCTACCAATCTGTTTCTGGATCTGGCATAAAGGGAATTTCTGACTTGGAAGAAGGCACTGAGCTTGCCTACAAGTATCCAATTAAGAACAATTGCATTCCACAAATTGATGTCTTCTTAGACAATGGCTACTCCAAGGAAGAAATGAAGATGATTAACGAAACTAAAAAAATTCTTCACGACGACTCTATCCTTGTTACTGCCACAACAGTTCGTGTTCCAGTTAAGTTCTCCCACTCCATTTCTATTAATGTTGAAGTGGAAAATCCTTTCGAAGTGGAAGATGTGAAAAAAATCATTGGCGACTACCCTGGCATGGTCCTTGAAGATGATCTTGCCAATGAAATTTACCCAATGCCTTTAATGTCAGCTGACAAAAACGAAGTTTTTGTTGGCAGAATTAGACGTGACTTCACTGTGGAAAACGGCCTGAACCTATGGTCTTGTGCCGACAACATTAGGAAGGGAGCTGCAACTAACGCAGTGCAAATTGCGGAAAAAGTCTTGGAGGTTTAAGTTGAAAATTGCAATAATGGGCTTTGGCACTGTGGGAACAGGTGTCGAAGAAATTTTATACAAGAAGAGGGATGTCCTCTTAAAAAATAATTTTGATATAAAAATTGAAAAAGTTTTAATTAGAAATAAAAATAAAAAAAGGTCTCCCTTGGATGAGAGCCTTTCATTCACAGATGATTTTGAAGAAATTTTAAATTCTGATGTGGACACAGTTATTGATGTGACTTCAAGTCTTGAAGAAACTTACGAGAGAATTGTAAGACTAATGAAGGCTGGCAAAAATATTGTAACTGCCAACAAGGCTGTGGTTTCAAAATACTTTGAAGAATTAAATGAACTTGCAAGAGAAAAAAATATTTTCTTCTCCTACGAAGCTGCAGTTGCCGGTGCAATTCCAGTGATCCACCCCATCATGGAAGAGACCTTCTTCAGCGACATGCATAAGGTCCAAGGGATTTTAAATGGAACTTCCAACTACATCCTTTCAAAAATGGAAGTGGAAGGATCATCCTATGACGAAGTCCTAAAAGAAGCTCAAGACCTTGGCTACGCTGAGGCAGATCCTACAGCTGATGTTGGTGGCTTTGATTCCATGAGAAAGATAAGAATTTTATCTTCTCTCATTTACAACGCAAAAATAAATGAAGATGAAATTTTTACTTTTGGCATTGAAAATGTGACAAAGGCAGATTTTGATTTTGCAAAAGAAAGGGACTATTCCATTAGACTTCTTGCCAAGTCAGAACTAGCAAATGATAAGATAAATATTTCTGTAATTCCTACATTTGTAAAGGATAATTTCTTTGCAAAAACTTTTGGTGGAACTAACGGAGTTAAGGTCTGGGGAGAAAATTTCACTGCCTACGAACTAAAAGGACCTGGTGCAGGCAAGCTTGAAACAGCTGATGCAGTGATGCGTGACCTCTTGAGAATACTTGCAAAAAGAGAAATCAAGACTTTTTATGACGCAGGAAATTCTTATGAAGTCGAAAATAATCTGAAGAATATATTTTATGTAAGGACTTCTGAAGTTTCTTCTGAGTTCAAAGACCTAATTGAAGAAGAAAAAATTATAAATGACGAACACTTAATAGTAACAAAAAAAGTTTCCCTTGATGACTTGAGACATGCCCTTGGAGACCTTTCAAAAGTTTTCTTGGCAGAAATTGAGGAGGATCTATGAAATTTTTATCAACAAGAAATTCAAATTTAAAAATTTCTGGCAGAGAAGCCATTGTAAAGGGAATATCAGAAGACGGAGGTCTCTTTGTACCAGAATTCTTCCCTAGCTTCGACATAATGGAGAACTTGGACCTGTCTTACACAGACTTGGCCCACAAAATTCTTTCGTTATATTTGACAGATTTTGACAAGGAAGATTTGTTAAAAATAATAGAAAAATCCTACGGGTCCTTTGAAGATGAAATTGCAAAAGTGTCCTACCAAAAGGATTTTTACCTAGAACTTTATCATGGAAGGACTTCAGCCTTTAAGGACTTTGCCCTTTGCCTCCTTCCTAACCTCTTGGCCTATGCCAAAAAATCTCTTGGCATCAAGGACAAGACGTTAATCTTAACTGCAACATCTGGCGACACTGGTAAGGCTGCCCTAGAAGGTTTTTACAACACAGAAGACATTGACATCTTGGTATTATACCCAACAGAAGGTGTGAGCTCCATCCAAAAGGCACAAATGGATACAACAGAGTCCTTGAATTCAAAGGTTATTTCCATTGACGGCAACTTTGACGATGCTCAATCTGCTGTGAAAAAAATATTTAATGATCGAGAAATTAGGGAAGAGCTTAAAAAAGAAAATATTTATCTTTCTTCTGCCAACTCCATTAACATTGGCAGGCTCCTTCCCCAAATTGTTTACTATTTTTATTCCTACGCAGATCTTGTTAAAAATAAAAAAATAGATGCTTACGAAAAAATTTCCTTCTGCGTCCCAACTGGTAACTTTGGAGACATCTTGGCAGGTTATTACGCCAAGGAAATGGGTCTTCCAGTTGACAAACTTGTAATTGCATCAAATGACAACAATGTTTTGACAGACTTTTTCACTACTGGGACTTACGATGCCAACAGGGACCTTGTAAAGACAATTTCTCCTTCCATGGACATCTTAGTTTCATCAAATCTTGAAAGACTAATCTTCCACAAGTCATCAGATGATATTGTTAAAGAAAAAATGGCTGACCTAAAAGACAAGGGAGTCTTTGACTTTGATGGAGACTTCAGTGAATTCTTGTGTGGCTATGCCAAGGAAGATGAGACAAGAGAAACTATTAAGAAGGTCTTTGAAGAAGAAAAGTATTTGATTGACCCTCACACAGGAGTGGCAAAAAATATTGTAGACAAGCTTGGACTTGAAAAGACTGTAATCTTATCAACTGCAAGTCCCTACAAGTTTTCTTCAACTGTCCTTGAAGCCTTAGGAGAAAACCTTTCAGATGACGAATTCGAAAACATTAATATCCTTCATGAAAAAACTGGGGTTAAGATTCCGTCTGAAATTAAAAAATTAAAAGATAAAAAAATACTTCACAAGACAAAAATTCTTAAAAATGAAATTGAAGAAGAGGTCTTAAAATTTGCAAAACGTGGCAAGAGAATCTCTGTCCCAGCAACTTCTGCCAACCTAGGACCTGGCTTTGATGTACTTGGACTTGCCCTTGACCTTGCCAACACTTGCGAATTTAGAATCACTGATAATAAAGATGAATTTGAAAATAATTTAAAAACAAATTTAATCTACAAGGCCTACAAGTATACCTTTGACTTCTACGGAGAAGAAGTCATTCCTGTGGACTTTGACGTGGACGCAAACATTCCACTCTCTCGTGGACTTGGATCATCAGCTGCCTGCATTGTCATGGGTATCATGGCTGCCTTCGAGGTCATGAAGAGGGACTTTGACAAGAAGGAAATTTTAAAAATTGCAACAAAGATGGAAGGCCATCCAGACAATGTTGCACCAGCAATTTTTGGCAACGCTGTTGCTTCAATATTAAAAGAGGACCAAGTCTATGTAGAAAAATTTGAAATTTCAAATAATTTTAAATTCTTGGCAATCATACCTGACTTCAAACTTCCTACAAAGGAAGCAAGAGATGCCTTGCCAGAGACTTACTCAAAGGAAGATGCCGTCTTTAACCTTTCAAGGCTTTCCATGGTCATCTTGTCCTTTATGTCTGGAGACGAAGAAAACTTAAGGGTTGCCCTTGAAGATAAGATTCACGAGCCTTACAGGTTAGAACTAATTCCAGAAGTTCATGAAATTGAAAAAATTATCGACGACAGCGAGGCCCTTGGTCATTACCTAAGTGGTGCTGGCTCAACAATAATGGTGGTCTTAAAGGCTAGTGACAAGACTTCAGAAGATGAAATCAAAAATAAATTAGACAAACTCTCAAATTCTTATGAAGTCATGGCACTTGATATTGATAAAAAGGGAGCCTTCATAATTTAAAATTTTGACTTTACAAAAACCTATGAAATAAAATTTTTTAAAAGCAAGGTCGGATTGTCGACCTTGCTCTTTATTTATATGACAATTTCTGGTAAAATAATTCTAAATTATTTTTAAAAAATGTGAAAGGAGCACTCATGAAAAATTTTAAGGTCAGAGACCTTGTCATCACTTCACTATTTATTGCACTTGTATATGTATTCACTTGGGTCGTAAAAATTCAGCTTCCCTTCTCTCCCAACGGTGGCTTGATCCACTTGGGCAATGTCCCCTTCTTCTTGGCAGCCATATTTTTTGACAAGAGAGTTGGCATGACATCAGGAGCTCTGGGCATGGGACTTTTCGACCTCACAAGTGGATGGATACTTTGGTCCCCAATGACTGTGATTTCAGCACTTATTATGGGCTACATACTCAACAAGATGAACTACAAGAAATACACTCTTAAAAGTTTGATTTTATCTTTTGTACTTGTTGCCCTTGTAAAAGTTGTGGTTTATTACATAGGAGAAATTTTTATCTTGTCTTCACTTGTCGCACCCCTTGCGTCAATACCAGGCAACCTAATTCAAATTGGCGTTTCATCTGTCATAGTCCTTGTGATTTTAAAACCTATGGAAAAAGTTTTTAATAGCATTAAATAAAAAAGATAGCTAGATTAATTTTTCTAGCTATCTTTCTTTTTTATAAAATTTTTAAAAATTATCTTGGATTATAATTTCCTTGTTTTTATTTATATCTTCTGCCTTCTTTAACATTCTCTCAAGGTCTTCTTCATTAAAATTATATACAGAGTTGCAGAAATAACAATTTACTTCTGCCTTCTTGTCTTCTTCTAAAATTTCTCTAATTTCCTTTGGACCAACTGAGACTATTGCATCTTCGACTTTTTCACGAGAGCAGTTGCACTTGTACTCGATGTCTCTTTTTTCAAGCACCTTGTAGTTCATGCCCTCCATTAAAATTTCAATTAACTTTTCTGCGTCGTGGTACTCATCAATCACTGAAGTTACATTCTTTAACTTCTTCAAGTTTTCTTCAAGCTTAGCAATTTCTTCTTCCCTGCAGTCTGGCATTAGTTGAACTATGAAACCGCCTGCTGCCTTTATTGAATAATCAACGTCAACTAAGACTCCAAGGCCAACTGCTGATGGAACTTGATCTGATTGCAAGAAATAAACTGCAAGGTCTTCTGCAATTTCTCCACTTGTTAGGTTAACTGTTCCTGTATAAGGCTTCTTCATTCCAACGTCCATTGTCACAGTAAGAGTTCCTTGTCCCACTGCTCCTGCAACATCAATCTTGCCGTCAGACTCTCTTATGGGAAGGTCAGCCCCAGGTCTTGCCACGTAGCCCTTTACATAACCGTCGTTTTTACAAGTTGCAACAATGGGACCTGCTGGTCCATTTCCATTAATGGAAAGAGTTACTGAGTCCTTTTCATTTTTTTGCCATGATCCAATAATTGCTGTTGCAGTTAAGACCCTGCCAAGGGCTGCTGCAGTTGTCTTTGATAGTTTGTGAATCTTTGCTGCCTCTTCAACCACGTCAGTTGTTATGGCCGCAGAAATTTTTATTGTTTCCGTCTCATCTATTGCTCTTAAAATATATCCCAAATTTACCTCCTTGCGATTATTGTGTATCTCGAAGTTTTATCACTTGCTTCTTTAAACTCGTAATCATCATAAACTTCTAGATCACAAAATCCAATTTCTTCTAAAATATTTGTCACATAAGAAAGGTCGTAGGCCCTCTCTAAGTGTTCTTCGTAAAATCTTTTATAATTGTTGTCTTCAGTGTTTCTGAAAAAATTAACTCCATAGGTGTTAAGCTTTGACTCCTCATCAAAAATATTTTCCCAGATGTAAAAGACATCCTCAACTTCATCAACAGTTACTGGGTCAATGTTCTTGAACTTGTACTCTGTGTTGAGGTCAAAGATAAAAATCCCGCCATATCTTAGGTGGTCATAGGCTGACCTCAAGGCTGCCTCAAAGTCTTCCCTCTCTATTAAATAATTTAAGCTGTCACCAACTGAGACTATGGCGTCATAAGTCCCTGGGGCAGAAAAACCTGCCATGTTTTGTTTAAAAAGTCTTAAATTTCTACTCCTAATCTTATTTTCACAGACTGCCAACATGTCCTCTGACAAATCAAAGGCGTGAACCTTATAGCCCTTGACTAACTTTTCTGTGAGACCTCCTGTCCCACAAGCCATTTCTAAAATTAAGTCAGCTTCTAGAGATTTTTTCCCTAGAAGCTCTCCTATAAATTTATAAATTTTTTCGTAGTCAAGGTCGTACATGAGCTTGTCGTAAAAATAAGCAAAATCTCCGTACATCATGATCTGGCTTCAAGCTCCTTTAAAATTTCTTCTAAGACCCTAGTGGAGTTTTCGTGGATGACAACATCGGCACGCTTGTCCATTGGTGTTGGGTCGTTGTTAATTATAATCAAGTGGTCCACGTAGTTTGGCAAAAAGTTTACTGGTGAAACTGTAAGGGATGATCCAACGACAATTAAGGTTTCTGTGGAGTCAAGTTCCCTTGCTCCTCTTTCAAAGTCGTCTGGCATCATGTCGCCAAACATTACAACATTAGGTCTAATCACTCCACCACATTCATCACACTTAGGTGGGATTTCTCCAGCTTCAACTTTTTCTCTCATTAGGGCAAAGGGATATTCCTTGCCACACTTCATGCAATGAGTTCCACGAGTTTCGCCATGAACTTCATAAATATTTTTTGAACCAGCCTTGGCATGAAGGTTGTCAATGTTTTGTGTGATTATGCCAGCTAAAAAGCCTTCCTCTTCCATCTTAGCAAGGGCCTTGTGACCTCCGTTGGGTTCTTGGTCATTTAGGTCTTCTAAAATCTTATAGCCTTCCTTATAAAAAATTTCTGGATGGTTTAGTAGTCTGTCCTTGGAAAGGGCAAGGGCTGGGTCCATCTTTGAATAGTAGCCAGATGATGATCTAAAGTCAGGAATGCCTGAATCTGTAGAAATACCTGCGCCAGTTAGGGCAAAAACTTTCTTTGATTTTAAAATTAAATCTGCTGCTTCTCTAATCTTATCCATATCCTATCTCCTTAAAAAACAATATAGTGATAGATGAAATACAAAATCACAAGGGCAATAAGGGGCACGAAGTTGAACAAGTCGATGGCCTCTACGTCCCTGTATCTTATCTTAACTTGACCTTCAGCTTGCCTTTCTTTCTTTAGATTTTTCAAAATAAACCTGCTAAGGATTATTGAGAAAATAGAAAGGACAACTAAAATTATAATAATTGAAAGCTCAAGAGATCCAATCTCACGTGAAAATTTTGTCTGCCTCAAAAAGTTAAAGACTCTTTCATTTACATACCTGGCAGATAAAACTGCAATGACGTTATTGACAAAGTGCCCCAAAATTGCAGGCAGAATTGAACCAGTGACTTCAATTAAACTTGCAAATAAAAGTCCCAACAAGAAAGGAGCTATAAAATTTTGGATGTCAAAGTGGAAGAGTGCAAAGACAAGGGCCGACACCACTATGGCAAACCTCTCTCCATAAACGTTGTAGGCATTGGTAAGAGTTCCCCTGAAGAAAACTTCTTCACAAATTGCCGGCACAAGGCACATGAAGATTAAATAATTTAAAATTGGAACATTTTGTAACATTAGCTCCATTGGGAAGTTTTTGTATTCAAAAAAGTTTGAAAGCAGGGACAAAAATACTCCGTTAAAAAGTAAAATCACAGGATAAATTAATACCACCAGTATTATTGTGAGTCCCAAGCTCTTCATTGGTACCTTTTTGATCTTCAAGACCTCTTTAATTCTTCCTGTTGAAGAAATAAGTAGGGCTGGGATCAAAACAATTACCACTTCTGTTATTAGAGTCCCCCAAAAGCCGTAGCGTTCCTGAATGTTAAATCCAATTGTCAAAAATATAATTGCAAGAACGAGAGTCAAGGAGTTGACACTCATTACATTTAAATTTTTCTTCTTAAAGTTTCTCATTTTTTTCTTTATAAGTGTAGATGTAAGGGACGTTTCTGTAGTGGTCTCCATAGTTTAGGCCGTAACCAACTATAAAGAGGTCCTCAATTTCAAAGCCAACATAGTCGGCACTTACATCTGCCTCTCTCCTTGAAGGTTTATCTAACAAGACGCAAGTCTTTAAGGACTTAGGTTTATAAGTCATTAACTTTTTCTTTACAGCATAGAGGGTGTTACCTGTGTCTAATATGTCATCAACTATTAAGACGTTCCTGCCTTCTATGTTGGTGCGAAGGTCTGTCAAGAACCTAACATCTCCACTGGAGCTTTCACTGTGCCCATAACTTGACGTTGTTAAAAAATCTATTTCAACTAATTTATCTATCTCTCTAACTAAGTCTGCTGCAAAGATAAAACTTCCCCTTAAAAGAGAAATAACTACGAAATCATCTTCGAAGTCTTTTTCTATCATCTTGCCCAGGCTTACAACTTTTTCATGTATCTCTTCACGAGAAAATAAAATTTCTTTTTCCATAATTCCTCCATTTACATTATATCAAAAACTTGTAAAAATTCATCTTTAATTGCCATTATAAGCCTGGCTTTGGTATAATACCCTAGAAGGTGATCTTATGAAAAAAAGTTCTTTTGAACTTGCATTAAATAAATTATTAATCCTCTACATAATAGATAACTTCAACCACAGACTAAAGGAGAACGACCTGTCTTATTTTGTATTGGATATTGAGCTCTTTAATTATTTTTACTTCAAACAATATTTAAAGGAGCTAGAGTCAACGGGTCTTGTCCTCTTTGACGACGACAAAAAATATTATCTTTCAGAGGACGGAGTCAATACCCTAAATATTTTCTACGAGCAAATACCTGAAGAAAATATAAAATTTTTGGACGAGAAAATGGAAGGCTACCACCACGAATTACTTTTAAAAAATTCTGTGTCTGCTGAAGTCATTGAGAAAGATGGAAGCCACTACGCTCAACTAAAAATTAGGGACGACGAGATTGACGTATTAGATTTAAAAATTGAAGCATCAGATGCCACTATGGCGAAAAAAATATCTGCAAACTTCAAAAAAAATCCTGAAGAAATTTATTCAGAGATCTTGAGAATTTTGACAGAAGAAGAAAGTAAATAGAAAAAAGAAAAGGACCGCGAAGGTCCTCTTTTTTTTGAGATTTGGAAAGTATATTTTTACTTTTTTATTTACAAATTTATTTTATATTGCGTAGTCCCTCATGTTTCTTCCTGCAATGGCAACTGTTGATGCATTGTGGAGGAATGCTGAACGAGTATTTGTCACGTAACCCAAGACTCCTAGGATAATTAGGGCTCCGTTAAAGGAAATAATTTCCCTGTAATTTCTGTGGATCCTTCTCTCAAGTCCTCTTGCAATTTTTATTGCATCAACAAGTTCCTTTAAGGAGTCGGACTTAATGGATATGTCTGCAATTTCCTTTGCTATGTCTGCACCTTCATGCATGGAGATGCCCACATCTGCCGCTGATAGGGCAATGGAGTCGTTGATTCCGTCTCCAATCATTACAATAGTTCTACCTGCTTCCCTTTCCCTGTCTACATAATTTTTCTTGTCCTCTGGCAAGACTTGTGACTCATAATAATCAAGTTCAAGCTCTTCTGCCACAGCTCTTGCAGAATTTTCTGCATCTCCAGTTAGCATGGCAATTTTTGTAAATCCAAGTTGTCTTAGGGCATCAATAGTAAGTTTTGCATCTTCACGCACTGGATCTTTTATACAAATTACTGCAATTAATTTCTCATCATAGGCTAGGTATAAGAGTGAGTAGTCTTCCTTTAACTCTTCGATCTTATCTTCTTGGCCCTTGTCGATTTGAATCTTTTCATCTTCAAGTATGAAGTGAGCCGATCCAATTAAGGCAGGCCTTCCCTCAATACTTGATTTTATTCCATGAGCCACAATATATTCTGGCTTCGAGTGCATCTCTTCATGCTTGAGGTCCTTATCCTTAGCGGCCTTAACAACTGCATTGGCAATGGAATGTGGGAAGTGTTCTTCAAGACAGGCTGCAATCCTTAGACATTCATCTTCATCGTGGTCGTAAAAGGCAATTACCTTCTCAACCTTTGGCTCAGACTTTGTAAGAGTTCCTGTCTTGTCAAAGACTATGGAGTCAGCTTGGGCCAACTTTTCAAGATACCTTCCACCCTTTACAAGGATTTCTCTTTCTGATGCCGATGAAATTGCCTTCATCGTTGCAATTGGCATTGTAAGTTTTAGAGCACAAGAGAAGTCCACCATTAAAAAGGACTTGGCCTTGATAAAGTTTCTTGTCAAAAGATAAGTTAGGCCTGCCCCAAGGAAGGAATATTTTACAATAGAATCTGCAAGAGATTCTGCCCTCTTTTCTGCAAGGGACTTGTTCTTTTCACTTTCTCCAATTAATTCTATTATGTGGTTGATCCTTGAGTCGTCATATTTTTTTGCAGTCCTCACTAAAAGGGCCCCCTCTTCAAGGGCAGTGCCTGCAAAAACAGTCTTGCCTTCAGTCTTCTTAACAGGAAGTGACTCGCCAGTTAGGGATGCCTCGTTGACCATGCCGTAGCCCCTAATTATTTCTCCGTCAACAGGAATAGTTGACCCCATGTTGACTTCAACAAGTTCACCAATTTCTACATCTTCAAGCTTCTTTAAATACTTCTTATCTCCATCAAGAACAAAGACCTTGTCAACATTTAACTTCAATGACTGAGCCAGGTTGTCCTTGGACTTCTTTAGGGTGTAGTCTTCTAGTTCTTCGCCAAGTTCTAGCAAGAACATAATGCTGCCTGCGTCAGCAAACTCTCCATCCAGTATTGAAACTCCAATAGCTGTGGCATCCAGTAGACTGACGTCAAGTTTTCTCTTTTTAAGGCTTTTTAAACCAGCCTTGATATAAGGAATAGACTTTATGATGACACCAATTGGCCTCAAGGGCGCGGGCATAATTTTTGTAAAGAAAATCCTCCTATACATGGCATCACGTAAGATATGAAAGACTTCCCTATCATTTTGTGGGACAAAGTCTGGATCATCAATTTCAAAGTCATCTAAGTCACTTAAGTCAAAGTTTAAGATAAATCTTGCTATCTTTGGCAGAATTTTTTCTTCATAAGATACGACTATAGAATTAGCTAGGGGAGAAATTTTACAAAACTTAACTCCCTCAAGCTCTTCAATCTTGTATTTTAATTTATTTACATTGGACTCTGGCAGGATCCCTTCATAGGTGAAGCGAGTCCTTCCAAGAGTCCTACTAGCAATAGAAGCAATCATTTTAGTCTTCTACTTCTTCTTCAACAACTTCTTCTTCTACTTCTGCTTGGGAAACTTTTTCTATATCAACTTTAGCCTTTCTTTCAGCTTCCTTCTTTTCATCTTCTGCCTTTTTTACTTTTGCTTCAGCAAGAATGTCTTCACTAGAAACTTTTACAGCTTCAAGGTTTTTGTCGATACCTTCTTTGATTTTTAGTCCACCAGCTACTGTGTTAACTGCTAATTTTTTTGCAGTTTCTGATGTGAGAATTTTTCCACCAAGGGCACCTGCTACTAAACCTAGTCCTAAATTAATTAATCTCTTGTTCATAATATCCTCCTAATAAAATCTATTTTAAGGATATAATAGCATTTATTTGTTTTATTTTTTAAGAATATAAATCTTAATATTTTTAAAAAATAAAACAAATAAGGACCGCGAAGGTCCTTTTTTTGTATCTATAAAATTTATGAAATTAATTTTTCTTTGGCTTCTTCAAAAGTATCTCAAAGCTTGTGCCTTGACCTAGTTGTGAAGAAATTTTTACCTTTCCGTCAATGTTTTGCAAGATGTGTTTTACTATTGAGAGACCAAGACCTGTTCCACCAACTCTGCGTGACCTAGACTTGTCCACCCTGTAAAATCTTTCAAAGATCCTTGCAAGGTCTTCTTGAGGGATTCCGATGCCTGTATCGGCAATTATAATCTTGTAGGCTTTTTCTTCTTCAGAAATTTTTATGTCTAGCCTTCCCCCTTCCTTGTTGTACTTAAGTCCGTTGTTGATTAAGTTGGAGAAGAGTTCCCAGATCATAGTCCTGTTTTCAAAAACAGTGCCTTGACCTTCAAAATTCACTACAACATTTTTTTCTTCAATTAAATTTTCATATCCCTTTAGGATCTCAGAAATAATTTCTCTTAAGTCAACTTCTTCCTTGTCGTAGTCTCCTGCATTTTCAAGTCCAGAAATTTTCATAATGTCCTCCACAAGACTTAAAAGTCTCTTGGAGTCATCATAAATTAATTTGTAAAATCCTTCCTTGTCCTTGTCTTCCACCAAGTTGTTAACAAGAAGTTCTGAAAAACCAGAAATTGATGTCAAAGGAGTCTTTAGCTCGTGGCTCACATTGGATGAGAACTCTTCACGAAGTCTTAGGGCCCTAATCTCTTCTGTCTCGTCAATGAAAAGAATCAATAATCCCCTCACCCTCTTATCTTCAAAGACTGGGTTGACATAACACTTGTATTCCCTATCGCCAATTCTTGTTATAGCTTCAGTGCTCTTGCCCATAAGGGCTTCATCAGCCATTTTTAAAATTTCTTCATCTCTTATTAAGTTGATTATATTTTCTCCAAGAATTTCTCTCTTTGAATTAAAAATTTCTCTTGCTGAGTCATTTACCGTCAAGAGATTTTTGTTTTCGTCAACAATAACAAGGGACTCTCTCATATTTTTTAATATAGTATTTATTGTGTCTCTTTCTCTGGCAATCTCCCTGTAGTTTTCATCAATGGTTATCTTTTGTCTTTTTATCCTATTGATGAAGGGACTTATCTCTGGAAAAATATTTGTATCAATGTTTGTCAAATCTTCTTCAAGATTGTTAAGTGGATCAAAGGTCTTTTTAGTTAACTTGCTTGAAACCAAAGCTGCAACAACAAAGATGACAATAGACAATAAGATGTCAAGGGGAAGGACTTTGGTAAAGGCACCAATTAAGTTGTCCATCTCTCTAGAGATCCTAATCATATTTCCATCATCAAGCCTTAGGCTGACATAGTAAAGGTCCTTGGAAAGAGTGTTGGAATATCTTTCCACTTGGGCATAGCCAAGTCTCTTTGCTTCAATTACTTCTGGCCTATCCTTGTGAGATGGCAAGAGATTGGAATCCTTCTTTGAGTCATAAAGGACCTCTCCATCTTCTCTAATTAGGGTTATCCTAAAGTCCAATTTTTTATTTGCAAGTCCTTCTAAGTAAGCAACATCATCTTCATGATTATTGAGACTTTCTCCCATAGTCATGACAATATTTCTCAAGTCTTCGTTGGACCTCTTAGCATAGCCTGAATAAAAGACAAACATGGAAGCCACCGTTGATAAAAATAAGGTCAATAGGGCAATGCCAAGGAGGTATCTGAAAAATCTTTTTTTCATCTTATTCCTCCTTGGTCATCATGTAACCAATACCCCTAATGGTTTTGATGCAGCTCCTCTTGTCGCCAAGCTTATCTCTTATTAATTTTATGTGCATATCCACAGTTCTAGTTTCGCCCTCATAGTCGTAACCCCAAATTTCTGTTAGGAGTTTTTCACGAGATATAACTATGTCTTTATTTAAAATTAAATATTTTAAAACTTCATATTCCTTTAAGCTGAAGTCAACTTGGACTCCATCAATAGTGACAGACCTGTTCTTGTCCTTAATAACAATTCCATTGTAGTCAAGGAGACCTTGGTCCACAGTTTTTTTACCAGCACGTCTTTCCACTGCCCCAACTCTTGATAGAAGTTCCATAACAGAGAAGGGCTTCTTGATGTAGTCGTCTGCTCCCTCATCGAGAGCTGAGATCACATCATATTCTGAAGTCTTGGCAGTTATCATTATGACCCAAGTATCTCTTGTGTCCTCTCTTTCCCTAAGTCTTTTTAAAATTTCAATACCATCCATATCAGGAAGCATTATGTCAAGGAGGACGAGGTCAGGTTTTCTTTCTTCAAGAACTTTAAAAAAGTCCTTGCCCTTTTCAAAGGCCCTGACCTCATAGCCCTTAGTATTTAGTGAGTATTCAATTAATTTTAAAATCGATGTATCATCTTCAACGAGATAAATTAGCATAAAATCATCCTTATAAATTTTTGATTCCTTATTGGTTTCTTGAACCTTCGACAGTAAAAATTACCCAGTCAGCAATGTTTACTCCATGATCAGAAATTCTTTCCAAGTACTTGGCAATCATTATAAAATCAATGGCAACTGCTGGGTCAAAATCTGATTTAATTATATCAATTAATTGGTCTCTTATCATTACAAAATACTTGTCGACTACGTCATCTTCGTCGTCAATTTTCTTTGCAAGGTCAAGATCTAAGTTTACAAAGGAATCAATAGACCTATTTAATAAGTTTACTGTGGCCTCAGCCATCTCCTTTATAAGAGGAAGGCTTGATGTGTCACAGTCATCAGGTAGACCCATGCAAATTTCTGCAATGTCTCTTGCATTGTCACCAATTCTTTCTAGGTCTGTTATCATCTTTAAGGCAGAAGAAACCCTCCTGAGGTCGCTTGCTGCTGGTTGTTGCTCTACAAAAATTTTAAGGCATTGGTTTTGGATAGTTTTTTCATATTGGTCTGTTCTCTTTTCGTCTTGGATGACATCTGCTGCAATATCCTTGTCCTTTACATCTAAAAGTGAAATTGCCTTTTTGATTGCAGATTCATTTAGACTTGCCATCTCTAAGAGCAAGTCATTTAAGTGCCTTAATTCATCGTCAAATCTTTTTCTCATTAGCCGAACCTTCCTGTTACATATAATTCTGTTTTTTCTTCCCTTGGGTTTGTAAAAATGTCCACTGTATTTCCCTTCTCAACAATAACTCCATTTAGGAAGAAGGCAGTTTGATCAGATATTCTTGATGCCTGTTGCATGTTGTGAGTTACCATTACAATTGTGTACTTGTCCTTTAGGTCTTGGGCAAGGTCCTCAATTTTTCCTGTAGAAATTGGGTCAAGGGCAGATGTTGGTTCGTCCATTAGAATTACTTCTGGATTAACTGCAAGAGCTCTTGCTATACAAAGTCTTTGTTGTTGTCCACCTGATATAGAAAGGGCAGACTTCTTTAAATCGTTTTTTACTTCATCCCAAATGGCTGCTTGCTTAAGTGATGATTCAACAATTTCATCAAGCTCAGCCTTGTTTTTTATCCCATGAGTCTTTGGTCCATAGGCAATATTTTCGTAGATGCTCATTGGGAAGGGGTTGGGTTGTTGGAATACCATCCCAACTCTTTTTCTAAGTTTATTTACATCATAATTCTTGGCGTAGATGTCTTCGCCATCAAGTTTTATTTCTCCATCAATCTTGCAGCCAACAACTAGGTCATTCATCCTATTTAAGCATTTTAATAGGGTAGACTTGCCGCAACCTGATGGTCCAATAAAGGAAAGAATTTCTCTTTCTCTTATGTCTAAGTTTATATTGTGAAGAGCTTGAAAGTCTCCGTAAAAGAGATCAAGATCCTTAACGCTCATTTTTGTATTCATTATTCAACCTCACTAAGTTTGTTTGCAAGTTTTGTGGAAGACCAGTTAATTATTAAAACTAAGATCAAGAGGACCATGCCAGTTGCATAGGCTTCTCCAACGTGCTTTCCTTCAGACGATAGTACGTACATGTGAAGGGCAAGAGTCCTTGATGATGATTTAATAGATGTTGGAAGAGATGTTGCTGTTCCCAGTGTGTACATTAGGGCAGCAGTTTCTCCAACTACACGGCCTACAGATAAAATTATGCCTGATAAAATCCCTGGGATTGCTATAGGAAGTACAACCTTGAAGATTGTCCTAAGCTTACCTGCACCAAGGGCAAGTGAACCTTGCCTTACTGATGGGTGAACTGACTTTAAAGCTTCCTCTGTTGCCCTAATAATAATTGGCAGGATCATAATAGAAACTGTTAGGACACCAGAAATTACTGAGAAGCCCATTTTTAATTTTAGTCCAAAGAACAACATCCCAAAAAGTCCATAGACAATGGACGGTATGCCTGCAAGAGTTTCTGTTGCAAGCCTAATTGCCCTTACTAATTTGTTTTCTACCCTAGTGTACTCAACTAGGAAGATGGCAGTAAAGATTCCTATAGGTGATGCCAGTAAAATTGAAAGGACAACTGTTAAAAGTGTTGTTACTATGGCAGGACCCATGGAGAGATTTTCTGTTGAATAGTTAAGGGATAGCATACTTGGTCTAAAGGATAGAGCTCCTTTTACTACAACAAATACAACTATAAAGACTAGGACTCCAAGAGTCATAGCTGAAAATAGTCTCGTTGTTATTTTATAAAAGGACATCTTTCCAACAAAATGAAGTCCAAGAATTGAAATTATAAATATAGCCAAAAGACTTAAAACAATTATTTTAGTCATTTTTTTCTCTCCTGTTCTTAACTATGAAGAAGCTTGTATTTATTATTAAGATAAAAATAAATAGGACTCCTGCTGTTGCTATTAGAGCTTGTCTGTGGTCGCCAGCAGCGTAAGCCATTTCCAAAACAATGTTTGTAGTCATAGTTCTAATTCCCTTGAGAGGGTTAAGTGTAAGTCTTGTTTGGTTACCAGCAACTAGGATTACTGCCATAGTTTCACCAATAGCACGTCCAATTCCAAGTATTATCCCTGCAAAAATTCCTGATCTTGCAGCAGGTATCATAACTCTTGTTATAGTTTCATCGTGACTTGCTCCAAGAGAAAGTGAGCCTGAGTAATAAGACTTTGGAACAGTCCTAAGAGATGCTTCTGCCATAGAAATTATTGTTGGTAGAATCATTATTAAAAGTAGAATTGATGCACTTAAAATATTCATTCCATTTCCACCAAAGATAGACTTGTTAATAGGAACAATAATTGTTAGGGCAAAGAAACCATAAACTATTGATGGGATCCCTGTCATTAAATTAAGTCCTGGTTTTAAAATCTTGTAAAATTTTTTGGGACAATCAAAGGCCAAGTAGGCTGCCACCATAATGGCAACTGGCACTGCTCCCAAGCATGATAGGGCTGTAATAATTATTGAGCCAAGAATCATGGATAAGATTCCGTAAGTTGGCGGTTGATTCATAGGTGCCCAAGAGTCGCTTAAGATAAAATCCTTCACTCCAACTTTACCAAAAAATTCTATTGAATCTTTGAAGATAAATACACAAATTAGGAGTAAGAAGAAAATTGAAAGTACAGAACAAAGTAGGAAGAAGTACTTAGATACTTCTTCCCACGAAAATGTCCTGGTCCTCTTGTCATCTCGAGGGGCCTTTATATTAATATTTTCCATTTTATTTCCTTTGCATTTTTTATTTTGCAAGTCCTGACCACTCAGTTAATTCTCCAGTAAAGATTTTTTGTAAATCATCCATAGTCACATCTTCAGCAGAATTTTCTTTATTTACAATAACTGCGATACCGTCTCTTGCAATAACTGTGAAGTCAAGAGCATTCTTTTCTTCGTCTTTAAGTTCTCTTGATGCCATACCAAGTTGTGCAGTTCCTTCCATTGCAGCAGTCATACCAGCTGATGAACCATTAGATTGGATATCAATAGTAACCTTAGGATTTTTAGCCTTGTAAGCTTCAACAAGTTTTTCCATAAGAGGAGTAACAGAAGTTGAACCTGCAATAGTTAATTTTGCATCACTATCAATTGGTTCATAAGTTTCGCCCTTTGCATCTCCAACGTATCCTTCTTCTTCACAAATCTTTTGTCCTTCGTCAGACATAATGAATTTAACAAGGTCCATTGATTTTTCATCTACATCTTTTTTGTAAGCTACGTTAAAAGGTCTAGCAAGCTTATAAGAGTTTGACTTAATATTTTCTGGAGTAGCTTCAACTCCTTCAACCTTTAGAGCCTTAACATCATCATTTAAAGATCCAAGAGAAATATAACCAATGGATGCAGCGTCGTTTTGTACAGTAGTAAGAACAGCATCAGTAGAAGATTGAACAGCAGCTTCTTCATAAGTCTTGTCAACTTCTTTGTCGCCTTCCTTAACAAGAACGCCAGTTAATTCAGTGAAGGCTGATCTTGTACCAGAACCTTGTTCTCTTGATATAACGTTAATTGTTCCAAGATCTTTTCCTTCTTCTTTTCCACCAGCATTAGCTGTGGCATCTTCTTTTTTGTTTCCTCCACATGCAACAAGACTTGCACCTAGAGCAAGAACTACAGCAATCTTTCCAAAACTTTTTAACTTCATTAATTTTCATCCTTTCAAAATTTAATTTTGTTTTTTATTTCATGGTCATTATAGTTTTGATTTGTAAATTGCCAAGAAGTCTTTTGTAAATTTTATGTAAATTATTTTACTTTTTAATCTTTATCCCTTGTGATGTAAATTTTTACAATAAAAAAAGAGTCAGCTTCCCAACTCTTTAGTCCTCTATTAAAAATCCCATTTCCCCCAAAACAACTTCTATCTCTTCCATGACTTCTTCATTTTCTGCTACAACTGTGTGATAGTGAACTCCACCTGTTAGCACGTCAAGGGGTTTGGATTTTTCTTCATTCATCTTCTCTAAAAAAATTTTTACGTCCCTTCTTGATGAACAGTTTAAATCTTTTTTTATTTCACCATAAACCTTGTGGTGGACAATGACGTCCTTAACAAGTCCTCCCAGGTCAACAATGGCTTCTAATTCTTTTTTTATGTCCTTGTCACTGTGCTTGACCTTAAAAACTTTTTGGGTCCTGGCTTCGTTTAAGTAGTAGCCCCTATTGGTTGATACAATATCCTTGCCACTGGCCCTGAGTATTGCCATGTCTTGGACTATAACCTGTCTTGTTACATCAAACTTTTTTGCCAGATTTTCTCCCGACATAGGCTTTTGACTTTCGTATAAAATTTTTAACAAGTCTTCTCTTCTTGATTTTGGATCTAACATTTTTCCCTCAATAGATTTTCAAATTTTTCATGGATAGGTCTAAGACTCCTGCTCCATAAGTGATTGCACCTGATGATATATAATCAATATCTAGGTCCCTATAAGAATTTATATTTTCAAGACTAATGTTACCTGAGCACTCAATGATGGCCCTCTTATTAATTATCTTGCAGGCTTCTTTTATCTCTTCTATATCCATGTTGTCTAACATTATTATATCAGCTTTTGCCTCTAAGGCTTCCCTAACTTGGTCAAAGTTTTCTACTTCAACTTCAATTTTCTTTACAAAGGGATTGATCCTCCTCACTTTTTCCACTGCCTCTCTTATCCCTCCCGCTGCATCTATGTGGTTGTCTTTAAGCATAATTCCATCAGATAAATTGTACCTGTGGTTGTAGCCTCCACCAAGTGTTACTGCATACTTTTCAAAAATCCTCATGTTAGGTGTAGTCTTTCTTGTGTCCAGAATTTTTACACGGTCACTGTCAAGGGCGTCAACCATCTTCTTGGTGTAAGTTGCAATCCCACTCATTCTTTGCAAGAAGTTTAAGGCTGTCCTTTCTCCCTCAAGGATTGCCTTGGCTCTTCCACTTATTTTTCCTATTAAGTCCTTATTATTAACCTCATCGCCATCAGAAAAATAAAATTCAAAAGCCACATCTTGGTCTAAGACTTCAAAGACCCTCTTAAAGACATCAAGACCTGCAAGGATGCCAGAGTCCTTGGCTCTTAAATTTACCTTAGCCCTCTCATCCTTTAAAATTGAATCTGTTGTGATGTCTCCACTTGTCATGTCTTCCCTTAGGGCTGCCATTATATACTTGTCAATTAAGATTGGCTTTAGCTCTCTCATCTTCTCTTATCCTTTCAAAAATAATTTTTCCTTCTTCTTCTCTATCCATATCTATTGTATCAATTGGAAAATTTATTTCTTCATTATCAAATTTATTTTCATTTAAGTAGTCTGCCAAAATTCTTCCAAAAACTACGCACTCAAGAAGAGAATTGCAGGCAAGTCTATTGGAACCATGAATTCCAACATTGCCAGCTTCGCCAACTACAAAGAGGCCCTCAAGGTTTGTCCTACCCTCTATGTCGCACTCTATACCTCCCATGGTGTAGTGTTGGCAGGGAACTATTGGGATATTTTCATATCTTGGGTCTATACCCCTGGCCCTTAGCTCATCAAAAATCATTGGAAATCTCTTGGGAATTCTTTCTTCTCCAAGGGGTTTCATAGACAAGTATTCAAAGTCCACTCCTTCTTTTTCCATTTCATTTTTTATTGCTCCTGCCACAATGTCTCTTGGCTTCATTTCATCTGTAAATCTCTGGTCCTCGTGATTAAGTAGGACTGCACCTTCTCCCCTAGCAGATTCAGATATTAATAGTTGCCTTTCCACTCCCTCTTCATAAAGGGAAGTTGGATGAAACTGAATGTAAGAAATGTCCTTTATCTTGACACCATTTTTTATTGCCATGGCAAGTCCATCGCCACAAATATGAGGAAAGTTTGTTGACTTGTCAAAGAGTCCACCTAGTCCACCAGTTGCAAGGACCACATTTGTAGAAATAAAAACTTCATCACGAGACCTTGCTCCGTAACACTTGCCATCTTTTACAATAAGGTCAAGTATAGAAGTGTCTTCAAATATTTCTATGTTTGTTCTTTCCCTTAATCTTTTATAGAGGACATCTAAGATTCCCTTGCCAATCTCATCGTCAATGTGAAGGCCCCTTGATGCTGAGTGGCCCCCCTCTCTTGCATAATCAAGTTGACCATCTCTCTTTGTGAACTCAACTCCAAGATCCATTAAAAACTCAATTGCCTCTTGGGACTTGTCCACCATGGTCTCAACAGACTTCAAATTATTTTTGTAGTGGCCTGCCTTCATGGTGTCTTCTATAAAAACTTGTCTGTCGTCACCATCTCTTAATACATTTATCCCACCTTGGGCAAGATAAGAATTTGAATCTTCTAACTTTTTCTTTGTTACAAGACCAATCCTATAATCTTTACTCAACTCTAGGGCAGTGCTGACTCCAGCAAGACCTGAACCAACAATTAAAACATCAAATTTTTTCATCCTATGCACCTAACTCCAACATTTTTTCTAGGGGCTTCAAAGCTCTTTCTCTAATTTCTCTTGGGACTTCAACTTGATTTTTATTTTCTTCTAAGACTTCAATAATCTTATCTACACTTAATTTTTTCATGTCATCGCAAATTGGTCCCTTGGCAAGCTTCCTAAATTTAACATCTGGATATTTTTTCTTTAACTCAGTAAAAATTCCTTCTTCAGTGACAACTAAGACGTCATCATACTTGCCTGCTTCATTAATAATTGCCTTTGTAGAGCCAATGAAGTCAGCAAGGTCTAAGACTTCTTTCCTACATTCTGGATGGGCTAAAATTTTTACCTTACCCTTGTAGGCCTTTACGTCTTCTATGTCTATCTCGTCGTGAACAGGACAGTAGCCGTCGTTTAAAATGACATTTTTATCTGGCAATGACTTCTTAATATAAGCCCCAAGATTTTTATCTGGAACAAAAAATATATTTTTTTCTTTTAATTTATTAACAATTTTTGCAGCGTTTGAAGATGTGACACAAATATCTGAGTAGGCTTTGATCTCTGCAGTAGAATTTATGTAAGTCACAACTGCTAGGTCATCGTACTTGTCTCTCATCTCCTTAATTTTTTCAATGCTCACCATGTGGGCCATGGGACAATCTGCTCCAAGATCAGGCATCAAAACATTCTTGCTTGGATTCAAAATCTTAACACTTTCTCCCATGAAATAGACTCCTGCCATGACTATGGTTTCTTCCTTGAGTTCTGTAGCCTTTTGAGCTAAGAAGAAAGAATCTCCTATGTAGTCAGCCACGGCTTGGATCTCTTCATCAACATAGTAGTGGGCAAGTATAACAGCATCTCTCTCTTCCTTTAATTTTTTTAATATTTCAATTTTATCTTCTAAACTTAAATTTTCTAAATTTTTCAATTTCACCAATCTCCTAATAAATTTTGCTTAAAATTATATTACAAAGAAGTAGACAGGACAAGTCAAGTGTATATACACTAGCTCGACTTAGGATGAAGAGTTTATTTTTTTGACTAAGCTTTATTTATAAAAAAGAATTAACTTTAATGACTAAGTTTCTTTTCAGTCCTTAAAATTTTTTAGCTAAGACAATAAAAATTAAAGTCACTGGACTTCCAGGCTTTGTTACTTAAAAATTTTCTTGGGTATTATAAGAATATAGGATATCGTTTTAAAGTGATAAAGGAAAGTGATTTTATGAAAAATGATGATTTAAGAAGAAGAGAACATGAAGCTGTTAGGTCAGGCGTTGGATATTACGACTTTACTCACCAAGTCCTAGATGTAAATGGCAAGGACGCTGCCGACTTCTTGGACAAAGTTTTTGTAAATGACATAAAAAATATGAAGGATACCCACGCACTTTATACAACAATGCTAAACGAAGAAGGCAAAATCATTGACGACGTAATTGTCTTTAGACTAGAAGCAGATAAATTTTTGATCTCTACCCTCTACATCGACAAGATGATTGAGTGGTTTGACAAATTTAAAAATGGCTTTGATGTTGAATACAAAAACATCACAGACAAGCTAACAATGTTTGCTATTCAAGGACCAAAGTCCAAGGACCTTGTAAATAAAATAGTAGACAAGGACATTTCAGATTTAAAATTCTTCACAATTGAAGACAACTCTCTTAGCGATCTTGACCTTATGGTAGCAAGGGCAGGCTTCACAGGCGAACTTGGCTACGAACTTTACGTTCAGTCAGACAAGAAAGATGTATTAGAAGAAAAAATTAAAGAAGCTGGAAAAAAATTTGATTTAGTGAACATCACAAGTGATGTAATCATTGGCAGTCTACCAGGCGAAAAGGGCTACGTTCTTATGAGCGACCTTGAAGGCGCAAACCCATTAGAAGTAGGTTACGGCTGGACAGTAGCTTGGGACAGCGACTTTATTGGTAAGGAAGCCCTCCTAAAGGCAAAAGAAAATGTAACTCGCGACCTCTTTGGCTTTGAATTATTAGAAGATGGAGAAGTTGAAGCAGGCGACGAAGTCCTACTTGATGGCAAAAAAATTGGTAAGGTAACAAAATTCACTTATGGTTACACATTAGAAAAATTTATCGGCTACTGCATGATAGAAAAAGATAAGGCAGTAGAAGGCAAAAAAGTAGAAATAAAAACAAAAGCAGGCAGCTTAGAAGCAAAACTATGTGACAGGGTCTTCTACGACAAAGAAAACAAAAGAGTAAGAGGATAAAAGAATTAGAGAGTAAATTAATAAATAAATTAATAAATTTTATATAAAATATTAATAGAAGACTCAATTATAAAAGCAAAACAAAAATAAAGGTTATCGAAAAAATCGATAACCTTTATTTTACTTAATCAAATAGATTTAATTCTTAGTCTTCTCTTATCTTTATTAGTATATTGTAATTTATAGTTGGCCATTATAGTAACTGATCAAATCATAATATTTTTTAATTTCTTGAATTTGCATATAGTTCTTCATATAAGAGTAATCTGGTTTACCATTATTATCAACCGGTAAGAATATTTTTTGTCTTTTCATTCTCGTGCCATTAAACTTATATCCATATGCATATTTTTCTTTTTGTTGTAGTACTATCTGTTTTAAGAATAAATAGGTGTATTTATTTGCAATATTTTCATTTTTCCACTTAATTCTTTTTACATCATCCGAAAATATACATTCATATGGATGATAAAAATTTTCCACAACTGATCCATTATAATTTACACCTAGTACATCTTTATCCAAGCTACTATTAGTATTACTTACAAAATTTGTTACACCATTATTGTTTTCAGTTGACCCTACAAATGCGATTTTGCCATCATTTTGATTAGCTTTAGTAAGTCTTACTCCAGATTTAATATCAACAATATCTTCAAGCCAGAACTCTCTCCAGTCTTTTTTATAAAGAGGAACCAGTTTAGATTCCTGAGAAATGGCTAACTTATATATATATATATATATACTGTCTCTTATACACATCT
>JAWGHR010000014.1:0-37069 GCA_032560695.1 Peptoniphilus harei | reverse complement strand
CCTTAAACCTCCCCCCAGACCCCATCGCCCTGGCAGGGGCCCGGCCCTCTAATACGCAAAAAGTCCTCCGACTAAAAATTTCAAACTCACTTCGTTCAAACAGTGAAATTTTTTTAACGTCTCCGAACTTTTTGCTTAATGCCTTATTAGCTTGGAGCTTATTGGCAAAAGTTATAGCCTCATAAGACTTCAGCAAGCTGGGGCACAATTGCCAGCCTAACAATTAAATATAAAGTTATAAAATTAAAAAAGCTTAATCTTTTATTGATTAAGCTTTTTTGATGCAAAAGTTTATTTAATTTGTTAGGGTTTGTTATTCAACTCAACATAAGTTTGAAAAAGTTCATAGGTAAAACCACTTCGTGATTTTTTGTAACCCCGTAAGGCAAGACAGCCGTTAAAAAATTCAACTGTTTGAGTTAAGCGATTAAGTAAATAAGTAATTGAGATGCAAGCTTAATTGATTTATAAGTTTATTAATTTTGAAAACTTAAGCTTAACGAGTTTTGAATTTTAGGCTGTCTGCCACTCGGGGTTGTTGGCAAAGGCCCCTGCCAGGTCGTTGGGGGTGGTAAGGGGAGGTTTGGAGGGGACAAGGGCGAATTGAAACGCCCTAAGTCCCCTCCAATAGATAAATAGTAAAGTTAGGCTTTACAAAACCTATTTTAATAAAAATCTTATAAATCTTATAAAAGCGAAGCTTTTAAAATAATTTTCCTCTAAATCTTTTCTCTAGCTTGATATTTTGTATGAAGCAAGTTATGGGCTCTTTCTCCATAAGGTCTTCCCAAGTAGTCTTTATATATTTTCTTAATCATTGGGTTTTCGTGAGCCTTTCTTATTTCTTTATTTTTATCTATTTCATATAGGGCTCTTTGTCTCTTAAGTAAGACTTCTTCCTTGCCGTGGTGGTAAGGTTGGCCACCTCCACCAATACATCCACCTGGACAAGCCATTATTTCTATGGCATCAAAATTATAAGTTCCATCTTTTATACCGTCAAGAAGTCTTCTTGCGTTGCCAAGTCCATGGGCGATTCCAACTCTTAGGTGCATATCGCCAATAGCAACTTCTGCTGACCTTATGCCTTTTAGGCCTCTTAGTTCTTGGAATTCAATTTTTTCTAACTCTTCTCCAGTTAGCCATTCTGATGCAGTTCTTATTGCTGCTTCGATTACGCCACCAGTTGTTCCAAAAATTGTTCCTGCTCCAGAGGATTCTCCCATGATTTGGTCAAATTCTCCTTCTTCAAGTCCTTCAAAGTCAATTCCATATAAGTTTATCATCCTGCCAAGCTCTCTTGTTGAAAGGACATAGTCCACGTCCTTCATATCATTAGATCCAAGTTCAGCCCTGTCTGCTTCTGCCTTCTTGGCAGTACAAGGCATAACTGAAACCATAACAATGTCCTTAGCAGGTATGCCAGTTTTTTCTGCATAATAAGTTTTTACCATGGATCCCATCATCATTTGAGGCGACTTACATGATGATGGAATATCTAACATGTCTGGATAATTCATTTCTATAAACCTAACCCATGCTGGGCAGCAAGATGTTAAAATAGGCATTGTCTTGTCATTTTTAATCCTATCAACTAGCTCACTGGCTTCTTCCATAACTGTTAAATCTGCTGAAAAGTCTGTGTCGAAAACTGTATCGAAGCCAAGTTTTCTCAAGGCTGTAACTAGTTTACCTGTCGTAACCTCTCCTGGCTCCATGCCAAAGATTTCTCCTATGGCAACTCTTATTGATGGGGCAACTTGGACTACAAGGTGCTTTCTAGGATTTTTTATTTCTTTAAAGACTCTTGCAGTTGCATCAACTTCTACAATTGCTCCAGTTGGGCAAACTGCCACACATTGGCCGCAGAAGGTACAAGATGAATCTGCCAGTGGAAGATTAAAGGCAGGGGAGACTATGGCGTCAAAGCCACGGTTTAGTCCACCAAGAGTTCCCACAGTTTGAACTTCATTACACATAGTTTCACATCTTCTACACATAATGCACTTGTTGGGATTCCTGTAAATTGAATCTGAAGATGAGTCAACCTTGTGACCGGCCTTGTCACCCTTGTAGGCGATTTCTCTTATGCCCATTTTTTCTGCTAGTGCTTGAAGCTCACAATTTAAATTTTTAGGACAGACCAAGCAGTCCTTTGGGTGGTTGGAGAGAAGAAGTTCCAAATTTATTCTTCTTGCTTCAACTGCCTTTACAGTGTCAGTTTTTATTACCATGCCCTCAGTTATTTCTTCAGAGCAGGCAGTACAAAGTTTTGGCCTGCCAACAACTTCTACCATACAAATCCTGCATGATGAAGGCATATTTTCATAATTAAAGTTGGGAAGCTTCATGTGACAAAGGGTAGGGATCTCAATTCCAACTTCCTTTGCCGCTTCTAGGATGGTGCTTCCTTCCTTAACTTGTAATTTTTTATCATTTATCACACAATTAATCATAATCCATCCCTACCTTCCCATGGCTATAGCATTAACTGGACAAGCCTTGGCACAAGTTCCACAAGCTATACATTTTTCCTTGTCAATCTCGTGTTTTTCTTTTACTTCGCCACTTATGCACTTAACCGGGCAAAGTCCTGCACACTTGTGACAGCCAACGCACTTGTCCTTATCAATTTTATAAAATTTTTTCATTTCACGTCTTGCATATTTTAAGTATTCGTCGGGGAAGTACCTCATTGTAGATAGGATTGGGTTTGGTGCAGTTTGACCAAGTCCACAAGCTGCTGAATTAATTATGTTGTGGCAGAGGTCTTCGATTTTTTGTAAGTCTTCCTCTGATCCCTTGTTGTCTAATAGTTTTTCCAACATTTCAAGTAGCCTCTTAGTTCCAATTCTACAAGGAGTGCACTTGCCACAGGATTCATCTTGGGTAAATTCTAGGTAGAATTTTGCTATGTCCACCATGTCGTTGTCTTCGTCCATAACAATAAGTCCACCAGAACCCATCATGGCGCCAATTTCTTTTAAGTTTTCGTAGTCAATTGGAGTGTCAATATTTTCCTTGGTTATCATACCTCCAGAAGGTCCACCAATTTGAACTGCCTTAAACTTCTTGCCATTTGGTATACCGCCACCAATGTCGTAGACAATTTCTCTTATTGTAATTCCCATTGGGACTTCAACAAGCCCAACATTGTTGACCTTGCCAGCTAGGGCAAAGACCTTTGTGCCCTTAGACTTTTCTGTTCCCATGGAAGCAAACCACTCTGGTCCCTTTAAAATAATTTGTGGGATGTTGGCATAGGTTTCAACGTTGTTAACTGTAGTTGGTTTTCCCATGTAGCCCTTGACTGAAGGGAAGGGTGGCTTTCTTGTTGGCTCTCCTCTTTTTCCCTCAACTGAATGAATGAGGGCAGTTTCTTCGCCACAAACAAAGGCGCCAGCTCCATATCTTATTTCAATATCGAAATCAAAACCAGAATTAAAAATATTTTTCCCTAAGAAGCCATACTTTCTTGCCTGACCAATGGCTGTCTTAAGCCTGTGTATGGCAAGAGGATACTCAGCTCTTATGTAAATAACTCCGTGGTTTGCACCAGTTGCATAGCCACCAATAGTCATGGCTTCGATAATGGAGTTGGGGTCACCTTCCAGTATAGACCTATCCATAAAAGCACCTGGGTCACCTTCGTCAGCGTTACAGAAAATATATTTTTCGTCTCCAGGGCTCATGTAGGTATTTTGCCACTTGATACCAGTAGGAAATCCTCCGCCACCACGACCACGAAGGCCGGATGCCTTGATAAGGTCAATTACATCTTGGGGATTCATTTCTGTTAAGACTTTGAAAAGAGCTTGGTAGCCGTCATAGGATATGTAATCTTTAATATTTTCTGGGTCAATCTTGCCACAATTTTTTAGAGCAAGACGAGTTTGCTTGCCGTAGAAGTTCATATCACGTTGGTTGTAAATGACTTCGTTGTTCTTTGGGTTTTTGTATAAAAGTCTCTTTACAGGCCTACCGTGAATGATGTGTTCAGCCACAATTTCGTTTACGTCCTCTGGGCTAACGTGAGTGTAGAAGACATTGTCAGGTTCCACCTTAACAATGGGACCTTCGCCACAAAAACCAAAGCAACCTGTGATTATTGCTTCAACGTCATTTATCTTGTAGTCCTCTAGAGACTTATCAAAATTTTCTTTTATAAGGTCACTTTTTGCAGACACGCAACCAGTTCCCTTGCAAATTAATATCTGTAATCTCAAGTTATTCATGGTCCACCTCTGTTTCATAGTTGTGGGCTTGATCTTTTATAGAAGCTATGTGATCGATGAAGTTCTTAATATCATCTAAGTCCAAAGTATTGGCCTTAATATTAGTCCTAACCCTAAAGGAAATTTCTATATTAAAATTCTCCTCTTGGTCTGGGTCGTCTTTGAATAAAAACTTACAATTTCTCATGCCCTTGTCCCTTACAAAGGACTTGAGCTCATCAAAAAGATTTTCGATTTCTACATACTTTTCTTTTTCATTTCCCCTAATAAATATTTCTATCACATCATCGTCAGACATGTTTCCAATATCTCGGAGGATAGTCTTGTGATGTCTAGATTCTTTTATCTCGAGAAGTTTTTCTAAGGAATCTATTTTTGCCATAATAATCTCCTTCTATTTTATTTCTTTGCTTCTTCTAATTCTTGCCTATGTAGCTTAATAATTTCCTTTACGTCTTGGGGCTTTACGTGTCCATAAATTTTGTCGTTAACTCTTACAACTGGACCAATGCCACAAGCGCCAAGGCACCTAATGGAATTTACATTGAAGAGGCCATCTTGGCTTAAGCCGTCTTCATCAACCTTCAGTTGGTCCTTAAAGGCATCCAAAAGAGTCTTGCTGTCGTCAACAAAACAAGCTGTACCAAGACAGACGTCCACCTTAAACTGTCCAACTTTTTTCTCGCTAAAGAAGGAATAGAAAGTCACGATTCCGTTAATCCTACTTGCAGGAAGGTCAGTAAGCCTAGCTATATAAATTTGGAGGTCCTTAGGTAGGTATCCAAAAATATCTTGGGCATAGTGGAGTATACTTATAATATTGTTTTCCTTGTCGTCAAAAGTATCTATGTAGTCCTTTAAACTTTTTAGAAGTCCTTCGTCAAGACCTAGTGTCTTAAGATCCATAATATCACCTCTTACTTTATTGTAATACAAGGAAAAGGTTTTATCAAAGAAATGAGGCAAATTTTAAAAATATTATCTTTATTAATTAAAAATATTAATTTTAAATACAATAAATTCCTATATAGATGAAAAAATAATCTCAATGAATTATAATTATTTAGAGGTGTTTTATGATTATTAAGAAAGCCCACGCAAAGTTAAACTTGTCTCTTGACGTCACAGGTAAGAGAGAAAATGGCTACCACTACATTAAAACTTTAATGGTGATGACAGACCTTTATGACGAGATGAAATTTTCTAAGAGTGACAAGGTTGAAATCCTTGGCGACTTTGATTTTGATATGAAGGAAAATTTTATTTACAAGGCCTACCTTGTATTAAGAGACTATGTTGGCAAAGACCTTCCCTTTAAAGTTGAAATAGAAAAAAATATTCCCATGGCAGCTGGACTTGCTGGAGGAACTTCTAACGGAGCTGGGACTTTTTACGCCTTAAATGATTTGTACGATTTAAAAATTTCAAAAAAAGAATTAATAAAGCTAGGTTCAAAACTCGGAGCAGACTTTACATACATGATGACAGGAGGGACCAAGCTTGCATCAGGTATTGGAGAAGTTCTAGAAGAAGTCAAGGCCATTGAGCTTGACAATCTTTTAATAGTTAATCCTGGCTACGGAGTCTCTACTAAAGAAGTCTATGAAAGTATTAAAATAGATCAAAAGAGAATAGACTTTGATGAAGTCCTGAAAGCTCTTTATTATTTAAATATAAAAAGATTAAAGTGCCTTTTAGAAAACAAGATGGAAGATGTGGTTTTTGAAAAACACAGGGACCTCTTAGAGATAAAAAATAAGATGAAGAAATTTAATTCCGCCTCCCTTATGAGTGGAAGTGGGGCTACGATTTTTGGGATTTTTGAAAATAAAAATGACTTAGAAGATGCCTACAGGCATTTCAAAAAAACTTATGACAAGACCTTTAAGCTGAGAGTAGGTGAGGAATTTGGCAGTTTTTGATACAGGTCCAGGTATAGTTGGACTTTACGAAGTTCATAGAGACTATTTAAATTACTATGTTGATGATAAATTTGAATACTACGGACTTTATAGGCGAGATGCAGTTAATGAGAGAATTGAATTTTTGGAAAAGTCCTTTAAGAAGGCAAAAAAAATAATAGTCATGGACTTTGATGCCATTGACTACTTTAAAAATTCTCCGAGAGCTTTTTATGGAGAGGAAGCCCTAAAGAAAAAGTTAAAGGATAAAAAAATTCTCTGTCTTGGTTCAAAGTTAACTTGCAAAGAAGAGACTTTAAAAATTTTTACAGATTCACCAGTAGAGTATCTTGATGTTCCACTTTTGATTAATGGTGCCAACGACGGAGTCGCTGATGATATCATGAAGATGATTTCTGATGAGTACTTTAGAGACTTTGATTTTTCAAAATACGAGATGATTTTTCTTGCCTCAAGTGGCCTCCACTTGAAGAAGGACTTTTTCATAAATTATTTTGCAAAGAAGGTCTTGGAAATAGAAATTTATTCCAATGTAGATGGAATTTTGGAAGATTATACTTTTAAGAAGGAAAATTATATTAGAGATTATTTTTATGTGACAGGGTCTAAGAGGGCCTTTTACTCAAGGGCAGAGAAGTATCTCAAGGAAAGGGGAGTCCTTAAAGAGAGAGAACTCTTAAATGTTTCGAGACTTTTTAAAAAAGGGCAATAAAAAAGTCCCATCACTGGGACTAAATATGTAGCCATGCACCCAAAGTCGAAAGTTAATCTCACACGTTACCCTTACAGTTAGCTCAGATTAGGCGACCCTTGCGGCACACAAAAGATCTTGCTTAGTGCTGCTTCGATCAAGATCTGACACGGTTCACAAGTTTCTGTTGCGCAGGACCCAATCGTCAACACCACTTATAAGGGGCAGGCTGCAAAATTAAAATCCTCTAATGGGAATTCAGCCCTGCTGTAGCGAATCGCAGGTACAGGACATCGCTAATTTCCCGCTTAGCATGGCGATGGCGGAGAGAGGGGGATTCGAACCCCCGATACACTTTCGTGTATACTCGCTTTCCAGGCGGGCTCCTTCAACCTCTCGGACATCTCTCCACGGCCTAGAAATTTATTGTACAGTAGAAAATTAATAATGTCAAGAATAAGGTGATAAATTGAAAACTAAGGATATAGTATTAAGAGAATTAGAAAGAAATAGGGCATCCTATATTTCTGGTCAAGAATTGGCAGAAAAATTAAATATTTCAAGGACTGCAATTTGGAAGGCCATTAACAATTTAAAGGAAGAAGGCTTTCAAATAGAATCACAAACAAAGTTGGGTTACAAGTTAATAGAAAGTGACGATAAACTTTCTGACCAAGGAATAAGAAAGGGACTTAGAGAAGAATTAAAGGACATTGACCTTATTGTATTTGACGAAATAGATTCAACAAACACAGAAGCCAAGAGAAGACTTTACTCCTCAGATGTCAAGGACTTCACAGTAATAGTTTCTGACATGCAAAAGGGTGGAAGGGGAAGAACAGGCAAGACCTTTGCTTCTCCTAAGGGAAGTGGAGTTTACTTTAGCATAGTTCTTCATCCAAGGGACTTTTTTGACTTTTCCTACTTTGATTTGATTACAGTTAAGGCTGCAGTTTCTGTTGCTCAGGGAATCAAAGAAGCCACAGGCAAACAAGCTGAGATAAAATGGGTCAATGATTTATTTATAGAAGGCAAGAAAATTTGTGGAATCCTATCAGAGCTTGATGCAGACTTTGAATCAAGGAGTGTAAAATCAGTTATTGTTGGAATTGGAATAAATGTAAATGAACCTAAGGACGACAGCTTTAAGGACTTGAAAAACATTGCCGGCTACATTGGAACTGATGTTATAAGAAATGAAATTCTTTCAGCAATTTTAAATGCCTTTTATGAAAATAATTATAATAAGTCCGATGAAGAAATTATAAAATATTATAAAGACCACTCACTTGTAATTGGCAAGGACTTGACCTTTGAACTCAACGGCAAAAAATATTCTGCTGTGGGCTATGACATCAACGAAAAGGGCAATCTAATTGTTGATACAGGAGAGGAAAAAATCACCCTCTCCAGTGGAGAAGTTTCTATAAAGGGAAACTTTTATAAGTAGGTCCTAACTTTTAAAGTCTTTGTAATTATAGTATAATTAAGAGAAGTTAGGAGAAGAGATGGAGAGGCCTTTAAGTAATAAGATAGATGAAGTAAAAAATAAAATATCCTTTGGGATGCCAGGTCATAAGGGAAAAGAATTTTTTGACTTGGATATAAAAAGAGATTTGACAGAAATTTATGGAACAGACAACTTGCTCAATCCATCGGGAGTTATTGATGACCTCCACAGGGAGATTAGCAAACTCTTTGGCTCAAAGGAATCTTTTATTACCACTAATGGATCAACAGGAGCCCTTCACATTGCAATGGCCATGGCAACTAGACCTGGGAATAAGGTTTTGATCCAAAGAAACACCCACAAGTCTATTTACAATGGCCTTCTACTTAACGACTTGGACCCAATTTATCTAAATACAATTTATGACAAGGACCGTGCCATGTATTTTGGCATTGACTTGGATGAACTTAGAGAAAAAATAAAGTCAAACAATATTGCTGCCTGCGTCTTGGTTTCTCCAAACTATTTTGGTGGAATTTTGAGACTAAAGGAAATAATTGAAATCTTGCATGAGAAAGATATTCCAGTTATAGTTGACGAAGCCCACGGTGCCCACCTTTATTTTTCAGATTTAAAAAAATATTCTGCCCTTTATGCAGGGGCAGACCTAGTAATAAATTCAATTCACAAGATGATTCCATCTCTTACTCAAGCAGCCCTTATACACAGAGGAACAGACAGATTCTCTCACAAGGACCTCTTGAAGTATATAAATATATATAACACAACTTCGCCATCCTACTTGGTCATGCTTTCAATTGAAGCAGGTCTCGACTACATGGATAGGGTAGGAAGAAGTGAACTAATAGAGAGATGTAAAGATATAAAAAATCTTAAAGAAGCAATAAATTATGACCTAGACCTAAGTCATGAGTCTATTATTGCCAATGACCCCATGAAGTTTTTATTTAGGCTTCCTGGCATGACTGGAGAAGAAGTGGTTGAAGACTTTATTTTAAATAAGGACATAAGGCTTGAGATGGGGGACCTCTACTATGCTCTTGGGATTATTTCTCCCATTAACACAAGTGGGGAGATAGAGAGGCTTAAAGAAGCAATTTTATCCTATGAAGATGGAGCTTACAAAAAAATTATTCCCCAAGACTTTCCCCTTCCAGAGAAGAGGCTCTTGCCAAGAGAGGCCTTCTTAAGTAATGGAGAGAGAATTTCTTATAGGGATGCAAAAGGCAGGATCTCCAAAGGAATTATTGGAGCCTATCCACCTGGAGTTCCACTGGTTTCCTTTGGAGAAGTCATAAGTGAAGAAATAATTAATAAAATAGATAAATTTTTAGAAGAAGGAATAGAAGTCATTGGACTTTTAGAAGATGAGATTGAGGTAGTTAAATGAGCGCTTTTATAACATTTGAGGGTCCAGACGGATCTGGCAAGTCTACAATTTGCAACTTAGTGTATGACGAACTTATAAAAAACAATATAAAAACTATAAAGACTAGGGAGCCAGGTGGAACTAGGATTTCAGAAAAAATTAGGGACATAATCCTGGATAAGGACTTAAAGGAAATGGACATGAGGACAGAAGCTCTACTTTATTCTGCTTCAAGAGCCCAACATACTTATGAAAAGATTATTCCTGCCCTAGAGGATGGAGTGACCGTCCTATGCGAAAGATATGTCCTATCATCTCTTGCCTATCAAGGTCATGCCAGAGGACAAAAGTTAGAAGACATTAGGGCAATAAATGACTTTGCAACTGGTGGTAAAAAGCCAGATATTGTCTTTATATTTAGGACTAATAATTCGACTTTGACAAGGAAGGACCAAGCATGCTACGACAGGTTAGAATGTGAGGGAGATGACTTCCACAAGAAGGTCAGGGACTACTACAATAATTTGGAAAAAGAAGAAAATTATTATTTTATAGATGTAAATCAGACTATAGAAGAGGTCTTCGGCGACTGCATGAAGATTCTTAAAGAAAGGAAGATTTTGTGAAACTTGTAATCGCAATTGTCCAAGATGAGGACAGCGAAAATCTAATAAGAAATCTCAATGAAAATAATTTTAAGGTTACTAAAATTAGTTCCACTGGTGGATTTCTAAAGGCTGGAAATGTCACTATCCTTTCAGGTATAGAAGATGAAGAGCTTGATAAGTTTATGAGAATCCTTGAAGAAAACTCTAAAACAAGAGAAGTAAAGAGGACTATACAACCAGTAAACATTCCTGGTCAAGCTTTGATCCCAGTGCCAATCACAGTTAAGGTTGGTGGAGCGACAATTTTTGTAACTGATGTAGTGGATTTCAAAAGGTTTTAGGTGATAATATGAAAATGATGATTGCAATAGTGCAAGAAAAATATACTGATGCACTTATAGATAGATTTTTAGATGAAGATATTTATGTAACTAGACTTTCTTCAACTGGTGGATTTTTTAAAGCCGGAAACACTACCCTTCTCTTAGGATGCAAGGAAAGTGAAATTGACAGGATTTATGAAATCTTTAAAGAGGAAACAGAAGCTGAAGATGTTCACATGGAAGAAGGGGACTTCAAAGTTTCTGGAGCTACAATTTTTGTAGTTGATTTGGAAGAATCAAAGAGAATTTAATGTTTTTAGAAAATAGATCCGTAATAAATAGCTTAGAGGGTGACCTCATCAACAAGTCCTATAGCCACGCCTATCTTTTTTCTGGCAGCAAGGGCATAGGTAAGTTTTCCCATGCAAAAAATTTTGCAAGGTCCATCTTAAAGGATTCACCTGAAGGAATAAGATTTTTTAGTGGGATTGATGACTTTGAAGATGCAGACCTCTTTGTGGTGCAAAAGAAGGACACAATAAAAAAACAAGATATAGAAGAAATAATCGAAAACTCATTTTCAAAACCCTTTTCTGGAAGCCACAAAATTGTAATTATTGATGACTTCGACAGGGTTACAGCTGAGGGACAGAATGCCCTCTTAAAAACTTTGGAAGAACCCATGGACTACTTGATTTTAATTTTAATTTCAAGCAACATGAGAAACATTCTTCCAACAATTATTTCAAGATGCAGGATTCTAAAATTTCATGACCTGACGCAAGATAGGCTTGAGGAATTCTTACTTTCAAGAAAGGTTTCTCCTAGGAATGCCAAACTTTTCTCCAGGCTTTCCAATGGAGATGTGAGTCTTGCCATAAAATATTCTGAAGATCCTGAACTCCTATCAAAGAGAGAAGATATAATAAATATGACAGATAGGATAATTAGAAAGACAGAATTCATCTTTGATGAAATGAAGTTTTTTAAGGATAGGAAGGATGACTTCAATGATATTTTAAACTTCATGATAATTTGGTATCTTGATTTAGTTTATATGAAAAGTGGCAGAGAGGAACTTGTGGTAAACATCGACAAGTTAGACCTTTTAAAGTTACAAGACCTTTCGATTGATAGGGCAATTCATTCTTATGATGCACTTATAAATGCCTTGGGACGCAAGGAAAAAAATGTGAATTTCGATTTAAATATAGAGAAGCTTTTAATGGATTTAGGGGGAGTTAGATGATAGAAATAGCTGGAGTAAGGTTCAAAAGAACTGGAAAAATCTATTATTTTGATCCCATTGATATAGATTTAAAAATTGGAGATTATGTAATTGTTGAAACTGTGAGAGGACTTGAGTTTGGAGCAGTTGAACTTATTAAAGAAGTTGAAGAAGATAGCATAAAGGGAGAACTTAAACCTGTGCTTCGTCTTGCAAGTGAAGAAGATAAAAATATCAATGTGGAAAATAGAAATAAGGCCAAGGAAGCAATAATAATCTGTGACCAAAAGGTGGAAGAGCATGGACTTGACATGAAGTTAATATCCTGTGAGTATACCTTCGACAGGTCAAAATTATTATTTTACTTCACAGCTGATGGAAGGGTTGACTTTAGGGAACTTGTAAGAGATCTTGCGGCAATCTTCAAGACTAGAATAGAGCTTAGACAAATTGGAGTTCGTGACGAAGCTAAATTTGTTGGTGGTCTTGGATGTTGTGGCAGACCAACTTGCTGCTCAACTTTCTTAAGTGAGTTCTCGCCAGTTTCAATTAAGATGGCAAAGGACCAAAACTTAAGTCTTAACCCAACAAAAATTTCTGGAATTTGTGGTAGACTTATGTGCTGCCTAAAATATGAACAAGATGGCTACGAATGTATTAACAAGAAGATGCCAAGACTTGGGGAAATTGTCAAGACAGAAAGAGGAAAGGGCACAGTTGTCTCAACTTATACAATACAAGAGCTTGTTAAGGTTATGTTTGAAGTTGATGACGAGAAAGAAACTGTCTATATGGAACTTTCTGAAGTCAAAAGGACTCGTGAGTTTAACAGGTCCTTTATAGATGGATCAAGATCACTTAATGTTGAAGAGTACGACGAAAGCGAATTAGTAGAATTGGAGAGGGATTAGGGATAGGATGAGGTCTTATCCCCTTTGTTATGAAAATAAATAATTTTTTAGTTAAAATTTCCAATAAAATCAATAGTTTTTTTAAGAAACATTTTGGCAGGGCCAATGGCTTTGCCCTTATAATGGTGGCAATAATATCTTTGTTTTCTGCCACCTTTTTTTATTACTATATATCTGATTTTAATATTCCAAAGAGCTTGGCTTTCTTAGGTCTTTCAGTCCTATTTTATCTTGCCTATTTCATTCTTTGGAAACTTTTAAAAATTGGATTCTTACTTATAAAAAGAGTGAGGGCAAAGAACCTTGCCATTTACTCCATGCTACTATGGGGCTTGAAATATTTTTATGACGAGTGCCTCTACTATGTGGACATGGATTATTTTGAAATAATTTTTATTGCCGCAGCCTTTATAATTCTTGTAACTTTTTCAAAGTCATTAATTTCTTTTACAAGAAACAATAAAAAGTTGGCTCTTTTATTTTTACTACCAAGTGGAATAATCTTGGGAGCTGCAATTTATTTTATGGTCTTCCCAGGTTTTGATTCTGGAGAAATTTATAAATTTGATGGAGAAAAAAATAAAATTGCAGGAAAAACTGAAAAGTATAAGGTTGAAGTTATTGATTATGAGGCTAAGCCAGTAAACTTAAGCAACTTTGTCTCCTATTCTGGCAGAACAAAAAAAGTCAGAGACAAATTCTTTGGCAGGGGTCTTAACAAGACAGAAGTCAAGGGGAGGATCTACGCACCTAAGGACTTAGACAAGGCTCCAGTTTTGTTTGTTGCTCATGGTAACCACAGGTTTACAACAAAAAACTATCTTGGCTATGACTATCTAGGCCATTATCTTGCCAAGAGGGGGATAGCTATGGTCTCTATTGACATGAACATGTTAAATGGGTTTATGACCTTTGGAGTGGGAAATGAAAATGATGCAAGGGCAGTCCTCTTGCTTGAAAACATGGAAAATATTTTTAAGAGGAATAGGACTGAGGACAGCGTCCTTTACAATAGATTCGACAAGGGCAATATTGCCATCATGGGTCATTCAAGAGGTGGCGAGGCAGCAGCCATTGCCTATAACTTTAACGAACTTAAACTCCATCCAGACAATGGCAAGCTCACTCACAAGTATGATTTTGATATCAAGGGTATAATTACTGTTGCCCCAACCTACAACCAATATCAACCAGGTGGCAAGAATTTAATCTTAAGAGATGTAAATTATTTGACAATTGGAGGAACAAATGATGCCGACGTAGATGGATTCGAAGGGATGCTGCTTTATGACAATGTGATTTTTTCTGGCGAAAAGGACAATTTCAAGGCTGGGGTTTATGTCGGCTACGCCAACCATGGCAACTTTAACAAACTTTGGGGTGATTTTGACTCTGATCCAGGCGAGGGATTTTTCTTAAATAGGAAGGAATTACTAGAGGGTAGTAAGCAAAGAGAAATTCTTTCGACTTACACCCTAAACTTCTTGGAGAATGTTTTTGGAAAAACTTACAACAGAGAGATCTTTAAAGAAGGACCTTATAATTACGGGGATCTTCCAGAGACAAATTACTACACGAGATATATGGATTCAGATTTTATAAAGCTTGCAGACTTTGAAGAGGACTACGACATCACTACAACGTCAATTCCTGGTGGAATCATAAACTTTTCTAACTTGGCAAAAATTTATGAAGACAGCCACGACTATGGAGAAAAAAATTCTAAAACTACAGGTGTTTTTATTGATGCCAATGAAAATTCAAATTATTCTTTGAGATTCACAGAAAAAATTCCTAGTGGCAGATTTTTACAATTTGATATAGAAAATTTAAATTTCGAAGAAATTGAAGGAGAAATTGATATAGAGCTCCAAGACACATGGGGCAATACCTCTAGCTTAAGTCTAAGCGATTATAAAAAGCTAATACCAATGACTAGGTCTTATCTCTATAAAATTGATTATCTTGAAGATGATTACTACAAGAGGTTTGGGCCTCAAACCCTTATAATCCCATTAGAGGACTTTAAAAATCAAAATAATAATTTGAACCTAGATGAGATAAATAAGATTGAATTTAAATTCAATAATAATTTAAGTATTTCTATAGACAATCTAGGGATTTTAAAATAATTTGTTTAGAAATATATTTATAGGGTAACTTAAGGTTAGGAGCGATGAGCTTATAAAGAAAATAAAAAACTGGGAGGTTTTTAATAATGGAAAGTAAATTAATTAAAGGACTAATCGAACAATACAACTTTGAAATAGAATCAGGATATATTTATTATTCAATGTCTAACTATGTTAAAGATAAGGGCATGGACGGATTTGCTCACTTCTTTGACAAACAAGCAGAAGAAGAATTTGAACACGCTGAAAAATTAAGACAATTCTTATTTGAAATTGATGTAAGACCAGACCTTGAAGGAATTAAAAAACCAGAAACTGAATTTGGTACATTTACAGAAACATTCAAGACTGCACTAGAACACGAAAAAGAAGTTACAAGAAGAATTAATGATCTTGTTGATCTTTCAGTAAAAGAAAATGACCACAGAGTTACTTCACTTCTACAATGGTATGTTGATGAACAAGTTGAAGAAGAAGATCACTTTAGAGGAATCATTGAAAGACTTGAAAGAATCAACGAAAGTTGGTCTGGACTTTATATCTACGACGCAGAACTTGGAAGAAGATAATATAAAATTCTTTTTAAGAGATACCCTTGGGGGTATCTTTTTTTTATATAAACTTTAAAAGTTCTTGACTTGCCCACAAGGGGCAGGCTTATCCTAGACTTGGAGGTGGATTATGAAGAGAAGTGAAGTTGAAAAGATAAGTGGCTTAACTAGAAAGGCCATTTTATATTATGAGGACAAGGGGCTCATAAGACCTCTCAAAGGAGAAAATAATTATAGGACTTACTCACAAGAAGATGTAGATAGGCTTTTACAAATCTCTATTTATAGAAAGCTGGGTCTAAGCATTTCTGAAATAAAAAATATTTTTGCTTCTGAGGGAAAAGGACTTGGGAGCATTTTAAGAGATTGTAAGTATAGACTTGGACTTGAAGAGAGTAAGAAGAACTTATTGGAAAAGCTAATTAAAACACAGGACTTTGAGGAAATATCTAAAGAACTTGAAAATTTAGAAAAGGAAGAGACTATCTATGAAAGGCTCACAAGAATTTTTCCTGGATACTTTGGTCACATCTTCTTCATGACCTACAAGCCTTTCTTGGGAAACAAGCTAGATGAAGATCAAGAGCCAGCCTTTAATGAACTCATAAAAATTTTGGATTCTCTTCCAGAAATTGATTTTACAGAAGAAGAGAAGACCTACATTGAAAAGCTAACTAGTGATTTTGACCTAGAAACTTTAGAAGCCCTTAGCCAGGAAAAAATTCAAGCCGTATATAATTACAAGGAATGGATGGAAGACAACAAAGACAAGGTCAAGGCCTATGAAGATTTTAAAGAGAGTGAGGATTACAAGTCTAGCCAGGCCAAAAAAATTTCTGACAAGCTAAGAGATTACATGGTAAAAAATAATTATTATGACTTAGTCATTCCTTTAATAAGGAAGATATCCCCTTCCTATGATGCTTACTATAAAAAACTTTTGGAAGCTAATGAAATGTTTTTAAGTGAGAGAAATAAATAATTTTATAAAGTGAAAAAATTTATAAGATGTGAATTTGAAATCCTATTTCATAAGAATGAAATGGGATTTTTTATTTTTATCTTAATTCAAATTGTGATTAAAAAAATTTTCAAACTTAAATCTGATTTTAAAGAATATTTAAATTTGTAAGATTATAAAAATCAGGTTAACTATAAAATAAAATAAGTTGACAAATAAAAAGGAAAATGTTAACTTATTTAAAGTAATTGTTTACTAATAAAAATTTCGGAGGTTAGTGTGAAAAATTTAAAAGCTAGAGACCTGGTGATGTGTTCACTCTTTGTTGCTCTTATTATTGTGGGAACTTTTATTCGGGTACCCATTCCAGTCTTGCCCTTTACATTGCAACTTTTGTTTACCATGTTGGCAGGGCTTTTGCTTGGACCAGAACTTGGTGCCACAGCAGTTGTAGTTTACATACTCTTAGGTCTTTTAGGGTTACCTGTCTTTACTGAAGGTGGAGGCTTTGCCTATGTGCTTAAGCCATCTTTTGGTTACATAATTGGCTTTGCCTTTGGTGCTTATGCTACGGGCAAGATTGCAAATAAGGACAAGAGACCTGATATGAAGAGACTTCTAAAGGCAAACTTTGTGGGCCTTGCCATAGTTTATATTTTGGGCATGGTTTACTATTATTTTATTAGCAATTTTTATTTGGGATCGCCTATTGGAGTTAAGGCAATTATTATTTATTGCTTCTTACTTGCAGTGCCAGGAGACATTGTTTTGTGCTTCTTGGGAGCTTTTCTTGGCAAGAGATTAATTCCAGTGATTAACAAGGCTTATAACTAAAGGAGAAAAAAATGAGTAAAAATATTTTTGTAACAGGAACGGGAACTGAAATTGGAAAGACATATGTAGCAGGACTTCTTATGAAGAAGCTCCAGGAAGTTGGAGAAAAGTCTGCCTACTACAAGGCTGCCATGAGTGGAAATGACAAGGATAGTGAGGGAAATCTCATACCTGGTGACGCAAAGTTTGTAAAAGAGTTTAGTGGCATTGACCAGCCTCTTGAAGAAATGTGTCATTACGTTTATGAGCATGCCTATTCTCCTCACTTGGCTGCACAAATCGAGGGTAATCCAATAGATCTTGACTATGCAATAGAAAAGTTTGAGGACCTAAAGGAAAAGTACGACTACATAACTCTTGAAGGGTCTGGTGGCATTCTTTGTCCACTGAGGTTTGATAATGAAGAAATTTATTTAGAGGATTTTGTAAAAAAGGCAAACTTATCTTCTATTATTGTTGCCGACGCAGGTCTTGGAACAATAAACAATGTGGTCTTGACAGCCTTTTACATGAAAGAAAAGGGAATGAAGGTCAAGGGAATAATTTTCAACAATTTTATTCCAGGAGATGTCATGCAAGAGGACAATATAAAAATGTGCGAGCATATGTCAGGTCTCGAAGTCCTAGCTTGTGTAAAAAAGGGCGACAAGGACTTAGACATAGATATTGAAAAGCTAAAAGAGATTTATGAATAGGAGTTATTAGATAAAATGATTTGGTATCCATACGAACAACTAAAGACTATGAAGCCACCCTATAAGGTCATAGATGCTAAGGGAGTTTACCTCTACACTGAGGACAATAAAATGATTGACTCAGTTTCATCATGGTGGTCAACAATCTACGGCTACAAAAATGAAAAAATAAATGAAGCCCTTATAGGTCAAGTGAAGAAGTTTTCTCATGTCATGCTGGGAGGGCTAACTCACGAGCCAGTGGAGAGACTTTCTAACCAACTAAAGGACTTCTTGCCAGGAGACTTGGACTATCCCTTCTTCTCTGATTCTGGATCGGTTTCAGTGGAAGTTGCTCTAAAGATGGCCCTCCAATACTACATGAACAAGGGAGAAAGTGGCAGGACCATGGTGCTTGCCTTGATCAACGCTTATCACGGTGATACTTTCAAGACTATGGAGGTTGGCGACGACGAAGACTACCATTTTGTCCTAGAGGCCTATGGAAAGAGCAAGTATGTTGTAAATATTCCAACGGAAATTGCTGCCCTCGAAGAGGCCTTCGAAAAATATGGAGACAAGCTAAATTCCTTTATAGTTGAGCCACTTTTACAAGGGGCTGGTGGAATGAGGATGTATGATATTTCTTTCTTAGAAAGAGCAAGGGAACTTTGTGATGAGCACAATGTCTTACTTATCTTTGATGAAGTTGCAACAGGCTTTGGAAGGACTGGAAATAGATTTGTGGCAGACTTAGTCTTACCAGATATAATATGTCTTGGAAAAGCTCTAACAGGTGGTTACCTTGGCCATGCAGCCACAGTTGCCAACAAGAAGGTCTTCGATACTTTTTATGATGATGACCCAAGACATGCCTTCATGCATGGTCCAACCTTTATGGGAAATCCACTAGCTTGCACAGTTGCATCAAAGTGTCTTGAAATTTTCCAAGAAGAAGACTTTATGGGAAAGATAAAGAGGATTGAAGAAATTGAAAGAGAAGAGATGGAAGGCTTCACTCATGAAAAAATTGAAGAAGTGAGAATTATGGGAGCCTGCGTCTGCATTGAAGTTAAAGACGGCAAGGACATAGAAGGCTTCCAAGAATTTGCCTATGAAAGAGGAGTCTTTGCAAGGCCTTTTGTGAAATATATTTATTCCATGGTTCCCTATGTAATAAGTGAAGAAGAACTTAGGAAAGTAATGAGAACTATGAAGGAATGGTTTGAAAATAAAGCATTCAATAGATCTTGTAGAGATTGAAAATGGTTTATAAAAATAATAGTTTTATAAAATATCGGTGGAAATATGAAATTTAGATGAAGAAATTAAATACACTAACACTACCTTTAACTCAAGTAATTCCATATCTTACAAGTTATTCTTTCAAACCTTTCCAATTCATTTAGAAAAAGCTCCTGACCAATAGATTGCTGTTAATGCTATTGTTTAAGAATATAGTCCAAAGAATAACTTTTTCACACCTTTAGATTTAAAATCTTAAGGTGTTTTTGTCTTGTCATATAAAATAATATACAAATAAAAAAGAATGCAACCTACAATCTATAGATTGCATTCAAAATAAAAAATATTTAACTAACATTGATTTCAGTTAACATCTTTGTAGTTTGTATTTTTATTGTTAGTCTATTTTGTATTTTTTTATTTGATTTTTCACAATAATTATTGTTGAAGAAATAATCATTATTATGGCTATGAATTGTTTTAAAAATATTAATTCAGATAAAATAGCCACTCCCACAACCACACTTGTTACAGGCTCTAAACAGGAAAGTATTGAGGTATAGGTTGCCCCAATTATTCGTAAAGACTTCTGATATAAGAGTGTAGCCCCAACCGTTATAACAACAGAGTATATGAATAGAAAAACCCATTGAAAAGGGCTGAATGTCAATACTAACTCATTCCCAGAAAATATTATGAAAATCACTATGAGAAAAGTTGAAATCAAATTTATGTAAAAAAGAATTCTTAGAGAATTTAAATTTCTTAAATAGCTTCTTTCTAAAAAAATAGAATAAAAAGAGTAAGTAAACGCTGAAATAGCGGCTAAAATTATTCCTCTCATATCTATATGTCCAGTCTTAAAATCTATTATTAGTATCAAACCTACTGTAACCATTAAAAGACAGAAAGCATCAATTTTGTTAGGACTTGATTTTGTAATAATGGTATTAATTATAAATATAATAATTGGATAAGCGAAATGTATAGTTGTTGCTACACCAGATGATATAAAATTATATGACCTATATAGTGTTAAAGATGTGGCAACAAAGAAAATAGATGCAATTATTAAATAAAATAATTCCTTCAAGTTAATTCTAATACTTCTATCTTCTAAAATACTTAAAACAAGCACCAATATTAGAGGAAGACTAGTTCTGTAAAAAGCAGCGGATGCAAAATTTGCTCCAAAACCAAAAATAACTTTTGTAAAAAGAGGCATCAATCCAAACAATATTGCGGAAAATATCGCTTGGATAATACCTACTAGGTTCTTATTTTTTTTCATAGCATCATAGCTTTGTTATACTGTATAAATCTGTTCTTCTATTAGACAGAGTTCCTATCTGATTTCTAATTTTTTCAACATAATCAAGGTCTATTTGAGCCGTTATTAAGCAAGGTATGTCAGATGCTTTAGATATAACATTACCCCAAGGGTCAATAATTATTGATTTCCCATATGCTTGAAATCTTGGCTTAATGCCAATTTGGCCTGGTGCTACAACATAACATCCATTTTCGATAGCTCTGGCTCTTAAAAGCACTTCCCAGTGGTCTTTACCAGTATTCATTGTGAAATCTGCTGGTACAAATAAAATATTTGCACCTTCTAAAGTCATTAGTCTATAAAGCTCTGGAAATCTCATATCGTAACAAATAGATAACCCCCAAACACCAAATTCTTTGGTATCTACAGTTACAATATTTTCTCCACGTTGTATTCTGTCTGACTCTCTAACATCTGGACCGTCTTTAATTTTCACATCAAATGGATGAACTTTATTATATTTGGTAACAAGTTCACCTTCAGGATTCACTATAAAGGATGTGTTATATGGAACACTTTCACCTCTGGTTTCATATATTGACCCTGAATGAATCCAAATTTTATTATTTTTAGCTAGTTCACTAAGAAGTTTAAATGTTTCTCCACCAGGTATTTCTTCAGCAAATTTAGCTGCTTCTAAACCAACATAATTAGAATTTTCTGGCATAGCTACTACTTTACACCCTTGTTCTACAGCTTCTGTAATTAGTTTTTCAATAAACCTCAAGTTTTCTTCTTTGTTATCTTGTGAGTCTAACTGAATAACACCAATTTTAAACTTTTTCATAAAAACCCCTCCTATTCTTTTATTTAACATCAATTTATCAGATAACTCTGACTTCTTCAAATACCATTGTTTTATAAGCATATAACATTTATGGTATAATTTTTTTTAGGTGATTAAAATGTTAAATAATAAAATTTATGAAACAATTCAAGCTATTAATGATACAAAAAGCATATCGGCAGCTGCGGAAAAGCTGTACATTTCACAACCTGCCCTAAGTAGATATCTTAAAAACTTAGAAACTCAGTTGAATTTTCAAATTTTTGATAGGGAGAAAACACCATTGGAGGTGACTGATAAAGGGAAAATTTTTATATACTATCTAGAAAAGTTGAAATTATTAGAAAATGAAATGTTTGAAGCGATAAATAGGCTAGATTCGGAAGACGAAACTTATCTATCTTTGTCATCTTTAAACTTTATTGGAATGACGTTATTACCTAGAGTTGTTCCAAAATTTATTGCACTTTATCCAGAGGTTTCTTTAAAGTTAAAGGGATATGAAATTAGAAATTATGAAGATCTAATAATTAAAGAAAATATTGATGCGTTTATAACGAATTTACCAGCAAATAATTCAGAAATTACATATGAAGTTTTTTCGGATGATCCCTTTTTACTAGTAACAAATAGAATGGATTTTTTAAAATCCAAGTATGATCTTAATAACAACTCTCCTGAAAATCCAGAATATCTAAATCCATCAGATTTAAAATACCTTATGTATTACTTGTTAAGTTCAGAGCAAAACTTGCGAAAAATAAGTGACTCTGTTTTTAAAAAGTATAAAATTTCAAAAATAAATTATAAGGAAGTTCCCAATCTTGTATCAGCAGCAAGTCTATTAAATAGTGGACGGGGAGCTACCTTCATGGCAAAATCATCTTTAAAATACCTGAAAATAAATGTCTCATTATATTATTTTAAGATTAAGGGTTTCGAAAATAAAACGTCAATTGGTGTAGCTTACAAAAAAGGACATAAGGAAAAAATAATTAAGAACTTCATTGAAGTATGTAAAGATTCTCTTTGATATAACACTTAAGTTATACCTCCATAGCATTATTTCGATTTGATATCACGGTAAACTAATGATATTCTAAAATCACAATAAATCGTTAGGAGGTTGTACATATGAAAGTTGATTTAACTCAAGTGCTTATTGATTTTGCATTAGTAAGTCTTTTGCTAGTTGCCGGGGCAATGCTAAGGAAAAAAATTAGATTTTTCCAAGTGAATTATATTCCCGTTGCACTTATTGGAGGAGTTCTAGGAATTTTAGTTGGACCTCATGTTCTTGGTAAGTTTTCTCCAATTTATTTAAATTTTTCTGATAGCATTAAACAATGGGCAGGAATATTGAGTGCAATAGTATTTAGTTGTTCTTTCTTAGGATTAAGATTAGAAAAAGTAAGTAAATCAGCAAGACAGACTTATTTCTTAGCGGGAACTATTCACCAAATGCAAGTAATAGTTGGATTGGGAGCAACATTTTTATTAGGACTGTTTATTAAGAATTTAAAATTTGGATTTGGAATTCTTCCTGTTCTAGGATTTTATGGTGGACACTCAATGGCTATAGCGGGTGGAACTATATTTGATGAAGCGGGATACATGGATGTCGGTGCTCAAGTGGGGGCAACATTCGCAACATTTGGTATGCTTTTCGGAGTAATATTTGGAATGTATCTAATAAACAGAGCTGCACGAAAAGGTGAAACTAAGATAAAAATGGACATAGAATCTATGCCAGAAAGTTTACTAACAGGTTATTACGATGTAGATGAAAGACCTATTATGTCGAGAGAGGTTACATCCTCATCTTCACTAGATCCATTAGGATCACAATTGATGATAGTTGGTGCTTTAGTTTTTTGTGGATACATGATGCGTAATCTACTTATTAAGATTAACCCTTTCTTTAAAAACTTGCCATTGTTCGCTTGTTGTTTAATATTTAGTGCAATATTTTGTATAGTTACTCAGAACATGGATTCTGTGAATAATAAAATTGATAGAAGCACAGTTGTTAGAATTTCAGGTACTGCACTTGATTATATGATTGTTTCGTCTATAGCAACAACAAGTTTAAGTGTATTTTCCTCATTCGCTATTCCTTTAATTGTTGTAAATATATTAGTAGCAGCAGCAACGTACATTGCAGTATTTAAACTTGGAGGTTTAATACTACATAAAGACAGTTCGTTTGAAACTAAAATTGGTTTATTTGGACAATGTTGTGGGGTTTTAGCTACAGGACTACTTTTATTAAAAGTTGTTGATCCAGATTTTAAAACAAATGCAGTTGCAAATATTACTTCATCAAGTACGTTGGGATATACTTATCAATTGCAGTATACACTAGTTTTCATAGCGTTGTTGATGACAAGACCATTATTTGTTTTCTTATGGAGTGTTGGTTTGTTAATTTTACTTGCAGGAGCAGGTATATTATTCAATAGAAAAGACAGGAGGGCATAAAAATGAAAAATACTAATTGGATGAGAGAGATGAGTTGGACTGAATTTGAAGAAAGGAAGAAAACTTGTGATACAGTTATTATTCCAGCAGGAGCAATTGAAGTTTATGGACCTCAATTACCTTTAGGATCAGACTCTATAGTTTCTAAAGCTATATGTGAGTTAGTCGCTGAAAAAGTAAATGCGATTATTGGGCCTTTTATTGAAGTCGGTGAATCATCTCCATTATCACAATTTCCTGGAACAATCAAAATTTTACCAGAAACATATGCATTAATTATGAGAGATATCATGGACTCTTTAATTAAATGGGGATTTAAGAACTTCATGTTTATAAATATGCACGCAGGCAATGTTCCAATTATTGGACAATTAGCTAGAGAATATCAAAGAGAGCATGGTATTAAATGCGCTCAAATCGATTGGTGGAGGTTTATTCAACCAAACGTTGTAGATATTTGCGAAAACACAGGATGGAGAGCTCACGGTCATGCTAGTGAGTGTGGAACTTCCGTTATGATGTATTTACATCCTGAGTATGTTGATGAATCTAAGGTTGAATATGTGCAAATGGACGAAAAGTATACCAAGTACCCAGAAATCATTCAGTATGATGAGTTTAGAGACAAGACATATAACGGAATTTTAGGTGATGCGACAATAGCTACAAAAGAAAAAGGAGAGAAGATTGTTAATGCTGGAGTAAATCGCATTGTTGATTTTATGAATGATTATTTTGAAATGTGATTATTTAATAATATTGAATTAAATAAAATAGAATAATATATTATAAAGATTTATGTAAAACAATGAATTTGTGAAGAAAAATTTGATTAGATGAAAATTTGTTGGTAAGAATGAACTGAACTTCATATGTTGGTTTTAAGTCCATTGTATAAGTGTCAGTTCATTTTTTTATCTTTTTTACTTATTAAGAACAATCCTTTTTTTCATAATTTCTTCATTTTATATAAAGAGATATTTAAAAACTAATTATAAGGTTAAGTAAAATCATTTTTTATAAATTTTAAAACCTTTTAAAATTATTTTTACTATATTTAAGGAGGAGTGTTGTAATGTTAGACTTAATTATTAGAAATGGACTTGTTGTTAATGAAGATTCTTCTAGAAAAGAAGATATTGGAATTAAAGATGGAAAAATAGTGGAACTAGGAGATTTTAAAGATTTTCCCGAAGCATCTAAAGTTATAGACGCATCAAATAAATTTGTAATGCCAGGACTTATAGATTCTCATGTTCACATAGATATGGACAACGGACGAGTTCTTACAACTGATAGCATGGAGAACGCTACTATCTCTGCTGCTTACGGAGGGACTACTTCTATTGTGATGTTTGCAATTCCAATTGGAGATGAAAGACCTCTCGAAGCGCTTGAAAAAACAAAGAAAAGTGCTGAAGGCAATTGCAGGATAAATTATAGTTTTCACACTTGTCTAACAAACATGGAAGAACAATCATTTAAGGATATTGAAGAAATGATTGATATGGGTTATACATCTGTGAAGATGTTTTCTATATATAAGGGTGCACTTATGCTTCCAACGGTAGGAATACATAGAGTTCTGGATATTATAAGTAAGAAAGGTGGATTAGCATTAATACATGCCGAAAATGCACCATATGTTGAAGCTATGATAGAAGAGAAGATAAAAGAAGGTAAAACACTTCCAGTAGATCATATGGAAAGTAGACCTCCAGTATCTGAAGTATTAGAAGTGGCAAAGTTAATCCAGTTGGTAAAATATACAGGAGCACCTACAATTTTTGTTCATATGACTACATCTATGGTAAGAGACTTAATTGCTAATGCAAAAGAAAATAATATTCCTATATATACAGAGCTGTGCCCACATTACTTATCTTTAACTAAGGAAGTATACTCAAGACCAAATGGCCAAGAGTTTGTATGTAGCCCTCCTATGAGAAGTCAAGAAGATGTTAACTTGATGTGGTCAATGATAAATGAAGGGCTTGGAGATATGGTAAACAGCGATCATAGTGCATATACAAAGGCACAAAAAAATGAATTTAAAGATTATTTTCCAAACATGCCAAATGGTTTACCAGGAATTGAAACACGCTGTCCTGTGCTATTCTCAGAAGGAGTTTCAAAAGGAAAGATTACTGAAAACGATTTTGTTAGACTTTGCTCCTCAAACACTGCAAGACTAATGGGAATGTATCCTGAAAAAGGAATTATTGCTGTTGGCGCAGATGCAGACATTGCAATCATAGATCCTGAAAAAGAATATACGATGACTATTGATGATTTGCACATGATGACAGATTACACGCCATTTGAAGGAATAAAAATGAAAGGTAAATTTACTGATGTTATCGTTGGAGGAAAGGCAGTAATAGAAAATGGTGAGTATACAGGAGTTGTAAATGGAAAAGAAATTGAACGACACACTTCTACTTTTTATTAATTAAAAATTTTTACTTAAATTATTTTAATTGTATGAAAGGAGAAGACATGACATGGCTAAAAATAATGATATAAAAAAAACAGTTCAAAATGAATCTGGAGTTGAGCTCAAGCACCCAGAATTAATGCCATCAACTCCATCACAACGAACAGTATCAACATTTACATTCCTTATAATGAGTATAGGTTTTTATGTTCAATTGGTTTCTTTTACATCAGGAGCACAGTTGTACCCAGCTCTTTCCCCGAGAGATATTATGCTAGCTTGTTTTTTAGGTAATGGTGTAGTATGGATTTTTTTAGTACTCACTGGTGATATTGGAATTCGATATGGAATACCGTACTCTGTTTATGCGCGTGTTCCATTTGGATATATTGGAGCATATATTCCTGGAGCAATTAGAGCCTTGCCAGGCATTTTCTGGTTTGGTTTTCAAACATGGTTAGGTAGTGAGGCAATTAATGAAATTTTAAAATTGCTCTTAGGTTTTGATAATTTGACTGTGGTAATTATAGTTTTTGGTGCATTGCAAATTCTTAACACTGCATTGGGAATTAATGCAATTGCTAAATTTGACTGGGTTGCAGCGCCTATACTAACTTTAACGGCTGCATATATCCTATATTATCTTATTTCTCGTTATAATATAACTTGGGAAATATTTAATCAAGCAGGAACAGGAGATATGCACATGCCCCTTGCGATTGCAACGTGTGCAGGTGCTCAGATTACAATGGCCGTAAACATTTGTGACTTTACAAGATTTTTAAAAAGACCTGATGGTTGTGGTGATGTAGTGGATAGTAATGTTTCGTTTTTTAAACTAAACTCAGGAAGTGCTTGGTCTCAAGCTATAGGGATTCTACTCCCTACAGTCGGTTTTACCGCTGTTGGAATGCTAAGTGGAATAGCAACAGGAGAATGGAATCCAATTACAGTAATGACAATAGTATTTGCAGAAAACCCTGTTGTTATGGTTTTAGTTCTATTATCATTTGTAATTTTTGCTCAAGTATCATCAAATACTGGACAAAATCTCTTACCACCAGGATATGTGCTTTTAAATATCTTTCCTAAAAAACTTAACTTTGCGAAAGCAGTTATAATTTCAGGAACTGTTGGATTGTTGATTATGCCATGGAAATTTGCGGATAATATCAATACTATTCTTCTTATGATTTCTTGTTTGTTGGGTCCTATACTAGGAGTTATGGTTACCGATTATTATGTAATTAGAAAGAAAAAAATAGATGTTGATGATTTGTATAATATTAATGGTAAATATAAATATTTCAAGAATGTAAATCCGGCTGCATTGATCGTGTTTATACCAGGAATTATTTTAGGTTTAATGTTTCCTGACTATGCTATGTTCATTAGCTTTTTCGGATGTAGTATTATCTACTACTTGTTGATGAAGCTTTGGATTTTAAAAGTTTATTAATAGTTTTGGTAAATTAATAGAGAGACATCTTAAACGAGTCTCTCTTTTTTATTTGGTTAATAAGTAAATAGTGTGTATTAAACAAAAATTATTATTTATACTAATAAAAGATACAAAAAGTTATAATAAAAAAATAATCACAGTATTATAATTTGCATGTGAAGCAGATGTAACGAATAAATAATATTAAAATATATAATAATTGGAAAGGAATAGAGATGATAAGGGCAATATTATTTGACAAGGATGGAACCCTCCTCCAGTTTACTGAAGGATGGGTGGATTCCATTGTAAAGTTTTTGGAAAATAAAACTTTAGATGATAATAAGAAGAGAGAACTCTTCAGGGAAATTGGTATAAGGGAAGATGGTGGAGTAGAAGAAAATTCTATCTTGTCTTCAGAAACTGCCATGGACTTGGCAAAAATTTTTTCCAATTATCTTGATGAGGAACTGGAGGATATTTATCGGGAGATAGATGACCACCTTTTAAACTATTTGAAGGAAAACAATAAGTTCATAAAGGAGACCTGCGACTTGAGGAGTCTTTTTGAAGCTTTAAGGGATAGGGGGATTCTCATAGGGATTTTCACATCGGATAACTATAGGCAGGCCAAATACTCTATGGACTACTTAGGTCTTGACTCCTTTATAGATTTTTATGCGGCTGCAGATATTTACGAGAAGAAGCCCGATAAAGAGAGCCTGGAAGTTTTCAAAAAGAAATATTCACTTGAAGACAAGGAAATAATCATTGTGGGGGACTCAAGAGTTGATATGGTGTTTGGTGAAGACACTATAAAGATTGGAGTCCTATGTGGGACTGGTTCAAGAGAAATGTTCGCCAAGTACACAGACAATATAATAGATGAACCAAGCCAAGTTTTGAAATTTTTATAAGCTTATAAAATATTCCTGTCTTAAAAAATAAAAAATAAAATGTCCAAGGAATTTGGCAAAAAAAGAAGGGCTCCATGAGCCCTTTTATAATATTTAAATTTATTAAATAATTATTCTTCTTCTTCTTTTTCTTCAGTTTCAGAAACAGTAGGAACTTCTGCAGAAACTTCTTCTGCATCTTCTTCTGGTTCTTCTTCTTCAGTTGGTTCAACAAGAGTTGCAACAGTTTCATCAGCTTCAAGGTGTTCAATCTTGATGTTTTCGTCACCGAAAATGTCAAGGTCAGCAATTGTCTTAGCTTCACCAATTTGCATTTCAACAACATTAACAACAGCTTCTGATGGAAGATATTTTGGAAGACAAGTAACAGTAACTTCGTTTAGTACTTGAATTAATGAAGATGGTTGAACTCTAACTTCATCTCTACCTTCAAGAACGATAGGTACTTCAACAGAAATTTCTGTGTTCATGTCGATTTCATATAGGTCAAAGTGAACCATAGCATTTTTAATGTGGTGCATTTGAACTTCTTTGAAAAGAACAGAAGTAGTTTCGCCATCGATGTCGATTTCGAAAATGTTTGAATAACCTTCTTGGCTGTAAGCCTTTAAAAGATCTTTTTCAAGACCACTTACCATTCTTGCTTCCTTACCCTTTGAGTAAAGAACTCCTGGGATTTCACCATTAGCTCTTAGTTTATCAACCTTGTTTTTACCCTTAGCATCTCTTTTGTTTAAAACTAATTTCATATATACCTCCAAAAATTATTTTATAATACCTGAACCAAGACAAACATCGCCTTGATAAAAAACACACACTTGACCAGGTGTGACACCCTTAAGTGGTTTTTTCAGTTTAACAACATATTTATCATTTTGTTTTTCCAATGTGGCAGCCTGATCACTGGCCCTGTATCTTATTTTAACAGATAAATCCACTGGAAGAGAAGGATTTTCTGTAATCCAGAAAATATCTTCAACTTCGAACTCATCCTTATAAAGAACGGGGTTATTAATCCCTTGAGCCACAATTAAAAGATTGTTTTTTAAATCCTTATCAGCAACGAAGAAGGGTTCTCCACTTCCAACGCCACCAATACCAATTCCACGCCTTTGACCAATAGTGTAGTGCATAAGGCCGGAGTGTTCGCCCAATACCTTGCCCTTTTCGTCCACAATTTTACCAGGCTTAGTAAATAGGAATTGATCTAAAAACTCGTTGAAATCTCTTTCTCCTATGAAACAGATTCCAGTAGAATCCTTCTTAGAAGCAGTAGAGAGTTCATATTTTTCTGCGATGCGCCTTACTTCATCCTTAGTCAAATCACCAACAGGGAAGAGAGTTTTTTCAAGTGCTTCCGACTTAACTCTAGATAAAAAGTAGGACTGGTCCTTATTATTATCTAAACCCTTTAAGAGGTAAGTCTTGCCATGGACTTTTTTAGTCCTGGCGTAGTGACCCATAGCAATATAATCAGCATCAAAATCCATTGCGTAGTCAAGGAAGGCCTTGAATTTTATTTCAGTATTGCACATAACATCTGGATTTGGAGTTCTGCCTTTTTTATATTCACTTAGAAAATAAGAAAAAACCCTATCTCTATACTCTTTTTCAAAGTTGACAGTAAAATATTTAATGCCAAGTTGAGAGCATACAGAGACAACATCTATATAATCTTCTCTGGCAGTGCACATGCCATCATCTTCTGCCCAGTTCCTCATAAAGACTGCTGTAACATCGTAGCCAGCTTCCTTTAAGAGAATTGCGGAAACAGATGAATCCACACCGCCACTCATTCCAAGAATGACTTTTTTCTTTTCTTGCATCAATACCTCCAATCCACTCAATAACAATACATAATTATACAATAGTTGTTTGGAAAAATCCACCTTTATTTAAGAAAATACGAGTTTGTAAGACTTTTGAAGATAAAATAAAAAATATTTCTTGTAAAAAATTAGTCTATAAAAATTCTTGTCCTCTTTGTAAATTTTTATTAAAAATCTTTTGAAGAAAATTTAAAAATAATCGAGAAATTTTATTGACAAAATTTTTCTTATGGAGTAAAATTATAGATTTATTTGACAAGCATATCTTTTTAATGTATAATAAGTTAATATTAAAGCTCTGGAAGGAATGGGTGTCGAATGAATCAAATGCAAATTATCAAGAAGGAACTTGAAAACCACATTGGAAAGAAAGTTATTGTAAGAGCCAACAAGGGCAGGAAAAAAATTGTAACTAGGAAGGGAATTCTAAAGGCAACTTACCCAAGTCTTTTTGTACTTGAGGTTTTTAATGGAGAAGAATTAGTGACTGCAAGCTACACTTATTCTGACGTATTGACATCAACAGTTCAAGTTACAGTTTTAGATGAAGATGTGACATATAAAGATGCAAAGATGATATCATAAAATCTTTTATATATTTAGATTTGTGGCAGGTGTTAAGGCACCTGTTTTTTTATTGTCGAAATTTATTTCGTTATTAGTAATTTTGGAAAGATTTATAATTTTTAACTTAACAGGTCTCATAAAGTCGTAAATTTTTATGAGTTTATAATTTTTCATTGACGCGTAAATATTTGTGAAGCTAGGATTTTTTATTAAGTTCTAAAGTTTTGCGACTTTATGAGATTTTATAAAGTAGTAAGTTTTTATTAATTTGTAGAAAATGGAAAATTTTGGAAAATAAATCCTGGATAAAAACGTTAGAAACTTATTCTTTAACTAAAGAATATAGAGATTTAATTTAATGAGATAAGGGAAGAAAGATTTTGCGAAAGCAAAGTTATGATTTTATTAAAAATAAAGATGCAAGAAGCAAATAAAAAAATGCAAGAAAAAAGCCACCCTAAGGGTGGCAAAATTTTTATATATTATTCAGTTGCAAAGTTGTCAAAGTAACCTTGGATGTAAACAACTGGAGTACCCTTGTCGCCTGATCCACTTGTAAGGTCACAAAGACTTCCAAGTAAGTCAGTGATTCGTCTAGGAGTAGTTCCAAGAGTTTCGTTTTTTCCAACAAGGTCCTTTTGCTTGTGAGAGATTTTTTCTTTCATTGCAGCAGTTGCGTGTTCTGAGTCCATATCCTTTAGGTCAGTGTCTGCAATGTATTTGATTTTGATTTCGCTTGGTGTACCAGCAAGTCCATCTGTGTGAGCAGGTGATACAACTGGGTCTGCAAGTTCCCAGATTTTTCCAACTGGGTCCTTGAAAGCACCATCGCCATAAATCATAACTTCAACTTGCTTGTTGTATTTTTCAATTAGCTTCTTTTGTACTGCATTTACAAAAGTTTCTCCGTCTCTTGGGAAAAGTTTTAATCTAGTGTCAGATGCGAAGTTTGATCCAAGTAGACCAAATTCTTCGTTGTAGCCACTTCCATTAATAGATTCATTTAATATATCGTCAAGACCAAGAACAACTTTAGCTCCTTCGTCTTTTAAAAGTCTTTTTATTGAAAATCTTGTGTGAGTTGATCCAATAAGAACTTCGTCTGTGTAGTTTAAAATAGTCTTAGGATCGTTAGAGAAGTGGATTTCACAGTTGCCACCACAAATTTCCTTATAAAGAGTTACATAATCAATTCCTGTGAATTCATGTTTAACTTCTTCACCAAAAATTCTTCTGTAATCTTTTTCTTCTAGGACATCTGCGAATGGATTTATTTTTGCTTCGTAAAGAAGACTTGGATCCATTAGTGAGTTTCCAACTTCATCAGATGGGTAGGAGAATAGAAAATGTACTTTTTTTCCTGATTTTGCAATTCCTCTTAGGATTGTTGAAAATCTGTTACGGCTAAGAATTGGAAATACTATTCCTATTTCCTTGTCGAACTTTTTGTTAATATCTTCTGCAATGTCATCAATAGTTGCGTAGTTATTTTGAGCTCTGGCTACTAATGATTCAGTTACTGCAACGATGTCCTTGTCTCTAACAGAAATATTTTCTGATTCAAGAGCTTTTCCTAGGGAATCAACGACAATATCAACTAGATTGTCTCCACTTTTTACAATAGGTGTACGGATTCCACGTACTACTGTACCAATGTATCTTTGCATAATTCCTCCTACATTTAAATAAATTACTTTTTTACTTCAAAATTATACACGAAGTATAGGGAAATGTAAAATAATTTTTAAAAAATCTTTACATATTTGCAATTATCTCTTAAAAATATTACTATATCAAGGTATTTATTGGGAATTTTAATAAATTCACTGTACATTTGTAACCACTTTGTAATATAATTGATTAAGATTATAGAAAGGTGTTTTTATGATAAAATTTGAAAATGTTTATAAGGAATACAACAATGGCGTTGCTGCACTTTCAAATATAAATATTGAAGTGCCTCGCGGCGATTTTGTTTTCTTAGTTGGGCCATCAGGGGCTGGAAAATCTACTATGCTAAAACTTCTAATAAGAGAAGAGAAGGTTAATCGTGGTAAGATTTTTATTGGTGATGATGAAATAACTAAAATTTCAAAATATATGATTCCTAAACTTAGGAGAAATATTTCTGTTGTCTTCCAAGACTTTAGACTTTTAGAAAAAAAGACTGTCTTTGAGAATGTGGCCTTTGCCTTAGAAATTCTTGGAGAGTCAAAAAAAGAAATAACTAAAAAAGTCGAATACGCTCTTGACCTTGTTAACTTAAGTGACAAGATAAAAGATTATCCTTCTGAGTTATCTGGTGGAGAGTCACAAAGAGTTGCCATTGCAAGAGCAATTGTAAATGATGCTCCCTATTTAGTTTGTGATGAGCCAACAGGTAACCTTGACGAGTCTACTGCTTGGGACATTATGTCTGCCCTAAAAAATATTAATGATGCTGGAAAAACTATTATAATGGCCACTCACGCAGTTAATATTGTAGATAAATTTAATAAAAGGGTAGTTACCCTAGACAATGGTTCCATTGTTTCTGATATAAGAGAAGGAGGTTACTATGAAGGCAATAAGACAGTTCTTTAATCTTGTGAGAGAAGCCTTCTCAAGCTTGTGGAGAAACAAGACCATGTCCTTTACTTCTGTAATTTCCATCACTGCTATGCTTACACTTTTTGGTGTAGTTATGCTTATGATTTTGAACTTAAATGGTGTGGTCTACCAAACGGGAGAAAAGTTAGATAAGGTTGTTTTTTTCTTAAAAGACGATGTAAACCCCAAGGATGTCAATGACTTCATTGATGAACTTGATGACAATAAAAAGGTAAAAAAAGTTTCCTACGTTTCCAAGGAAGAAGCTCTGGAAGAATTTAAAGAAGGTTTTGGAGAAAATTCTACAATCCTAGAAAATATTCCTGGTGGAAATCCTCTACCAGCTTCTATAACTGTAGAAATGAAGGAGCTTTCCTATGGCAAGGAAATTGAAAATAAGTACAAGGACCTTCCAATTGTTGAAGACCACAACTATTATTATGACTTTGTAACTCAAATGATAAAACTTCAAAATGGAGTTAAGTATGCGGGAGCAGCAATTGTTCTAATTTTAGTTTTGATTTCTGTTTTAATTATTCACAACACAATTAAGATTGGTATTTCAAACAAGGAAAAGGAAATAAACATAATGAAGTATGTAGGAGCAACCAACACTTATATAAGAGGGCCCTTCTTAATAAATGGAATTATCTTTGGAATTCTTGGTGCTGCCTTATCAGGATTTTTGACACTGAAGCTTTATGGAATAATTTTTGATAGGTTAAACCCACAACTTCATGAAATCACAGGCGTGGATATGATAAGTGCAATGTCTGTTAGGACGGACTTGTATATAGTATTTTTATGTATTGGTGTTGGAATTGGATTTTTCGGATCCCTGTTCTCCACTAAAAAGTTTTTAGATGTGTAGGTGAAAAAATGTATAGTAAGAAAAAGATTCTTGCAATTTGCCTGGCTGCTATAATGGCTGCTCCAAGTGCAAGTTTTGCTAAGAGTTCTAAGAGTCTAACTATTGAAAAAGATAAAAAAATTGAAGAAAAAAGACAAATTAATTCAAAAATGAAGGAGCAAAAGACTAATATTTCTAATACAGAAACTGAAAAGAAGTCTGTTACTGAAGAGATAGAAAGTTTAGATGCCAAGATTCAAGAGAAATCTAACAAGATTCAATCCCTTGAAAAAGAAATAAATAAGCTAAACCAAGAAATAGCTGAGAATCAAAAGAAATTGGAGGAAGCTCAAGCAAATCTTGAGGCCAATACAAAATCTCTAAGGTCAAGATTAAGGGAAATGTATAAAAGAGGCAATGTCAATTATATTGAAGTTTTATTAAACTCCAAGGACATTGAAGAATTACTTAGAAATAACGAAATTATTTCCTCTATCGCTAAAGCTGATAGAGAATTAATCGAGTACATTAAGACTCAAATAGACACAATAAAAAAGACTGAAGAAAAATTAAAAATAGATAGAGAAAAACTTTCTGTGAGCAAGGCTGCTGTTGAATCTGAAAGACAAGGATATCAAGATGCAGTTAATGCAAAGAATGAGTACATGAAAGTTCTTGAAAAAAATATTGATGCCTATAAGATAGAGTTTGAAAAAGCTCAATCAGATTGGCAAAACCTAGACCTTGAAATTTTAAAACTTCAAAAGGAAATTGAAGTTCAAAAGAAAAAGGAAGAAGAAGCAAAGGCAAGAGCTCAAAGGGCTTCAGCTAATAGGACAAATAGAGTTAACAGCAATATAAGTGTTGCATCAGGACCAAGAGATGGACAAGCTTACACTTGGCCACTACCAGGTCATTACTCAATATCTTCACCTTTTGGCTACAGGCAACATCCAATCCTAGGTTATTCTAAATTCCACTCAGGTATAGATTTACCAGCACCAAGTGGAACGCCTATAGTTGCAGCTAAGTCAGGTACAGTAATTTTATCAAGACTTATGAGTGGTTATGGAAATGTAATAATGATAGATCATGGCGACACAGTAACAGTTTATGCTCACTGTTCAGCACTTAACAAGACAGTAGGTGACTCTGTATCAGCAGGAGATGTTGTAGCCTTTGTAGGTTCAACAGGTCTGTCAACAGGACCTCACCTTCACTTTGAAGTTAGGGTTAATGGGTCTCCAGTAAACCCATTGGGATATGTATAATGAAAAAAAATAAATTTTTAAAAGTTGCAGCAGTTGTTATCTTAATATTGACAACTGCTGTTGTTACGAGAATATACACAGTAAAAAGTATTTTAGCTACAAACGAAAATTTTGGTAAGGTGGTTTTACTTGAAAATTATTTAAAGGAAAACTACCTCTACAATAAGGACATAAAAGAAGAAAAGCTTGAAGCGGGAATCTTAAAAGGATTAGTGGCAGGGCTTGAAGATCCTTATTCACAATATCTCACAGAAGATGAGATGAAAAAACTATCAGAACAAACCACAGGCAAGTTTCAAGGTATTGGAGTGATAATCTCTCCAGCAGAAGATGGAACTGTAACTGTAGTATCTCCAATAAAGGGTTCACCAGCTGATAGGGCTGGCATAGAGTCTGGCGACAAGATTTTAAAAATCAACGGCAAGGACTTCTCTGCAGATAAAATTGACCAGGCATCAAAGGAGATGCGTGGTCAAGCAGGAACAAGTGTCAAGATTTTACTTTTAAAAAAGAAAAACTTAAAGACAGAAGAAGTTGAAATCAAAAGAGAAGAGATAAAAATCGACTCTGTTTTAAAAAATAAAATAGGAGACTATGGCTACATTGGCATAACAATGTTTGACGAAGAGACAGGTAAGGACTTCAAAAAAGTTTTACAAGAACTCACTGACGAGGGAGTCAAGGGAATAGTCCTAGACATGAGGGGCAACCCTGGAGGAGTAGTTGACGCTGCCTATGAAATTGGAGATGAAATCCTTCCGAAGACAAGCTTTGTAACCTTGAAAAACAACAAGGGAGAAGTCATAGAAGACTACAAGACAGATGATAAGTACAATGACATCAAGATGGTAGTCCTTGTCAACGAAGGATCGGCATCAGCCTCAGAAATTTTGGCAGGAGCCATAAGTGACCTTGACAGGGCAAAAATTGTTGGCAAAAAAACCTATGGCAAGGGAGTAGTTCAAAATGTAATAGCCTTGCCAGAAGGAGATGGATTAAAGCTCACAACATCAGAATACTTCACACCAAGTGGCGACTCAATAAACAAATTGGGAATAGAGCCCGACGTGGAAGTAGACCTTCCAGAAGATGTGAAGGGGATTGGAGTGGACTATCTCAAAACAGATACACAGCTTCAAAAAGCCTTAGAGATTTTAAAGGAAAAATAGAATTTTAGAAGAATGAAAGCAGCCAGGAGAAAGGCTGCTTTTTTAGTGAAAATTATTTTAAAAAGTTTTTTATAATTTTATATTTTCTGATAAAGTTTATATTTTTAAATTAGTTTTTGTAAAGCAGGGCTTTACAAAACGATATTGGAGGGGCTTAGGGGCATCGTGAGGCCCCTTGCCCCTCCAAACCACCCCCTTCACCCCACGTACGTTGAGTCCAAAAAAATCGGTCATGCTAAATTT
>JAWGHR010000013.1:0-37209 GCA_032560695.1 Peptoniphilus harei | reverse complement strand
TACTTCCCAGCCTGCAAATTCTTTGTTTTCTGGTGGAGTAAAGCCTTCGCTGTCTGGTAATGTGTATTCGCTTCCCTTGGCTACAGTCGCTTTATCTTTGCTTCCACTTCCTTCGCCTTTATCGAAGCTTACATCTACCATTATTGGCTTCCATGATGCTTTTATTACAGTATCGCCGGTAATAGTTATTTCTTTTCCAGGTTCTGTAGTTGTTGTTGCATCACCTACCAACCATCCTGCAAACTCTTGGTTTTCTGGTGGAGTAAATGTATTTCCTGCTGGAAGCGTATAAGTTTCGTCTTTTTTCTTGATTTCAACTTTTTCTTCTCCAGTTCCACCATTCGGCTTCACAGTTACTTTAAATGTTTTTGTTGCTGTTGCTGTGAAGACATTGTTATCAGCAGTAGCTACGAAGTTCGTGCCGTTCTTGCTGTCTCTCCATACTGGCTCTATATATCCTTCTTGTGGAGTAACTTTTATTGAGTCAACAACTGACGTGTTAATAACTGGAATCTTATATTCTTTCAGGTTTGTATTTGATTTAACCTTATATTTTTGATATGAATTAGGTCCAGTAATTGAACTTCCATCTGTGTTGTCGACTTTTGTTCCTTCGCCTAATTTGAATTCAACTTCAATTGCATCTGTTGGAACCTTGTCTTTTCTATTCATGCTAGTTACATGGTTACTAACGTATAGCTTTTGATTTTTTACCTCAACGGAAGATCCGTCATCAAATGATACTTTAATAGTCCCAGTAAAATCTCCTTCAGCACTTGTGTCTCTTGTAGCATCTTCAAAAGTTGTTTTTACCTCTTCTAGAAGTTCATTTATTTTAGCTTTATTTTCTTCTGTTGCTGAATCACTTGCTTTTACGCCGTCTTTCCAATCAACTGTATCTCCAACCCATTTCTTCATAACAACTGGGTCAATACCACCTAGGGCTTCAACTTTTTCAGCTTTAGTCATTTCTATAGACAAAGTTCCTTCTTCTGATGTAAGTGGTGTTGTATCGTCATCTGCAATACCGCCCTTGTCCGTTACAGTAGCAGTTACATCTGTTCCGCCTTTTACCTTATCTTTAGGAAGAGTTATAACACCATTTTGATCGACGGAACCTTCGCCTTCAGAGATTGACCAAGTGTCATTTTCATCTTTTGTTGCTGTAGTTGTTTTTGTTTTACCATCTTTTCCTGTGTAAGATACAGAAATACTATTAGCATCTGTATCTTTTTCATTTGGGGTGATTGTGATGCTTTTCTTATCTTCACTTAATGCAAGTGTTGGTGCTTTTGGTTTAATGTTTTTTAGAAGGTCTTTGGCTGGAATTTTAATTACTTGAGATTCATCTTTTACTATATAAGTTCCATCATCATTTTTTTTCGGAACAAATATCCCATCATCACTGCTCCAGTCCCAATCACCTTCTACATTATTAGGGTTTATAATCCTTGCGTTGCCGTCTTTGTCAAAATCAATGAATGCCTGGTAATACATGCCTTCTAACGAGTCAGGTAGTTTAGACTTACCATTTACCGTATTGGCATCTCTAATAGCTTTATCAATCGCTTTTTTATCGTCATCCGTTAATTTGTGAGGATCTCTCACGGAAACTTTGTCGGGGATTGTTACTACCGGCTCAGACTTCGCGCAAGAACGGAATTTATGGGGTTCTTTTACAACGATACCGAACTCTCTTCCAAGTTCTAAATCATCAGCAGCACTGATTTGGAAAGTAACTTTTGTGCCATCCACAGATACTGCTTGAGACATATCTTGCGAGGTAGATTTGACCACTTTACAGCTTCCATTTTCGCAAAAATTCTTGTCCTCTCCATCCGTAAAATTTTTGACAAAATAAAATTTCGTACCTGGGGCAACCTCTTTTTCAAGTGTAACGATAATCTGTCCGTCTGTTACCTTGACTTTTTCTATTGTCGGAGTAGCAGATGTTTCCGTTATTGTTTTGATTTTTAGGTCCGTAGCTTCAATTTTTCCGGAGGTTGATCCATCAGTATAAGTTATTTCATAATAAGCATGATCAGTACCATCAATAGAAAACTTAACTAATTTAATATCACCAGCTATTGCAGTGTTTGCATCTTTCAACATTTCAACAGCTTCTGCTTGTTCATCATCATTAACTAGATTGGATGAAGTTTGTTCTATCCAAATTTCACCTGTTGGCATTTTAAGTTTATCCTTGTGCTGTTCAGCTAATTTAGGCTGTCCCTTTTTTGCAATGTATTCTTGAGTCTGAGCAAGTATTGTGCTACCATCTCTGCTTTTTAAAATAGCCTTTACTTTATCATTCTCCTTTAGGGCTTCTGATAATTTTATTGTTTGATAATTTTTGTTTGGATTTTTGGTCCATTTATATGATCCTTTTACAGCATTATTGACAAGGACTTCTATAGTTTGTTCTTTCACCCAGCCACGACCCTTAACGGTGATTTCTGTCATTCCTGACTCTAATTTGTCACCATCTTTAATTTGAAATACAGTTATTGCCCTAGTTTCCCCTGGGGCTTTTTGTCTTGGGGCATTTTTAAGGATAGCTTCATTAATAAGACGGGATTTAGCTTCTTGGTAGTTTATTAAAGAATCGGCTTTTGCCTTTCTAAGTTCTGCCTTTAATTCTTCAACCATATTACCATTAAAGAAGTAATCATTTTCTAAATTATTTGCTCTATTCCTAATTTCTTGAATTTCATCTTCTGTCAAGATGTCTTCAAGCTCTTCCTTAGTCTTTTCTTCTTTGACTTCTGATTTTGTTTCTTTAACTTCTTTTTTAACTTCTTTTACTTCTGCCTTATCTTCTCGGACTTCTTTTTTATTTTCTTCAGTCTTTGCTTTTTCGCTAGCTACTAATTTTTCAGTGTTTGATACTTTCATATCAGAAGCTGCTTCCACTACTCCAGTTAAACTTGGTAGGAGCATGGAAAATGCCAAGGAATAAATACACAAGGGCTTTATTATTTTTTTCTTAATTTCATACTTCATAATTGTTTCTCCTTCTATCTAAGACTATCGCTTATCCTTACTATTTTTATATAAAGTCTTTCTATAAGCTTAATTGTATATAATAGAATTCTTTTTTTCAAGCTTTTAAGTCTAGTTTATCCTCTATATATAGCTTGTGGTATTGTTTTCTTAATTAGTGTATAATTTATGACTTTATATTCCGTCACAGACCCATACTTTGCCACGACTTTATAAGTTCTCACAACTTCTCAATATCTTATGACTTTATAATTTTTAATGTGTTTCTGTTATCCCATGGCTTTATTATTTTTAATGTGCTTCTAATTTCCCATAGCTTTATAATTTGTTATAACTTTATAATTTTTTAATAACTCACAGCTTTTTATGACTTTATAAATCTCCAAAATAAAAATTTCCATAAAAAAATCTGCTCTAAGGCAGATTAATATATGCTTGACCTAACCCATTTTGTTTGGCAAACTGGGTTAGGTCAAGCAAAAGAGCCCTGTTTCCAGAGCTCTTGTATAAATGATATAAAATTATCTCTTTGAGAATTGAGGAGATTTTCTAGCCTTTTTAAGACCGTATTTCTTTCTTTCCTTCATTCTTGGATCTCTTGTTAGATATCCTGCTTTTTTAAGAACTGATCTGTATTCAGGATCTACTTCTAGTAGAGCTCTAGCAACGCCGTGTCTAACAGCTCCTGCTTGTCCTGAGTATCCTCCACCGATTACTTTTACGATTACATCGAATGATGCTTCTGTTTCTGTAAGTTCTAGTGGTTCTTTTGCAACTGTTCTTAGTGTTTCAAAGTTAAAGTATTCTTCGATATCTTTACCGTTGATAATAAATTTTCCATTGCCAGGTAGAAGTCTAACTTGGGCGATGGATTTTTTTCTTCTTCCAGTACCTCTGTATTGTATAGTTTCCATTCTTACCTCCAATTAAAATTCATAAACTTCAGGTGCTTGTGCTGCGTGTGGATGTTCGTTACCAGTGTAAACTTTAAGTTTTTTGATCATCTTTCTACCTAGTCTGTTCTTAGGAAGCATTCCCTTAACTGCTAGTTCGATAACTTTTTCTGGTCTCTTTTCCATCATTTCAGCGTATACAACTTCTCTTCTTCCACCTGGGTATCCAGTGTGATATGCGTGAATTTTTTGGTTTAGTTTGTTGCCTGTCAATACAACCTTGTCAGCGTTGATTACAATAACAAAGTCTCCACAGTCCACATGTGGTGTAAAGATAGGTTTTCTCTTTCCTCTTAAAACACTTGCAATTTCTGATGCTAATCTACCAAGGACTTTACCTTCGGCATCGATAACATACCATTTTCTTTCAATTTCATTTGCTTTAGCCATGTAGCTTTTCAATGAATTTTCCTCCTAAATAGTTTAAAAATTATTCCGGGGCTTTTTAAACATGACACATATTTTAGACTATAAAGTCTAACTTGTCAATATTTATGGGGATTTTTCTTAAATACTTTCTCTTTCTTTTTCGATGTGGATATTTTCAAGTGGAGTAGGGTAAGCTGACTCTTTCTTGAACTTTTCAATCTGTTTCTTAACTCTGTTAACAGAAGCTATTGTTCCCACACCTGCTACACATCCACCAGGGCATGCCATACCTTCTAGTAGGTAGCCATCAAGCTTGCCTGCCTTTGCGATTTTTAACATCTTCTTACATTCTGATAATGTATGAGCACCTTGAATGTGAATGTCTTTTTCTGGTGCAAGTTTTTCTGCCACCACCTTTACAGACTCGGCAACGCCACCTGCTATTGGGTAACCTCTACCAAGGGCAGATCCGTCATCTACACTTTCTTCTACTTCTATTTCAGATGGTTCTATGTTCTTTGCTACGAACATTCCCATTAGTTCTTCAAAAGTTATTACAAAATCTACGTCTGATTTTACCTTTGTATCTAGGGCTTCAAGCTTCTTTGATGTACAAGGTCCTATAAATACTACTACTGCATCTGGATCCTTGGCCTTTATGTGGTTAGCAGTGTATCTCATTGGTGAGCCTGAGTCTGATACTTGTTCAAAGAATTCTGGGAATTCATTTCTTATCATGAGTGTCCATGAGAAGCAACAGCTTGTACCCATAAATGGAATGTCTTCTGGCACTCTTTCTAGGTATTCTTTTGCTTCGTGAAGTGTTGTAAGATCTGCTCCAAGGGCAACTTCAAGCACATCTTCAAAGCCAAGTTGTTTTATTGCTTCTATTATTTGTTTTGCACTTGTGTTGGCACCAAATTGTCCTATGTAGGATGGCGCTATGGCTCCATAAACTTTCTTGCCTGATTTTATTGCCTTTATCAGCTGGAAGATTTGTGTCTTATCTGAGATTGCTCCGAAAGGACATTCTGCTATACATCTTCCACAAGCTACGCACTTATCATGATCTATCTCTGCTCTACCAAATTCGTCTGACGAAATGGCATCAACCCCACAAGCAGCGGCACATGGTCTCTCGTACTTTACAATTGCTGAATATGGACATGCTTCTTTACATCTTCCACACTTAACACATTTATCTTTATCAATAATAGTTCTATCTTTACCCATAGAAATGGCATTTACAGGACAAACATTTATACAAGGATGTGCAAGACATTTCCTGCAGTTATCTGTTGTATAATAAGCCTTAGTTGGACAAGCTTCGCAACCAAACTTTATAACATTTATTAGTGGTTTCTCGTAAGCATTTGTATCAATATCAACCTTGTCAAAACCGTCAGTCACATTTTTAAATACGCCAATCTCTCTAACATCTAGCCCCATTGCTAGTCTAAGTCTTTCGTCGACAACTGCCCTTTCTCTAAAGATATCACTTCTATATCTCGCCACTTCGCCAGGCACAATCTTGTAGCTGGATTCTTCTAGGGCAGAGATATCTAAATCATTATAGGCAATTCTTGCAACTTCAGCAAAAACTCTTCTTCTGATGTCGACAAGTGTTCCATAAATTTCTTTCATCGTTTCCCCTTATTACTTATATTCTTAATTTATCAATTATTTTTGCACTAACTTCTTGTGCAGTAGCCTTTAGCATTATCTCGTCGTCAACAATAACAACAGGTGATGCTTCGTTGTTGTGAATCTTGCAATAGTTTAGACAATGTGCAAATTCAACTTCCAAATTTTCAGCAGAACATAGTTCGGACTCTGGTCCACACAAATGATCTTGTAAGTACTCTACTGCATCATAAATAGCGTTAGCTCCCATAAGAGTGCATCTTGCACCCATACAAATAGTAACTTTCATATATCCTCCTCATCACTCTATAAGGATAGTTTAACATTTAACAATCATTTCTTCAATCATTATAATTAATTTATGATAACAATATTAATAATGGTACAATATAAAAGAGGTGTGACATGAATGATATTGAAATTTTAAAAAATTTGGCCCTCTTTAAGGGTCTTGATGACGAAGAAATAATAGAAATAGAAAACTTTATATCAGCTGTGAAAACTTATGATGCCAAGGAAATTATTTTTACTATTGGGGACGAGATAAATTATTTTGGCATTCTCTTAAGAGGTCAAGTGGACTTGTCTCTTGAAGACGTCTTTGGCAACAAGGCAATCTTGTCAAAGTTAACTGGCCCAGCCCTCTTTGCTGAGTCAGTCCTAATAAAAGATGTGGGAGAGATTCCATTATCTGTTGTGGCATCTTGTGACTCAGAAGTTCTCTACTTTGACTACAAGGCCTACAAGTCATCAGGTGCCTCTTCCCTCTTAAAGGTCCAAGACAATCTAATAAAAATCTTAGCAGGGAAAAATTTATTTATGCGCGACAAGCTAAACCTACTTAGCTTGCCCTCATCTCGTGCAAAGATTTTATGCTTTTTATCTAATGAGGCTCGTAAGAGAAAGTCAAAATACTTTACAATCGATTTTAACATTAGTGAGCTTGCCCAGTTTTTGAACTTAAATAGATCTTCACTGTCTCGTGAACTTTCAAAACTAAAAAAAGAAGGCCTCATCGATTATCACAATAAGACCTTCCGCATTTTATAACTTTATTTTATTTTATTTTCTTTTCTTATCTTAAAATTTTAATTAATAAATTTATTCTTTATTTTGGTGGGCTACTCTTGCACATGCTGCTGCAGCTATGGCTGCTACCAAGTCGTCGGCAAAAGTAGTCACTCTTTCAACCTTTTTCTTTTCATCTAAGTCTTTGATTATGCCAATTTTTTTCTTATCAAGATAACCAAAATTTGTCAGACCAATTGTCCCATACATATTTACAATTCCAAGAGTCAGGATTTCGTCGATTCCATAAAGGCCTTCGTCATCTCTTATAATTGACAAGAGAGGTTCAGGAAGTTTGCCTTCATTAGCCAAGTCGTCTAGGGCAAGTCCAGTTAGGATTGCGTGGATAGATTCCCTCTTCCTAACAACACTCTCCACACTTTCAAAGCACCTCTCAAGACTCAAGTCCTTAATATAATCTCCCTGCAATTCTTGCACGAGTTTCGCAATTTCTTCTAATTCTATTCCAAAGTCCTCTAGTCTCTTGACAGTGAGTTCATAGAGTTCTTCCATGTCATATTTATAAAATTTATCCTTCATACTTCCTCCTATCTTCTTCTCATTTTTGCCCTATTCCTTCTTATTATCCTGGATCTTGAAATCTTAATAGACATACCATAGATAAAACCAGGTATAAGACTTGCCACAAAAAGGCTTAGGGGGTTGTAAGATATCCCCAAAATCTTAATAGCATAAACCTGAGGCATCAAAAAAAATTCCAAAGGAAACTTCCAATAGGATCCTCCCACTGAACTTGAGAAAACTTCTCTTCCAAGGCCCACAAAGGCAAAGGCAAACAAGATTATGCCAATTAGCCAGATTAAATTACCTGCAAAGAAGTCCAAGCTCCTGGCATTCTTCTTCGAAAGTCCCTTACCAAAATTAAAGTAAAGAATTACAATGAATCCCACTAAAATAACTTTGAAGGCAATATTTCCGTATACAAGATCCCTAACCTGACTAGACAAGTTAATAAGACTAGCCACGGCGAAGGTTATAAAAACTATTAAGATGTGAAAAATTAAAGCTCGAGTGTTATTTCTCATAATTCTTCCTACTCATCCATGTACTTGAGAGCATTCTCTGTGGCCTTCATATTCATGTCCTTGTCTACCCAAACAATTCCTGCTCCAGCCTTTTCTGACAATTCTTTTATTTCATCGTCAGTAGAATTAAAGGCAGCAGTTGATAAAAAGTCACAAAGACCAGAGTCTTCTTTGATTACAGTTGCAGACTTCATATCCTTAGCTGGCTTCAAAGTATCTGGGTCAATAATGTGACAATATCTAACACCGTCAACTTCAAAATACCTTTGGTAGTCACCACTTGTAACAATAGAAGTGTTGGCAACATTTAAAGCTGTCAAAACTTGTTCAGAACTTTCTAGGTCCGGGTTTTGGATTCCAATCTTAAAGTTGTCCCTTCCATCTGTTGGCTTGCCAATGATCCTGACGTTGCCACCAGCAGAAATAACACAAGAAGTAACTCCCCTCTCACGAAGTTCTTGGGCCACAAGTTCAGTGGCATAACCCTTGGCAGTTGCTCCCAAGTCAAGCTCCATGCCCTTATCTATTTCAACAGATTTTTTCCCTTCATCTAATTTTACATTTTCAATATTTGTAAAAGGACGGAGCTTTTCTAATTCTTCATCACTTGGTAGAGCCTCGCCCTTTAGGGCAATAACTTCTTCCTTAGTTTTTCCAGCTTCATAAAGTTCTCTGTACTCGTTCCAAAGTTTTGTAACAGGTCCAAGGGCAACATTTGTATTGTGAGAGATGTTTTTGTAGTCATCAATAGAAATCTTTATCAGGTCAAATAAAGTATCATCAACCACTACTGGTTTTACACCCGCTTCATCATTAATTGTCTTGACGTTTACAAGGCCATCATAGGTCCTGTAGTTGTCAAAAAGTTTGTGGAGCTCTTCAAATCTATCCTTGGCATAGGCTAGATTCTCCTTTGCAAAGTCGTCGTCATCAGTGTAGATGGCAATGTGAATCACTGTGTCAAAAGTGTCGTAAAATTCAATCTCTTGCTTGTCGCCATCCTTATTGACTTCAATAGATGCCACACTTTCATTTGAGTTTGTGCTTTCATTTTTTATATTGTTTGCTCCCTGGTTCTTGCAGCCAGATAAAATTAAAAGACCGCTAAGGCCAAGAGCCATTAAAATTTTTTTCATAATATCACCTCCTCTATAATACCATTTAAGTCGCAATTTTTACAATAACTTATAAATTTCCATAAAAAAGACAGCCCCATGGACTGTCTCAAAAAATTAATTTTTATTCTTCATCGTCTTTTTTTCTCTTAAATCTACCAAGTAGAACTAATAGACCTGATGCAATACCTGCTGATGCTATCTCTCTTATGATGCCAGGGTCCTGTGTCTTAGGCGCCTTGTCACCAACTTTTGCTTCTTTTCTTTCACTTGTCTTGTTTTCAACTGTGTTGTCATCTTCAAACTCTTCTTGATAAATTTCTTCCTTAACTTCTTCAGTATCCTTTACATCTTCAGTCTTTGGTACTACTGGAGATTCCTTTGGTGGGTCCTTTGGATCCTCACTTGGATTTTCTACTATCTTGTTAGGAGTCTTATCTTCTGGTTTGTTAGGTGTCTTGTCAGATGGTTCATAAGGTTTGTTAGGTCTTTCTGGTCTTGGTGGATAATGTGGATCCTCACCTGGTCTTGGTGGATAATGTGGATCCTTTGGTTTATCTTCACCTGGTGTTGATGGATCCTTAGGATCAGTCGGATCTTTTGGATCTGTTGGGTCTTTTGGATCTGTTGGGTCCTTTGGATCTGTTGGGTCCTTTGGATCTGTTGGGTCCTTTGGATCTGTTGGGTCTTTTGGATCTGTTGGGTCCTTTGGATCTGTTGGGTCCTTTGGATCTGTTGGATCTTTTGGATCTGTTGGGTCCTTTGGATCTGTTGGATCTGTCGGATCTTTTGGATCTGTTGGGTCCTTTGGATCTGTCGGATCTGTCGGATCTTTTGGATCTGTTGGGTCCTTTGGATCTGTTGGATCTACTGGTGGAATTTCGCAGACATTCTTAGTTCCGATTTCTATAATCATGTCTTGTTTTTCTCTTATTGTCTTAGTATCCCTAGAAACTTCCTTGCTGTTTTCAATCTTAACAGTAGTTTCAGTTTTTCCTACAATACCTTTTTGAAGTACATTGTGTTTACCAGCTTCAAGATTTGGATTTTCTCTAATGATTACATTGTAAGCTTGTTCACTTTCGAACTTGAATTCGTCATTAGTCTTAGAACCATATTCTACAACCTTGTTTGTTGGTTCAACTCTTTCTTCAGTTACTTCAAGCTTGCCAGTTTCCTTGTTGAAAGTAGTTGTGTATTTTACAGATCCATTAGAACCTTTTTCGATAACTTTTTCTTCGCCTGCTTTAAGTTTTGGATTGTGTCTGTACTCAGTATCATGACCAAGTTCTACTTCTTTAACAACAGGTTTAACACCAACTCTTACTACTCTGTCTTCCTTATCTTCAATCTTTTCAGTTGATTCAGTAGTTACGAGTTTACCATCAACAATTTTTGTTGTTATAGTTACTTTTTCTTTACCTGGCTTACCTTCTTTTTCTATTTCTTGGAAACCAGCATCAAGAGTATCATCATAGATTACCTTAGTTTCGTAAGGAATTTCTTTTTCTACTATTTCAGTACTTTCTCCTTCAATTGGTTTTTTACCTACTCTTACAATTCTCTTAACAGGGTCCTTAGTTCTTACAGGCTTTCCTTCTTCTGATTTAACAACTTTACCATTTTCTATAGTATGAGTTACTGTTATTTCATCTTCACCAAGTTCGCCTTCTTGTTCGACTACTGTCTTACCTGGTTCTAAAGTTTCATCTTCAATGTATTCTGTTTCGAACTCAACAACCTTAGTCTTCTTAGTTTCGAAAGTTCCTGTGAAGTCTTTTTGACCAACCTTGATAACTGCGTTTACTGGCTCTTTTGTTACACTTTCTTCAGGTTTTCCAACAATTTCAGAGTCTTTGATAGTCCATTTAGTTGTTTTTTCCCCAGGAACACCTTCTTTTACTATCTTGTAGTTGTCTTTAGCATCTGGATAGTTTGTATAGAAATCTGGATCATATTCTACAGTATATTCAAATGGAATTTCTTCTTTGTGCTCTACTTCACCTTCAAAACTTTTATCACCAACTAGGATTACTGCATTCTTAGGCTCTTCAATAGTATTGAATTCAGAAGTATTTGTTACTTTAGAGTTTTCTATAGTTAATGTTCTTTCTTTTAGACCGTTTTTACCAGTTTGAGGAACACCATCAACTACAGCATATTTCCACTCACCTTTTCCTAGTGTTGGGTCTTCTCTAACTTCTGTTTCAAATGGAATGGTTTCAGTTTCCTTATATTGACCAGTAGTATTAGAACCTACTCTGATTTTTCTATTAACAGGTTCTTTTGTTACTTTAGTTTCACCACGGTTTTCTTCTCCAGCTTTACCATTTGTAATTGTTCTAGTGATCTTAGTTTCTTGTTCACCAAGTTCACCCTTTTGATCTTCTACAATTTCACCTGGTTTTAAGCTAGGGTCAACTGTTACTTCTGTTTCATAAGGAATTGGATCTTTATCTACATATTCCACTATACCAGTATAGTCTTCACTACCAACTTCTATAATTTCTTTTACAGGTGCCTTTGTTTCTTTTGGTTCTGAAGTGTTAGTTACTTTTGAGTTTTCAATAGTAACCGTATATTCTTCTTCGCCTTCTACACCCTTTTGGAGAATATTATATTCACCTTTTGGAAGCTTTGGATTTACTCTTACTTCCACTTCAAAAGGTTTTTTATTTGTATAAGTGTGAGTACCGTCTGTTGTTCCAGGTCCAACTTTTACAATTCTCTTTTCTGGTGCCTTAGTTTGTGTTGGTGTGCCTTCTTCTGACTTAGTCACTTCGCCATTTACGATTGTATGAGTTACTATAGTTTCTTCTTCACCAAGAGAACCTTCTTTTTCTACTACTACTTGACCTGGCTCTAGTGAATTATCTACAACATATTTAGTTTTAAATTCTATGACCTTTGTTTTCTTAGTCTCAAAAGTACCTGTGTAGTCTTTTTGACCAACTTTGATCACTGCATCTACTGGTTCTTTTGTTACTTTTTGTGTAGGTCCTTCTACGATTTTAGAGTTCTTGATAGTCCACGTAGTAGTTCTTTCTCCAGCTACACCTTCTGTTACTACCTTGTAGTTGTCTGTTGCTTCTGGGTATTTTGTATAGAAATCAGGATCATATTGTACATCATATTTAAATGGTATTGGCTCTACGTGTTCTACTTTTCCTTCAGTGTTTGCACCTACTTTTATAATTTTCTTTTTAGGAGCCTTAGTTTGATTAAATTCGCCTTCTTGGGTGTTTGTAACCTTACCATCTTGGATTGTGATAGTTGTAGTTCTAGTTTTTTCTCCAGGTATTCCTTCTTGGGTTACTTTTTGTTCACCTGGTTTCAAAGTGTCGTCAAACTGGATTTCAACTTCATAAGGAACTTCAACTGTTTCTTTGATTTCATGCTTTCCATCTTCAGTACCTTCACCAACATGGATAATACGTTCTTGTGGTGTTTCTAATTCCTCTTCTTGTGTATCTGTGATTTTTGAATCTTTTATAGTATAAGTTACTTTCTTAGATCCTACCTTACCTTCTTGAACTACCTTTATTTCACCTTTTTTAAGATCAGGATCTTTTTCTACTTTGGTTTCAAAAGGAACCTCTAGTATTTTTTCAACTTTTTCTTCTGTTCCTGATGCAACGAATTGGACTTCTGTTTGTTTTGTTCCAGCTTCAACGATATTGCCATCTTCATCTTCTTCATAGTAGTGAGCTGTTACTGGAACGTTTAGCAATGCTCCGTCAATTGTCTGACCTTCCTCTGCATTTGGTACTGTGGCAGTTACTTGACCTGTAGTTTCATTAATTGATACATTCCAAACATTGCCCTTGTCATCTGTGTATGTTGGAGAGTCCAGAGTAAACTTACCTGGTCTTCTGTTGTACCTGTCTTCTTCGTTTAGGATTACATCGGATGTTAGGGTATCTCCCGCCTTACCTGCTTTTGCATTATAACGAGGAGTCATGTTTGCCTTTTCTTCTATTACAAAGTCAGCATGAGCTTCTTCTGTGATGTCTTCGCCTGGTTTTTGAGGATCTTTATAGTGGGCTATAACTGGTACTGTAAGTTTTTCTCCACCATCAAAGTCATCTGGGTTTACTGGCTTAGCAGTTACCTCTCCTGTAGTTTCATCAACTGTTACAGTCCATTTGTTTCCCTTATCATCTGTAGCTAACTTATTACCTGCATCATCAGTTTCTAATGTATCTGGAAGAGTATAATGATCTGGCTTTATTTTCTTAGCGTCCTCTTTTAATGTTGCAGGGGAAGTTTGTTTATTTACTGGGAAGTTTACTTGTGTGTCATACTCTGGCTTAATATAAGTTGACTCTTGAACTACAAAGTGGAACCAGTGAAAGTCTGTAGATCCGTTTGTATAAGTGTATTTTACACCTACAGCTGTAGAATCTCCTGCCTTGGCTGATGCTGGAGGAGTTATAGTAAATTTAGAAATATCCTTGCCTTCAACATCTATCTTCCATTGGTCTTTTGGTGCCTTGCCTTTGTTTTCTTTATCAAATAATCTTAAGTTAAGCTCTCCGGCAGCTTCTCCCCTGTCTTGGGCACCATTCATATCATCTGCTGATTTGTCTGTTGGTCCTGGGTTATCTGGTTGAACGATTTTAACATTAAAAGGCTCGCCTGGTTTTACATCTGATATATCCACCTGTGTGGTATCTTCATTATTACCATCTTCAAACCTTTGGTCATAGTACATTGTGTCATCAAGGTTTATCTTGAATTCACCCACTTTATTGTAGTGGTCATAACGAGCTATGCCTTGCTTATCTATTGTTACATCTTCGCCCTTGTGATTAATTACTTCTGTGCCTGCACCTGTTGGTGTGTAATTATCTGCATCATAATTTGCTTCAATGCCAATAGCTCTAAACTCTGCTTCTGTTCTTGGACGGGCAAAGAATTTAACATCTAAGCTTTGAATATTCTTGTATCCGGCTTTGCTAAAGATAGATTCTTCATTGATTACAGTCTTGCCATTTTCATCCTTCTTTAAGGCTCCTTCTGGCATCTTCACTACAACCATATAATTTTCATCGATGTAGGCCTCAGCTCCTGGGACTACTTCGCCTGATACTGGATGGTAGACTTGTCCTACTAGTCTTTCTCTTGCATTTCCATCAAGATTTTCTACCTTTATGCCAGTATTAATAGTTTGACCTTGGACAAATTCTTTTTTGTCATAATCTCCATTTAAATATATTAAATCAAGTTGATCATTTTCATTTGGCCATGGGTTAACTGTGAAATCAAAGGTAACATTGCCTGTTCCTTGAGTAGCCTTAAGTTTTTGACTAATTGCATCTTTTGAATAGTCACTCTTCCATCCTATGGTAGTATTCTTGTTTTCGATATTGTTAATATGCGCAAGGTCTCCCACAGTAGCATAAAGATTTAAATTTCTTTGAGCCCTAGAGGCAGTTATATTTATCTCTGATTCAGCTTTATAATTAGCTTCCTTAAAGCCCTCATCTTCTGCAACTTTTACTCCTACGTCATTTGCAGAAATTACTCCAGTATCAAGATAACCACCCATTAGACCTGAGTTGGTAAATCCAAAATTAGTATATGTCCTTTGACCTTGTTCCCTATCAAATTCCATTTCTATACCCCAAAGAGTTTTAGACTTACTTGTAGCAGATGGTTCTAAGGTAGTGTAACGGAATCCATCTAGATAGTCCATACTAGGCTGATTAGGAATAGAAAAGGCTGGACCATTGCCTCTCTCCAATTGAGTTTCTTTATAAAAACCTACATTCTTTTCATCTTCTGCATAGTTTGGATCAGTTGCTTCTTGAGGTGCTTGTTGGGCAGTTGGTACAATTTCATCACCGAATTCTAGCCCTAAGCCTATAAAGTCCATCGCATTTATTTCTTGACTACCTTCTATTCCAGAAGTGTATCCACTTGTTGCAACATCATTTATTATCGTTGCTGTGTAAGCACTTTCTACAGCTAAATCTTTTTTAGATTCTGTTGATGCTGCATCTGCTTTTACAGACATTGATATTGACATCACTGTCGCCATAGAAAGTACGGCAAAGACCTCTTTGCCATTCTTAATTGGTTTTTTCATCCTTATTCAATCTCCTTTTTAAAATATCCTTATAAAGTTATACATAAGAGGTAATTTAATCAATCAAAAAAATCCGTACATTTAAAATTCAAATTTACGGTTAAAAGTTTACCACTATTGTCTTGTTTTCTACATTATACCATTTTATGGGTAAAAATTAACATTCTCCTGCCAATTTTAACGATATTATCTAAAATTATTTATCATTTTTATCTATTTTATTGTATTTTTGTTTTACTATTTTAAATTAACTAATAAATTATTATCTTTCTTTTTTAGTATCTGACTTATCTTGATTCTCACATTTCGCTATTTTACAGATTTCCTCAAAAACTTTTATAATTATTGATTAATAGAAACTTTATTTTCCCTTTGGTAAAATTGTATTTTGATTTTCTGTTTACTTTTCGAAAAACTTTTCTTCACAGCTTATATTACACTTGTTTTAATGACTTATTGATGATTTCTTTTTACTTTTAGACTTTAAATGAATAATAAAAATTGTTCTTTATCTTATCGAACTTAAAGCAAATTTTTATTTTTTTACTCTTCCTATTAATTTTTATACATATTTATTTTATTGCAGATTTCTTCCCATAAAAAAAGCCAGTGGACTGATCCACTGACTCATATATATTAATATTTATTTTTCGTAAACTGGTCTTAGGGCATCCATGTATTTTGGATTTCTGCCATGTGTTAGGTCTGCGAAAAGTTTTTTAAGTTCTAGACATACCTTGCCCGGCTTGCCGTCGGCAACTTTTATGTCGTCAACTTCAACTACTGGGGCAACTTCCATGGCTGTTCCTGAGAAGAATACTTCGTCTGCGTTATAAAGTTCTGTCCTTGCAATGGATTTTTCCACACATTGGATTCCAAGTTCTTCTGTGGCAAGTTTCATTACAAGATCTCTTGTGATTCCTTCTAGGATGTCATCTGATGCTGGAGGAGTCATTAGCTTTCCCTTTTTATATAGGAAGATATTTTCTCCTGGTCCTTCACATACAAAGCCGTTTCTATTTAGTAATACTGCTTCGTCGTAGCCATTTTTTGTCGCTTCGAAGGATGCTAGGGCTGAGTTTAGGTAGCCTGCTGTAGCCTTTGTCCTCGGTGGCAACATATTGTCTGCTATTCTAACCCAAGATGATACCTTTACCTTGAAGGCTTCTTTGTCTATATATTTTCCCATAGGTTGGAGATAGATAACTACGCAGTCATCTTCGTGTCCGTGGAGGCTAATGCCAACTGTCTTTCCATCTTTGTAGGCAATTGGTCTGATGTAAGTTGTTTCTCTAAACCCATTTTTTCTTAGAAGCTCGATTGTGTAGTCTGCTAGTTCTTCAGCTGTGTAGCCCACTTCTAGGTTGGCAACCTTAGCTGATTGTAAGAATCTCTCGTAGTGTTCCAATAGCTTGAAGGCGTAAAGTTGTTCTTCTTCTTCGTTCCAGTAGGCACGAATTCCTTCGAATACTCCTAGTCCGTAGTTGACAACCTTGGACCTAATGCTTATAGACACCTTTTCTTCTTCTACTATTTCCCCATTATAAAATACATATGATTGGTTCATCTTTCTTCCCCCTCTTTAATTTTTATTTATTTTTAAGTTGTTTTTATTTATCATCCTACTTAAAAATATTAGAAGACATTTTATCACTTTTACGTGCAAAATTCTAGTATTATAAAAATACTTTATGTGAGGACTTTTTTCACTCTTTTTAATTTCTTTCTATATGTAAATATTTTTGATTTTATGGATATATTTTTCTTTCCTGCTTTCTATTTTTACATTTTTGCTAAGTCCTAATTGTCTGCGCCCTTACAATTTTTTACTAAGTTATAAGTTTTTATTTCTTCATGATTTTTCCTTAGCTAGTCAACTTTCACTCCTTCATAATTTCTAATTAGGTCACTAAGTCTTACTACTCTGTAGTTTTTCATTAAGTCATAGTTTTTTATAACTTTGTCATCTATTGCTACTTAATAATTTTTATAGCTTTATTATTTTTCATTTCTCATAACTTTACATTTATTTATAAGTTCTTATAGACCTATCATCTCTTAATCTTTACAAAAGCTCATAATTTTTTGCAGCAAAAAAGAGACTACAAATTTGTAGCCTCTTCTTATAATTAAAATTTAATTTAGATTAAATTTCTGCTTTAATTTTTTGTTCTCTTTCAATAGATTCTATTAGTTTTGGAACAACTGCGTTGATATCTCCAACTACTCCTAGGTCAGCTACTTCAAAGATTGCTGCTTCTGGGTCCTTGTTAACAGCTATGATAAGGTCTGAGTCTTCCATACCTGCAACGTGTTGGATTGCTCCAGAGATACCCATTGCGAAGTAAAGTTCTGGTCTAACTGTCTTACCAGTTTGTCCAACTTGGTGATCTTTTGTAATCCAACCAGAGTCTACTGATGCTCTTGATGCAGAGATTTCTGCTTCTAGCTTGTCAGCAAGTTCTTGAAGTGGTTTGAATCCTTCTGGTCCACCAATTCCACGTCCACCAGATACAAGGATCTTAGCTTCTGTGATATCTTTCTTATGAGATTCTTCTTTTGCAATGTCAAGAATTTTAACATTCATGTCTGCATCTGTGAAGTCAACTTTGAATTCTTCAACTTCACCAGTTCTTGAAGTGTCGTTGTCAAGTGCTTGCATTACGCCTGGTCTTACTGTAGCCATTTGTGGTCTAAAGTCTTCACAAACGATAGTAGCCATTAGGTTACCACCAAATGCAGGTCTTGTCATCATTAGGTTTTTAGATTCTGGATCTATTTCTAGTTTTGTACAGTCAGCTGTAAGTCCTGTGTGGATTCTTGCTGCTAGTCTTGGAGCAAGGTCACGACCTATTGATGATGCACCGTAGATTACGATTTCTGGTTCTTTGTCCTTGATAATTTTTGTTATTGCCTTTGCGTAAGGTTCAGTAACATATTCTTTTAGCATAGGATCTTCTACTACGATAACCTTGTCTGCACCGTGTCTAATAAGAACGTCTGCGTGGTCTTTTACCTTTTCGCCAAGTAAAACACCTACAACATCTTGTCCTAGGTCGTCAGCAAGTTCTCTTGCTTTTCCTAGAAGTTCTATTCCAACTTTTTCAAGTTTATTGTCTCTTTGTTCTATAAATACAAATACATCTTTACTCATTTTTAAACCCCCAATTAGATAATATACTTTTCTTGAAGTTTAGCAACGATAGCTTGAGCTGCTTCGTCAGCAGTTAAGTCAGTTAAAAGTACGCCCTTACCTTTACCTTGTTTAGGGAAAGATTTTCTAACTTTTGTAGGTGAACCCTTAAGTCCTATGTTTGCCATATCAAGTTTGTCTTTAATATCTTCTAGACCCCAAACTTTGATTTCTTTTTGGTAAGATTCAAATACTTTACCAATTGTCATATATCTAGGTTCTGCTAATTCTGCGATTGCAGTAATTAGGCATGGGAATTTAATATTAATTGTGTGGTATCTGTCTTCGAATTGTCTCTTAACTGTGATACCTTTTTTGTCATCATCAAGGTCAAGTTCTTCTACATAAGATACTTGAGGAACTCCAATGTGTTCTGCGATTTGTGGTCCAACTTGTGCAGTATCACCGTCGATTGCTTGTCTACCACAGATGATTATGTCAAAATCAAGGTGTTCAAGTGCTGCAGTGATTGTACAAGATGTTGCCCATGTATCAGCTCCACCAAAAGCTCTATCAGATACTAGGATTCCTTCGTCAGCGCCCATTGCAAGTGCTTCTCTTAGTGCGCTTTCTGCTTGTGGAGGTCCCATTGATAATACTGTTACGTGAACATCATCTGGATTTTCATCTTTAAGTCTAAGTGCAACTTCTAGACCTGACTTATCATCAGGGTTTATAATACTTGGCACACCATCTCTAATAAGTGTATTAGTAACAGGGTCAAGTCTAACTTCATTAGTATCAGGTACTTGTTTAATACATACTACTATATTCATTTATATTACTCCTTCCGATTATTTAACGCCCATCCAGCCAGATACAACCATCTTCATTACTTCAGATGTACCTTCGTAAATTTCTGTGATCTTAGCATCTCTCATCATTCTTTCTATTGGATAGTCACGAGTGTATCCGTATCCACCGAATAATTGTAGACATCTTCTAGTAATATCACTAGCTGCATCCGCTGCAAATAATTTAGCCATTGCTGCAAAGTGTCCGTAAGGAATGCCTGCTCCCTTAGCGTCTGCTGCTCTGTAAACTAATAGTTGAGCTGCTTCTGCAGTTGTCTTCATATCTGCAAGTTCAAATTGAGTGTTTTGGAATTGAGAAATTCTTCTGCCGAATTGTTTTCTTTCAGTAGTGTATTTTACAGTTTCATCAATTGCACCTTCAGCAATTCCTAGTGCTTGAGATGCGATTCCAATTCTACCACCATCAAGTGTCTTCATAGCGATAGCGAATCCCTTACCTTCTCTTCCAAGAAGATTTTCCTTTGGTATTCTACAGTCTTCAAAGATAAGCTCACAAGTTGAAGATCCTCTGATACCCATCTTGTCTTCTGGTTCTCCAACAGTAAAGCCAGGAGTTCCTCTTTCAACTATGAAAGCTGAAATTCCGTGGTTACCCTTAGATCTGTCTGTCATTGCGATTACGATAAATACATCAGCAAATCCAGCGTTTGTGATAAAGATCTTTGAACCGTTAAGTACATATTCATCTCCATCAAGTACAGCAGTTGTTCTTTGTCCACTTGCGTCAGTACCAGCACCTGGTTCTGTAAGTCCGAAAGCACCAAATTTTTTACCTGCTAGTAAGTCTGGTAAGTATTTTTTCTTTTGTTCTTCTGTTCCGTTTTCGTAAATTGGAGCACAGCATAGTGAAGTGTGAGCTGAAACAATTACACCAGTAGTAGCACATTTCTTAGAAAGTTCTTCTACTGCCATAGCGTAAGCTAGGTAGTCAGCACCTTGTCCACCGTATTCTTTAGGAAATGGTATTCCAAAGAAACCGTATCTGGCCATTTTTTTAACATTTTCCATAGGAACTTCTTCAGTTGCATCTACATCAGCAGCAACTGGTTCAACTTCGTTTTCAGCAAAAGCACGATACATTTGTTGTAATAATAGATGTTCCTTATCCAATTTTAAATCCATTTAAAATCCCCCTAACAATAATTTAAAGAATGTTATTTAATTAACATACGTTATTTCTATTATATCATTCTGTCTTTCTTTTTCAAGACTTTATTTAATTAAAAACTTTTATTTAAAACAATTTCCCCTTTCATAAAAATAGCAGATTTCCCTAATATTTTTATCTAAATTTTGTAAAATTTCTTGACTTCTATAATCTTTGAACTTAGTGGTTTTTTATTAAGTCATGGCTCTTCATAAAGTCACGAGAGCTCGTGACAAGGTTTTTATAAAATTTTTAGCTTTTAATTTTCAATCAAGCTTTCATACCCAATAACTGCTTCCAAAGAAAAAGCCAGGATATAACCTGACGCTATTTATATAAATTTCTCCAAAAATAAAAGGACGGATAACCGTCCCCTAATTTAAATATCTGCCTTAACAACAAGTACAGATTTCTTTGAATGATTTATAACTTTATTTGATACTGAGCCAAGTAGTGTTCTTGAGAAAGCACCTAGTCCTCTGTTGCCCATGATAATAAAGTCTACATCTTTTTCTTCTGCGAATTTACAAATTTGTTCGCCTGGATTGCCTGAAGTATAAAAAGTTTCCACATTGTGTGAATAACCATTTAGATCGCTTTCTGCATCCTTAAGTATCATCTCAGCTCTTTCAACATTTGCCTTGTCAATTTCAAGTGTGAAGTTGAAGTTTGCTGGATATTGCTCAAAAATAGAAGTTTCTGGTGTCACTGTAAGGATAAGAAGTTCAGCGCCTAGCTTTTCTCCCATGTCTCTTGCAACCTCAATTGATTTTTTTGAACTCTTTGATCCGTCAATAGGTACTAATATTTTCATCTCTTGCCTCCTATTTTATTTAATATATTTTCTTCTAATTTTATTATACCCTAAGAAGGGAACATTTAACACATCAAATTATCTCTTTACAAAATTAAAGTGGCGAGGGTTATTTTTTTGTTTTACTAAATTTTCTTTAGTTACAAATTTTTATAGCTTTGTTTTTGTTTGTTAAGCTCTATCCTCTTACAAGTTTATATTCTTTAATTGAGCCTTACCTTCTTGCAACTTCCTCTTCTTCCATTAAGTTCTCTTCTCTTGCGACTCTGTAAGCTTTCATTAAGCTCTATCCTCTTACAAGTTTATATTCTTTAATTAAGTTCTAACCTCTTACAACTTTATCTTCTTTTATCAAATATAAATTTTATAAATTTCTAAGATTTTTATTAGCAAAATCTTATAAAAAAGTTTGACAAATATGAAAAATAGATTTATTATTGGGTCAAGTGACAGGGTGTCACTTTAGGAGGTAGTATGGCAAAAAGCACTTTTAATAACTTAGATGAAAAGAGAAAAAAAGAAATTTACTCAAACCTTAGAGAATACTTCGAGGAAGAAGACCTTAAAAAGATTAGCGTATCTGGAATTGTAAAAAAGCTTGATATAGCAAGGGGATCCTTCTACCAATATTTTGAGAGCCTCGAGGACTGCTATGACAGTCTACTGCAAAAGGAAACTGGTCAGGTACACCACAAGTTTTATTTCCTCTACAAGGAAAACAAGGGCGACCTTGAGAAAACCCTTTGGTCCTACAGAGATTATTTGGCAGAGGAACTCTACGACAAAAATTTAAAAAACTTGTACGTGCCAAAATTTTTCTTGTTTGAAGATTCCTTTGTAACTCACGGCAAAAACTTTTTGAGAGAAAAGTTGTCAATAGATAACTACCACCGCATGGTCTTCACCATGGCAATCTTTCACCAGCTTCTAAAGGAATCCATAACAAGGGACTATTCCAAGGAAGAATTTTTAGAAGTGTGTGACACCTACATCAAATGGTTGTTAGGAGGTATAAATAATGAATCAATTTGAAATATTTTTTGACGGACTCTACCTAAGTCTAGTCATCTTTCTCGGCATAAGAATGCTTTTGATAAATCACGAGGACAGCAAGACTCTTGGAGCTATGACTTTATTACTTGGACTTGGCGACTCCTTCCACCTAGTCCCAAGAATTATTTCTAATGTCATGGACAATGGCTTTGTAATTAATTCAACTTCACTCTTTATTGGGACTAGGGTTTCTTCTATTACTATGTCAGTTTTTTATCTCTTGTTTTATTTCTACATCAAAAAGACAAGGGACTTAAAGAAGAGGGGACTTGACCTCACAATGATTGGTCTCTTTGTGGCAAGACTTGTTACAGTAGCTATGTCCTTTAAGAATTACACCAATATGGATCTAATCTCAAACCTTCCCTTTGTAATCATGGGAGTTATTGACATCATCCTCTTGTTTAAGAATAGAGACCTCGAAGTCTTTAAGGGACTTTACATTTACGTCTTCTTTAGCTTCCTCTTCTACATCCCAGTGGTTTTATTCAAAAAGACTTATCCAAGTGTTGGGATGCTTATGATGCCAAAGACTGTCATGTATGTCCTAATCGTCTTAAAGCTTTACAAAAACTTGCAAAGGGACTTTGTCAAAAGGGACCTCATGGAGTATGCCTTTGCCTATCTCCTATCAGGAATTTTAGTCGGGGCACCTTACAGAGAGTTGGGTAAGGTGTTTGATGTAACAAAGTACATGTCTCTTGCCCACACTCACTTAATTGTTTTGGGCTTTGCCATTCCAGGTCTTTTCTATCTATTGATAAAAAATTCAGACCTTGCTGATGAAAAAATTAAAAAAATATTTAACATTTACAACTTTGGAATTTACTTGGCCTTAACTTCAATGATCATCCATGGCCTTGTGGATTCACACATGCCAATGCGACTAACTAAGATTGGACTTATCTCTATAAGTGGAGTGGGCCACATTCTTCTCACAATTTCCATTATCCTCCTTGGTACAAATGCCTTGAGGTCAAAGGAAATTAAAGCAGCTTAATAAATAGAAAAATCTGTTGGGAGACCAGCAGATTTTTTGCTATTTTATGTTGTCAGATAATTTTTTACAGTTATTTGTGAGTCTGTAATTTCTTATAACTTTAAATTCCTTTATTAACTTCTATAATTCTACAAGTCTATATATTCTTGTGACTTAATAAATTTTTGTAAGTCATTATTTTTTTACTATCTCATAAGTTTTTGCTTCTCTAGAATTTTTCATAAGCTTAAAATTTTATCTCAAAATTTTTAATTCACTCTACAAGAGCAAAAAAATAAGACGGCACAAGCCGTCCTATTTATATCTTAATTTATTGCCAAACACTTACGTCTTCAGCCTTGTCGCCCTTAACTGCATTGTGTCCATTGGAAGCGTCTATGATTTCATAGTATGCCCAGTGGCTCATTGGCACGTCAGAGAATTTTCTCAAGCTGTTTGTGTTTACATTTGCAAAGGAAGTTGACTTAGTGTTTCTTCCAAATACAGAGTTTAAAACTGTAACAGCTTCTGCTCTTGTAAGTTTTTGATCTGGTTTAAATGTTCCATCAGGGAAGCCCTTGATTGTCTTGTTGCCATATAGTTGGTCTATTGCATTAGATGCCCAGTGACCCTTAACATCCTTGAAGTTTGAAGATCCTGGATAACCATCTTTAACAAATACAGCAATCATTTGTGCAAATTCTGCCCTAGTGATTCCTTGGTTAGGTTTAAATGTTCCATCAGAGTAACCACTGATGAAGCCCTTAGATACTGCAAAGTTGATTTCATCAGAATACCATTTATTGTTGGCATCCTTAAACTTAGTAGTTGGGTTCTTAGGAAGTTCTTTTCCTTCATTAACAAGTTTTACAAACATTCTAACAGCTTCTGCTCTTGTAACTTCTCTTCCAGGTTTAAATGTTCCATCAGGATATCCTGCTATATAAGAAGGTTGGTTTACACTTGCAGTAGCCTTTGCTTCTTGACCTGCAATCTTAACTTCAGTAGATCTTGAAGTCTTGCCAGATTCCTTAGCTTCAACCTTAATGGTTTCGCCTGCTCTTAGGGCTCTGTTTAGGCTAATGTTAAAGATACCAGTTGAACCTGCACTTGCTCCACCAAGTCTTGTTCCATTTGAATCATAAACAGTTACATCTGCGTAAGCACCTGCGTTACCTCTTACAAATGTTGCACCAGCTGCTAGATCATTTACAACTGGAATCATTGAGTAACCAGATTCGCTTACATAAGTTCCATTTACATAGTATTGAAGACTTCTTGAAGTGGAAACTCTTGGAGAGTTCCAAGATACTTTGAAGTATCCGTTAGAATCTATTGTGTCAGATCCTAGATAAGTTCCATCGTCATAAACGTAAACTGTTCTGTTCTTATAGCCCTTTAGGTAACCTGATGTTGAATAGTTTGATCTTGAAATGTCTGTTGGATAAACTCTGTGATCGTATTTATCATAATAGTACCTATCATATCTGTAATCCCAATTTCTCCAATACTTTCCATATAATTCATATTTAGTAGAAGTGTTGAAATCATCTTTTGTTGCTAATAGGTAGCCACCATAATATCTTCCATCATAGTATTTACCATTGTAATATCTGCTATTCCAGTATTTATAGTTGTATGGAGTGTAATTAACATATTGTTTATCTCCATAAGAATCATAGTAATAATATTTGTCTTTTAAGCTATCGTAGTGGTAATATCCATCATAATAGCCATCATAGTATCCATAGTAATAATCACCTAAATAGATATCGAAATATCCGTTGGCGTCAGTCTTGTCAGATTTTCCAGTGTATGAACCATCGTAATCATATAGCTTAACTATTGCTCCTTCAACAGCTACTCCATCAGCAGTTACTTTACCGTAAAATCTTCCATTGTCATAATATCTTTCAGAAATTGAAAGATCCTTTGTTACTGGTACAAGTTTTCCCCATTTTGCTGTTAAAGTTTTATCGCCTAAGATAGGAGTATTAAAATCAAATTTAGCTCCACCATCATACCAACCTAAGAAATCATATCCTTCTCTTGATGGATCCGCTGGTTTTTCAACAGCATTATTATAATCAACTTTTTTATCAGCTATTGCAGTTCCACCATCTGAATCAAATTTTACATTTAATTCTTTTGCTTGCCAGTGTGCAACAAATTTAACATTTTCTTTAACTTCATATGGAAATTCTGCTTCTTTTTCTCCTACATACCAACCCAAGAAATCATGTCCTTTTTTAGTTGGATCTTCTGGTTTGATTATCTTTCCAGCATCATCCTTTTTAAATTGTCCATCAAATTTACCACCATTTGGATCAAATTCTACTACAAACTCATCAACTACTGGTGCTCCTTTGTCTTTTGGATTTTCTTCATTATTTGCTGGATCAGTTTTTTCTGCTTCAACAGGTGCTCCATTTCCTTCTGTTGGTTTAGCTGGAGTTTCTTCTGTTGGTTCCGCTGGAGTAGTTTCATCTCCTGCAACTGCAACAGGAATACCCACTTCTGATATGTCTAAACTTTCATTTTCTCCATCTGCAAATACATTAAATGGTATTGAGGTTACCATTACTCCTGCGAGCAATAGTCCTAATATTTTCTTGTTTCTCATATGTTTCCTCCTATCTAAAATATTTCTGTTAAAACATTTTCCTTAAACCTATTATACCCAAATCCCTTGAAATTACATGGTAATTTACAAATTTTTAATAAATTTAATTCTTTTGTAACATTGTAAGGGTAAACCTATGCAAGTATATTTTTTGTGTAAACTTTTTGTCAAACTTTATTAAATTTTAGAGAGCTCATTCATTACAACTTAAAAATAAATATTTATAAGCTAGTATTAAGTCATAAAAAATTTTTAAATAATCGCAAATACTTAAAAGACAAATAAAAAAAAGGCAACCCTGAGATTGCCTATAAAATTTACCAAACACTCACAATAAGCATGGATATGTCGTCCATCTGTGGGCTATCAGTAAATTCTTCTAATTCATTATTTATGTTGTCAAGTATATCGCTGTTGTACTTGGAAACTATGTCCAAGACTCTCTCGTGACCAAAGGCTTCTTTGTCGGAGTTCCTTGCCTCTTCAACTCCATCAGTCATAAAGAGGAGGTAGTCACCAGTGTGGAGTTTTATTTCCTTTTCTTCATAGTCAGGCTTGGCGAAAAATCTCGAGATTGGATAACCTCTTGACTCAAGGCTTATGGCCTCCCTGTTCCTAACTCTTAGGGGCAAGGGCAAGTGACCTGCGTTGGAAAAAGTAAAGCTTCTCTTCTTTAAATTATAAACTCCATAAAAACATGTGAAGTAATTTTCTATCTCAAGCTTTAGTCCTGTGAACCTCTTGCAAAGTTCTGTCAAAGTTTTCTTGGGAGAAGTTTGGATTGACTTGTCCAAGGTTCTAACCATGGACTTAATAAACATTGTGACCATTGAAGCTGCAAAACCGTGACCCACTGAGTCTGCGATGTACATTCCTATGTGGTCATCATCTATTTGGAAGACGTCAAACATGTCTCCACTTAAAATTGTTGAAGGCTTGTAAAGGTAATTGACCTTTAAGTTTTTTATGAATCCCTTATCTGGAAGGACTTTTCTTTGTATTAGGGAAGCTGCATTGGTTTCGTTAGTCATAAACCTATTCTTGTCTATAAGTTCCTTTTGAAGCTTCCTCGCCATAGTGACGTTTCTAAAAACTTCTACAACGCCAAGGATTTCTCCACTCTTGTTAATTATTGGCGAGCACTTAACAGAAAAGACCATGCTCCCAATATTTTCTTCCCTTTGGATGACTTCGCCACTTATTAGGGCTCTCTTGGTGATCTCTGGATCAAAGAGGTCTTCTCCAAGTATGCAGACTTTTTTATCTGGATCGTAACCCAAGAGGTCTTCCATGGCCTTGTTAACAAAGACAACTTTTTCGTTATAGTCTAGGACCCTAACAAGGTCTGCAATGGCATCTAAGACCTGAAAGTCTATGTTTTCGTCAATTTTTTCTCTTTCTATTTTGTTTACCATGAGTCACCATCCTTTCATCAATGCTTTCAGTATAACAAATGAAGCCCCACTAAACAATTATCTTCTTGGTTTTGGACCATAGTATTGGTAGTAGTAGGTCTTTAGTCTTCCGTTGTATAATTTTCTATTTCTGTCGGCTTTTTTGCCAAAGTTTTTCTCGAAGTTTTCGTTGGCTGTGATTATATAATAAGACCAAGTATTTAGTGATCTAGCAAGTTCTCCAAGCTCCTTGTTGAGCTCGTCTACATCTTCTTTTCCAATTCTCTCTCCATAAGGTGGGTTAGTTATTATAACTCCGTAGTCGTCTGGAAGGTCCAAGTCCCTTATGTCCTTTTGGAAGAAGGAAATATCCTCATCTAGTCCCAAGATTTCTGCATTGGATCTTGCAATTTGGATTGCCTTGTGGGATACGTCTGATGCGAGAATTTCTAATTTCTCATCGTATTTTATCTCTGAGTAGCATTTTTTCTTTTCTTCTTTATAAATGTCTTCATCAAAAAATTTGAATTTTACAAAATCAAAGTCCCTCATAAGTCCTGGTGCAATATTTTTTTCTATCATAGCTGCTTCTATAGGAATTGTACCTGATCCACAGAAGGGGTCTGCCAGGATTCTGTCCTTGTTCCAAAAAGTTAATTTAACAAGAGATGCTGCAATAGTTTCTGATAGTGGCGCCTTGTAGTTTACTTCTCTGTAGCCCCTCTTGTGAAGTCCGTCGCCTGATGTGTCCATGGTAATTTCTGCTATGTCGTTTAAAAGTGACACTTCGATTTTAACTCTTGGGCCAGACTTTTCGAACCAAGAGACCTTATATTTCATTTTTAATTTTTCGATTATTGCCTTTTCTGTAATTCTTTGGCAGTCGGAGATAGAAAATAGTTTTGACTTCCTACTCCTTCCCTGGATGATGAACTGGTCATCTTCTGCGATGTAGTCCCACCACCTTATCTCGAAGACCTTGTCAAATAATTCCTCAAAGGTCTCTACCCTAAAGGAGTCGATTAACAGTAAGACTCTCTCTGCCGTCCTAAGTCTTAAATTTAAAATGGCAATGTCCTTCAGCTGGCAAGATATTTTTATTTTTCCATCGCTAACTTCTAAGTCTTCGTAGCCAAGGTCAAGGAGTTCTCTTTTTGTAACTGCCTCAAGCCCCATGTTAGTAGTTGCGATTAATTTTATGTTTTCCATTTTACACCTCGCTTCCATTATACTAAATATGAAAATATTTTTCTTTACTTTAAATTTAATGAGATAAATAATTTAAATGGGGTATAATAAACATGTAAAATATTTATTGGGGGTAATAAAATGAAATTAACTGAAACAGTACAAACTGCTGATTGGAAAACTGAAAAACACGTTCCTGTAATCCACGTTGAAAAAGCTGACGGTCTTCTAAAGATTAAAGCTCTAGTTGGAGAAGAAGTAGAACATCCTAACACACTTGAACACCACATCGCTTGGATTAAAGTATTCTTCAAACCTGAAGGAGAAAAATTCCCAGTTGAAGTTGGTTCTTATGAATTTGCTGCACACGGCGAAGCAGACCTATTCACAGTTCCATGTGTTGAAGCAGCAGTTAAGACTGACAAGGGCGGCGAAGTTTACGCTCTAAGCTACTGTAACATCCACGGACTTTGGGAAAACTCAGTAGAAGCTTAAGTTTAATATAAAAGGGCTATGAAGTTATCATAGCTCTTTTTTTCTTGTAATTTTTTATAATTTTTATTTAAAATTTTTAAAAGTCCTAAGAATTTAAATCCATCTTCACAAGCCTCTTTGAAAATCTAAAATTATTCACAAGATAAGAATTCTAAATTCATTACCAAAAAATTATAAATCTTCAAAAATCCAACAAAAAAAGACGAGCTCTAAACTCGCCTTGATTTTTAAAAAATTTATTTTATAAATAGTGAATCGATGTCTATATCTTTTTCAATCATCTTTGTTTCAAGCATAAAGTTCTTTGTTCTCTCGAAGCCTTCCTTGTCCTTGTCACTGATTTCTGTTGAAAAGTCATACATCTTATACATTGTATCGTAAGCTTCTTCGTCAAGGGATAGGGCCTTCATTACGATTTCCTTAGTTTCCTTTTCATTGTTTGCCATGTAGTCAGCAATTTCCTCTTGTCCTTCCATTAGCTTGTCAATTACACCCTTGTGTTCATTGTAGAATTTTTCAGATGTTGCAACACAAATTATTGCATCTATTAAGCCCTTACCATTTGTCACTTCGTGCTTACCAGACTTCACAGCCTTATAGCCTGCTGGTCCACCAAGCATTGCCACATCAATTGCACCTGATTCAAGGGCAGCTGCTGCATCTGGGATTGACATGTTAAGGTACTCAACATCATCAATTGACATATCAGCTTGCTTTAAATAAGCAATTAAAAGTTCGTGTAAGTTTGTTCCTGCAGGTCCTGCAATTTTTTTGCCCTTTAAGGACTCAGGACTTGTTAGACTTGCATCCTTTGAATAAAGTCCAAATGCTTCAGGAGCTCTTGAGTACATATTTAAAACTTTTAGGTCAACTCCATTGGCCTTAGCAAGGATTGCAGAAGATCCACCTAGGGCATATAGCACATCAACATCTCCTGATGCAAGTGCTTGAGTTTGGTCTGCTCCACTTGTTATCTCCTTGTAGTTTACCGTTACGACTGGCATAACCTTTTCGAAGATCCCCATTTCCTTTTCAACTATTGAAGGCACATTAAGTGGCGATGTTACATAAGTAATATTTAGTTCATTTAGGGCTAATTTGTCTCCCTTGTCTTCTTCCTTTTTGTTGTCAGTCTTGCCACATCCTACAAGCAAAAGTAGTGATATAAGTACAAGTCCTATCTTAGTCAATTTTTTCATTTTTTTTCTCCTTTGATTAAATTATTAAAATGTTCCTTTAGTTCATCAGTTTTTATTCTTCTATCCTCGAGGTAAAAATCATCTACAATTTTACCCTTCCCCATTATTAATATTCTAGCCCCCATTACAAGTGCCTCTTCTATAGAGTGGGTTACAAATAGAAAGCCAACTTTTTCCTCTTGAAAGAGATTCAAAAGTTCCTTTTGCATTTCTCTTCTTGTAAATCCATCTATAGATGCAAAGGGCTCGTCCATTAATAAGTAATCTTTTTTTGCAACTAAGGCCCTAGCTATGCTGACCCTACTCTGCATTCCACCAGAAAGTTGGGATGGATAAGCTCCTTCAAATCCACCAAGTTTTATTTTTTTTATCCACTCATCGACAAGCTTATCATCCCTTTTATTTTTTAGAGAAAACTCTATATTTTCTCTTACATTTTTCCAAGGGAAAAGTCTTGGATTTTGGAAGACCATAGAAGTGGAAAGTTTATTGGTCATAATCTCGCCTGAGGATACTTCTTCAAGTCCAGAAATTAATTTCAAGAGGGTAGACTTGCCACAACCTGACTCACCAATTAAAACTGTCCTTTCATTGGGCTTGAGTTCTAAGTTTAAGTTTTTTATAACCTGGATCTCTTCATTGTTAATCCTATAATTTTTGCAAACATCCTTAAGAATTATACCATTCATTGCGAAGATCTCCCCTTAAGCACCTAGTTGCTATCTTAACAAAAATAAAGTCTGTCAAGTATCCTATGCAACCTATCATAATTATGCCAACTATTACCCTGTCTATGCGAGACATCTGTCTGGCAAAGTTTATCATATAACCTAAACCACTTGATGCTGCAATCATCTCAGCAGCTATAATGGACCTCCAACTGTATCCCAAGGCTATTCTCATTCCTACAAAAATATCCTTTAGGGCACAGGGGACAGAAATTTTTATAAATTTCTCAAATTTATTGTAAGAAAATACGTCGCCCACTTCTAAGAGATCGGGGTCAACTACCATAAATCCCTTTTGTATATTTAAGAATAGGGGGAAGAAGGATGCTAGAACAATAATAACTGTCTTTGTTCCTTCTCCGATCCCTACCCACAAAATAAGTATGGGGACAAGACTAAGGGGTGGAACATTTTTTAAAAATTCAAAAATCCCCTCAAAGTATATGCTAGTCTTGGGATAAATTAAAAATAAACTTGCAAAAAAACTTGCAAGGATAAAGGCTATTGTAAATCCCGTGAAGACTCTCTTGAGACTGATTAAAATATCAACAAATATTGATCCATCTAAAAACATCTCACGGGCTGTAATCAATACCCTAGCTGGTGACGGAAGTACGTATTCACTCCAAATATTCATCATGGAAAGAGCCTGCCACAAAATAATAATTATAAGAAATATTAAAGATTTTTTTATTCTCTTAGTCATTTATTATTCCCTCTCCCTGTGACATTTTTTAGAAGATATGATTAAGTCCAACTTGCTTTAAGTTGCCTAAAAATTTTTCCTTCATTAATTGAATACTACTTCCTAATTTTATGATTTGATAACTAGTATCATGAAAATTATAATATATTTTCCCTCTCAAATGTATAAATTTTACAAAAAACTATTTAAGATTTTTCTCCTAAATAGTTTTTCTTTTTATTTAATTCTTATAGTGAGGCTTTATAAATTTCTAGAATGTCATCTTTTGTTAGTTCAGCAACGCCTTTTATTGTTCCACCAGCGTGTCTTGCTGCAGCTTCAGCCATCTCTTCTAGTTTTTCATCATCTATTCCAACTTCTCCAAGTGTCATTGGAATACACATGTCTTGTTCGAAGAAGGCGTGAAGATTTGCTATTGCCTTCTTAGCATCATTCATCTTGTCATCAGATGGTGTGATATTAAATACATTTATACCAAAGTCCCTAATCATGTCTACAGTTTCGTCATTTAAGATGTGTTTCAAGAATCTTGGTGTCAAAATTGCAAGTCCAATCCCATGAGTTATGTCGTAGAAGGCAGAAAGTTCGTGTTCCATTGCATGAACTGACCAGCCTGTTGCCTTACCTGTTGAAAGAAGTCCATTGATAGCCCAAGATGAAGCCCACATAATGTTGGCTCTCGCTTCATAATTTTCTGGATCTTCCATGGCTATTGGTCCGTAGTGGATACAAGTTTTTAAAATTCCTTCAGCAAGTCTATTTTGCATGTAAGCTCCGTCACCAAGAGTGAAATAATTTTCCATAGTGTGGCTCATAATGTCAGCTATACCTGCTGCAGTGTGCTTAACATTTACAGAATAAGTTGTCTCTGGATTCAAAATTGAAAACTTTGGAAGAGTATAGGCTGAGCCAAAGCCTAGCTTTTGATTTGTCTCTAAGTTTGTTATAACTCCACCTGCATCCATCTCTGAGCCGGTTGCTGAAAGTGTCAAGATAGTTCCAATTGGAAGTGCCTTTTCGATTTTCGCTTTTTTAATTACAATATCCCATGGATCGCAATCAAGGTAAACTGCTCCTGCAACTAACTTTGAAAGGTCAATTACAGATCCACCACCAACTGCCAATATGAAGTCAAGGTCATTTTCTCTTACAATCTTAACTCCTTCTCTTGCTGAGTCCACTCTTGGGTTTGGTTCTATGCCAGCAAGCTCCTTGTAAAAGATGTCATTATCTTCAAGAATCTTTACAACCTCGTCGTAAAGACCACTTTTCTTAATTGACCCTCCACCATAGGCAAGCAAAACTCTTGACCCATATTTTTTAATTTCAGAAACCAAGTTTTTCATTTGATCTCTTCCAAAAAGAATTTTCGTACTTACGTTAAATATAAAATCTTTCATAATTCCTCCTAGTTTTTAAACTGTGAATTGTAAAGTTCTGCATAAACTCCATCTCTCGCAAGAAGTTCCTTGTGATTTCCCTTTTCCACAATGTCGCCCTTGTCTAGTACTAAAATCACATCTGAGTTAACAATAGTGGAAAGTCTGTGGGCAATGACAAAGTTAGTCCTTTCCTTTAAGAGATTCTTCATAGCCTTTTGGATAAGTGCCTCTGTCCTGGTATCTACAGAGGAAGTGGCCTCGTCTAAGATTAAAATTTCTGGATCTGACAAGAGGGCTCTCGCAATTGTCAAAAGCTGCCTTTGTCCCTGGGAAATATTTGAGGCTTCTTCATTTAGGACTGTGTCGTAGCCCTTTGGAAGCTTCTCAATAAAGGAGTGACAGTAGGCCTTCTTAGCTGCTTCAATTACCTCTTCTCTTGTGGCATCTTGTCTACCATAGAGGATGTTATCGTAAATTGTCCCCCTAAAGAGCCAAGAATCTTGTAGAACCATACCAAAGAGGGACCTCAAATTTTTCCTCGATAGGTCTCTTATGTCTACTCCATTTATTTTAATACTTCCCCTATCAATATCATAAAACCTAATCAAAAGATTTACAATAGTTGTCTTGCCAGCTCCTGTTGACCCAACAATGGCAACAGTTTTGTTTTTCTCAACATGAAGGTTTAAATTGTTGATGACAGGAGTCTTTTTATCGTAAGAAAAGTAAACCTCATCAAAGGCAATGTCTTCCACTGGCCTTTTGATTTCATCTATAATAATTTCTTCCTCTGGCTCTTGGTCCAGGAATTCAAAAATTCTTTCAGCTGCAGCAATAGATGCTTGAAAGATAGAAGCCATCTCTGCCAACTGCTCTATTGGGTTTGCCAGCCTCCTAACATACTGGATAACTGCCTGGATGTCCCCAACAAATAATTTGCCAGATAGTACTAGAAGGCCACCCACAATAGAGAGCATTACATAGCCAAGGTTTGAAATAAAGGTCATAATTGGCAGCATGATTCCCGTCATAAAGGATGCACGGTAGCTAACCTCATAGAGGTTTTCGTTTATGTCCAAGAACTCTCTCTCAGCCCTTCCCTCATAATTAAAGGCCTTGATGAGTTCTGAGCCCGAGAAGTTTTCTTCGACAAATCCAACCATGGACCCAAGCCCTTGTGACTTTCTCCTAAAATATCCCTGTGACTTCTTTGAAATAAATTTCGTAGAAAAGTAAGTCATGGGCAGGGTGAATAAAAAGACCAAGGTCAAAATTGGCGAAATTTTTATCATAACTGTCAAGATTCCCACAATTAATACAATCGAAGAAAGGATTGATGAAATTGTCTGTTGCAAGTTCTTGCCAAGAGTCTCAACATCGTTAGTCATCCTTGACAAGAGATCCCCAGTCTTATTTTTGTCGTAATAAGAAGTTGGAATGTACTTTACCTTTTCAGAAATTTCTCTTCTGAATTTTGCAATTAAGTCTTGAGTTACATCAACTAAGATCCTTCCCCTAAAGAATTCAAAAACTCCTTGTAAGAGGTAAACCACAGCAAGAATGACACAAATTTTTAGGACATAGTCAAAGTCAATCCTCGTGTTCATCTTCAGATTTTCAAAAATCCTAGTTGTAATATTACCCATGAGTTTTGGAGAAAAAATTTCAAAAATTGATGAGCCAATTGTAAGAAAAATCGCAAGGAAGAGAAAGAACTTATAGGCTTTCAAATATGAAATTATCCTTAAAAGTGTGCTGTTATTCTTCTTCATAATCTTGCCCCTGACTAATTGCAATTTCCCTATAAACTTCGTTTGTCTTCATTAGGTCTTGGTGGTTGCCATAGCCTGCCACCCTACCATCTTCTAGGACCAAAATCTTATCTGCATTTAAAATTGTAGCAACCCTTTGGGCAACAACAATTACAATCTTATCCTCAAGGCTCTTCTTTAAAAGTTGTCTAAGCTCGTAGTCCGTCTTGTAATCAAGAGCCGAGAAGGAGTCATCAAAGAGGTAGACTGATGCGTCACGAGTAAGGGCCCTCGCCATAGCAAGTCTCTGTCTTTGACCTCCTGAAAGATTCCTTCCACCTCTAGAAATTTTCTTCTCCAAAGGCTTGTCGCCCAAAAATTCTTGAGCTCTGGCATTTTTTAAAGACTCAAGCATCTTTTTATCCTCAGCATCTTCCTTGGCATAGGATAAGTTTTCTGCAACAGTTTTAGAGAAAAAGAAATTTTCTTGTGGCACATAGGAAATCTTGTCCCTGACCTCATAATTGTTCAAAGTCTTTATATCTCTTCCATTTAAGAAGAGGTCTCCATCACCTGGCTCGTAAAATTGTAGCAAAAGTCTTAAGAGACTTGACTTACCTGACCCAGTTCCACCAATTATTCCTAGAGTTTCTCCCTTCTCAACGTCAAAACTTATATCATTTAAAACCCTTTGAGAGGCATCAGGATAGGCAAAGGAAAGACTTTTCGCCTCGATTTTATAAATGTCTCCAGATAATTTTTTATCTCCACCAGTTTTTGTAGATTCATATTCCAAGACTTCGTTGATTCTCTCCATAGAAGCAAAGGTTCTTGGGAGAAGTGACAAGAGAAAACTCATCATTATCATGGCAGATAGGACTTGAGTGATGTATTGGATAAAGGCCATTAGATCTCCAATCCCCATCTCCCTTATGTCGATGAGTCTTGCACCAAAGTAGAGAACAAAAATAATTCCAAAATTTAAAATTGTTCCAAGCATAGGTCTCACGTTGACAAGAAGTTTGTTAACCTTAGTTGCCATTTCTTGATAAGAAATATTAGCCTCATCAAAGATTTCTTCCTCGTAAGCATCCTTTGAGAAGGCCCTTATAACCCTAAGGCCAGTTAGCCTTCTTCTAAAGAGTTCATTTAACTTGTCCAGCCTTCCTTGCAAGATCGGGAAGTAAGGAAGCCCCTTCTTAAAGACGAAGTAAATACCAATCCCAATAAAGGGAATTGTAATGGGAAAGACTGACGACAACTTGACGTTAGTTGAGAGAGCCATGATGAGACCACCAATAAACATAAGTGGACCCCTAATAAGAGGCCTAAGTCCCATTAGGACCATTTGCTCAACTTGGTTGACGTCATCAGTTGTCCTTGTGATAAGTGATGAAATAGAAAAGTGTTCCACATCATCGAAGCTCAGGTAATTAATTTTTTTAAAAAGTTTGTATCGTAGGTCTCGGGAGAAGGCCATAGTAGTCTTGGAAGAATGATAAGCAGCAGAAGCCCTGCACATAACAGTAAAAATCACGACAATAATCATGACTCCACCAATCTTTAAGACATAATCAGTGTCTCCATAGGCAACCCCCTTATCAATGACAAGACTCATGAGCTTAGGAAGAAAAAGTTCACCAAGCGCATTGCCAAAGGTAAGAAGGATGACAACAACAATTCTTAATTTATATTTATTTAATCCCTTGTATATATTCATAATTCCTCCGTCATTTCATTCTAACATATAGAAATTTAAAATAAAATTCAGTGAACACGTCAAAGACTTGCTATAATGAAGGAGAGGTGATAGGAATGGAAAAAAATCCAATACCACAAGGAAGATACTTGCCAGCCAAAAAGTCTAATGGATTCATCTACTCAGCAGGTATGACGCCAAGACTCGATGGCAAATTAATCTTAGAAGGAAAAGTCACAAGTGATAAGGAAATCTCTTTTTATAAAGCAGCTGTAGTCCAAGCAACCAAAAATGCTTTGACAGCAATAAAGAATACTTTAGAAGAGGGAGAAGTCTTAGAAGAAATAATTAATATGACACTCTATGTAAACGCCGAAGAAGGATTCACAGCCCACTCAAATATAGCAGACCTAGGATCAAACTATATCTTCGAAGTTCTAGGAGAAAAAGGCATCTCCCCAAGAGCAGCCCTAGGCGTAAAGACATTGCCAGGTAATGCCCCAGTAGAAATCCAACTCGTAGCAAGTTATAAGTAACTTTAAAAATTTTAAACCACCTATGCAAGGTGGTTTATTTTTGTTTAAAAGTTTGCACAAAAAAGAGGGAGCATGTGCTCCCTCTAATTTTTTATTTTGTAATCCAAGGATTAGTCAAGAATCTTTGATACTACTCCTGATGCTACAGTTCTTCCACCTTCACGAATAGCGAATCTTAGTCCTTCGTCCATTGCGATTGGTGTGATTAGTGTTACTGT
>JAWGHR010000012.1:0-38325 GCA_032560695.1 Peptoniphilus harei | reverse complement strand
AAAGTAGTTAATTTTGTGATATAATAACACTGTAGAAAGATACAAAATGGGAAGGAGGTAAAATGAATACTAAAGTAAAATTAATAAAAGCTTCAAATATAGGAGCAAGAAATAGAAATGCACTACATTTAGATTTAAAACGAGTTGCAGCATATTGTCGAGTAAGTACAGATAGTAAAGACCAACTTGAATCATATAAATCGCAAGTTGATTATTACACAAATCTAATAAAAAATAATAAGAACTGGACTTTGGCTGGTATATATGCAGATGAAGCAACAACAGGAACAACTGCTACTAAAAGAGCAGATTTCATGAGACTAATAAGTGATTGCCAAAATGGAGATATAGACATGATAATTACTAAATCTATATCAAGATTTGCTAGAAATACATTAGATACTTTGAAATATGTAAGGCTTCTAAAGGAAAATAACGTTGGTGTAGTATTTGAAGAAGAAAATATAGATACTTTGACAATGGATGGAGAGCTATTACTAACAATATTAAGTTCAGTAGCTCAACAAGAAGTAGAAAATACCTCAGCCCATGTGAAAAAAGGACTGAAAATGAAAATGGAAAAAGGGGAACTTATTGGTTTTCAAGGTTGCCTTGGATACGACTATGACCCTATAACAAAAAGTATCTCTATAAATGAAGAGGAAGCTAAAATTGTTAGATACATCTTTAAAAGATATCTAGAGGGCAATGGTGGCTCAGTCATTGGTAGGGAATTAGAAGAACAAGGTTATCTCACCCCTAGAGGTAAAACAAAATGGTCTGATACTACAGTGTTGGGAATAATTAAGAATGAAAAGTATATTGGAGATATACTAATGGGAAAGACCTTCACAGTTGATCCCATAACAAAAAGAAGACTAGCAAACTTTGGTGAATCTGATAAATACCACATTGAAAATCATCACGAGCCAATTATATCAAAAGAAGATTTTGAAAAAGCACAGGAGATTAGACTCAGGAGAGCACAAAATAGAAACACCATTGCTAATAAGGATAGGAAGAGAGAAAAACTATCAAGGCAATACGCTTTTTCAAGTATGTTAGAATGTGGATTTTGTGGAGAGATACTTTCAAGAAGAACATGGCATACAAGTTCAATTTATAAAAAAATTAACTGGCAATGTGTAAAGTCAACAAAAAAAGGTAAAAAATATTGCCCTCATTCAAAAGGAATACAAGAAGCAGCAATAGAAAAAGCATTTGTTGAAAGCTATAGGCAATTATGCCATGCAGATTCAACAATAATAGATGACTTTTTAAAAATTATTGAAGAAGAAATAAATGATAATACTTTAGTCAAGGATCTGAAAAAGATAGAAAACCAATTAAATAGAATCATTAGTCAAGAAAGAAAGTTAGTTGATCTTCATTTAGAAGATAGTATAGACGAAGAAGTTTATGCTAAAAAATATAAAAAACTTACAAAACAAAAAGAAGAATTACTTGATGAAAAGAAAACACTAGAGCTAACTATCAAAGATGAAAACTCTATTAAAGAAAGATTAAAGCAATTTAAAAAAGTCTTAGAAAATAAAGAAATTATAGAGGAATTTAACAGAACAGTATTTGAAAGCATAGTTGATAAGGTTGTGGTGGGTAGAATTGACAAAGACGGAACAGTTCATCCATATGACTTAACATTCTACTTCAAAACAGGAGTTAAAGATAGTCAAGATTCTAATAACTTTAAAGATAAAAGAAAAAATGCCAAAGACAATGACATTAATAAATTGTATTCCTACAAGAATGACGAGGATAAAAAATTATGTTCCCAAGCAAAAGACAATGCACGCAGAAGTAATTACTCTTCTTGGAAAAATCAAATAATTATTTTTATAAGGATTTTCGGCTTAAAAAACACCCTAAAGTTTTTTATTATTTATTTGTGTCCAATTCACTTTTACAACTTATCATTAAGAAAAAAGCAAAGGACAAAATATAAGTTTTATCCTTTGCTTAATGGTTAGTTTTTTGTTTTAAAGATTAATCGTAAGGAATAACATAGGAAGGGTCGCTGAGGATTTTTTTAAGTTCTTGCAAAAGAAAAGGCAAAAATTCTGTGTAAGCTTTTCCTCCAGCTGGATAAAAAAGAGTTCTTATTTCAGGGAGAGAGTGTAAACAAGTTTGCTTGAATTCTAAGATTAGACTTATCAAAATAGGAATAAGGGGCAATAAGGCTAGGACCATAAAGTGGACCAAGTGGGTTCTTGTTTTTTTTCTATCCTTTTTCCAAAAGTAGAACAAAGTAGAGAAAATCAAGTACCAAAAGAGAAGAAATCCTTCTATTAAGCCTATAATTGAAAGCAGAATTAACAAAATTCGAAAAGGCCATTGATATTCAGGTCCCTGAAAAAACATAGCCAAAGCCGAGTTTAGAGGGCTGATTAAAAATAGAAAAATCCCTATTTTAATAAGCCTATAACAGTTTATATGAGAAAACTTGATTTTATTCATGGATATCTCCTAGAATCATTATTCTAAATTACAGTAAATTACAAGTCCATCAATATACAATTAAATGTATGAGTATTATTTATGGGGCTAGAAATTTAATGAGGCCATTACATATAGTGTTAAAAAACAAATAAGTAATTTTCTAGTACATTACTTGTCTAACTCCTCAAATAGAGAGTCAATGGAATCAAAGATTGGCCTTTCTCCATTTTTTATAGATTCTTTAATTTCTTTTACTTCAGCTTTTAAATTTTTTATGACATGCTCTGGATAGATTGCAACTGGAACAAGTATGATCTTTCCATTGTCTTCTGTGACTTCAAATTGGTCGCCTTGATTTAATTCCATAGAGTTTACTATGTCTTTTGGGATAGTGACTTGTGATTTAGCTTTTAGTTCAACTAACATAACAAAACCTCCTTAGTTAGAAATTCATACTTTCTAACTAAATTATATTTTTGCCTAAGAAAAAAGTCAATAGAAGTAGTGGAATTCATTGTAGTAAAATTATTGCAAAATACTTGTCCGGCTAAGAAGTTTTAAGAGAGGTGTCTATGACTTTATTAAAAATAATACTTATCCTAGTAGGACTAGCTTTTATTATTTTTGGTTATTTAATTTATTTTAAAGAAAAATATAATTTGATTAATGGCTTTGAAGGGGATTTTAAATCTAGAAGAAAAACAGAGTCCTATGCTAAGAAGGTGGGATTAATAGAGCTTATTATTGGAATCATTTTTGTTTTAATTGGGATTGTCGTGACTGTCATAAAATAATTACTACAAGTTTGCTCTTCTATGGACCTATGAATAGAAAAGTTTACTTGTTATACTTAGTGATAAGTAAAACTATGAAGAATGCATTATTCTTATAAACTGGATTTAATATTTTATCTTCATAGCAATTATATATTTAATAAGTTTCGCAAAGTTAATAAGTAGAAGGGATAAAAATTATATTTTCAATAAAAATTATAAATCCTATTTAAAAGATTTTGCATTATATAAGGGGGGAGAGAATGGATATATTTTTAGTTGCAGTTAGAATATTGTTGGCGGCCTTTTTGGGAGCCATTATTGGTGTGGAAAGAGAAATGAAAAATAGGGCGGCTGGTTTTAGAACACATATAATAGTAAGTGTTGGAGCCTGCTTAATTATGCTAATAGGTATTGAGGGAATTGGCAAGATATCTGATAATCTAGGACGAGATGTGGCAAGGATTGCGGGCCAAGTTGTAAGTGGAATTGGTTTTCTAGGTGCAGGTACTATACTTCAAAAAAAGATGGCGTATCGGGTCTTACCACAGCTGCGACCCTATGGTTATCTGCAGCAATTGGACTTGCAGTTGGAATTGGATTTTATGAAGGAGCTGTCATTGCAACTATAATTTGCCTAGTAACCTTGGTATCCTTAAAGGGCGTTAGTGATTTTATAAATGATATGACAACAAAGTCTTATATTATGGTATTTGATACTGATAATTTTAATGAAGAAAGCTTTCTAGATTTTGCTTCAAAAGAGGGAGTTGAGGTTAGAAAATTAGATATAATTGATGAAGAAATAGACGATCAATCAATGATTAATTCAACTTTATCCTTTAATAGGAATTATAATATTGGTAAATTTTTCAAGAAATTAAAATCAGACTATCATTTGAATTCAGTAAAATTGAGCAAACAAAAAAATTAAGATAAATAACTTTTAATTTAGATGATGCTAATAGGGATCTGTAGGTCTGCGAAAAGAAGATAAGAATTAAAAAGAGATTATTTATCCGTTAATTGAAAAAATAAAATATTAAATTGAAACTAAGCCAAAGCACCTACACATAAGTGGGTGCTATTTTTATATTTAAAATTCATATTGAAAATATCCCAGATTAAATCTTAAACCTTAAATCAAAGCAATAAGTTGTAAGAGAATAAACACTTAAAATTTATTTGTAAATAATTTTTCATATGTATTTATAAAATAAAAGTGAAAGTAAGGTTATTAATTCTAATAAAAAATTAAACTTAAAAAAGATTTTAGAAACTCAAAAGCGTGACTAAGTAGATTCTCGTAGTTTTTTAATAGATTTTAATTTTTTCAAGTTGTATAATTAAGGCGATAATAAGTATCATTTAATGTTATAAAGGAGTTTTTTATGAACTTACGAACTTGCATCTTAATTGGTCTTTTGGGATCTATCACAATGTTTTTGGGAGACATGTTCCTCTACTATAATCGCAAGGGTTTTGATAGAAAGGACAAGATAAATAACATCATTGGAATAATGAAAAAGCTCGACACAAAGAGGTTGTATATGGGTGGAATTTTAGGGCCTCTTGGATCATTTTTTTATTTGTTTGGATCTTATCACCTTGTCTTAGCCAGCCAAGAAAAATTTGTAAGCCTTGCTTGGATTTTATTTTTAATAAATTCTCTTGGAATAATTTTTGGAGGCGTCTATCATCTTCAATTTGCCTACCTGGGTCTCTTGTCAAGGCATGAGGGCAAAGAAGCCTTTGATGAATTTTTTAAATTTTTAAAATTCCAAGCCAAGTTAGTTTTTGGAATAATGGGCCTTGGCAACCTAGGTCTTTCTATTATGATTCTTTTTGGCTTGACGATTTTTCCAAGATGGCAAGTCTTACTTACCCCCTTAGTTCTTGTTACTTTAACTCCACTTCTTGGGAAATTGCCAAGAGGCCTACATATGATTATAGGCGGTGGCTGGTTTAACTTAATTTATTTTATTTACTACTTGTCTTTATTAATAAATTTTGATTAAAAAATTTTTAGGAGAGAGAATCTATGAAACTTTTATATTTTTTTGACGAGAAAATAAAACCCATAAGCATGCGTGGAAAATATTATTGCAAGCCTGAAGACACTGGCATACTAAATCATGAGATAAGTTGTATAAGAGAATATGATGTTAATTTGTGGTTCTACACAAAAAATGGAAAGACAATTGCCTTTGATAGCGGTCATATTAATTACAAGGATATAGAAGATGAGTTTAAGAAAATCAATATTGATCCCAAGAATATTAGACATTTATTCTTGACTCATTTAGATGTTGATCACGGCGGTGGAATTGATATAACAGGCAGAAATATTTTTCCAAAGGCTCATGTCTATATGGGTGCTGATGAAGAGAAATATATGACAAGAGAAATTCGAAGAAAGGCAATATTTCACAACTGTGTGAAAATCGCTGATGGCTGGACTCCCATAAAAGATATTTCAATCTTTGAAGTTGAAGGAATAAAGGTGGAGGCAATTCCTGTTCCTGGCCATACAGTAGGGCATACTGTTTACATAGTTGACGACAAGATTTTAATTTCTGGAGATTGCCTTGCCATAAATGAAAGTGGTGGATATGCTTTCTTTGACTTTTTCACTCAAGACCCAAGGAAAAATAAAAGATCTTTAAAAAAACTTAAGGATAAATTAAAGAATTACCAAATCAAATATGTTTGTACCGGGCACAGCGGAATACATCCTTATTCTGAAAAGATTTTTGAACATATCGATAAGAGTGCAAGCTTTGGTAAAACAAATCCATTTCACAAAGATGGGGAATACAATCCTTTTTATAAGAAAACAGAACCTGATTATAGAAACTGGGTTCCTAAAAGAATGTTGAAGGCTAAGATTATTGAAAGTCTAGTATGTCTTATTTTATTCATCTTATTTGGTGCAAGTGGCCTCATTCTTCAAGGAAGGCAAAGGATCATCTGGGGACTTATCCTAGGGATAGGATTCCTTATACTCCTATTAATTACTGCCTGGGTTACAATCTTATATAGGGCCTTTGATTATCACGGAAAAAGGAAGCTTGCTAAAGTAATAATAGAAGGGACTGCCGACTATGTCAAGATCCCGGACGGTGGCGTGGGCTTGGATGTGGGCTGTGGTAGCGGTGCACTTACCATAGCCTGTGCAAAAAGAAATCCAAAGGCGACTATGGTGGGTTGTGACATATGGAGTGGGGGATACAAGAGTGAATTTTCAAAGAAGCTCTGCCAGGACAATGCTAGGGCTGAGGGAGTGACAAATGTGAGATTTGAAAGTGGAAATGCAGTTAAGCTTCCCTATGCGGATGAAAGTTTTGATCTAGTTACAAGCAACTATGTTTACCACAATATTTTTGGCAAGGACAAGCAAAAAATCTTACTAGAGTCTCTGCGTGTCCTAAAAAAGGGTGGCACTTTTGCAATTCACGACCTGATGAATAAGTCAAGATACGGAGACATGAATACATTAGTAGAAAAGTTAAGGGCAGAAGGTTATCGAGACCTTAAACTAATTGATACGACAAGAGGAATATTTATGGAAGCCAAGGAAGCTAAGTGGTTGGGCCTTTCAGGGTCTACTCTTTTTATTGGGAGGAAATAGAAATTTAAAAATAATTATTTTTAGACTAGAAGACTTTTACAAGCTTAAAATTTATTTCGGATAACTAGCTTAAAGATAGGAGCAATTAATTATGGACTTGTTAAAATAACAAGTCATAAAGATATGGCCTTTAGGATTTTAAATCTTAAGGGCCTTATTTGCATGTAAAAAATTATTTTTTTAAAACTTTGATAAAGAGAAAAACTTATAAAAAAATTAAACTTTATTGACATATATCGAGATTCGATATATAATTCAATTATCGATAGTCGATACTAAAGGAGGTAAGATTATGTTAAAGGCAAGATACTTAACTTATACAAACTTTGGACTTTTTGAAAAGTGGTATGAAGACATGGCAAAGAAGGGCTGGCAAATTGAAAAAATTATTTTTCCCTTCATCCACAAGTTTAAAAAAGCTGAACCAGAAGATGTCAGATATAAAGTTTCTCTTGGACCTAATGAAGGATCCTTCTCTGCCTTCTCTAAGGATGAATTAAGGGACTTTGATGAGATGGCAGGAGATTTTGGTTGGCATCTTGTAGACAGGACCTTCAACATAAACATCTATAAGCTTGATGAAGGAAGCCGAGACTCCCTTTATAATGATGGAAAAGACGAAATTGAAATTTTAAATAAGGGTTCCAGGGGTGAAATAATTTCTCTTGGCATAACCTTTATAGTTTTTGTCTTTCTAGGATTCTTTATAACTTCTCAATTTTTTTATAGGGAGATATTTTATTCAAACTACCTAATATTTATGGGACCAGCTATGATTTTATTTTTTCTCTTCAATACTTTAGCCTTGGGAGACTATATACTTTTTAAAAAGAGGAACAAGGATGTAAAAAGCATAAGTGAAATAAAATTTTCAAAACTTACTTTTTCTAAGGCCTTTGTCTTATTATTTTATATTCCAATTATTTTAATGATTCTTGCCTTTACATCAGATTTTTTACTTCCTAATGATGGGTCTAGTAACAGAACTCATCTAATAAGTTTGCTGCCAACTCTTATTATGTTTTCCTTTGTTTATTTCTATCGCAAAAAAATTAAAGCCATGAACATAAAAAGAGGCGGGAAAAAATTTATTTTAATATCAATGGTAATTTTAATTTCGATAATTACCAATGTATTTACATTTACCCTAATCGATAAATTATCAACTGCTAATGAAGTTGAAAGCCAAGTTGTGGGAGATTTTGTTAAAACTAGGGAAAGAAGAAGTTTCCTAACAGAAAGCTGCGATTATTATTCCTCTGAAAAGAAGGATCTTCGCATAAGAAAGACTGTGGTAAAGTCAGGGGACCTAGCAGAAAATTTATTTGAAAGAATATTAAAAAATTCTATGAAGCACCCTTATAGGGCTGAATTTGTTAAGGACATTTCAGAGGATTATCCCTATGATAAGACTTATATCTTATCTGGCGAAGAAGACTATTTGATTTTATATAAGAATGTGGTCTTAGAAGTAAATGGAAACTTCCAAGATGAAAAGGTCCAAGAAGAGATTGCAAAAATCCTGGAGGTGTAAGCATGGCAAGAGATCAATTCCAAACCCTAACAGAGCCCATGTACTACACCCTCTTGGCACTAGGTCAAGTTAGAAATGGGGCAGAAATCACTGCCTGGGTTAGTGAAATCACAGGAGGAAGAATAACCTTAGCCCCAGGAACCCTCTATGCCCTCTTGGCCCAGTTTTTAGAAAATGATTTAATCACAAGAGTTGAAGTGGATAAGAAGGGAAAATACTATAAGATAACCGACGAGGGGCGAGAACTCCTTGAAGAAGAAGTTAAGAGACTTAGACTTTTAATAGATAACTACGAAAATCATTTTGAAAAGTGATTTATATAAATATTAGGCGAAATAAATTATATAAATTTATGTTATAAAACAGTAGGGTCATAAGCTCTGCTGTTTTTTGTTTGAATTAAAGTAATCTAAATAATATACTCTAATTAGAATACATTTCATAAAAAATTTTGCGAGAGAGGATAAAATTTTATGAGAAAAAAGCTTCTTATCTTGTTAATTATTTTAATCTTGTGCTTTCCCATAAGCTATCGATATAAGGATGGTGGAACAGTTTCTTACAAGGCAATCCTTTATTCCTACACCATCTACCACAGATTGGAATCGGACGAATCTTATTATATAGGAAGAGAATTTTTAATATTTCCCTTTAATTTTTTAAGATAGAGAATCTAACACAGAAGGGAGGATTGACATGGGACAAATTATTGAGTTTCCAGATGACAAGAAATCAAGGGAGAAGATAAAAGAACTTAAGAAGACCTTAGAAAGTCTTGTCTTTGAAAGGGACAATCTAGAGTTTGTAGTTTGTGAAAATATTAAAACTGAATATTTGCTAATTTTTGGAAGTCTTGAGTACAGGATTTACAAGACTTATTGTACTTATCTTCGTTTGAAGAGGAAAAAAGACATGATCCAGGCAAGAAAGAATCGTCAAGAGAAGATAAAGATTGAAGAAATTGATAAAAAGCTTGATGAAGAGTTTGCCGATTACAAGAAAAAGCTGGACGAAAAAATCGGAGAAATCAACGAGGCCTTAAGTCGTGCAAAACTTGAAGTCCTAAGTGAAGAAGAGACTAAGCTACTTAAAAAACTTTACAAAAATATTGTCAAAAGCCTGCACCCAGACATCAATCCTTTAGTTACTGATGCGGAAAAGGAATTATTTTATAATGCAACAGAAGCCTATAAGAATGGAGACCTTCCAAGTTTACAAATTATTTATGACCTAGTTTGTAGTGACCAGGACATTGAAGATGGCAACTTGTCTGGCAAGTCCCTGGATGACGAGATAGAAAGACTAGAAGGTCTAGTAGGTAAAATTCAAGATTACATTAATATAATCAAGTCCACACCACCCTATACTTGGAAGATATATTTGGAAGATGAGAAGAAGAAAAGTAAGAGGTTGAAGTCTTTAGAGGATGATTTAAAAAGTTTTGAGGAAGCAGTCAGAACTCAAGAAGAAGCAATCAAGGATTTAATGAGGGATGAAATATGAGTGATATAGCAAAAAAAGATAGCGGTGATTTAATTGAATACCTAGTGAAGTCTGGGACAGGAATTGATTTGCCAAAACCCTTTGAGCGTGATATTTATCTCTTTGACACCTATGTTGCTGGCACAAGTCACATCCATGGAATAAAGGAGATTGGTGACAAGCTTAAGGAAGATGAAAGACTGGTTTTTTATAGGGAGCCTGAAAATGAACACGACCCCCAAGCTATTCGTATAGAGACTTTGAACAAGGAAAAGATTGGCTATGTCCCTCGCCAGGACAATGTGATATTTTCACGACTAATGGATGCTGGCAAGGTCCTCTTTGCCAAGATAATAGAAAAAGAGATGCGAGGAGATTGGCTCAGGATAAAAATAAAAATTTATCTGCATGAAAGTTAGGGGAAAGCTATTTGATGGAAAAAACTTTTATGAGATTTGGAATGACATTAGCTAGTTTTAACAATAAAAGTAAAGAAAACATGTTACAATGGTATTATAATAAAGTAAACAAAGGAGGATATTATGAGATTTGAAAATAAAGTTCTTGTTATAACTGGAGCTTCATCTGGTGTAGGTAGGTCTGCAAGCCTTATGGCAGCAGAGGAAGGGGCAAAAGTTTATGCCTTTGCAAGGAGAAAGGAAAAGTTGGAAGCTCTAGCTGAGGAAGCAAAGTCATCAGGAGCAAAGGGAGAAATTATTCCAGTGCCAGGAGATGTTTCTAAGCAAGAAGATGTAGATAGGCTTTTTGAAAAAGTTAAAAATGAAAATGACAAGCTTGATGTTTTAATTGCCAACGCTGGCATAATGGACAAGTTTGAGCCTGTAACTCACTGCCAAGAAGAAACTTTTGACAGAATCTTTGAAGTTAATGTAAAGGGATCTTTTAGACTCTTTAAGGCTGCTATCCCTCTAATGATAGCTGGTGGATCAATTGTTGCAACAACTTCAATAGCAGGAGTAAGAGGTGGCAAGGCTGGAGTTGCTTACACAATGTCCAAGAGTGCCATCCATGGTCTTGTGAGAAACACTGCTGCCATGTATGCAAATGATAAGATTCGCTGCAACGCAGTGGCACCTGGTGGAATTGCCACAGAAATTATGGAAAATCTTAATGATGTCGACGAAAAGGGAATGGAAGTTGTAATGAGGGGACCGAAGCTTGACAAGATGGTGGCAAGTGCTGAAGAAATTGCTGCAAATCTTCTCTTCCTTGCATCTGACCAAGCATCAAACATTAACGGACAAATTTTGGTGTCTGATGGTGGACTTACTAATATGTAATTAGATTTTGAATTTTAAGGGTTCATGCAAGATTTTTGCATGAATCTTTTTTATATAAAGCTATTGACTTCAAAGTAAATCAATAGGAGTATGAAAAGAAGAAATTGATGAGCAGATGTGATAAAATATTCTTATGAATGAGATTACAAGGGGGATATTATGTCAGAAAATAAAAAAATTGCCATTCAAGAAACTTATGGCGAAAGGTTTCAATACTGTTGGGGTTGTGGACCAAAGAACCACGAGGGTATGCATCTAAGATCTTATCCATCTGAAGATGGAAGTGAGTGCATCGCTAAGGTTACTCCTGATTCAGTTTACACTGGTGGAGTTCCTGCCAACCTATTTGGTGGAATGATTGCCATGATCTTCGACTGCCACGGCACTGCTTCAGCTGCTTGGTTCAAGCACAGAGACCTTGGCCTTGAACTTAAGGAGGACACAGTTATTGGTAGATTTATAACTGCAAGACTTGAAGTTGATTTCAAAAAGCCAACTCCAATGGATAAGGAAGTTACAGTTACTGCCACTGCTGAAGAAATTGGCGAGAGAAAGGTAATTGTAAACATGGTAATGGAAGCTGACGGCGAAGTTCGTGCTAAGGCAAAGATGGTTGCTGTTGGCGTAAAAGATAATATGTAAGATTATTAGGAGACAAGTTCTCCTAATTTTTTTGCCATAAATTTTTATTTTTTATAAAATTATTTATAATGTAAGAAAGGATTATTTAGGAGGAGTTTATGGCTTTAAAAAATAAAAAACTTTTATATATTTTTCTTTACTTATTTTCCTTTGGACTTGTACTTGGGGTCTTAATTTTAGTGAATAAAATTGAATTTATTCCAATAATTAACAACATCTTGCTTGGGCTTAACTTCTTAATTTTTTTAGGCTTGCAAATTTTCTCTATTTTCAAGATTTTGAATTTTGATTTTAATAAATATTTTAAAATTTTCACAGGAATAGTTTTAATAGGAATTTTGATTTTCTCAATTCTTTATTTATTTTTGGCATCTGCCTTTTCTGGAAAGGAAGATCGTAATCTAATATATAATGCTGATAAATACTATGTTTTAAATGTTGGTTGGATGGATCCAATCTATGAAGTCTACAGAAAAAATTTCGTCATTATGGATAGGTTAAGTGAAGATGAAATTAAAAATACCTTTACTGATTTAAATAAGATTGAGGATGATGAAGCAAGGGATATTTTAAAAATTTTGATTTATGGAAGGGAAGGTCTTGATGGTAAGAGACCAGAGGAAGAAAATAAAAATCAGGATTTAGAGGAAGAAGTAAAAGAAAACAAGGAAGAAGTTTTAAAAAACTTTAAAGTCTCTGATGCAATAAAGATAGAAAATTCTGATCTTGGACTTCTTGAAGTTGATAGGGCAGGTGCAAGGTCGCACTGGTTCCTTGTAAAAATTTCTGGAGACAAGATGGAATTTATATCCGAACTTGAAGAGACAAGTCCAGAAGTTGCTGGAAGGATGGATGAAGATGGGACCATCCACTTGGACTTTAAAGATATAAATAATAATAAAACAACTTACATTTCAAAAGATGGTGGAAGGACCTTTGAAAAAATAAAGAGTCAGTGATGGAAATCACTGATTTTTTAATGGAAAATTTATCCTAAGAAGAGCAACACAAGAGGAATTCATCTAAAATAAAAGTTAGTAGAGGAAGTTATACTAAATAATTCCCAATAAAGAAATATAGACGAGGCAAGAGTTAGGTCACTGGGAGGCAGATGTAGTAGAGTCAGGCAGACTAGATCATAAAGGGGAAAGCGGATATTGTTTCGTAAGCTTACAGTCTGCCTTCAAATAATCAATCGCAAGAGAGGGCTTAAACTCTCTTTTTTATTTTACCTACATATATAAATTATAGTTGACAATTTTACTAGGTATTTTTATAATCTTAGTTAGGCAATCCTAATTAATTTAGGTTTATCAATTTTATATTTAAAGGAGAAATTTATGAAAAAAATATTTTTAGCACTGGCACTTATGCTTTGTCTGACGGCTTGTACGCCAAAGGCTAATGATGCTAATGCTAATTCAAAAAGCAATAGTCAAGGGCAGACACAAGATACAGGAAAGAAAAAAGTTACTGTTACGACTTCTTTCTTATACGACATGACAAAGACTCTTGCTGGAGATTTTGTTGATGTTGATTTAATCATTCCAGCAGGGGAAGACCCACACCTTTATATTCCAAAGACTAATGATGCTAAGAAAATTGAAAAGGCTGACCTAGTTTTATTCCACGGTCTTCACTTTGAAGGAAAGATGGTAGACATTCTAGAAAAATCTGGTGCAAATCTTTCAGAAAACTTCCCAAAAGAAAAGCTTGGAGAAATGGACCAAGATGGAGAAATTATTGTTGACCCTCACTTCTGGTTTGATATTTCCCTCTACAAGATGGCTACAGAAAATGCAGCCAAGGCTCTTTCTGACTTAGTACCTGACCACAAGGCTGAAATTGAAGAAAATTTAAAAAATTACTTAGCAAAGCTTGATGAACTTGATGAATACAACAAGAAAAAGCTTGATGAAATTCCAGCTGCAAATAGGTATCTAATAACTCCTCATGACGCTTTTAATTATTTCTCAAGAGCTTATAATATTAAAGTTGTTGCTCCTCAAGGTGTTTCGACTGACTCTGAAGTTGCGAATAAAGATATTGAAAAAACTGCTAACTTTATAGTTGAGAAAAAAGTTCCTGCAATTTTTGCTGAATCAACAACTGACCCTGCAAGAATGGAAAAGTTAAGGGAACTATGTGCTGCTAAGGGCTTTGATGTAAAGGTCATTAGTGGAGAAGGCCACGAACTTTTCTCTGACTCCCTAGCACCAGAAGGACAAGCTGGAGATAATTTTATTGATATGTATAAGCACAACATTGATTTAATCGTGGATAATTTAAAATAGGTGATTAAATTGAAAAATGATGTAATTATAAAGGTTGAAGACTTGACAATAGCCTATGACGACAAGCCAGTAATCTGGGATAATGATGTGGATTTTATAAATAATTCCATCACTGCAATTATTGGTCCCAATGGAGCAGGTAAATCAACTCTTCTAAAGGGAATCTTGGGGCTTAAAAACATTTTATCTGGCAAGGTTGAAATCATGGGAAAATCTTTAAAGGAAGTTCAAAAAGAAATTGCCTATATCCCCCAATCGTCTTCAGTCAACTGGGACTTTCCTACAACTGTTTTTGACGTTGTCTTAATGGGAAGGTATATCCACTGTGGCTGGATTAAAAGGCCTAGCAAGAAGGACAAGGAAATTGCCAGGGCAGCTATAGAAAAAATTGGCCTTTCGGAATTTGAAAATAGACAAATTTCTCAATTGTCAGGTGGGCAAAAGCAAAGAGTTTTTATAGCCCGCGCCATTGCATCTGATGCCAGCATATTTTTCATGGATGAACCCCTTGCTGGTGTTGACAAAAAAACCGAAGGTATAATAATGGACTTCCTAAAGGAATCGCAGAGAAATAAAAAAACATCTATTGTGGTCCACCACGATTTAAATACAGTGGATAAATACTTTGACCACTTGGTTATTTTAAACAAAAAGATTCTTGCCCAAGGCAAGGTATCAGAAGTCTTTACCAAGGAAAATATTGAAAGGGCCTTTGGAGGCGAGATAAATGTTTAAAATTGACGTCTTAACTTCCTATAGCTTTTTAGTTGTAGCTATTGGGACCCTACTTCTGGCAATCTCTTCGGCTGCCTTGGGGACTATTACAGTCTTGAAGGGGCAGTCCCTAATAGGAGATGCCATAGGGCACTCAGCCTTTCCAGGTCTTGTCTTTGCCTTTATGTTCTTTTCTTCGAGAAATCCTCTTATCCTTTTATTTGGAGCAATTTTCTCAGGATCCATTGCCTTTATCTTAATTCAAGTTATAAATAAGAATTCAAAGATTGGTCTTGATACAATTTTAGCTATTGTCCTATCCTCTTTCTTTGGTCTTGGTATGGCACTTAAGTCACATATCCAAGGAAACCCAAACTACAGGGGGGCATCTCAATCAGGACTATCTAACTATATATTTGGTCAAGCTGCCTATATGATGGAGGCTGACGTAAAGATTATTCTTGTAATTTCTATTGTAGTTTTACTACTCATAACTTTGTTTTACAAGGAAATCAAGGTCTTTATCTTTGATGAAGTCTATGCCAAGACCATTGGAGTAAACGAAAAATTTATCTATGCAGTTATTATGATTTCTGCCATGAGTTTAATTGGGGCAGGACTTAAAATAGTTGGGGCAATTTTAATTTCTTCACTTTTAATAGTCCCTGCCATAGCAGCCTTGCAGTGGTCTAACGACTTCTTTAGGGTAATGGCTATTGCAAGTTCTCTTGGAGGCTTTTCTGCAGTCCTTGGGACCTATATATCAACAGTTTATGACGGCATGAGTACAGGGGCGACTATTATTGTAATAATGACAAGTCTTGCCTTTTTGTCTCTTCTATTTGGACCTAGGGGCCTTATAGCAAAGTACAAGAGAAGGAGGACCTACAAATGAATATAATGATTTTTATTATTTTATTTATGACAGCCCTAAGCTGCGCTGGGATTGGGTCTTTCCTAATGCTTAGATCTCTTTCTATGCTAACAGATGCCATTAGTCACTCTGTCCTTTTAGGTATAGTCCTTGCATACTTTATAACTAAGGACATTGAATCGCCTATGTTAATACTTGGAGCCGCAGTCTTTGGGCTTATTACTGTATATGCAATAGAAAGCTTATCCAACACTGGACTTGTCAAAAACGACGATGCAGTTGGAATAGTCTTTCCACTTTTCTTTGCCCTTGCAGTAATTTTAATTACAAAATTTGCAAGAAATGTCCACCTAGATACTGACGTTGTCCTAATGGGTGAAGTAATACTTGCACCACTTAATACAATAACTATCCTGGGCTTTGAACTTCCAAAGGCCCTAGTCCTATCAAGTGGAATGTTTATTGTAAATACTTTATTTATAGTGGTCTTTTTTAAGGAGTTAAAAGTTACAAGCTTTGATCCAGACTTTGCAAGTATAAGTGGTTTTTCATCGAAGTTATTATTTTATGCCCTTATGAGTCTTGCATCATTAAGTGCTGTAATTTCCTTTGACAGCGTTGGTGCCATACTTGTAATATCCTTCTTTATTACACCAGGTGCAACTGCCTACATTATAAGTAAAGACTTAAAAAAGATGCTTTTCTTATCAGCAGTCTTTGCCTTTATAAACTGTATGTTGGGCTTCTTAGTGGCGACTTATTTAAACCTTTCCATGTCAGGAACAACTGCCGCCATGGCAGGCCTAGTGTTTTTACTAGTCTTAATCTTTAACAAGAATGGCATGATTGGACAAATTTATGTAAGACATCAAAATAGGATGCTAATAATGGCCTATTCTATTTTAATCCACATAGGTTCTCACCAAGGAAGAGAAGAAGAAAAAGTAGAACTTGGTGCAGACTCTATAGCCAAGCACTTAAATTGGGACAAGGGAACAACTGATAAAAATATATCCTACTTAACTAAGAAAAAACTCATAAATTTAAATTCTGACAAAATGATTTATGAGCTGACTTCTTTGGGGTATAATAAATATACATCACTTTTAGAGGAGTTTAATATCAAATGAGCCCAAGCAAGGAAGATTATATAAAAAATATTTTTAAAGATATAGAAAGAAGAGGCTACTCTCTAAATAAAGACCTTAGTTTTTATTTAAAAGTCTCCAAGCCCTCTGTCACAGAAATGATAAAAAAATTATCAGAAGAAGGCCTAGTCTATGTGGAAAATCAAAAAATTTATCTCACAGGGGATGGGGGAAAAATCGCCAAAAAATTAATTTCCATCCACAGGCTATGGGAGCAGTTCTTAGAAGAAGTCCTAGACTTTGACGAAGATGAAATCCACGACCAGGCAGACCTCTTGGAGCATGCAACAGGAGATAAGTTAATGGAAAGCTTAAATAAATATTTGGACTATCCAAAAATATGTCCTCATGGACAAAAAGTGTATATAAATTTAGAAGATTAAAAAGGGTGCTTAGATTTTTCTAGGCACCTTTAATTATTTTGTTTTACCATAAGGGGCAGGGCCTAGAAGAAAACTTTTTGGTTTCTTAGCATAGGTCTTGCATTTGATTTGACAATTGGTCTTTGGAAAAATTATTGAAGTTGCGAACATACTTTGGTACCATAAATGTAACCAAAAGCGTCAGGTGATTTAATGGAAATAGAAAATGTAGTAATAGAAAATAAAATTGCTAAGTACAGAAAAGAGCTTGGACTCTCTCAACACAAGCTAGCAAAGGCTGTGGGACTCAAGAGAAGGTCAATTATGGCCTACGAGAATAACACCATTAGTCCAACCCTTGAGACAGCCTACAAAATCTGCAAGGTCTTGGGCAAGGACATCAAGGAAGTTTTTATATTTAAGTGAGGTTTTTATGGGATTATTATTTAACGACAAGAAGGAATTTAGTGACAAGGTGGAAAAAATTTTTGGCGATAGGGACAACTACCTAGTGGCCTTTAAGGCCAATGACATCAAGACAGGACTGGCTAAGCTTATGATAATAGGTGGGCTCTTCTACACTATGGATTCATCAAGGACCTTTATCCTCTACTTTAGCCCCAAGGGACTTTACGAAAGTGAAATTTCAAATTCAACAAAGAGGGACTTCTTATTAATGCCTTGGAATGAAATCGAAGACTTTGAAGTTGATGAGAAAAATAATAAAGCCATCATAAGTCTAAGGCACTTGGGCAAGAAGGTCATGTATGAAGTTGATTTCAAGGGCAAAATTTTTGAAGGCAATGAAGAGAGATTTATGGAATTAAAATCAAAGGATTGGAATAGGATTTAAGAAAGAAGGATAAGATGGGAATTATTTGTGGACTTATTGCAATATTTTTTGCTGTTAAAAATGTTTTGGGATGGTTAAATGGAAAAGATCCATCTAGGGATAGGTTCCTCAGCATGGCCTTTACCTGCCTTGCAATTTTTAGTTTTTATAATATGGGAGCAAATTTTCTAATTAAGGGAGATATTGCTGGTGCCCTTGATGTAATTCCAACTATAAGAGGGACTCTCTTTGTCTGCACTCTTGGATCAATAATAATCAACGGCATTACAGTTTTTATTAAGAAAAAATAAATTTATAATTAAGGAAAATTTCGGAAGTGAATAAGATGAAGGAAAAAAGAATTTCGAGGGCTATGACCTTTATAATTTTATTTGGGATCGTCAGCCTCTTTTCAGACATGACCCATGAGGGAGCATCAAGCATTAGGGGAGCCTATCTTGCCCTACTTGGTGCCTCAGCAGGCACCATTGGATTTATATCTGGCCTTGGAGAACTCATTGGCTACTCCATGAGATATGTCTTTGGGAAAATAACTGACAGGACAAAAAAGTATTGGCCCATGGTAATCTTTGGCTACATTTTAGACATCTTAGCAGTTCCTGCCCTTGCTCTTGTTGGCGAAAGAGGTTGGATTGCTGCTGCAGCCTTGCTTGTCATCCAGAGAATGGGCAAGGCCATCAAGAAGCCTGCCAAGGATACCATTATGTCCTTTGCTGCCAGCCAAGAAGGGGTTGGCAAGTCTTTTGGGATCCAAGAGATGTTAGATCAAATTGGTGCCTTCTTGGGACCAGTCTTTCTCTATCTCGTCATGCTCTTTAAGACTGAGGGCACAACTTTTGAAATTTATAGGACTGCCTTTGCCTTCTTGGCAATCCCAGGATTCATTACGATCTTGCTTTTGTTTATAACCAAGAGGGAGTTTCCAAACCCTGAGGCCTTTGAACCTGAATCAAAAAATAAAGAGGAATTTGTAATGAAAAAGTCCTTCATTTATTATATTGTTGGGATTTCACTTTTTGCCTTTGGATTCATGGACTACGCCCTAGTCATTATGCACATATCCAAAAGCTTCACAGGCCTTGGTGGGTCTTATGAAACTTTTAGATTAATAAGCCAAGAGACTCTTCCACTCCTATACGCTGGTGCCATGTTAGTTGACGCTGTGGCTGCTTTGGTCTTTGGTCACATCTACGACAAGAAGGGAATAAGGACCCTTGTGATTTCTACAATAATTTCTGCTCCCTTTGCCCTATTTATCTTTGGATTTAAGAGTGAACTTGCAATTTTATTTGGCCTAGTCCTTTGGGGAATAGGCATGGGTGCTCAAGAGTCTATATTAAAGGCTGCCGTGACCTCCATGGTGCCAAAGAAGAACAGGGCAACAGGTTATGGAATCTTTGAGTGCTCCTTTGGAATCTTTTGGTTCTTGGGTTCTTGGCTCCTTGGAGTTATTTATTCAAAGTCCCTCACACTTATGATTGGGCTTTCCATCCTTGCACAAGTAATGGCGATCCCCTTTTACCTAAAAGCTTCAAAAGAAATTTAAAATTAAATTAAGAAATTGACGGCTCAGCCGTCTTTTTTTATATCATTTTACGATTTATTTACAAAATCTTTACTTTGTCTTTAAAAATTGAGAATTATATTGTAAGATGAAATTGAAAAAAGATTTGGGAGGACTTATGTCAATTAATTATTTTATTGAACTATTAGGAGGACTTGCTCTTTTCCTTTATGGAATGGAAATGATGAGCTCGGGTCTCGAATTAGTCGCAGGTGATAAGCTCCGAGTTGTCATTGAAAAGATGACTTCGAACTTTTTTAAATCCATACTTGTTGGTGCTCTTGTCACTGCAGTAATCCAATCATCTTCTGCGACTACAGTAATGGTTGTGGGTTTTGTAAACGCAGGCCTCATGACTATCTATCAGTCTGTTGGAATTATTATGGGGGCCAATATTGGTACAACAATCACAGGTCAATTAGTAGCCCTAAATATTTCAACTCTAGCACCTATAATTGCCTTTATAGGCTTTTTGATGAACACCTTCTCCAAGAGTAAGAAGAAAAAATATATTGGCCAAGCAGTTATAGGCCTTGGTTTCTTATTCATGGGTATGCAATTTATGAGTGACTCCATGGCACCCCTTAGAGACTACCCTGGATTCTCAAGCCTAATGACTAAGTTTGACAATCCAATCTTGGGAGTTTTGGCAGGTACAGGTATAACAGCCTTATTACAATCATCTTCAGCGTCCCTTGGTATCTTGCAAGCCGTTGCCAACCAAGGTGTAATATCACTCCATTCTGCCATGTATATAATCCTTGGATTTAACATCGGTACTTGTGTAACTTCAGTTTTATCTTCAGTTGGATCATCTAAGAACGCAAGGAGGACTGCTCTAGTTCACGTTCTATTTAACATTATTGGTACAATAATATTTATCCTTGTATCCTTTGTGATCCCAATAGACGAGATAGTAGAAAGATTTTCAAGGAACTTACCGGCAGCAGAGATCGCCAACCTTCACACAATCTTTAATATTGCAACAACAATTTTATTAATTCCTTTCTCCAAGAAGCTTGCAGACCTATCCTTCAAGATTATTCCTGGTATAGACAAGGAACAAGAAGAGATGTCTTTACAGTACATCAACTTAAATATTACAAAGGATGCCCCAGCAACCTTTACTGATGTCAAGGCAGAGGTGAGAAGGCTACTTGATATAGTTGCTATGAATTATGAAAGCTCTGTTGAACTATTAAGCAAGTTTGATGATGAAAAGTACGATGAGATCTTTAGGAGAGAGGGAGTTATCAACTACCTCAACAAACAAATCTCCGCCTTTATAATTGATTCGCTGGGTTTATCTATGAACGACCAGACTTCAGCCAACTTCGCAAACTACCTTAGAATATCTAGGGACATGGAAAGAATAGGGGACCACTCCAAAAACATAGCCGAAGTTGCCAAGCTAAAGGAAGATGAAGGCCTATTGTTCACAGACGTGACCTTTGATGAGTTAAGAGAAATAAATGCTATAATCGATAAGATGTTCCAATCCTATGATGGGGACATGGAAAAGAGTGAGAGAGTTGCCTTTATGCGTGAGTCCAACGAACTTGTTCAAAAAGAGGCATCTGCCTTTAGGAACAACCACATGGTGAGGATGAGGGAAAAAATTTGTAATCCTGAATCTGGACTTCTTTATGAAAAGACCCTTGCAGCTATGGAAAGAATTTCATCTTATATATCCAACGCTGGCAAGCTTTCAATATGATAATTCAATTGTAAATAATAAAGAATTAATCTGCCTTAGGGCAGATTTTTTTGTGGAATCAATTAACTAGTAAAAAGTTATGAGGTCATAAAAGCTTATAATGTCCTGGAAGCTTATTGACTTGTAGGTCCTTATAAAGCCATGGATGCTTATGGGCTTGTAAAAGATTATAGAGATATGGACTCTTATGAACTTATAAAAAATTACTAAGTTGCGAATATTAGTAAAATCACAGAAAAATACAAGCTTATGAAAAGCTGTAAAGTTATAAAATCTTATAAAGTGACTAAGAACTACAAGAACATAAAAAACCACAAAGAAATAGTCAAAAGAAAATTTGTTTACAAACACAAGTTTCAATGTTAGAATGACCTTGGTGGTATTAATGGAATTAAAAGAAAAAATAAAAATTTTGTCTGATGCTGCAAAGTATGACGTGAGTTGCTCATCTTCTGGATCCAACAGGAAAAATAAAGGGGGACTTGGCAACGCAAGCCTAAGTGGAATATGCCACTCTTGGTCGGAAGACGGGAGATGTATATCCCTCCTAAAAATACTTTTTACAAATCACTGCATCTACGATTGCGCCTACTGCATCAATGCCAAGAGTGTGGACTCCAAGAGGGCTTCCTTCACAGTTGATGAAGTAGTTGACCTAACTATAAATTTTTACAAGAGAAATTACATTGAGGGCCTCTTCTTGTCTTCTGGCATCTTCAAGTCCTGCGACTACACCATGGAGAAGCTAATCGAAGTTGCCAAGAGACTTCGACAAGAAGAAAACTTTAACGGTTATATACACATGAAGGCCATACCAGGTGCCAGCCAAGACCTTATAAAAGAGTTGGGGACATATGTAGACAGGATGAGCATAAATATCGAACTGCCAACAGAAAAGAGTCTAGCCCTACTTGCACCAGAAAAAAATCTAGAAGAGATTACAAGACCCATGGACCTAGTTTCCAAAACCCTAAAGATTAACGATCTTGAAAAGAAAAAATATAAAAAATTTTCAAAGAAGGACTTGTTTTTGCCAGCAGGTCAAACTAGTCAGATGATTGTGGGAGCAGGAGATATCCACGACAGGGATGTCCTCACAAGGTCCCAGTCCCTCTATGACGATTACGGCCTAAAGAGAGTATATTATTCTGCCTATGTGCCTGCGAGAGAAGATTCTAAACTGCCAAAGGTAAAGACACCCCTTCTTCGGGAACACAGGATTTATCAGGCAGATTTCCTCCTTAGGTTTTATGGTTTTAGGGCAGGGGAACTTTTAAGCGAGACAAAAAAAGATTTTGACTTAAATCTTGACCCAAAGATGGACTGGGCCATAGAAAACTACAGAGACCCTATTGACATTAACAAGGCAAACCTTGAAGAACTTTTAAAGGTCCCAGGCTTTGGTCCCCAGTCTGCAAGAAAGATCGTCAGGGCCAGGAGAGCCTTTAACTTGACTCTTGAAGACCTAAAAAGGCTTAGGATTTCCACTAAGAGGGCCCTAAACTTTATAACAATTTCAGGCAAGTATTATGGAAGAAGATTTGATTCCAAAGAGACCTTGAGGTCTTTAATTTTAGAAAGGGAAGGAGGAGAACAGCTTAGTTTTTTTGACTAAGTTTATAGATATGATTTACTTATACGACGGGACAATAGAAGGACTTTTCACAGTAATCTTCAAGGCCTACAAGGTTTTAGAAGATGTTGACTTAATTTCTAGGAGGTCAAGTCAAATTAATTTTATTGCTGACAGGATTAAGTGTCCTACAGAAATTGACAAGGCCAAGAGAGTGAGGGACTCTATCATAAAAAATTTTTCCTATTCTTTTTATGATTCAGTCCTAAGGGTTTTTGCTGCAAATAACGAAAGAAAAGAAGTGGCAATAGCCAAGACCCTTAAAAAGCTTTATGTTAATGGATTCTACTATTATGAAAGTGCTGACGAAGATGTAGTTGAATTCAAGAATTTATTAAAGAGAGTCTCGGGAGAAATTCACTCCTACAAGGGTCTTCTTCGCTTTGAAGAAAAGGAGGGTCTCCTCTTTGCCAAGTTTGAACCTCAAAATGACATTTTAATTTTTGTATACCAGCACTTTAAGAGGAGGCTAGTCAATGAAAAATTTGTAATCGCAGACATAGTCCGAAATAAGGCCGTAGTCTACAATGGAGAAAGGGGAAACTTCTTCGATTTTGAAATGTCAGAAGATATGAAGACTGACGACTCCTACATTGACCTCTGGCTTTCTTTTTACGATGCAGTTGCCATTGACGAGAGAAAAAATGAAAAACTGAGAATGCAAAACATGCCAAAGAAATATTGGAAGCACTTGCCAGAGATGAATAGGCCAAATAAATATGATTAATAAAAAATTCTCCCAAGGGTATAAATAAGTTGGGAGGAAAAAATGGAAAAAAATAGAATTGCAAACTTAGATACTTATGTAAAAGAGAATTATCCTGGGGCAAGATTTATTGAGTCCAGCGACTTGGACCTGCCAGACTTCTTGCAAAGGGATTTTGACGACTGCCACAACAACTGCACCATAGCAAGTCTCACTAGGGTTATAAATTATTACTTTAAAGACAAGGACAAATTTGAAATTTACCATGAAGTATTTGGAATTGCCAAGAAAAATGGTTACTTCAAAAGCATTGGCACCCTTCCTCTTTTGATCTCCCACATTGCCAACTCCTACTTCAAGAAAAATAAAATTGGCATAAAGACAAGGGGGATTTATCTTGGTAACTTTTACTCCCACGTAAAGGGCGAGATCGATAACTTTAGGCCCCTACTCATGAACTTGGGATCAGGTTATTACAAGAACCACTCTTTAGTTGTTTCAGGCTACTCAATTTACAAGTTCAGGGGAATGAAGCTCAAGTTCTTGCACGTTTACGATGGCTGGAACAAGAACAAGTCCTACATCGACTACAACGACCTAAGGGGATTTATGAAGTTGCCAGTTTTTTCTTACAATGTCTTTAGCGTTGACATATTAGAAGACTTGTAATAAAGTTTAAGACCAGACAGGTGATTAGATGGAAAGAAGCTATATGAAATTTTTGGTGTCAGAACTTATCTTTGTAAGAGAAGATACGCTTATAAACTTGATCCCAAAGACCGAAGAGAAGTATAGGGAAATCTTTGGGGACCTAGAAAATTATGTAGATACCCTAAATTTAAATATTAGAAAGCTTAGAAGAAATTTAAAACTCTTAGATAAACTTTCTCCAGAACTTGCCAAGAAGAAGGCAGAGGAAGAATTTGAAAGAGACTTCGAAGAGCTTAGAGAAGATGAGAACTTTATGGCCATGTCTAGACTCACAGATGATGACAAGATGAGAGAAGTTGAGGACCTCTTTAGGCAGTCAATCTTTTATTACAGTCCAAAGCTCTACGACTTCTCCATAGAGGAGTTTGACAAGGCGAGAGAAGCCTTTAAAAATGCTGACAAAAAAGAGCTTGAAGAATTTTTAAAGAAGGACAAGCCAAGGGAACTTGACTTGACCAATGAAGAACTTGAGAAGATGAGGGAAGACCTTGAGATAGAAATTTCTATTTTGTTTGAGAGATTTCCCCTCAACCAGTTGGACATGCTTGAGGACAAGGAAGCCATTGACTTCAACTTAAATAGACTTAAAAATATCTACGAAGAGTACCAAGAAATTTATGGAGGCCTTGGCGAAGAATTAAATATTAAAATTGCAAAGAAAGAAACTACCTCTTAAAAAATTATGAGGTAGTTTTTTTAAACTTATCTTTAATTATTTTTATAGCCACTAGGCTAGATAGTCCTCCCAGAACAAGGCCTGCCAAGACATCTGTGGGATAGTGGACTGATAAATACATACGCGAAAATCCTATTAAGGCAGCCAAGATGAGGGCAAGTATGCCTTCTTTTTTATTGTAATAATAAATTGCAAAGGCTGCGGCAAAGGATGAGCCTGTGTGACCTGATGGGAAGGAATAACCCATGGGCGGCTTAATCAAAAGATTAAAATCCTCTACTGTAAAGGGTCTTGGTCTTCCAATGAGTGGCTTTAAAATTAAAAGTCCCACAATAGAAAAAATAATTAAACTCAAGAAAAGGTTAAGAGCCTTCCTCTTTGAGATTTTATTTTTTTGGAAGAGAAAAATAAGACCAAGGGCAATCCAAAAGATTCCCCCATTGCCAAGACTTGTTATAAAAACCATAAGTTTATCTAGGATGGGGGAGTGAATCGATTCTAAAAACTTTAAGAATTGTAATTCCATCTTAATTTTTTTCTTTAAACTTATTCTTTATAAACTGAACAAATTCCTTTAGGTTTTTCTTTAGATAAGTTTCCTTGTGGTAAACTAGGTTATAAGTCCTAGAAATATCTAAATCTTCAACCTTGTGCATGATGATTTCATCATCCTTGAAGGAAGATTTGGCTCCAAAGGATATTACATCAGAAGACTTAACGATACTTAGGACTGCGTCCTTGTTCTTGCAAAAGTATTTAATATCAATTGGGATATTAGTTTCTCTCAAGTAAGAATGAAAAATTTTCATTGATTGTTCGCCTAGGTATCCCAAGGCAAACTTCTTGCCCTTTAGGTCGTCGTGATTTAGGACAGGCTTATCTTTTAAATCAGAATGCTTAGATGAAATAACAAAAATTTCATCCTTGTAGAAAGGAACAGAAACTACCTTATCGAGACCGTCATCACCGTCTATAATTGCCAGGTTAATTATTCCAGCATCTAGTTTTTTTAGTAACTCTTCACGCAAGTCCACATAAACTCTAATCTTTACATCTTTGTGTAACTTTTCATATTCATCAATAATTTCTAATAGAAATTGTGAGCTAAAGTATGAACTAACTCCAAGGTTAATACTGTGGCCAGTAGATGAACCTTGTAAGAAAATAACAGTATTTTGAAATTGGTCTAAAATATTTTTGGCGTAATCAAACAATCTTAAACCAACATCTGTTATGTATAATTTTTTTGAAATCCTATCGAATAGTTTGACACTGTACTCAGTTTCAATTTGTGAAATTGCATGAGATACAGTTGGCTGAGAAATTTTTAAATTTTCGGCAGCCTTGGACATATTTTTTGTATTGCAAACTTCGATAAATATTTCCAAATCTCTAATTGTCATAAAAACCTCCTTTAAACATATTCTATTATCATATTTAATAAAAATCAAGAAATTATAGAGGAAAGCTTATAATTTTATTTTCGTATTTATTTTAAAAAATTTCAATTTATGAATATTATCCCTTTAAAATGAGACAAATAAAAAAATAGACCAAGTCTAATTGACTTCGTCTATCAAGATTTATTTATATTGTAAGTTTTTAAGTCCTCAAGCCATGACTTGTCGTCGGCAAGATTCTCTTGGAAGGCTCCTTCCCTCTTCATGTAGTCGATGAAAAATGCATTAAACTTATCTGCTCCACGAACATTTAAGTGTTGTGGGTCGTAGAAGTCATCCTTACAAAGTTCCATCTCATGAGAAAAGTCGTTAAAGTCCACAAACTTTGCACCACGGTCTTCTAGATACTTCTTAAAAACTTTTATGTTGTCGGCGTAATAGGAATAAGCATAGACTGGAGTCTTAACAAAGTAAACTTGGGCGCCGTTTTTCTGACAAGTTTCTATTATCTCGTCAATGGCTTTTAGGTTTTCCTTTACATAAGCTTCCTCGTCAAATTCTTCTATAGATTTTAAAAAGTCTTCCTTGTCCTCAATTATATTCTTTTTAAAGTCCTGGCTTTGACCCTTTAAGAGGACATAGCCCTTGAGATAGTCCTCATAAGCCTTTTTGTCAAAGTGGTAGTCCTCATCCTTTAGCTCATCCCACCTGGAATGGTAGGCAACGAGAGGAAAGAGGGCAGTTGCCTTGAAGCCTCTTGGGACTTTTGTTCCTATCATCTTGAGCTTGTTAATTGACATGGGAAGGTAGTCTGAATAAGAATTCACAACTCCCAAGTCTTCTGTAATTTTAAAAATCCCTCCGTGTATGTCGACAAAAATGACTTGGGGATTTTTTCTCTTAAAGGCTTCCTTTACATAAGTTGCACTTATCTTGAGGGGCTGTTTTTGAGAACTCAAGACATAGGACTTTATGCCAGTCCTCTCATAGATATAAAGTGGCTCAAAGGAGCAATAGGCATGACTTGTACCAAAGAACATGGCATTGTAATCTTCGCTTTCGTTAAAGAAGCCACCAATTTTATTTCCCATGTCCCAAGGCTTTGCAAGGGACTTTCTTATAAATAAATTATTGAGTTGTAGGCAGGCAAAAATTAAGATGCCAAGAAAAATTATTGATTTTAAAATTTTTAAAAATTTTTTCATTAAACCACCTAAAACTGAAAATAAATAAAGGCTGACTCAGAAAACTCTGGACCATAAATGCCAAAAATTATTATTGCAAATAGGAAGGCAAAATAAACTATCCACCTTATTGGCAAGAAGAGTTTGAATATCTTTTCTGAGAGGTTTATCTTATTGTACTTTAAGATGTCAAAGATTAGTAAGATAAAAATTCCCACTCCAAGAGGATAGAGATTTGCGAGGCCAAACTTTGAGTTTGCAATTTCTTCTAAGAGATTATAACTTGATGGGTTGTTAAGAATTCCCAAGATGTAAGCATTGCCCTGGTGGATGTTCTCTGCCCTAAAGTAGATAAAGGCAAAGACAACAATGACTAGGGTAAAGATCCTCCTAAAGAAGTCCAACAAAAAATTTGATTTCTTACTTTTGTTTATACCTAGTAGGCTTTCCAGAATGTTAAAAACTCCGTGGATAAGTCCCCAGAGGACAAAGGAAAGTTCTGCCCCATGCCAAAGTCCAGAAACAAGGAAAACTATTAAGAGGTTGATGCACTTTCTCAACTCGCCATGTCTATTGCCCCCAAGTGGGATGTAGAGGTAGTCCTTAAACCAAGTGGAAAGGGAGATGTGCCAGCGTCTCCAAAACTCTGTAATGGATTTTGAAAGGAGGGGTTCCTTAAAGTTATCCATTAGGTTGATTCCGAGGATTTTTGCAGATCCCTTTGCCATAATTGAATAGGAATAAAAGTCGCAATAAATTTGTAGGGTAAACAAGAAGCCACCGATTAACAAGAATTCCTTAGAATAAGTTTGGTAACTTCCAAAGGCATCGTTGACAAAAATTGCAGCTCTGTCGGCAAGGAGCAACTTCAAAAACATTCCATAAAGAAATAGCTGCAAGCCCCTCACAAGATTTTCGTAGGAAAACTTCTTGGGATTTTTTATTTGTGGAAGAAGGTTTCTACTTCTCTCAATGGGACCTGCCACAAGTTGAGGGAAGAAGCAAACGAAAAGTGCGTAATCAATAAGTGACCTCTCTGCTTCAAGGTCCTTCCTGTAGACGTCAATAGTGTAGCCAAGAGCCTGGAAGGTATAAAAGGAGATCCCAACAGGAAGGAGAAGGTCAAGGGCTATGTTAAAATTGCCCCCAGAGATCTTACCTGCCAAGTCCATAAAAAAGTTAAAGTACTTGAAGATAAATAGGATGCCTAAATTTATAAAAAAGCACAAAAAGACAGCAAGCTTCATCTTAGTCTTGGAGTCACGATTGCTTTCAATAAAGATCCCCGTCATGTAGGTGATGAGAATTGAAAGTATCATGAGGAAGGTGTACTTCACATTCCAAAAGCTATAAAATGTAAGGCTTGCTAAGAGCAAAAATATATTTTTAAATTTTCCCCTAAGCAAGTTGTAAAAAATTACAACTATGGGGAGAAAGATTAGGTATTCAAAAGAATTAAAAAGCATAAAATCCTCCAATTACTACATAATATAGTAAAAATTGGAGGATTTCAATAAATTATTATCCAGCTAGTAGGCTCATCTTGTACTCCTTAGGAGTCTTGCCTGTGTACTTTTTAAAAGTCATTGTGAAATGAGGTTGAGAAGAAAATCCACACTCATAAGAAATGTACTCAAGAGTCTTCTTGTTTTCTAAAAGAAGCTTCTTTGCCTTGTTTGTCTTTAAAGTGTTTAGATATTGGCAGAAAGTAAAGCCAGTTTCTTCTTTAAAGAGTGAGCAAAGATAATTTTTTGAAAGATGAAGTTTGTTTGCAAGATCTTCAAGCCCAAGTCCCTTGCTAAATTCTTCGTTGATAATCTTTAGAGCCTTGTCGATGATTTCGTTCTTAGAAAAACTTAGGGCATCAAGAAGAGAGTTTGAATAAGCTTCGATTAAGTCGTGACCAATGACTTTAACATCTGCCTCAGTAAGTGAAGCTTCAAGTCTATTTGCAAACTCTGTATGTAGGTAAGTGAGGTCCTTGTTGTATGTAATTAAAAAGTATGTATAAAGAAAGGTGTTCAAGTTTTCTACTTGTTTTTTAATCTCATCAAGAGAAGATGTTTTGCCACAACAAGAAATTTTTTCATAGATTTCTGTGGCACATCCAAGTAATTCGGGTCTTGTCATTTGTGCAAGATCAAGATAATTTGTCATAATATCCTCCTATGTAAATCTGTAAATTTTATATATTTAATTTTTTTAATTTTTTATCTTAAGATAATTATAGGTCAAATGATATTTAATATCAATAGAAAATATAATTGCTTTTAAAAATTGTAAGTTGAGAGATAAGACTGAAGTCATCAAACTTTCAAGATTTTTAAATTATAAAGTCTATTAAAAATATTAATGAATTTTATTTAATTATAAAAAGAGTGATTTCTTTAGAAGAAATAAAGCCTATGAGGTTTTAATTTTCATCAAATAGAATATAATAAGATAGAGGAGGGGTTACTGTGACAATTTCAAAAAACAAAATGATAGAACTAGAGAAGAGAACCATAGATGAATACAAAATTGATTCTCTTATTTTAATGGAAAACGCAGGAATGGGAATTTATCGTGAAATTAATCAGTACAATTCCTACACAATAATTTGCGGTAAGGGAAACAACGGCGGCGATGGACTTGTTATCGCAAGACACTTGATCTTAAAGGGCAAACTTGTTGAAGTCTTTGTCCTTGGTCACAAGATGACAAAAGAATTTGCTAAGAACCTTGAGATTTTAGAAAAACTTACCCAAGTAAAATATATTGAAGATGAAAATAATTTTGATGACCTAGTTGAATCCATGGAAGTCAATGAAGTTACTCTTGATGCAATCTTTGGCATTGGACTAAATAGGCCACTAAATGATTTTTATAAGAGGCTAATTAATCTTATTAATGCTCATGGCAACTATATTATTGCAGTTGATATCCCATCGGGTATGGATGCAGACACAGGTGACGAGTATGGGGCTTGTGTTGGAGCTAACATTACTTATGCCATATCTGATATAAAGGATGGTCAGCTGCTAAACAGCAAGGTTGGAGAACTTAAGAAAATTTATATAGGGATTGTGAGGTATATGGATGAGTAATAAAAGACGACCAAATAGAAATATAAATTTAACAGAGGGCTCAATTGTCCAAGGGATAATTATGTTTGCCATCCCTCTACTTCTAACAAACTTTTTGCAACAGCTTTATAACACAGCTGACCTTATGATAGTGGGAAGATTCGCTGGCAAGAATCCCATGGCAGCAGTTGGTGCAACGGGACCAGTTTCCAACTTATTAATTGGACTTTTCCTTGGACTTACAACTGGTGCCTCTGTAATAATTTCACTTTACTATGGGTCTAACGACAGGGAGGCCCTAAAGAGGTCTGTAGGTTGTTCTTACTTTCTTGGACTTGCATCAGGACTCTTGATAACGGCCTTTGGATATTTTACTACGCCCTTCTTCTTGAGGATAATGGACACACCCCAAGAAATTTTGCAAGACGCGACAACTTACATGAGAGTTTTCTTCTTGGGTACAGTTCCCATACTTATTTACAACATGGGAGCCTCAATCTTGAGGGCAACTGGTGACTCCAATAGACCTTTTAACTTCTTATGTGTTTCTGCAATAGTAAATATTGTCCTAGACTTAATCTTAGTGGGCTACTTACAAATGTCAGTCCTAGGTGCAGGGATAGCAACACTTGCTTCCCAAGTTACATCAGCAATACTTGTAACTTATTCACTCCTAAAGACTGACTCGTCCTACAAACTTAGGAAAAGTGAAATTAAACTTCACAAGTATGAAGCAAAGAGGATTTTTGAAGTTGGAATACCAACAGGAGTTCAAACAGCACTTCTTTCTTTTACCAACGTAATCTTCCAAGCAAAGATAAACTCCTTTGGCCCCGATGCCATAGCCGGCGTTGCTGCTGAAGGAAGGATTGACGGCTTTCTCTTCATGTCCCTACAAGCCATTGCCCTTGCAGCAACAACTTTCTCGGGACAAAACTTTGGAGCCAAGAAGTTTGACAGACTTCGTGAAGGAATAAAGGTATCCCTAATAATAGTGTTTGGAATCTCCTTTGTCCTATCACTTATTGCCTACTTCCTAGCAAGTCCACTAATAGCAATATTTAACTCAGACCCAGATGTTGTTGCTTATGGTGCCGACTTCCTAAAGATTTTGAGTCTTGGAATTTGGTCCTTTGGACTATCAGAAACAATCTCTGGCTTCATAAGAGGAAGTGGACACGCTATGGGACCAATGATTATTTCCCTTCTTACAATTTGTATCTTGAGACTTGTAGTAGTTTACTTTGCAATGCCAATATTCAATTCCATTAGGGTAATCTCCATTATCTATCCAGTTTCATATTTTGCAAACTTTGTGATCATGGCCCTTTACTTTAAATTTGGAAGTTGGAGAAAAGATTTTGATATGTAAATAAAAATTAATAAATTATGACAAACTGGCACCTAATTGGTGCCTTTTTTAATTGCAATGAAGTCAAGATTTATTGTAAACTATAATTAATATATAAGAAGCAGTGATACTATGAAGAAAAAAACTTTAATCTTAATAAGTCTCCTTGGCTTGGGAATTTTTTTTGCCCTTTACAATTTCAATCGCTATCCAAAAAAAGTTGTGGCAGAAATTCTCTACACCGTTGACGACAGGATCTTTGAATACCTAGATAAAAACATCCAAGATTTTGGATTTGCAGACATCTTTAGGAAGGTCAAAGAAAGTGGCGACTATGGAATAAGGATGAGCCTTGAAGATGATAAAAATGATAAATTAAATATAATCAACTACCAAAGCCCTAACAAGAAAGAAAGATACTACCATGAGAGAAGAGAAGTGGACCACGAAATAAAAATCTATGGGGAAAAAATAGTGAATAGTGACGTCTATCTCTATAGAGAAGACATCTCAGACTTGCCCCTTTACATTGATAGGAACACCATGGTAAACCTATCTCGTGACTCCAAGGTCATGTCTGATCTTGGCTACGACATTTCCAACAAAAAACTATTTCTCCCACCAGTTTCACTTTCTGAGAAAAACACAGAACTTAAAAAATACGTGAAGAAGGAATGGGCAGAGACAATAAGAAGGACCAAGGTAAAAAAACTTTCAGGTAGTTCCTACGAGGTGAAGGTCAGGTCCAAGGACTTAAAAGACCTCTTTGCAAAGATAGAGGACTTTTATTACGAAGAAAACTACTTCCCTTACTCTAACCTCGCAGGCCTATTGAGAAGAGAATTTGAAAAAATCTCAAGAGACCTAGACAAGAGGGACCAAATAGTTTTTTACATCTACACAGATGAGGACCTAAACCTCTTGAAACTAAAGTCCGACGACAACCAATATGCCCTAGCTATAAAAGACTACATGGAGTTAAAACTTCCAGACACTAGGATTTACATGGAGCCAGAGGAAAATGAAAATCTAAGAACCCTAAAGGGAAAGATAAATGACAGGTCCTTTAGGATGTCCTACTATCCCGACTCCAAAAAACTCATATATCACGATGGTAAGACATTGGTAAATGTCAGATTTTATAATTTTGTAAGATCCAAGAAGTTTAAGCTAATTGCAGATATAGATGGAGCAAAAATAAAAAAATTAAATTTAAACTTCTATACAATCCCAGAGAAAATTGAAAGAGAGAAAAATTATATAGAAATTTTGAAATTAAAAGAAGAAGATTGGCAAAAGCTAATGTGGGGTGGAAAAGATGAAAAATGATATAAACAACAAAGACAAACTGATATTTAGGATCCTAATAGACTCCCTAATGGTGGGAGCCTTGGCAGGATTATTCTCTGTCCTCTATAGGTTTGTGATAATGAAGATGGACTACTACAGGTCCTTCCTCTACAAAGAATTTAATATAAGGTCTTTAATAATTTTAATAGTCTTGGGAGCTATAATTTCCTTTGTAATTTATAAATTATTAAAGTGGGCGCCCCTATCAGGAGGTAGTGGAATCCCACAAATTCGTGGAGAAATCTTAGGTAAATTTAGAATGGAAGAAGTTCCAACTCTAGTTTCCAAGATCCTTGGAGGAGGCTTGGGAAACCTTATGGGATTCTCACTTGGAAGAGAGGGTCCTTCTATCCAAATGGGTGGAGCAGCAGCCAAAAGACTAGGCAAAATCCTAAAGAGACCACCAGATGAAATCAAGTACATGATAACAGCAGGGGCAGCGGCAGGACTAGCAGCAGCCTTTAACGCACCCATGGCTGGTTGCATCTTTGCCATAGAAGAACTTCACAAGTCCTATTCAAAGTTTGTCCTCCTGCCAGCTCTTATCGCATCAATAGTAGCAAACTACATTTCCTTTATAATAATGGGCCAAGAAACATCCTTCTCCTTCTTTGTCACAGAGTCCTTACCCATGAAACTCATTTGGGTTGCAATCCTAATAGGAATCTTGACAGGCCTTGTGGGAGGAGTCTACAACTACTTAATAACAAAATTCCAAGACTTCTTTAAAAAGATAAATTCAAAAATTTTAAAATACGCCATTTTAATGGGAGTGACAATTCTTGTTGGCTTTATGTTTTTTGAAGGAACAGGTGGAGGACATGGCCTCTTAGAAAACATGGCGAGAGAAAGATTTGCAGTAAAATATATACTTGCTATCCTCTTAGTAAAATTATTTTATACAAGCTTTTGCTACGGGTCAGGAGTTCAAGGTGGAATCTTTTTGCCAGTTCTTGTAATAGGAGGATCATGTGGAGCCTTGGTCTTCTCCTTCCTAGACAAGACCTTTGGACTAGATGCCTTTTACATCAACTTCATAATCCTAGGCATGAGTGGGATTCTTGCATCAGTTGTGAGAAGTCCAATCCTCTCAATAATATTGGTATCAGAAATGACATCAACCTTTGAGCACTTGATAGCCCTATCCATTGTAGTAATGGTTTCATACTACGTTGCAGAAGCCTTAAAAGTTGCACCAATTTACGACACCCTCTTTGAAAGACAACTAAAGGACAAAAACTTACTAAGTCCTAAGGAAAGAGAACTTGGCGACTACTCAGTCTTCGAATACACAATAGCAGACGACTTCAAGAATCTTGGAAAGGACCTAAGAGAAATAAACTTTCCAAAACATCTAATAATAATGTCCATCGAAAGAGATGGAAGTGAATTCGTCCCAACAGCCGATGACTTGATCCTGCTTGGCGACAAAGTCACAGTATTAATAAACGCAGAAGATGCCCTAGACATAGACGAATTTTTTAAGGGCTAATAAAAATAGAAAAGACTAATAGTATATTAAAAATAAAAAGTACCAGACTTCTTAAAAAAAGAGGGATTGGTACTTTTATTTTAGCCATTTATTGTGGAAAAACATAAAAAAATTGATATAATGAACATATAAGTTAATTTCCATAGATGATTACAGTGGAGATATGCATAAAGTTGGAAAAATTTATAAATAAAAAGGAGGAGCTATGAAGACGATAAGTAAAATGCGAAATGTAATTTTCATCTTGCTAGTAATAATGGCCACTATTTTTATTAGTAATGAAAATGTTTTCGCAGCAGAAGTTTATAATTTCGAAGAATTAAAAAAGGAAATTAAATCTGGAACAGACAAAGAAATTAAAATCATGCAAGCAATCGAAGTTACAGAAACCTTAATAATAGGCAGAGATGTGACAATTAGTGGTGGAGAATTAAAAGCAGAGTCAAGTTTAATTTCAAGTGACACTGATTTTGAAATCCAACGTAGGAGTGGAAATATTTTTTATCTAGAGAAGGGAAAAAGCTTAACACTAGAAAATATTACACTTGACGGAAATGAAAAAGCGAGAATTATTTTCACAGAGGGTGGAAGCATCATATTAAAAAATGCTACCTTACAAAATGGAACCACAGAAAATTTTGGAAAACTTGAAAAAGCGGGCGACGATAAACAAAATTATTCTGGTGGAGCAATACTTGCTACACAAGCTTCTAAACTAGATGTAACAGACGGAAGTTTTATCAATAATAACACAGGTTCAAAATATTTAGACGCAAAAAGAGCTGCAGAAGGTGGAGCTATAAAAATTGACAGCTCAGAATTAACCGTTAATGGAACAACTTTTACGGGAAACCATTTAGACAGCTCAGCTGATGAGGGTGGCCGTCAAGGTGGTGCCATAGAAGCTACAAATACGACAGCTACTATTAACAATGCGACATTTGATATAGTTGGCCCCTTTAATACAGGCGGTGCAATTAAATTCGAAGATTGCCCTCAAGCAACAGTTACAGGTTCAACATTCACAATTGCAGAAAATAAAGGCCAATTCGGTGTTGCAGGTGGTGCAATAACATCAGAAGGATCAAACTTAACTATTGATAATTCTACCTTTAATACCGGTAAAGGCTCTTATGTTCAAGAGTCAGGTGGACTCATCCAAGTCGCTGATTCAGGTGAATTCCATCTAAAAAATTCTACTTTGAATGGTTCTGGTGTTGGTTGGAATGAAACTGGAGCCAATAAAACAGCAAAATATGGTGGAGCGATTGTATTTTATGACGACTCAAGTGTCACAGCAACTATTGAAAATACAACTATAAAAAATTTTACAGCAGAAATATCTGGTGGTGGAATTGCTTTAAACACTCAAGTTGGAAAAAATGGTGGAACTAATTTAACTTTAATAGACACTAAGATTTTAAATAATTTAGCCTATGCCTATAATATGACAGCCTATGGTGGAGGAATTTTTGTAGGACAAGGAAATACAGTTACTATGAAAGGTGGACAAATTTCTTCTAAAGAATCTTCATCTGTAGGTGGAGCAATTTATAACGAAGGCAAAGTGACACTTACTAAATCTGAAAAAGGCAACGCTCAAATTGTAAATAATAAGGCTTACCACATGGCTGGTGGAGTTTTAAACGATGGCGAGTTAACAGTTGACTTTGCAAAATTTGAAGGCAATACTAAAGGCGACTGGTCTACTGGAGATGGCCACATTTATGACAAAAACGAAATGGGCGGTAAAAATATCTATGCAGTAAAAGATGTTATTATTACTCCAAACGCAACTTTTGATGATAAGGATGTTCGTATATTAGATGGACAATCTAAAATCATCTTAACTGGTAAATTGACAAATCAAATAAATGTTTCGATAAGTGAAGCTTCAAAGAAACAGCCAGATAAAACTATAAACGATCCAAGATATCCACTTCATCCAAAATTTAACGAAAGTCAAAATAGAAAAGTTGGATATATAGTTGCAGCAGGAGATGGTTCTTATACACCAACAGCAGAAGATGCTAAAAAAATTCATTATGTATCAAAAGATACTAGTCAAGCAATAGCAGATTTTGCAGATGACAAAAGCACAGGCAAGTGGGATTTTGTTTTAAATCCAAAGACAAAGGATGTTGTCCTTGGTCAGAGGGTAAAGGTAACCTTGCATGCAAATGGAACAGATGAAGCCAAGGCTAAATTTGAAAATGTTAAATTAGGAAGAAATAAAGATGAGGGTATATTTACTAAATTACCATCAGAAGATATAAAAGAAGACATCTATGACGTCTATGCTCCAGGACAAAAATCAGCTATCTTGGATCCTGAGCCAGTTAGAAAGAGCTATGAATTTACAGGTTGGTATGAAGAACAAAAGGTAAATGATGACTTACCTGATAAGGGTAAAAAGGGTAAAACACTTGTCGAAGATTTAAAACTTGTAAAAGATTCTAATGAAATCACATCAATAATTGACAAGCATGAATATGAACTTTTTGCTGGTTGGAAAAAAGTCATTTTAGTTGAAAAAGTTTGGGACGATAATAATGATGAGTTTAGCAACCGTCCAGATAAAGTTACAGTTACGCTTTATGAACGCAATGAAGTTTCGGCAGGGCCGATAGAGCTTAATGCTAAAAATGGTTGGAAGGGCGAATTTAAGAATATTAGGCCATCGAAGTTTGGATATACAGTTAAAGAAAATCCTGAACAATCACCTGGTTATGAAGAAGGCGTTGTAAGTGGAAATGATAAAGATGGATTTAAAATTATAAATAAAACTGAGTTTATCACTATAGAAGGCAGTAAGACTTGGGTTCATGGCGAAAATCCGAAGGAAAATCAACCTACTTCGGTCACTGTAAATCTTTTAGAAAATGGTAAGAAAATTAAAGAAGCATCTGGAGAATCATGGGAGTTTAAAGATCTTCCAAAATATAAAAACAAAAATTTAGTTAATTACACCCTAACAGAAAATCCAGTAAAAAATTATACTTCAGCTAAGGGTGAAGGCGAATATGACTTTAAAAACACTTATACAGATAAGTTTAAAGTAACTTATGAGTTTGTAAGCGGAACAGAAGACAAAACGCTTCCAGAAGATGTAACAAAACTATTGCCAGGTGAAGAAAAAGATAAAGAAAATGGCAAAAAAGTAACACCATCAACATCAGAATTTGCAGATGTTACGACAGATGATGGTACTTGGAGTTTTGTTTCTTGGAATCCAACAGAGCATATAATTAATGGCGCAGACGTAACTTTCACTGGTACATGGAAATTTACTAAAAAAGAAGAACCAAAAATAGGAAGTGTCTATGTAAAATACCTTGCAGAAGATGGAAAAGTCTTAGAAGCAGAAAGTAAAGTTTTAGAAAATGTAGAAGTTGGAACAGAATATACGAC
>JAWGHR010000011.1:0-38819 GCA_032560695.1 Peptoniphilus harei | reverse complement strand
AAGATAAAGCGACTGTAGCCAAGGGAAGCGAATACACATTACCAGACAGCGAAGGCTTTACTCCACCAGAAAACAAAGAATTTGCAGGTTGGGAAATAAACGGCGAATCCAAAAACGTTGGAGATAAGATTACAGTAACTGAAAACACAACAGTAACAGCAAAATGGAAAGCAAAGCCAGGTACAGATGAACCAGGAACAAAACCGGATCCAAACGAACCAGGTAAACCAGGTACAGATGAACCAGGAACAAAACCAAATCCAAATAAACCAGGAGACAAACCAGGAATAGATGAACCAGGTACAAAGCCTGAAAAGCCTTCTTACGAAGAAGAATTTATACCTGGCATTAGACACAGGGATCACTACACTCCAACTTATCCTGTTAAGGCTGTAGTGCCTAAGACTGAAAAGGTTGAAAAGGCTGAAGAAGTTCTTCCAACTTTAGAAACCCACAAGGCTTATATTGTTGGTTATGAAGACGACACTTTAAGGGCTGAAGACAACTTAACAAGGGCAGAGGCTGCTGCTATGGTTACAAGACTTGCTGGTCTTGACCTAAGCGACAATACTATGCCAGCCTTTAAGGACATGCAAAAGAATGCTTGGTACTTCAGATACATTAACGCAGCTGTTAAGGCTAATATGCTTGATGCTGACAATGGAATGATGAGACCAAATGACAAGATCACTAGGGCAGAATTTGCCAAGATGTTAGCAGCTATTGATAAGGAAAATTCTTCTGTATCAAAGTTTGAGGACATCAAGGGTCATAGGTACGAAAAGGAAATCAACAAGATCTACGGCAACAATAGAATCGAAGGTTATGAAGATGGAAGCTTTAGACCTGATGCTAAGCTTACAAGAGCTGAATCAGCTGCCTTCTTAAACAGAATGTTTAACAGGATTGCTGATAAGGAAGCTTACGCTGGTCTTGAAGAAAGGCTAGCTAAATTCAAGGACTTTGATTCTAGCAAGTGGTACTATGACGAAATGGTAGAAGCTACTAACTCACACGAACTTACTCGCAGGGGAAAAGCTAGCGACAAGTATGGAAGAGTTTATGAAAAGTGGACGAGAATCCTACCAAGTGATGTAAAGTAAATAAAATTTTTTAAGAGACTCCGAGAGGGGTCTCTTGCTCTACTTGGAGTTTTTTAAATTTATGATTTGTAATTGACAGACATTTGCTACAAATCGAAGTCGGTTTGCTTCTATTTTTTGCATATGGTTGCCGCTGACCTTGTCTTAATTAACTATGCAAAGTGATTGTTTTTAAGTCAATTGTTTGACAACAAGTTAAACAATGTTTATACTGAACTTAGGTGATGTTATGAATATTAAAATAAAAAAGTGGGGTAACTCTCAAGGGATTATCTTGCCAAAATTAGTTTTAGATTCTCTTGGCTTTGGAGTAGATGATGATTTAGACTTAGAAATTCAAAATAATAAAATTGTCTTGTCTAAGCCAAGTGAAAATTTTGATGATTTTTCTGATTTAATTCTGGAAGACTTGATAAGGGATGGTTACCATGGAGAAGATCTTTTAATGGAGTTTAAGAGAATAAAAAATAATTTTCCTGAAGCAAGAGAAAGTCTTCGAAAGGACCTATTGAAAGAATATGAGGCTGGAAAAATGCTAGACTACGAGGAAGCCTTCAATGACTAGGCTCTTACTCTGCTTGACCTAACCCAATTTGCAAAGCAAATTGCTGGTAGGTCAGCTGCAACCATTTGCCGAAGAGAAGGAGCGAAGCGAACTTCGATTCGTAGCAAATGTCTGCCATTAATCTAAAAAGCTTTGGAGTAAATTGAAACTAAATCAAGTATATATTAATCTGCCTTAAGGCTCATTGAATTAGGGATTTTAGAAAAACTAATTTAGAGAGTCTTTAGGTGGCAAGAAAAACGGCTGTGAGTTAAATTCTCATAGCCGTTTCATTAATTCTTATAATTTTCTGCCTGCTCTAAAACCATATCAAAAACTTCTTCGCTCCATTGAGGAGGATATCCATTTTCGTAAAGTAAATTGACTAAACCAATTTTTAATTGGGACTTTATGTCATTTCTATTTGACCAGTCTGTGTATTGAGCTTTATCGTTCACAAGTTCTTTAATCTTTTTTGCTAAGACAATACACTTTTCATTTTCATACTCATTTAACTCTTCCTCTCAATGATATTAAAGATATGTTCATAGGCAAAATCTGTGGTCCTCTCCATGCCAAAATCATCAATAATGAGGAGTTTTTTATCATTTTTTATCCTACGATAAATATCGCTAAATACAAATTCGGATCATTCACATCCATTTCCTTAATTATACTTTCTGCTGAATATATTTGGAAGTAGATTTTGCCATCTGTTCTGTCATATAAAACATCATAAGGTCCTATTGTGTATCTATAAAACTTAGAAACTTCGCCGATGTAGATCATTCTATTGATATCTTTTTCGATTAACTTTATGTCATCGTCAAATTTACCCGGCTCGTCCTTTGCTTTTTCCTTCATAACTTTTTCAAAATTCTTTAGACCTTCAAGACATTTCTCCTTAACTAGCTTCATTGCGTCATCCGAACTAATATTGTCCTTGTACTCGTGCTTTTCATCAATGATGACATTTCTTAAGCTTCTTTCAATAGTCTTATCTTGAGTTATAGGCATATTAGTGTCGTAGAATTTTTTAAAGTCCTTAGCTAGACCTTCAGTCACTACAGCACTTTCAGCAAGATTTTTTTCAACAAAACTTGCTAGAACATAGCTGCGATCTTTGAAAATCTTAGCATTAGAATCGTCTTTGTCAATGGCAACTCTTAAATTTTTATCACCCTTTACAAGAGTAACTTTTCTTTCTTTATTATTCCAGCCAACTTCGTAGCCAAGCTTTTCAGCAATAAGCCTTAGTGGTAGCATTGCCTTGCCGCCGTCCATGATTATCTCAGCTTCAGGAATTATCTCTCCATTGATGAATAATATAGTTCCATTCTTAACAGGATAAGTTTTGTCAGCTAGACTTATAGTGGCATCTTCCGGTCCCACATCAGTCGCAAAACCTACTATCTCCCTTTCAAGAAGCTTTGCCATAGAAATGTTCATAGACATGGACAAAACTAGCACAAATACTAAAAGAAATGATAAAATCTTTTTCATAATAACCCTCCTTTTATCACTTTTTATTACTTTGCTTATGTATACTATATACCCACGCAAGTGTAAATAAATGGTTTATCTTAATATTTAACAAATTTATAATAAAGCATCAAAAAAGCTCTCACAGAAGTGAAAGCTTTTAATAAATCTTCTTCTATAATATATTGTTCAAACTCTTATAATTCTTCTGATAACTTGCAATCTTCTAGAACTTTTTCTAAATTTTTTCATTATCACTCAATTTGCCTTTTTTCGAGTTTTTAGCTTGCCTCTCGATTCTGTATTGAAGCCAAAAATAAAAATACCAAAAGCTATTAATTGAATGAGTTTAACAAGTAATATGGCATCTATTGATTTTAAAACAATGTCACCAAATAAATAAAGATCATAGTGAGTATAGTGATAAAAAAATCCCATAGCCTTATAAGACAAAAAGTTAAGAAGTTTGTAGTTGAAAATCACACTCCCTATTTTGTCTAATAGAATAAGCAGAGAATAATATAAAATAATACTTGTGAAAATTTGCATAAAGTTCTTTGTTTTTTTTGATATAATAATAGTCAAAAATACCATGGTTTCTATAGTAACTAGACCCAACAACCCATTTTTTATAAACATTGATAAGTATGTTTCCTTATAAAGCGAGAGAGTCATTATAGGACTATTTTGAATAGCATTGTACGCTCCCTCTACTCCATATAATCCTATATAAAAAATAAGAAGAGCCAATATAGATAAAAGACAGAAGATTAAACTCCAAAACGCAGCTAAAATGGCCTTGGCTTTAAAGAGATAATTTTTACCATAAAAAGTAGATTGGTAGACATCCCCTTCCATATTTTTAGTAGACATTATGTTGGCTGTAAAAATAATTGAAAGAAAAAGATTTATATATAGAAATTTAGAGAGATTTTTATTAAGATTTTTCCAACCTTCTCCATATGATAAATCTATTTTGACTTCATCTAATGTATCTGTAACCTTGTTTTTTATATCCTCGCTATATTTAATTTCATTTGTATCTAAATGTTGTTTTATTTTTTCTCTTAATAGCGTTGATAAATTTTCTTGTTCATCTCCTTTAAGATCTAATTGTTCGGCAAAACTTAAGATATCGTAATAATAGAATTCCGATTGAATTTGATCCAATTTCCCACCAAGAGCTTTTTCTATATCAATCTTTTTAGCATCTAAGTAATATAAATTCATTTCCTCATTAAAAGTATGTTCAGATAAATACTGTTTTGTAGAATTATTGACATTAAAAACAGCGGCTAAAAAAGCTAACACTAAGGTGAGTATAGTCAAGGGGTGTTTCCATATTCTTTTGTTCTCTGCGTAAATCAAATTTTTCATTTTAACCACCTATATCTCTTTCCTAAAAGTCTTACTAAAATAAAACAAATAGAAATATATAGTATTCCAAGCAATATTATTAGGACAAGATAGGGTACAATTCTTCCAAACAAAGAAATTAACGTCCCCATACTATCAGTCTTAAAGAATAAAGGATTTGTAAAACGTAGGATACTGTAACCCTTCAATTGGTTATTTAAAAAATAGACCAATCCAGCAGAAACAAGTAAGCTAGCTTTTGTCCTTTTTATAATAATTGAAACAAGTAACACAATCGATGTTACAGCTAGTGTCCCTATCAATCCTCCTAAACACTCTAGCAAAAACACTTTGCCTGCTGTCATGTTAAAAACATAGAAGTTTGACTTAGACTGAATTGAAGCATTCCATCCACTAAAGCCATACACACTACCATGAATCAAGCTTAAGAAAATGAAGTAAATTAAATACATTATAGCTGCAGCGACTAATCCAGCGATGAATCTTCTGCTAATATATTTATTTTTCCCCTGCTTACTGGCCAAGGCAATATCAGAAACAGGATTTATGCCATCTCTAGAAAAAATAGAAGAAAATGAAATACACAAAACCAAGGTAAATATAAAATATTCTAAATATAAGTAATTTCTTGTACTACTCATCCACATTGTATTGTCTAACCTCAATGGTAATTGAATATTGTTAACAATATCTTTAATTTGTTTGATTTCCTCGTCTGTATAAGGTCTAAATCCACTAGCTTCACGTGCTTGTACTTCTACTTCTACTAATGTCTCTTTATATGCGGCATAAAAGGTGTCGACGTTTTCTAAATATGGGAAGTCTATTTCCATATACTTGTTACCATTGGTTGCATTGAATCTACTTTCCGGTATATTTAATAGATAATTGGTGTTGATATATTTCATCAAGCCTCCAGTACCTAAAAACCCCTTATCAATATCTAGATATTTCTTTTCGTAGCTAGATGCATAGGTTTTTTTTAGTTTTTGAAGATATTCATTATCCAAAACTCCTTTTAACTCCTTGGATGCTTCTGAAAAAGCTCTGTGAGATGACAAACCTTCTACCAATGTACCGTCTGGTAATATAGTACGCCACTGTATACTTAGATAAATAATAGAGTGAAGAAATACAACTAAAAGAAATAGTAATAAAGCAAATATGGAAACCTTGTTAAAGCAGTGTTTGATTTCATAATATAGTGATTTCATATTTACTCCTTAAAATGGTCTCCAGTATGAACTACTTTCCATGGACTTTGTTTGTTTTCTCTCCCCATAAAGATATAACTCCAAGTTCCATCTTCTTTTTGATATTCTAATACATAGATATTTTCTACTGTATAATCTTGCAAGTAGCCGCGATCTTCAGCAGTATAAATTTCTAAAACAGTAGGATCAATGGCATCATATACACTCAGCTTTGTCTTAGGATTTATGTTTAAATTATCTCTTATATAAGTTGCAGCAGTATTATACATTTGCTTATACTGCCCAGAAGATTGCTCTATTATAGGTCCATTTTGCAGATCATCAACTTCTTTTGGCATATAACCTGTAGTAACATCATTTTCCTCAACTGTTATACTTTCCTCTCTTTTATTTCGTACTTCTTTTAATTTCTTCTTAAGAATTTCCTCTTCAAGTGACTGTGTTTCTTCTATGCCTTGACTTTCTTCTTTTGAAATATCGGTTTTTTGCTCTTCTTGACGATTAACATTTTGTTCAGCAGCTTTTTCTTCTCTACTACAGGCTGTAAATAGACTGACAAACATTAGTAATAGCAATATAAATTTAATTTTTTTCATTTTTTAGACCTCCAATATAGACAAAATAATCCTCTAAATTTGCTGTTAAAATATTTCCAGATTTTGGACTTCCTTCTTTTTCAATAAAGCGAACCATGTATTTATCTCCTTGGTTTTTTATTCGAACAACAAATGTTTCTTCTGTAAAGTCTTGGAGTTCTTTATTAGTAACTTCTACCTGCTTCACTTTACCTTGAAGCTCTAGAACCATATCTTGAATTTTCCCTTTGTTCTTTACCATCCCTTCACTTAAAATTACTACTTGATCTGTTATTGCTTCAATATCTGATACTATGTGAGTGGAAAATAATATAATTTTATCTTCGCTCATATTAGTAATTATATTGGAAAATCGAATACGCTCATATGGATCAAGTCCTGCTGTAGGTTCATCTAGAATAAGAATCTTTGGATTATTAATAATAGCCTGGCCAATTCCTATTCTTCTTTTCATTCCCCCAGAAAATATCTTAATTTTCTTTTTATCCACATCCTTCAAATTAACAAACTCTAGAATTTCATAAATTCTTTCTTTTAACCCCTTCTTCTTCATTCCTTTTAAAAGAGCTATGTATTCTAGATAGTCATAGGCTGTGAATCCATCATATATTTCTATATCTTGTGGCATATAGCCAATTTGAGAAAGATAGTCTTGATTATTCCAAATATCTTTCTCACAAAATAACACCTTTCCTGAACTAGGTTTGTCTAAAGTAGCTAGTATCTTCATCAAGGTTGATTTACCTGCTCCATTCTCACCAAGTAGCCCATAGATTCCATTGCTTATTTCTAAATCCACCGACTTAAGCGCTCTTTTCTTTCCAAAACTTCTATTTACAGCTTGTATTTCTAGCACATTTTCACCTCATTCCATCATTTCTTTTTGTGCAATGTATAAATCTCTATATACTGCTGAATTCTTCTAGATAATAAACATTTTCTGCATTATAAGAGGCAGGCATTTCTCTTAGCATTAATAAATCTGGATGCTCTTCTTCAATTTGTGTTCTTCTTTTTTCAAACTTATCTCCTGCAAATTTTAAGAAAACTAATCCTATTACAGCATCTCTATTTCTTTCGGTGCTTCCAAATCCTCTTAAAGATACTCTACAATTCCATAAAGTTGACTCTAAAGATAATTCTTCTGTTTTATCTTTACTTTTTGCCATTTTATATCTCCTTATTATTATCTAATATTTTATACTCCAGTACTTCTGAGATATCACATTTAAAATAACTACAAATTCTACCAAGTATTTCCATACTCACATTCTCATCTCGTCCCATTTTAGCTATGGTATGAGGAGTTGTTTGTATGGCTTTTTGTAAGTCTAATTTATTCATCTTTTCATCTATTAATTTTTTCCATAATTTATCATAGGAAAATCCCATAACCCACCTCATATTAATCTTCTACCTTATACAGTTTTTCTATAATATTATACCACATTCTACAACTTAATCTTTGCACATTTCTTAAGACGGATTTATTTCCGTCTTTTTTTTATTCATAGAATTAAATTTTTTAAAAAACTAATCAAAACCACCATTTTTGTCCTAGGACTAGTGAAGGGAGAAATATTTCAAAATACTGGAAAATCAATCTCAAATCTTACTTATATAAATAGATGAAGAAATAATTACTCAAATCTCTTGAAAATGTCCTGAGTCTATTAGGAGAGAAAAATTTTTAGGATAGGTTTAAAAGACCATGTTTTTCTTCGCCTGTGATATGAGAGGAAAAATAAAACCTAACAAAACCATCAAAAATGTCTTAGGGCTAATAGAGGGAGAAATTTTCTTACAGGTTAAAAAACTGCTGAATTTCTTTGCCTGTTATTTAGAGGAAAGAAATATTTTCAAAACAACCGGAAAATCAAATCTCAACTTTACTTATATAGGTAGAGGGCAAAATATTACTCAAAATTCTTCTAACTGTCCTAAGGAATATGAGGGGATATTTCTTCTTCAAAAAAATATGAAAGGAGTAGATATGTGAATTTAGAAAATATACCAGAATATCTAAAAGAAAATGTAAGCTGGTGCTTATGGAAATATGAAAAAAGAAATAATAAGGAGACAAAGATACCTTTTAATCCAACTACAGAAAGCTATGCTTCAGTTAACAATCCAAAGACTTTTACATCCTTTGATAAAGCATCTAAAAAACTTAGTTCCTATGATGGGCTCGGGATAAGAGTCGATGGAAAACTTGTAGCTATTGATGTTGATGACTGTGTAATCAATGGAGCTTTAAACGATTTAGCAAAAGAAATAGTTAGCCATTTTCCACAGTCATACATTGAATTTAGTCCAAGTGGTAAGGGTCTTAGAATCCTTACTTTTCTACCAAACTCAATAACTTACACAAATGACATCTACAAGATGAAGACTAAAGAAGTTGAAGTTTATGTTGCTGGCTTTACTAATCGCTTTGTAACTGTGACAGGTCATGTCTATCAAGAAGGTGAGATTCTCGAAGAATCCGATGGACTACTATGGCTTTTAGAAAAATATCTGAAAAGAGAAAAGCAAAGTAAATCTACTAAACAAAATTTTAAAAGCTATTTAACTGATGAGGATGTTATTGAAAAGGCATCTAATGCAAAGAATAACGAGAAATTTTTAAATCTATGGGCTGGAAACATTAAAGACTATCCTTCTTCAAGTGAAGCAGACCTAGCCTTAACTTCAATACTCGCATTTTATGCAGGTGGAAATACTGACCAGATTGATAGACTCTTTAGACAATCGGAACTTTTTAGGGATAAGTGGGATGAAAATCGTGGTGGAAAAACTTATGGAGAAATAACCATTGAAAAGGCAATCTCCTCCTTAAAAGAAGTCTACAAACCTATTTCAAGAATAGATCCAAGTATCGAGTTTAACTTATCTATTGAAAAGTTAAAAGAAATGGGACTTCCTTTATCTTCTAAGTATTCGTGGACAGATATAGGTGCAGGAAAAATTTTCGCAGACTTTTACAAGGACTCTCTTCGTTATGTACCAGAAAGGAAAGCCTGGTATTTCTACGAAGATGGAATCTGGATAGCGGATACTGGAAGTTTAAAAGCTATGAAATTATGTATGAATCTTGCAAACCTCCTTCATATCCTTGCCCTAGATATTGAAGATGAACATAAAAGAAAAGCTTATGTCAAATTCTCAAACAGATGGCAAGCAAGAGGTTATAGGGTCAGTGTATTAAAAGATGCAGAGGTTCATCATCCATTAAATGTATCTGACTTCGATAAAGACCCTTGCCTTCTAAACTGTATAAATGGGACTTTAAATCTAAGAACAATGGAATTTTACGAACACAGAAGTTCTGACTATTTAAGCAAAATGGCTGATGTTATCTATGATCCTCACTCATTAAATGAGAGATGGAATAGCTATATTGATGAAATTATGAGTGGAGATAAAGAAAAAGCTAAGTTTCTACAAAAAATATTAGGTTATGGACTTACAGGAGATACAAGGCATGAGTGCATGGCAATCCTCTATGGAATGACCACGAGAAATGGCAAAGGAACTCTTTGTGAATCCATATTAAAAGTCCTCGGAACTTATGCCTGTGCATCAAGACCTGAGACCCTGGCTCTAAAAAACAAAGTAAATAGCTCTGGACCCAGTGAAGAGATAGCAAGACTTGCAGGAGTACGCTTTGTAAATATTCCAGAGCCAGGCAAGGGATTACCCTTAAATGTTGCTCAAGTTAAAAGCCTTACTGGTAATGACACTATTAATGCAAGATTCCTTCATGAGAACTCCTTTGACTTTAAACCTCAATTTAAAATCTACATCAACACCAACTACCTACCCATAGTTAATGATGTGACAGTATTTACCAGTGGAAGAATGCTCATCATTCCCTTTGATAGACATTTTACTGAAGAGGAACAAGACAAAACATTAAAAACAGAATTTGCAAAAGAGGAAGTAAAGTCTGCAATCCTTAACTGGCTTATTGAAGGCTACAAGCTTTTACAAAAAGAAGGATTAACTATTCCTGATTCAGTAAAAGATGCAACTCTTAAATACCAAAAGGAATCAGATAAGATTGCTATCTTTATGGAAGATTGCTTAGAGGAAGGAAAGGACTATGAAGTTAGAACCTCTGAAGTTTACGAAAGGTATAGGTCTTGGTCTTTAGAAAATGGCTACTATCTTGAAAGCATGAAGACCTTTAAACAGTCTTTGGAGTCTAAAGCGACCATCAAAAGAAAAAGACCAAAGGATGGAAAACACAAGACCACAGTCCTAATAGGCTATAGGTTAATTTCAGAATTTCTATAAAGTCTGTGGCAATGTGGCAGATGAAAAATTTAATTTAGAAATCTTGTATCTATATAGATAATACTTTTTTACCTGCCACACCTGCCCTCATTTAAGGAGGTGGTGCTTATGATTGTGTGTAACTAGAAGTTTAAGCGTAATTAAAAAATTAGGAGGAATATAAATGATTACAAAAGAAGATTTAGAAAGAAAGTTTACTCTAAAAGATAGGATTGTGGTGACTTCCCCAAAGGGAATATCTACAGAATTAAAAAGAGAAAAAGACTATAGGTATGTCATTAAAAAGAATGAAGGTGAAATCAAGCTAAATGACTTAAAAGACTTAACTGAATATTGTAAGGATATGTGCCTTTACAGAAACAATGAAAAAGTCACTGAAGACTTATTGGAGAATGCCTTTAAGCTACGAGATACTATCATTCTTCATAAGACAGACAAGACACCTGTAAAAGTTGTTAAAGAAAAAATATACAACTACACACTGGATAATCAAGATACAGTTATTCCATTTAAAGGAACAGAAAGCATTGTAGAGTTTCTGAATCAAAATAATTTTAGTCTATAAATAAAGGTGGCAATGTGGCAGGTAAATATATAGGACTTAAAACTTCTATTCTCTATAGGAAGTTTAGTTTTCACCTGCCACACTGCCCCAGATATTTTGAAAGGAGTAGAAATGATTATTGGAGATATTTTTGAAAAAGATAGACTCACAGCTGTGGACTTAAAGGACACTAAGTATGAAATTCTAAATGTAATTAACAAAGATAAGGATAAAATTATCCTCGCTAAAGGAGACAAGTCTTATCTTGTAATTGATGGAAGATTTAAGAATATGTTTTTCCCTTCTTTAGAAGAAGCAGAAGAATATATTGAGAGTAAAAAATAATTTGTGACCCAGGGGGCATCCTAATCTCCAGGAGACTTTTTCCTATCAACGGTGCCGCCCTCTTACACACAAAAAGACAGGTTCAAAGGGGGTATTAAAAAAAGTATTTAATACCCTGGATAATATAAAAATATAAAGGAGAAATTTATGTTAATTAAAGAAAAATCAAAAAGAAACGAAATATTGTCAGCTAATTCCTATAAAACTAATCTATGGAATTATTTAAGAAACAAGGATGAATCATCTTATTCAGATATTAAGGCTCTTGATCTTATCCAAGATGGCTCACCTTTTTTGGATACAGAAAGCACAGAATACTTTAGAGAAACACTTGCAGAAAAGAGCGTAGTTAGAAAAGAAGCTACAGTTTTAAAAAATGATGTAGATTCATCTTCTATTGTAACTTTCCCAAGTAAATCTATGGCAATTTGGACAAAAGCAGGAGAACATGACCTATTTGCAGATTCCTTAGAAATGAAAGATGTGGATGTGAATTTAGAATACAACACATTATCTAACTTAATTACAATCCAAGAAGACTTTCTAAATGATCCTCAAACTAAGATTGAAAAAATAATCCTAGATACCTTTGCTCATAATTTTGCCAAGGCTGAAGATAAAGCTTTTATCACTGGATCTGGTAATGGAGAACCATTAGGATTTCTAGTAGATGAAGATATTAAAAACCTATCAGCTAAAAAAGAACTAAAGCTTGATGACTTGAAAAAACTATTCTTCTTTTTAGATAGTGACTATAGAGAAAATGCAAAATGGATAATGAATGATAAAACTGCCCTTTATCTTCAAAGATTAAAAGATGGTCAAGGTAACTTCTTATGGAATCAATATGATGGCACTTTCATGGGAAAAGAAATTCTAATCTCAAACTTTATGCCAGACATTGATACAGGTTTAAAACCTATCGTCTTTGGAGATTTCTCAAACTACTGGATTGTTGAAAGACAAAATCCAACAATAAAAAGATTATCTGAGATGTTTATTCTTAAACAACATCAAGGCTTCATCATGCGAGAATATTTAGATGCCAAGCTAATGGATAAGGATTCAGTCCTTACTTTAGCCATTGAAGGATAATGCCTATGGTAGAAACTAAAAAGAATGAGATTAAAAAGTCGGAGAATATTGAAGTATCTGGCACAATCTTTACAGTTCATTCTATGAAAAGTGAAAATGCAAAAAAGAGTGTAGAGCAGATTATTAAAAATCTGATTTTAAATAATGTAGATGCCTTGAATAGAACTAATTTATCGGCTTAATTAACTTGATATAGTCTGAAAAGTACGGGAATATGTAATTGCCACTTGAAGGCTGTCCGAAAGGAGGAAAATATGGAACAATTAAATAGACAGTCTTCTTACTTTTCAGCTAATGAAAAGCTTACAGCATTATACTGTAGGCTTTCAAGAGATGATGAACTTCAAGGCGAAAGTAACTCCATTAGAAATCAAAAGGACATATTGGAAAAATATGCTCTGGATATGGGATTTAAAAACTTAGAGTTCTTCGTGGACGATGGTTATTCAGGAACGAACTTTGATAGACCCTCTTGGAATAAACTAAATGGTTTAATTGAGGATGGAAAAGTTGAAAATATTATTGTAAAAGATATGAGTAGACTTGGCAGGGATTATCTAAAGGTAGGATTTTATACAGAAGTCTTATTCCCAGATAATGATATACGATTCATTGCCATAAATAATGGTGTGGATTCAAATAACCAAGTAGAAAACGACCTTACACCTTTTATCAATATCTTCAATGAGTTTTATGCTAAGGACACAAGCAAAAAGATAAAGGCTGTTTTTAAGGCAAAGGGTCAAAGTGGAAAACCACTGACAACTAATCCACCTTATGGTTATTTAAAGGATAAGGAAGACAAAAATAAGTGGATAGTTGATGAAGTTGCAGCTGAAACTGTAAAGCTAATTTTTAATCTTTGTATTAAAGGATATGGTCCAAGTCAAATTGCAAGTGAACTAAAGAGTAGAAAAATTCCAACTCCTGCTGAACACTTTAAGTCTATAGGACTCAATTTTCCTGTTGACACTCCAGAAGAGGAATGTAATTGGAATCCTGCTACAATATCTACTATTTTAGATAGAGAGGAATATCTTGGAAAAGTCATAAACTTTAGAACAAAAAGAAAATCATACAAGACTAAGAAAAGTGTAGATAATCCAAGGTCTGAATGGGCTGTCTTTGATAATGTTCATGAGCCGATTATTGATGAAGAAACTTTTGATATTGTAAAAAGGATAAGAAAAACAAGACGAGTTCGTAACAGTTTAGGAGAAATGCCTGCCTTATCTGGTATGCTCTACTGTGCAGACTGTGGAGCAAAACTGTATCAAGTAAGAGGTAAAGGCTGGTCTCATGATAAAGAATACTTCGTTTGTGCATCCTATAGAAAGCAAAAAAGCAAATGTACTTCACACCAAATTAAGAACATTCAAGTTGAAGAAATTCTTCTTAGGGAAATTAGAAAAGTTACAGCCTTTGCAAAAGACCACGAAGAAGAATTTGTAGATTTAGTTTTGAAGAAGAAAACCAGCGAGTTAAATCAAGTATTAAGAAGTCAGAAAAAGGAACTAGACGATTCTAAAAACAGAATTGTAAAACTCGACTCTATCGTTAAAAACCTATATGAAGATAACTTGGAAGGCAAAATATCTGACCAACGATTTGAGAAAATGGCTAAAGCTTATGATGAAGAAGAAATTTTACTTCAAAAAAAAATAGCTGAACTTGAAAAAAATATTACAAAATCGCAGGAAGAAGAACTTAATGTGGAATCATTCCTAAAACTTGTTAGGAAGTACACGGATATAAAGAAACTTGATCCAGAAATGATAAGAACTTTTGTAGATAAGATTTATGTAGAACAATCAGAAAAAGTTCCATGTACAAATTTAAAAAAACAGACCATTTGGATTTATTGGAATTTTATAGGGAAAATTGACATATAAAAATCGGCACAAAGATTAATACCTTCATGCCGATTAAATTTTAAGGAAATAAATCCCTAATTAAGAGCCCATTAGGGCAGATTTTTTTTATGAGAATTTTTATAAATTTGTAATTGCAGACAGACTTGGTATAAAAAGTTTACAAAGTTATAAATTTTTATGAAGCTATAAGTTTTTATAAAGTCGTGAAGTCCTACTATCTTATAAGCTTTTAAAAAGTTATGGAGTCCTATTAAGTGATAGTTTTTTGTAAGGTCATAAAATCTTATGAAGTTATAAAAGTTTATAAAGTCGTAAAGTCTTGTGAAGTTATAAATTTTTATGAACTTGTAAAAAATATCAAGTGAAAAAATTTTATTGACTAATTCTTCATACATTACTTCTACACTTTAGTTTGTATTTGTTGTATAATGTCTAAAACTAAAAGGGAGGAAATTATGAAGAAGTTCAAAAGAATTTTAGTTGCTAATCGTGGAGAGATTGCCATTAGAATTTTCAGGGCAGCAAGAGAAATGGGGATTCGCTCAGTTGCCATTTATTCTGAAGAGGACAGGCTGGCACTCTTTAGGACAAAGGCCGATGAGTCTTACGAGATAGGCAAGGGAAAGTCGCCTCTTGATGCTTACTTAGACATTGACGAGATAATTAGTCTTGCAAAGAAGAAGGGTGTTGATGCCATCCACCCTGGCTACGGGTTTTTGTCAGAAAATCCTGAGTTTGCCAGGAAGTGTAGAGAAGAGGGAATTACTTTTATTGGACCAAGTCCAGAGGTTATGGAAAAGCTTGGGGACAAGATAACTTCAAAGATTGTTGCAAAGGAAGCTGGTGTTGCAACTATTCCTGGAATTGAAAAACCTATTCGCAATGAAGAAGAGGCCCTTCTCTTTGCAAAGTCTTGCGGCTATCCTGTTATGATTAAGGCTGCTGCTGGTGGTGGCGGCAGGGGCATGAGGATTGCCCAGAGCCAAGAGGAACTTTTGGATAAGTTCCAATCTGCCAAGAACGAAGCAAAAAAAGCCTTTGGTGATGACTCCATGTTTATTGAAAAGTATCTTCACAAGCCAAAGCATATTGAGGTGCAAATTTTGGGAGACGAGTATGGAAATATTGTTCATCTTTATGAAAGAGATTGTTCTATCCAAAGACGTCACCAAAAGGTTATTGAATACACTCCAGCCTTTTCTCTTCCAGTGGAACTTAGGGAAGAAATTTGCCAAGATGCCCTAAAGATTGCAAGGTCTATTGGCTACTCTAATGCTGGGACTGTTGAGTTTTTAGTTGACTCCAAGGGAGACCACTATTTTATAGAAGTTAATCCAAGGGTCCAAGTTGAGCATACTGTTACAGAAATGTGCACTGACATTGATATTGTTCAGTCACAAATTCTTGTTGCCATGGGCTACAGGCTTGACAGTGAAGAAATTGGAATCAGTGGTCAAGATGCCATTGACCACAGGGGTTTTTCTATTCAATGTCGTGTCACAACAGAAGACCCTCTCAACAACTTTATGCCAGATACTGGGCAAATTAATTTATACAGGTCATCTTCAGGTTTTGGGGTAAGGCTTGACGGTGGCAACGGATTTACTGGAGCAGTTATTTCTCCTTATTATGACTCACTCCTTGTAAAGGTAATTACTGAAGCAAGAACTTGGAAGGATGCTATAAGAAAGGCGAAGAGATCTCTTTCTGAATTAAAGGTTGGTGGAGTTAAGACCAACATTGGTTTCTTGTTAAATGTTTTAAATACAAAGGAGTTTGAAGAGGGAACTTGCGACACAGGTTTTATTGAGGAGCATCCAGAATTATTCGAGATTAAGTCTTCTAAGGATAAGGAACTTAGGCTCATGAAAATTATTGGGGAGAGGATTGTCAATGACACTAAGACTCTTGAGAAAAATTTTGATGTTCCACAGGTTCCAGAATTTAAAAGGAAGGACTTCAGGGGTTACAAGCAAATTTTTGATGAGCTTGGACCTGATGGAATTAAAGATCACATCTTAAGGGAAAAGAAACTTCTCTTAACTGATACCACTATGCGTGACGCCCACCAATCACTTATGGCTACAAGGATGAGGACTATCGACCTTGTGAAAATTGCTGAAGCTATGAACTACAACATGGATAAATTATTCTCTGTAGAAATGTGGGGCGGGGCAACTTTTGATGTTGCTTACAGGTTCCTCCACGAAGATCCATGGGAAAGACTTAGGATCCTTCGTGAAAAAATGCCAAATATGCTTTTACAAATGCTAATTCGTGGTAACAACACAGTAGGTTACAAAAATTATCCAGACAATGTTGTCGTTAAATTTATAAAAGAGTCTGCGAAAAATGGTGTTGACCTCTTTAGGGTTTTCGACTCTCTAAACTGGCTTGATGGAATGAAACTTTCCATTGATCAAGTACTTGAAAATGGAAAAATTGCAGAGGCGACAATGTGCTACACTGGGGACATCCTTGACGAGAAGAGGGACAAGTATTCTATTAAGTACTATGTGGACTTTGCCAAGGAACTTGAAAAGACTGGGGCACAAATTCTTGGCATCAAGGACATGTCTGGCCTTTTAAAACCTTATGCAGCTAAGAAGTTAATCAAGAACTTAAAGGAAGAAGTGGGACTCCCAATCCACCTTCACACTCACGATACAACTGGCAATGGAGTTGCCACAATATTGCAGGCAACAGAAGCTGGAGTTGATATTGTTGACACAGCAGTTAACTCCATGAGTGGACTTACTTCACAAGCTGCCCTAAACTCAGTTGTAGCTGCCCTTAAGAATACTGAAAGAGATACAGAAATTGACCTAGACAAGGCAGAGGACATTTCAAAATACTGGGCTGCAGTTAGACCAGTTTATGCAAATTTTGAATCTGATTTGAAGTCAGGGACTACAGAAATTTATAAGTATGAAATTCCTGGAGGTCAATATTCAAACCTAAAGCCACAAGTTGAATCCTTTGGACTTGGTCACAAGTTTAAGGATGTAAAGGAAATGTACAAGCGCGTCAACGAAATGGTGGGGGATATTGTCAAAGTAACTCCTTCATCAAAAATGGTTGGAGACTTTGCAATTTTTATGGTGCAAAATGAGCTCACTCCAGAAAATATTTTGGATAAGGGCAAGAACCTAGACTATCCAGACTCTGTCATGACTTACTTTAGGGGAATGATGGGTCAACCTTATGGAGGCTTCCCTAAAGACTTACAAGAAATGATTCTTAAGGGAGAAAGTCCAATTACAAAAAGACCTGGAGAACTCTTAGAAGATGAGGACTTCGATAAAATTAAAAAACATTTGGAAGAAAAGGGAATCGAGCCAAGTGAAGAAGATATAATTTCTTCAGCCTTATATCCAAAAGTCTTTGATGATTACCTTGACTATATAAAAGAAAATGGCGAAGTCACAAGAATTGGGTCCGACGTATTTTTCCATGGACTAATGGAAGGTGAGTCAACAGAAATTTCTCTTGAAGAAGGAAAGACTTTAATTGTAACTTTAATTGAAGTAGGAAAACTATTAGAAGATGGAACAAGAAACTTAACTTTTGAAATAAATGGATCAAGAAGAACTATCAACATCAAGGACGAGACTGTCAAGGCAGGAGAAAGTCTTGGAGAAGAAAAAATTTATGCCGATCCAAAGAATGAAAGAGAAGTTGGTTCGTCAATACCAGGCAAGATTGTAAAAGTCCTTGTCGCTGAAGGCGATGAAGTTAAAAAGGGAGACAGCCTTTTTGTTGCTGAAGCCATGAAGATGGAAACAAATATTGTTGCAAACATTGACGGAAAAGTAAAGGACATCACAGTAAGAGAAGGCGACATGGTGGAAAGTGGCCAGCTCCTAATGTATTTTGAATAAAAATTTTTCCTTGGGGTACTTTAATAATAACTTATGAGATTTATAAAGGAAGTGTGAAATGAAAAAGTTATACAGGTCGAGAGATGATAGGTTTTTTGCAGGAGTTTGTGGTGGGATAGCAAAGTATCTTGGCATCGACTCCACACTTGTGAGACTTATAGCTTTTCTGTTAATTGTGCCAGGAGGACTTAGCATTTGGGTTTACATTGCCCTTGCTATTATTATTCCCAATGAGCCACTTGGGAGGATAGATGAGTCCTATGGAGAAAAGTATTCTGATCCCTTCAAAGACAGCTACGAAAATTATAGGGATGAGTACGAAAGACAAAATAAGAATGACGAAGATTTTTATTAAGATAGAGGTCCAAAGGGACCTCTTTTTTATTGTTCATAAGCTAGCAAATATTTCTGTATAATCCTTCCATTACTTGATACAATATTGTCGAGGTGTTTTAATTGATTAGTCTTGAAGGTCTTGTGGAGAAAATAATTTTTAGAAATGAAGAGAATGGCTACACTGTTGCAAAAATAATTTCTAGTGATGGCGGCCTTGTAGTTGTTGGCTCAGCCACAATTTTTAAAGAAAATTTAAAATACAAATTTACTGGGGACTTCACCTACCACAACAAGTATGGAGACCAGTTTGCCTTTACAGACCTTGAAGAAGTCATGCCCGAGGGTGAGGCTGCCATTGTGTCCTATCTTTCTTCTGCTATGATACCCCACGTTGGAGAGAAAATGGCTGAGAGAATAGTTGATGAGTTTAAGGACCAGACTCTTGATGTTATAGAAAATCATCCTGAAAGGCTTCTGTCTATTAGGGGAATTGGGAAGAAAAAATACAAGGACATCAAGGAAGCTCTCGACAAGCAGTATGCCATGAGAAAAATTTTTCTTCACTTCTCAAAGTACAATCTTCCAGCGTCTGTGATTTTAAAAATTTACAAGGAGTATGGAGACGAGTCCATAGAAATCGTAATGAAGAATCCCTACGACTTGATTGGAAGAGTGAGGGGGCTTGGTTTTAAGAAGGCCGATGAAATTGCTGAGTCCATTGGAATCGAAAAGGACTCGGACTTTAGAAGGATAGCTGGACTTAAGTATGCCCTTATGCTTGCCAATAGGGATGGACATACCTATCTTCCTCTAGACAAGTTAATCAAAGCTGGAGAAAAAATTCTTGGGACCAAGTTTGAGGATCCAGATGAAATTGCCAGGACTCTAACTCTTGAGAAAAACTTTTTTGTGGAGAGAGACGGGGAAGATTACAACTGCTACATAGCCAGGTACTTGGCAGCAGAAAATTATGTTGCAGGCAAGTTAATTGATTTAAATAATTCTTTTGATGAAAGCTTCGATATTGATGAAAAAATTAAGAGGACGGAAAAGTTTAGGAATATTGAGCTTTCAAAAACACAGAGAAGGGCAGTCAAGGATGCCATAAACAAGGGAGTCTTTGTCATAACTGGGGGACCGGGAACGGGTAAGACAACAACTCTAAAGGTCTTAATAGATATTTTTGAGTCCATGGACAAGGATATTAAACTGGCGGCTCCAACGGGAAGGGCTGCCAAGAGGATGAAGGAACAAACGGGAAGAGATGCCTTCACCATACACAAGCTCCTTGAGATTGGTTTTGGTGGCGACTTTGCCAACGTGGAAGAGCTTGAGTGCGACGTCTTAATTCTTGACGAGGTATCCATGGTGGACATCCTCTTAATGGAAACTCTCTTAAAGTCCATTGAGTCGCCAACTCGTTTGATATTAGTTGGCGACAAGGACCAACTTCCATCTGTAGGTGCCGGTAATGTATTGGCAGATATTTTGGAGTCAGGGGTCATTGAGTCAGTCAACCTTGAAGAAATTTTTAGGCAGTCCGAAGAGTCTATGATTGTCAAAAATGCCCACTTAATCAACAAGGGGAGCACCCCAATCTTAAATCGTGGCGACTTCTTTATGATTTCTGAAAGAGGAGAGGCAAAGGGGCTCGAAATTGTCAAGGACCTTGTGAAGACTAGGCTGCCAAATTATTTTAATGTGAGTCAGGCTGACGTCCAAGTCCTAACTCCAACTAAGAAGGGAGTTCATGGGACAGAAAACTTAAACCTTGCCCTCCAAGACCACCTAAATAATAGCGACGAATTTATAGAAGTCCTTGGCAAAAAATTTAAATTAGGCGACAGGGTCCTACAGACGAAAAATAATTATGAATTGGAATCAAAAATAGAAAATGAGTTTTATGAGGACAAGCAAAAGGGAGTCTTTAACGGAGATCTTGGTTATATTTCAAAAATTGATAAGGAGAATAAAAAGTTAACAGTTGTCTTCGATGATGTGAGAAGTGTTGAATATTCTTCAGACAATCTCGACGAGCTTGCCCTTGCCTATGCCATGACCATCCACAAGTCTCAGGGGAGTGAGTTTCCTGTAGTTGTAATTCCAATTTACAGGGCTGCTCCAATGCTACTCACAAGAAATTTGATTTACACAGCTATAACTAGAGCATCAAAGGCAGTTGTCCTTGTGGGCATAAGCGACTATCTCGTTAAGATGATTGAGAACAATAGGACTCGCAAGAGGTATTCAAAGCTTGGAAAGAAGTTGAGGGACCAAGATGAAATTAAAAGAGGATAAGTGCCCCTTATGTGGGAGAAAAGTTGAAGAGTATGGCCTTTGTCACGAGTGCATAGATTTAATAAATAAGGACCCAGCCTACTATTATGACATTGATGGCCTTGATGACTTAATAGTTTCTTCAACTTACTCTGGGATCATGAGTAGGCTCATTATTGATTTTAAATTTAAGGGGAAGCTTTCTTATGGAGAGATAGTTTCTGAAATCATGACAGAAAAGATTTTGGAGAAAAAGTTAAAGGACCAAGTCATAACCTATGTCCCCATGCACAAAAAGAAGGAAGGGGAAAGAGGCTACAACCAGTCCAAGATTTTGGCAGAAAAAATTGCAAGAAACTTGGACCTGCAATGCCAGGATGTTTTTGAAAAAGTCATAGACACCAAATTCCAAGTTGGTTTAAAGAAGTTAGACCGTGAAGAGAACCTACGAGATGCCTTTCGTGTGAAAAATTATGCTGAGGAGATAATTATTGTTGACGACGTAATAACTACTGGGGCAACAATCTCTGAACTCACAAAGGTTGCCAAAAAAGCAGGCATAAAAAAAGTGACTGCACTAATTGCAGCCACAGAAATTGCTTAGCCTTGTAAATTTTTAAACATCGAATCATGTCTTGGCCAGTTGTTAAGACTTTTAAAGTTCCTCATGGAGTAGAGTGTGGAATTTATCTCTGCCCCAACTAAAATTATAGTTGATAGGAGATAGAGCCAAATCAAAAATACTATAATACCTCCAAGAGATCCATAAGTTATGGAATACTTGCCGAAGTTGGATACGTAAAAGTTGAATCCTGATGAAGCAACTATTAGTCCTAGGGTTGCAAAGATTGAACCTGGCAAGACGCTCTTTATTGTAATCATATTTTCTCTAGACTTTGATGGAGAAAATTTGTACAAGAGGATAAAGGTAATAAGCATATAGGCAAGTGGGATTGTGTTTTTTGCAATGGACCAAATCTTGTCAAAGGATGCATTCTCAATCCCCAGGTAAGACATGATGTTTACATATATAATTTGTCCAAAAATTTGTGTAAGGACAAGAAGAAAAATCATGAGGATTAGGGCAAGAGTGAAGAAGAGGGCCATTAGCCTTTGAGCTACAAAGCCTCTTGACTCAACAAATCCATAGGATTGATTTATTATCTTCATGAGCTTAAAGACTGCAGTTGATGCAGTAAAAAGACCTGCCACGAAGGAGATTGTGAAAAAGGATCCAGATGATGACATGTGAAGCTCATTTAAAAAGTTGCTAATAATCTCTTGGATTTCACCAGGAAGGACATCGAGAAGTCTATAGATATATTCTGGATCAAGAATCCCCGAAAAATTAATAGCATTGATAAGTGAAATTAAAAAGGGGAAGATTGATAATATTAAAAAATATGTTAGACTTCCTCCATAAGAGAGGGTGTCGTGGTCCAAGACCCTGTAAATTAACTTGTCAAAAAAAGTAAAGGCCTTTTTGTCTTTGACCTTATCTATAAAATTATTCATATTTTCTTTAACACCTCTTGAGTATTATATAGTAAAAATCATATGATAACAATTCATTAAATGATAAAATAAGATTAGGTGATACTATGAACTACAATATATTAGTTTGCGACGACGAGAGAGATATCTTAGACGCAATAAAAATTTATTTGAAAGCCGAGGGCTACAAGGTCTTCACAGCAGAAGATGGGTCTAGTGCTCTTGAGATTATTAAGGAGAATGAGATTCACCTTGCCATTATTGACATAATGATGCCTGTTATGGATGGAATTACCCTCATAATGAAGATGAGGGAGAAGACAAATATTCCAATAATTGTCTTGTCTGCTAAGAGTGAAGTCACAGATAAAATTGTGGGCCTAAATGTTGGTGCCGACGATTACATAACTAAACCCTTTAATGCAGTTGAGCTTACAGCGAGAGTCAATTCTCTTATAAGAAGGTATTTTTCTCTTGGAGCCTCAGACATAAAGACTGGAGACTTAAAAATTGGCAGAGTTTCAATTTTTGATGACTCAAAGGAAGTTCGTGTTGAAGATGATCTTGTAAACCTAACTCCTTATGAGTACAAGATCCTTTACTTGCTTGCAAAAAATCCTGGAAGAGTTTTTTCTTCTAATGAAATTTATGAAAGAGTTTGGGAAGAAGAAGCTATTGACGTGAGGAAGATAATTTCCGTTCACATTTCCCACTTGCGTGACAAGATTGAGATCAATCCAAGAAAACCTGACCTAATTAAATCTGTCTATGGGATGGGTTATAAGATTGAGGTCAAGTGATGTTATCTGATTTTAAAAATTTTTTGAGAGAACTTTTCCTTGATTTAATGGACAGGGTTTTTCTTGAAAATATTTTTGTGTCCTCAGTGATTATTTTCGAGCTCTTTAACATCAACAAGCACTTTATACTGGCTTGGACTGTAACTTTAATCATCACCCTCTTAAAGATTAAGAGAAAGAAACTTTTAGATACAATTTTTACTTACAACCTTTACAAATATAGGCGTTTTAAAAATTTCAGGCTCTTTGGGACTTTAAATGTGACTCTAATAATTATGTACATACTTTTTTACAGCTTGATAAAGAGTGATATAGTCCTTTTAAACGTCCTACTCTTTATGATTTTAAGGGCAGTTATTATTGTGGAAGTTCAGTTTGCTCAAAATGCTCTTTCCATTGAGCTCATAGAATCCATCCTCTATGGCTATGATTTTGAAATTCCAACTCCTTTTGAGAATGAATATCTAGACAAGATTACTGTTCTAATGGAAGACTTTAAGGTCCGTGACAGGCTAAGGCTGGAAGAAAACTTTAGGTCCGAGAGGTTTAAGGTTGATTTGATTACAAATATTTCTCATGACTTAAAGACTCCTCTCACTTCTATAATAAATTATGCCGACCTCTTGTCTAAGAAGGAAGTCCTTGACGACGAGGCCAAAAGTTTTGTGGCAATACTCAAGAGGAACTCAACGAGGTTAAAGGACTTGATAGTTGACTTGGTCTTTGCTTCCAAGACAAGCACAGGCAACTTATCTATTGAGAAGTCCTTAGTTGAATTAAACGAGATGATTTTACAAATCTATGGAGACTACGACTCCCTCTTTGAGAAGAGGGACTTAGAATTTTCTTACAAGTCTCAAAGTGATGAAATTTTAATTTATACAGATGTCAATCTCTTTGTGAGGATAGTAGAAAATTTATTTTCCAATGCTGCCAAGCACGCTAGACCTGGCACAAGAGTCCTTGCTGGTGTAATAGAAAGAGAATCAACCATAGAATTTTATGTTAAGAACATAGTAGATGAAAAAGTAAATATGAATTCTGATGAACTTTTTGAAGAACTCTTAAAGGCTGACAGGTCACGACATTCTGAGGGATCAGGGCTTGGTCTTAACATAGTGAAGAACTTGGCAGAGCTTCTCGGTGGAGAAGTCAAGGTGTCAATCCACGGCCAGTGGTTCGAGGTCCACGTCCTCCTCTTAAGGGATTCTGATTAACTATATTTTATTGACAAAGTTTTTAAATTGAAATAAAATAAAAAGAAACCACAGGTTTTTCATAATGGCAATTTTAATTAATTGCCATTTTTTTGTTTTTATTTTTAATAGGGGGAAGTATGATAGAAGAATTTGGGATAAAAAGTTTTAACAAGAAGAAGATGAAGGAATCACTACCCTATCCAATCTACTTAAAGTGGAAGGATGCACTAAGAAACGAAAAAGACCTAGACAGGGAGACAGCAGATGCTATTGCCCACGCCATGAAGGACTGGGCTTTAAAAAATGGTGCAACGCACTTTGCCCACTGGTTCTTGCCACTCTCTGGTCACACTGCAAAGAAGCACGAGGCCTTTATATCTAGGACCTCTGATAACGAACCAATAAATAGGTTCTCTGGCAAGGAACTTGTCAAGGGAGAGCCTGACGCATCATCCTTCCCATCTGGAGGTATGAGGTCAACCTTTGAAGCAAGAGGTTATACTTATTGGGACCTTACAGCAAATTCCTTTGTTATTGGAAGTGTCTTATACATCCCAACTATCTTTATGTCCTACAAGGGAGAAAAACTTGATAAGAGGGGTCCACTTATTGACTCCACAAAAATCCTAAGCGACGAAGGGACAAAGATTGTAAACTTATTTGAGAAAGATGAGTATGCCTACAGGATGAGGGTCAAGGTTGGACTTGAACAAGAATTTTTCCTGCTTGATAAGGAAGTCTACAAGAAGAGAAGCGACCTTAAAAGCATTGGAAGGACCATTGTTGGTGCTCCATCTCCCAAGGGACAAGAGCTATCAGACCACTACTTTGGTCAAATCCCTGCGAGGGTAGAAAAATTTTATAAGGACGTAGACAAAAAACTTTACGAGCTTGGAATTTATTCTGAAGCTGAGCACAACGAAGTTGCCCCAAATCAATTTGAGATGGCAATCCTATTTGAAAATGTAAATGTGGCAATAGATGACAACCAACTTTTGATGAACATCTTAAAGGAAACTGCCCTAGAAAATAATTTGGTCTGCCTCTTCCATGAAAAACCATTTAATAGTGTAAATGGATCTGGCAAGCACAACAATTATTCCATTGTCACAAACTATGGACTAAATGTCTTTGACCCAGGCGACGACCCCTACAACAACAATGTGTTTTTATTATTTACTGCAGCAATTATCGAAGCCACAGACAAATATCAAAGTCTTTTGAGGGTAAGTGCATCATCAACTTCCAACGACTTTAGGCTGGGAGCAGACGAAGCTCCACCAGCAATTATTTCCCTCTTCCTTGGATCTGACCTAGAAGAATTGTTTAGGGATATTAAGGAAGATATTGAATACAAAAATGATTCTGATAACATCTTTAGGGGCTACAACCTTTTAAGTGTTCCTATGGACTCCAGCGACAGAAATAGGACAGCGGCTGTTGCCTTTACTGGTAACAAGTTTGAGTTTAGGATGCTTGGTTCATCTAAGACTGGGTCTGATTTAAACATTGCATTAAATTGTGCCATGGCAGATTCTCTTGCAAATATTTATGAAAAATTAAAGGACTTCCAAGATGATCCACTTAAGTTAAGGGAAAAAACTCTTGAAATTGTAAGAGAAATTATGGAAAATCACGACAGAATAATTTGCGATGGAGATAATTATTCTGATGATTGGAAGGAAGAAGCCAAGAGAAGGGGACTTGCCAACCACAAGACTTATTTTGATGCACTAGTTTCTTTGAGAAACTTTGACTTTCACGACATTTTCATCAAGAGGGGAATCTACACAGAAAAGGAAATTAAGGCTTCCTATGAGGTCAACCTTGAAGAGGTTGTAATTTATCACAGTCTTGAGGCCAAGACTATGGTTTCAATGATCCACAAGGACCTAGTTCCTATGGGTATGGCTGAATTAAATGACCTATCTCAAATTTTAAAATTTAAAAACAATGAAAAACTAAGGATCAAGTATGATAGAATAGACAAGATGATTACAGACTTACTTGAATGTGGAGATGAAATCAATCTTCTCCTTGATCATTCAAATAATATTGATGACATATACAAAAAGGCAGAGTATGTTGAGAGAAATATTGCCACTAAGCTTCTTGCAACGAGAAGGATAGCAGACCAAATGGAAAGATTGATCTCAAGAAAGAATATAACTTTGCCATCTTACGAAGATATTTTTAATTCACTAAACTAGGAGGAAGTATGACTAAATTTATATTTGTTACAGGTGGAGTTGTGTCAGGAATTGGAAAGGGAATTTCTGCAGCAAGTATTGGTAGACTTTTAAAAGACAGGGGACTTTCTGTCTTTATGCAAAAATTTGATCCCTACCTAAATGTTGACCCAGGAACTATGAGTCCCTACCAACATGGCGAAGTCTTTGTAACTAAGGATGGAGCAGAAACAGACTTAGACCTTGGTCACTATGAAAGATTTATCGATGAAGAGTTGACTAAGGGTGCATCAATTACAACTGGTAAGGTTTATTCTACAGTTATTGCCAAGGAAAGAAGGGGAGACTATGACGGAGCAACTGTCCAAGTAATTCCTCACATTACAAACGAAATTAAAAATGCAGTTTACAAGGCTGCCAAGGAATCCAAGGCTGATGTTGTAATAACAGAAATTGGTGGTACAGTAGGTGACATTGAGTCCCTTCCATTTTTAGAAGCTATAAGACAAATACACTCAGAAAATAAAAAATCTGATGTCCTATTTGTTCACACAGTTCTTGTGCCAAACATTCCTGGTTCAGATGAATTAAAGACAAAACCAACTCAACACTCCTTCAAGGAGCTAATGTCCAATGGAATTAAAACTGATGTAATAATTGTAAGATCCAATGGTCTAGTCACAGATGACTTGAGAGAAAAGATTTCTTTATTCTGTGACGTGCCAGTAGAAGCAGTTATTCAATCGACAAATGTTGAACTTATTTATGAAGTTCCCCTAGTTTTCCACGAGCAACACCTTGACGACTACATCTTAAAGGAACTTGATCTAGAAGACAGACCAGCTTCCAAGGGCAAGTGGAGAGAAATGGTTGAAAGATTTAAGGACGTCAAAGGCGAAGTTACTATTGGACTTGTTGGAAAATATGTAAGCCTTCACGATGCCTATCTTTCTGTAACTCAAGCTCTCACTGATGCAGGTTGCGAAAATGGCCACAAGGTAAACATCAAGTGGATAAATTCAGAAGATATAGAAAAAGATGTGAACATTCTCGATGGACTTGACGGGATAATTGTCCCAGGTGGCTTTGGATCACGTGGTACTGAAGGAATGATCCTGGCTTCCAAGTACGCTCGTGACAACCACATCCCTTACTTTGGGATTTGTTACGGCATGCAAGTTGCCCTTATCGACATTGCAAGAAACAAGCTTGGACTAAAGGATGCAAACTCTACAGAAATAAATCCAGATACAAATTATCCAATCATTGACCTTTTAGAAAACCAAAAGGACATTAAAAATGTTGGAGGAACTTTAAGACTTGGCAACTACGACTGTACAATTGAAAAGGACTCCCTAGTTTACTCTCTTTACGGTGAAGAAAAAATTAAGGAAAGACATAGACACAGATATGAATTTAACAACGACTTCAGGGGCAAGGTTAGGTCAGCTGGAGTAGTCTTCTCTGGCATCAACGAAGACAAGGACCTAGTCGAAATAATTGAACTAAAGGACGAAGACTTCTTCGTAGCTTGTCAATTCCATCCAGAATTTAAGTCAAGACCTACAAAGGTCCACCCATTATTTAACGGCTTTGTGAAAGCATCAATCCAAAATAAGAATAAATAAAAATAAAATCTCATCCATCTAGCTTGGGTGAGATTTTTTCTATAATCTTAGCAAGAGGTTTTTAAATTTGTAGTTAAGACATCATTAATGGATAAGATTTTAAATGCTAGAAAAGTATTTATGAAAAAATTACAGAAAAAATATCTATTTAAATAGATATGGAAAAAGATTGTCTAGTTTATTTTTTTATATAAAGTAGCTAATTTATTGTTGCAATTTAAAATGCAAAGGCTGTAAACAAGTTGAGAATTGTGACTATTATTATTGTAATGGAAATAAAAAACTGATATAATAAATAAAAATAAAAAGGGCTTGACAAGTTATGATAATGGATTCAATAATTAAGACAGACAGACAGACAGACAGACAGACAGACAGACAGACAGACAGACAGACAGACAGACAGACAGACAGACAGACAGACAGGATAATTCTGCCTTTTTTTATATAGTTTTTAAATTGACAAAAGTAATTACCTTGCATAGGTATGTACTTTTGTCAATTTTTTTTATAAATTTAAACATGTAAGGAGGAAAATATTATGAAAAAATTTACAAAAAAAATCACAAGTTTTTTGCTGGCTACTTTAATGATGCTAGCAATATTAACAGAAGGAATTACTGTTAATGCAAGTGCTTTTAACGAAATCAACAGCAATAATCTTATGGAAGATGAATTAAAAGCAAGCAACGATAATTCTGAATCCAATGCTGATAGCTTAGATAGAAATATCAAGGAAGCTACGACATTAGATGAAAATTTGGAAACAACTATTAAATTAGAATTTCCAGGCAAGCAAGAGGTTTTACCAGCCGATGTTGTTTTTGTACTTGATAAATCAGGGGCATCAGCAGAACAGGAAATTTTCAAGGAAGCAAGGGAATTTTTGGAAACCCTAAAAAACAAAACGGAAGAAAAAGGTTTGAATGTTAAGGTTGGTGTAGTTTCTTTCTCATATATAGGAAACATAAAAAAAGATTTAACAGATATTACTTCTGATTATGATGGAATAATAGATGCAATGGGATCTTCTCTTGGCTTTGGCACCAATATGCATGCAGGACTTTTAGCTGCAAAAGATATGCTAAATAAGGATAATGATGTATTAGCAGAAAATAAGTACGTAATCCTTATTAGTGATGGGGCAACTTATCTTTACTGTAAGGATGGAAATTACAAAGAAGCCTATACTAGATCCTTTGGAGACCCGAAAAAGCAAACAAATCCTAGCACTGGCACAAACTATCTTTATGGAGCTGATAGACAAGGTGGAATTTGGGAATATCAAAGTCGAGAATATAATCTAAAAAATGATTGGAAAAAATTTTCTGATGGCAGTAACTTTATTTTTTCTCAAGCTACGCAAAACTGGCAAAAATTATCTGAATATTTAAATTATTATAGAGACCAAGAAAGTGATACTACAAAGAATTGGCAACAATATGACTATCAATATACATTTTTCTCACGAAAAAAAGGTGGCGGTCCTAATAATATAATAACTCCAATTGATTTAAATGCACCATCAAACATTGACGTTGCCTTCATGAGAACAGATGATACTTTTCAAGAAATGGTGAATGCTGGTTACAAAATGAATGTATATTTTAAAAATGCAGCTGATTTTGATGGTAGTGAATTTTTAAAATATTTATCAAGGCAGTCTAACAATGGAGAACTCAACACTGATTTTGCTAACATAAAAAAGGGAATCTTAGATAAAATCACAAAAGGCTCCTATCTTACAGATTATATAGGCGAAGATTTTGATTTTGTAAATGACATTAATAAAATTAGCCTCGAAGTTGCAAAGGAAAATCTTAAACCTGAAAAAATTGATGAAACAAAATATGGCTTTGGAAAATTAGATGACGGAACTTATCGTTATGTTTTAACTTATACAAAAGGTGAAAATGAAAATCTTAAGTTAGAAATAAATGAAACTTTGTATCCAAAAAAGCCAGCTGTTCTTAAGTATAATGAAAAACTCGTTAAGGTACCAGAAACAAGTGGTAATTATTCTTTTGACACTAATAAATCAGCTAAATTGACACCTATTGATGGAAATGGAATTCAGGGAACAGACATCGAATTTCCAAGTCCAAAAGTTACTCTTAATAAAGAAGCTCAAACTGTAAAAGTTACTTTCAAAGATTCTGACAAAACTCATGCAGTTGTCAATGCAGAAAAAGGCAAAACAATCGACAATGATTCATTAACTAATGAGTCAATGCCAATAGATCCAATTAAAGATGGATATATATTTAAAGAGTGGAATACAAAAGAAGATGGCACTGGTACAAGCTTTACTGGTAGTACTATTGTAAACCAAGATACTGTAGTTTATGCTATTTGGATAAAACAACCAGATGCTATAAAGACATGGCATAAATCTGAAAAACCAGAAACAATAAAAGTAATAGCAGGAAAAGAAGAAATTAATTCATTAGACCACTATGCTTATATGAAGGGTTATCCTGATGAGACTTTTGGTCCAGATAAACAAATGACAAGAGCAGAAGTAACAATGATGTTTGCTAGATTGTTAAAAGATAGGCCTGAAAAAAATAAAATATACAGCATTGTATTTAATGATGTCAAGGAGAATGGCTGGTATGCCTATGCAGTAACATTTATGAATGAGAAAAATTTTGTTAAAGGATATCCTGATGGAAGTTTCAAAGCAGATCAACCGATAACAAGAGCAGAATTTGCTCAAATGGCGGCAAGCTTTGATAATTTAGACGGGCAAGGAAATAATAGTTTTTCTGATGTAAGTGAAAATCACTGGGCAAGTAAAGTAATAGGACAGGCTGCAAATAAAGGCTGGATAAGTGGTTATCCAGATGGTACATTTAAGCCTGATAAATATATTACAAGAGCAGAGGTAGTAAGTGCTACAAATATAATTTTAAATAGGTACGCTAATCTAGATTTTATAAAGTTACACAAATCAGAATTAGCACCAATGAAAGATGTTGAAGAAAATTATTGGGCATATGGACCAATTGTAGAAGCTATGAATGGCCATGACTATGAAAGACTTACAGGTGGAAAGAATGAAAGGTGGATAAGGTTGAATGAAAAGAGATTTACTTTTCCAGTTCCTCCTATAGGTGAAGAAAAATAAATAAAAATAAAAAATCTCATCCAAAAATTTTGGGTGAGATTTTTTTATATTCTTAGCAAGAGGCTTTTAAATTTTTAGTTATGAATTCACAAAAAATAAAAAAAGCTCTGAAAATTTTTCAGAACTTTATAGGAACTTGTCTTTTAAATTATCCCAGTAGGAATTATTTGAAAAGACAAGTTTTTTTATTGTTTTGTTTGAGAGTCTTATATTAACCCTGTGCAAGTTGTTGAAGAAATATTCTGACCCATCAACTAAGAGTAAGTTAGAATCTTTGTACCTCTTTTCGACAACTAGTGAAATTGTGTGAGCTCCTGGCACAATAACTGATGAGCCAAGAGACCTATAGGCAGCTGAGTTCACTGGAGAGATGGGAGTCATCTGTAAGACGTGAAGACTTGGATAGACTATGGCGCCTCCAGAAGAAAAGTTGTAGGCAGTTGATCCCGATGGAGTGGCAACTAAGATCCCATCACCAGAAAATTTTTCCACGTGGTTTCTATCTATAAAGACGTTCATGTGGATTGTCTTTGAATGAGCAGCTTTTAAGACAACCTCGTTGATGGAGTAAAACTTGTAGGTCTTGTTCTTTGTGTAGATGTCAGACCTAATTAGTTTGATGTCGTCAACTTGGTAATTTCCATCCTTGTAGTCCTTTACAAATTTTTCAACTTCTTCGGGTTTTATCTCTTGATAAAAACCTAGGTGGCCAGTGTTGATTCCAACAAAAGGCATTTCTGGAAAGTCGTTCTTGTGAATGGCCTTTATGAAAGATCCGTCGCCTCCAATGCAAATAGAAAGCTCGGCATTTTTTTTGAAACCATTAAAGGGTTCATATCCATATTTTGTTAAAACCTTGTGCAAATTTGTAGCAGTTTTCTTTGACTCGTAATTCGCATTGGTAAGTATATTTATAATTTTTGACAAGACTAAACCCCCTTGATTTTTTTAATCATTATTTATATTATAAACGAATAAACTTCCCTTGACTAGAGGTGTATAATGTATAGATTAAATTCAAAAGATTTTATAAATTTTAAGTTCAACGGAAATTCGGGAAATAAAATAAAGGTAAATGACTTCTTAAAGGAGAGAGGACTTTCCTCAAGGTTAATAAGAAAGTCTGTTAAGAGTGGAAATATTTATTTGAACTCCAGAGTAAATAGAAAAAATAAATTTTTAAAGAAGGGCGACCTTGTATCACTTAGGTTTGAAGATGAAGAGCCAAATGGTGCAGTAGAACATAGAGACCTTGACATCATCTACGAGGACCATGACCTTGTAATTGTAAATAAAGACCCCTTTATAGTGACTCACACAGCCAAGGACGATGCTGATGGGACTCTTCTAAATTATCTCTTGGGTTATTTTGAGGAGGAAGGATTAAAGAGAAAGGTAAGGTTTGTCAATAGACTTGACAGAGACACTTCAGGTCTTGTCGTGGCAGCAAAGAATTCCTTTGCTCAAGACAAAATTTCTAGTGACTTTAAAGAAGATGTGGAGAAAAAATACTTGGCTGTTGTTGAAGGAATCCTTGATGACAAGGAAGGACTAATCGACGGTCCAATTGCCACAAGTGAAGATGGGATTAGGCGTGAGGTAAACTACGTAATTGGAAAAAAATCTCTCACATCTTACAGAGTCCTAGATGAGTACAAAGACATGAGCCTAGTCCTCTTGACTCTTCACACAGGAAGAACCCACCAGATCAGAGTTCACATGGCTCATATAGGTCATCCAATCCTTGGCGATAGCCTCTATGGTAAAAAGTCAGACCTTATTAATAGACAGGCTCTTCACTCCTACTCATTAAAATTTAAACTCCCTAGGAATAACAAGGAGATAGAAGTTTGTGCAAAGCTTCCCAAAGATTTTTCCTTTTTTCCTTGCTCTTATTGAAAAAGCACTTTCATTGCGTTATAATTTACTTAAGTAAATTCTGCGATGTACGAAGAATGCCTACTTAATTCAACCGACAAATTTCACACGGGAAACTGTGTATGAGCGTCCTATGACAAGCCGTCTTTGAGCGGAAGCCAGAATACGCTATCAAGTTTTTTACCCACCATAATTCTTGGCGGGTGTGAATTAACTAGGTATCGGCATTGCGGTTTTTACTATTATTTTAAAGTTTATTGCTATGAATTTTAGTCTTATTTAGAATAATCTTAGGTTAATGTGATTAATTTAAGCTTTAAAGGGTAAAATGTTAACAAGTAAACAATATAAAGGAGAATTATTATGGGATTATTCGATTATTTAGAAGAAAAAAGAAATCAAGCAGTTAGAAGAAGAAGACTTAAAGAAATTTCAAAAGTTGGTACTGGTCTTGCACTAGGAGCAATTGGTGGAATTCTTTTTGCACCTCAAGAAGGTAAAAAGACTCGTGAAGACATAGCAAACAAATCTAAAGAAGCAGCTAACCAAGCTCTAAATGCAGCTAATGACGCTAAGGATACTATTGAATTCAAGGCTTATCAAGCTGGCGAACAAGCTAAGAAGACTTACGCTGATTTAAGAGACAGGGCTGCACTTAAGAAATATGAATTTGACGAAGACGTTGAAGTAGCTAAGGCTAAAGCTAAAGCAATTGGCGAAGTTGTAAGAGCTGGTGCTGAAGACATTAAATATGATGTTAAAAACACATCAGAAGAAGTTAAAGATACAGCTAAAGACGTTAAAGAAGACCTAAAAGAAGGTGCTAAAGACGTTAAAAGAGAAGCAAAAAAATCAGCTGATAATGTAAAAGAATCTGTTGAAGAAACAAAAGACAAGGTAGAAAAAGAAGCAAGAAAATAAGATAGGAGGTATATAGGATGTTAGATCAAGCATTTACTATAGGTGGCCTACTTAGTTTCCTACTTTATGTAGCTGGTATAGCTGCACTTGTTGCACTGTTTTTAGTGCTTATTAATGTATTTAAAATTTTAAAGAATGTTAATGAAATTGTTGAGAGAAACCAAGGAGAAATTGATCACACAATAAAGACTGTTCCTTCCATTATGGACAATGCCAAGGAAATTTCTGACAATGTGAATTCAATTTCAACTGATGCTACAAAGCTTGTAAATGATGTAAAACCAGAAGTCGAAAGGCTTGTATCAACTGTAGGTTCTGTTTCAGACACAGTTAACGGTATTACAAGACAAGTCGATGATACTTCTTTTAGAGTGTCAAATACAGTTATGAATATATCAGATGTTATCTCTGATACAGCTAAAACTATTTCACTTAGTTCAAATAACGCCATCGACTATTTTTATATTTTAAGAGAAGTTGCAAAGACAGTTAAAGATGTCTTTCTAAGATAAACTAGGGACGGAGTTATTCTTCGTCTCCTTTTATTTTTATAAGTAGACAAGAGGAAAAAATGAAGAGAGTAAAGATCATTGCCAACCCAAACTCAGGTAGGGGAACAGCACTTAGTAAAATTTTAGAGCTTATAAAGTTAATGAGTAAGGACAAATATGAGATTGAGCTCCTATTCACTCACGAAGAGGGTGACGGCACTAGATTTGCATATGACTATTCTGGAGAAGATTTTATAATTTGTAGTGGTGGAGACGGTACGGTAAATGAAGTTGTAAATGGAATTTACCTGTCAGGTAGAGACATCCCTCTTGGAATCTTACAAAGTGGAACGGTAAATGATTTTGCTAATGCTCAGAGATTGCCAACATCTCCAAATGCCTTTTATAAGATGATAAAGAATTATAAGACCAAGACAATTGACTTGGGACTTGCTGGAGAAAGGGCCTTTATCAATGTTGCTGCTGGAGGAATGTTGACAGAAATTGCCTATACAGTTCCAGCTGAGAAGAAGGCAACCCTAGGGGATATGGCCTATTATCTTGAAGGTGCAAGAGTCCTTCTAGAAGAAAGAATTTTTAAATATCAAAAGAGTCTGAACTTCTATGTAGAGAGTGAGGAATTTACTGGAGAAGTGGAAGGGCTTTTATTTTTAATAACTAATTCAACTTCAGTTGGAGGTTTTAAAAAAATGGCTCCCTTGGCTGATATTTCAGATGGATATCTAGATGTGTTGATTTTTAAAGGAATTAAAATTTCTGATGTTCCAGAACTTTTTACTTCTCTAATGGGTGGACGACATGTTGACCATAACAAGGTAATGTACTTAAAGACAAAAAATATTAAAATATCAAGTGATGAAAATCTTACAATTGATGTTGACGGAGAAAAAGCTTCAACGCTTCCTATGACTTTTAAAGTTTTGGAAAATAAATTAAGAATAATAGTACCATAAGGAGGAAACTATGGCATCTACAATTAAAGATGTAGCAAAAATGGCGGATGTGTCCATTTCTACAGTATCAAGGGTAATAAATGACTCAAAACCTGTTAGCCCTGAGGCACGAAGAAGAGTCCTACACGCTATCGACGTTTTGGATTATAAACCAAACGAAGTTGCGAGAAGTTTAGTTACAAAGAAATCAAATTTAATTGGTGTAATTGTAGAAGACATTGGATCCAATTTTATTTCACAAATCTTAAGAGGTGTTGAAGAAATTGGAAGAATGTATAAATACGACATACTTTTATCAAGCTCCTATGGTGACGCAGAATCAGAAATGAAATTTGCCAACCTCTTGGCACAAAAACAAGTTGAAGGTATTATTGTAATTTCAAATCTACACAACCCTAAACTTGAATATAAACTTGAAGAAAGTAAGATTCCTTATGTAATTATTTCTAACTTCTATGAAATTGAAAAATTCTCGACAGAAATAGATTATGAAAAAGCATCCTATGAAATGGTTAAGCTTTTAATAGAAAAGGGACACAAAAATATTGCCTCTCTTGCTGTTAGGAAAGACTATGACAGGACTTTTGAGAAGAAAAAAATTGAAGGTTATAACAAGGCCATGGAAGAAGCTGGCTTAAAGAAGATAAATCTTTTTGTTGAAGGTCGTGATGCAAAGGACATAGAAGAGGAAGAAGGAGAAATTCTTGCCACAGTTAAGAAGGAAGGGGTTACAGCTTTCTTCACATCCTTCGACACAATTGCCATCCACCTAATGAACATGCTATTAGACAATGGCTACAAGACTCCAGATGATATTTCTGTAACAGGGTTTGGAGGATCTTATATTTCTGATATCTACAGACCAAAACTTACAACTGTAAAGATTCCTTACTACGACATTGGTGCAGTTTCCATTAGGAAGATCCTAAAGAAAATTGACAAGAAGGAAAGCGACCTATCAGAAAATCTTGTACTTCCATCACAAATTCTTGAAAGAGAAAGTGTAAAGGAATTAAGATGACAAGAGTTTCTATAGAGACTAAAAGTGAAATTATAATGAAGGGACTTCAAAATATCCTAGAGGGATATGAAGTCCTTGATTTTTATAAGGATGAAGTAGAAGATTTTGATATCCTAATCTTTGAAGACAAGAATTTAGAGAAGCTTGAAGTTGATAAAATTAGGTTAATAGACGAGAAAAATATTCCTCTTGTAATAGACTATTCACTACTTAGCTATTGGGCATCAGCTGATGAAGTAAGAGAGGGAATAGATAAGACACTAAGAGGTCACATCTATATAGAAGAAAGCTTAAAGGAAGCCAAGGTTAATAGGAGCGACAAATTTGAAAAACTAAAAACTCTTAACAGGAGAGAGAAAAAGCTTTTAGAAGAAATAATCTTGGGCAAGACCAACAAGGAGATTTCAAAAGAAATATTTATCAGTGAGAAAACAATAAAGAACAACCTGACTATTGTCTACAAAAAATTAGGAGTTAGTGGAAGAAAAGAAATAATAAAAAATTACAGCCAAATTAAATATTAATAGTTTATAATATGTTAGTAAGACTAACATATTTTTTTTTACATAAAATTAGAAAGAGGAAGACATGAGAGACTACTTAATTTATTTTTTTATCTACGCCTTTGTGGGTTGGGTAATAGAAGTATCTTATCACACAGTAACTAAGGGAAGATTTATAAACCGGGGCTTCTTGGCTGGACCTTATTGTCCCATCTATGGTTTCGGTGCCATAGCAGTAATATACTTTTTAACAGACATAGCAGATAAGAACAAGATGGTCTTGTTCCTGGGATCCATGTTCATAGCAACTCTAATAGAATATATTGCAGGTTTCTTGCTTGAGAAAATTTTTCACGAGAGATGGTGGGACTACTCTGATAGAAGACTCAACATAGGAGGTTACGTCTGCTTAGAATTTTCTGTCATATGGGGCATGTTTTGCTTCCTATTATACGAAGCAGTCCATCCAATGATTATAAAAATGGTAAGTCTAATACCAGAGAGAGTTTCACTATACTTGGGAATTGGTCTAGTGATAATTATGGCTGTAGACTTAATAGCTACTATTAATACACTTATTGGATTAAATAAAGAATTCAGAGCAATAGATAGAATAAGCAAAGACATTAAGAAAGTATCAGATAGGATTGGCGTAAGAGTTTACGACAGGACAGTCCAAATAGAAAGCAAACAAGAAGAATTAAAGAAGAAGCCAGAGTTTGTAGAACTGGAAGAAAGAGTTAACGAACTTAGAGAGAGAAGAGAAAAACTAGAAGAAAAGAGAATATTAAAAGCCTTTCCTAATTTAAAAAAGAATTTGAGAGAAGCACAAGCAGAAATTGCAGAAATAAAAAAACTAATTAGAGATAACGAGCACCTATAAAAAGGAAAATATGAAAGAGTACACAAATAAAGAAGAATTAAAAGAAGAAATCATTAAAGCATATAAAAAATATATTGATGAATTTAATGATATTGATGAAGAAGTAAAGGATCAAAAATTTGAAGGAGTGGATAGAAGTCCAGCAGAAAACCTCTCTTACCAAGTAGGATGGACAAGTCTATTGCTAAAGTGGGAAGAGGATGAGAAAAAAGGTTTGGAAGTAAAAACCCCATCGGATAAATTTAAATGGAATGAACTTGAAAAATTATATAAGTGGTTTAATGAAACCTATTCTGCTTTGTCCTTAGAGGAACTTAAAAAGATATTAGATGGAAACATAAATAAGATTTTGGAACTTATAGATAGTATGACTGAAGAAGAACTATTTAGTCCACACATGAGAAAATGGGCAGATGAAGCGACAAAAACTGCGGTATGGGAGGTCTATAAGTTTATACACGTTAATACTGTGGCACCCTTTAAGACCTTCAGGACAAAAATAAGAAAATGGAAAAAAGTTTCGAAATTATATTAAATAAAAAGTTTAAAAAAATATTGACAGATAAAAAATAAAGTAGTAATATATAGCAATTATCAAAAAAACAGCTGCTATATATTTTTTATACAAAAAAATAAAAAAAGCAGTTGACAGATGATTTTCTAGATGCTAATATATAGAAGTTGTCATTTAAAGACAGCAAACAAAAAACTACTGAATAGTTAAGTAAAAACAAAATAAAA
>JAWGHR010000010.1:0-43676 GCA_032560695.1 Peptoniphilus harei | reverse complement strand
AGTCAAGGCTGAAGAAGTAAAAACTGAAACTGAAGCCAAGGTTGAAGAAGTTAAGAAAGAAGCCAAAGAGGTAAAAGACAAAGCCGAAATAAAAACTGAAGAAATTAAAACTGAAACTGAAGCTAAGGTTGAAGAAGTTAAGAAAGAAGCCAAAGAGGTAAAAGAAAAAACTCAAGTAAAAACTGAAGATACCAAAGAAGAAGTAAATGAAAAGACTCAAGATGTGAAAGAAAAAGTTAAGGAAGAAAAGTTAGAAATCGAAAATAAAATTGCAAGTACTGGCAATTATCCTGACCTCATCACTTCCCTAAAAAATAATCCTTGGACATCAAGGGACTTAACCACTAGGGTTAAGTTTGAGGACACAAGAAGGCAAACAACTTTAAGCGAAGAAGAAATCACAGACCTTCCACTTAATAAAATCAAAACTTCCCTAAGTACAGAATCTCTTGCAGACTTCTTAAACATGACATCAACAAAGCCAACTATCCTAAAGAGAAAAGAGGACACATCCTACGAGTTTACAACAAGGGATCCTAAAGAAATTGACTTGATCAAGAAGAGATATGGCCTCCTCGACAGAGAAATCGACAAGATAACATCAGTCCTCATCTTTGACAAGGAAGGACAAAAATTAAAAGAAGTTAAAGATATTTTAGCTGAAGGGAAAAATAGAATTTACATGGAAACAAAATTTTAGTAGAATATAAAAGTCATACTTGTATGGCTTTTATTTTTTTGCAAATAGTTTTACAAGAAATATTGATAGCTTAGTAAAAAAGAAATTTTTTATATAAAAATTTAAAGAAAACTTTGAAGTTTTTTTACTTTTTTAGTTTAAAATAATTGCAGGAGCTGAAAATGGAAAATATAAAAAAATTAGAAGAAATTGTCAAGTTCTTAAATGAGAACACGAGATTTTTAGAAACAAAAAACTTCATCCAACATGGGGACACCTCTGTCTATGCTCACGTTATTTCTGTTGCCAAAAAGTCTATTGAAGTAGCAGAAAAATATAATTTAGATGTGGACATGGATTCAATGATTAGGGGCGCCCTCCTACATGATTACTTCCTCTATGACTGGCACGACGGCAAAAAAGAGAGATGGATTCATGGTTTCACCCACCCCATGAAGGCCTTTCGAAATGCCAAGTCCGAGCTAAAGCTCAATAGGATTGAGAGGGACATAATCGTCAAGCACATGTTTCCCTTGACTCCCCTTCCACCAATGTACTTGGAATCTTGGATTGTCACTTACTCTGACAAATACGTGTCCCTTGCCGAAACTCTTAAGGGCATACCTGTAAAAGTTGGGTTGGTGCGACCATGAGATACCAAGAATTTTGTTTAATATTTTTTATCTACTCCTTCCTTGGCTGGTGCTGGGAGACCTTCCCATGTTCTGCCATTGAACTAGATAAGATTCACAACAGGGGCTTCCTCTTGGGACCCATTTGCCCCATCTATGGTTTGGGGGCCAGCCTATCCTTTGGCATCTTGAAGAACTTCGAGTCAAGTCTTGAGATTTTTATTTATTCAGCCTTTTTGTCCTGCCTCATTGAGTACATCATTGGCTACCTTTTGGAAAGATTTTTCCACAAACGTTGGTGGGACTACTCCAACTACCCCTTCCAAATTAATAAGAGGGTTTGCCTCTATGGCCTCTTGATCTTTGGCCTTGCAAATATTTTAATCGTCAAGAAGCTCACACCAATTTTACTCTTCTCCTTGTCCCTATCAAGTGACAGGATTCTTGATTTACTTGTGATCTTTTTCGTCAGCCTATTTGCACTAGATTTAATCTTGACCCTAAACCATTTGACTCATGGGTTTAAGACCCTCAACAAAGTTTATGAAGTCATAGACGAAAACTTAAGCGACTACTTCAATGGCCTTAACGAGTCTGAAAGACTTGCCAACTTAAAGGTCCTTGAGGAGTCAAAGAAGTTTAAGTCCAAGCTTTTAAATATTAACTCCAACCTCAAGGAGAGAGAAGAAAATATTAAAAAATTAATAAGACAAAAATAAAGACCCCTTTGATTTAAATATCAAAAGAGGTCTTTTTTCTTTGTTTAAAAATTTCAATGATTAATTTTTTGTGAACTCAAATAATTTTATGACTTCATAGTTTTTTACATAGTCATTATTATTCATGACTTGATAGTTTTTTATAAAGTCATTGTTTTTTACAAAGTCATTATTTTTTCCAACTTAAATAATTTTCACAAACTTACGAATTTCTACAACTTTATATTTTATTACAGAGTCACGAACTTTTATAACCTTGTATTTTATTCCAAAGTCACAAAAATTTTATCTCCTAACACTTCCATCAGTTCCATCAATTGTTATGATGTCGCCAGTTTTTATAAGCTTGGTAATGTCCCTCACCCCAACAATGGCAGTCTTATTAAGAGAAATTGCAGATACAGCTCCATTGGAAGTGAATCCTGCTTCTTCTGTTACAAATCCAGAAGACTTTTCCATATAAGGAATCATCCTGCCATCAGTTCCATTGCAGATGATTATGTCCTTGGGCTCGAAGTTTGCTTCAAGCTCTTCAAAAGTATTGGCAACTACTGCCCTGGCTTTTTTCTTTTTCTTGCCAATGGCTGTTCCTCTGCCGAGAATTTCCGAAACATTTTCTATCTTTAAGAGGTTAGTTGATCCAGCAATACCAGTAGGAACTCCTGCAGTTAAAACTACTAAATCTCCAGATTTTAAAAATCCCTTCTTGACAGCAACTTCCATGGAAGCATCGATTAGGTTGTCTGTGTCCTTAAAGTTAAGAACCTTCACAGGCCTTACTCCCCAGACAAGGCTAAGTTGGTTTTTAATTTTTTCAAAGGGCGTTGATGCAATAATTGGGGTCTCTGGCCTGAACTTTGCAATGGCCTTTGAAGTGTTACCTGATGTTGTTGCAGTGATAATGGCATTGGCATGGAGGTCTCTTGCAATTACGCATGCAGACCTTCCTATGGAGTTGGTCATGGAATTTTCCACGTCCTTGATCCTGTTTTCCAAGATTTCGTCGTGGTCAATTGTGGACTCAGTGTATTCTATAATTTTTCTCATAGTTTCCACTGCCTCTACAGGATACTTGCCGCTGGCAGTTTCTCCTGAAAGCATAACTGCACTTGTCCCATCTAAGACTGCGTTGGCAACGTCGTTAGTTTCAGCACGAGTTGGCCTTGGATTTCTGATCATGGAGTCCAGCATTTGCGTTGCAGTAATTACAGTCTTGCCTGCAACGTTACATTTTTTTATAATTTCCTTTTGAACTATTGGGACAGCTTCTGTCTCGATTTCAACTCCAAGGTCTCCCCTTGCAACCATAATTCCGTCAGAAACTTCTATTATTTCGTCGATTAATTCCACAGCCTTTTGTGATTCAATCTTTGAAATAATTTTTGTCGTGTAGTCCCTCTCTTCTTCAAGAACCTTTCTTATGGCAAGGACATCATACCTTGACCTAATAAAGGAAGCTGCGATGAAGTCTATGTCTTCTTTGACCCCAAACTTTATGTCCTCAATGTCTCTTTCAGTTAGGGCAGGAAGTTTGATATCAACTCCTGGAACATTAACTCCCTTGTGGGAAGAAATAACACCAGAGTTTTCAACTTCTGTAATAATTTTTTCTCCCTTAATTTCCTTTACAAGAAGTTCAACTAGGCCGTCATCAATTAAAATCTTGTCACCAGCCTTCACGTCCTTGTAAAGTTCTTTATAGGAGATGCTGGCAATAGACTTGTCGCCAGTAAGATCTTCAGTGGTTAAGGTGAATTCATCTCCAATTTCTAAAGTGACTTCTCCTTCAACTTCTCCCAGCCTAATTTCTGGTCCCTTGGTGTCAAGCATGATACCAATGGGCAGGTCCATTTCCTTCCTGAGTTTTTTTATTCTGTCAATTTTTATCTTGTGCTCTTCATGGCTGCCATGAGAGAAGTTAAGCCTTGCAACGTTAACTCCCTCTGTGAAGAGGATTTTTAAAATTTCTTCACTTTCACTTGCTGGTCCAATAGTTGCAACAATTTTTGTCTTTTTCATTTTCCACCTCTATATAGAAACAGTCTTTAAGATGTCTAAAAGATCTTCCCTAAAAACTTTCTTAGCTTCAAACATTTCTTCAAAGGTCATGACCTTGGCTCTTCCTTCTTTAAATCCAAGGACTCTAGACTTTCCTTCCTTTGCTTCTTTGACTGCCAAATAACCAAATTGTGATGCAAGGATCCTGTCAAAAATAGAAGGAGCTCCTCCCCTTTGGATATAACCTAGAACAGTAACCCTTGTGTCTATCCCAGTTAAATCTTGGAAGTCTTTGGCAAAGTCAAAGGCAGACCCACAACCCTCAGCCATAATAATTATGTGGTGTCTCTTGCCACGATTCTTACCCATGATTGCCTTCTCAGCAATTTCATTTATGTTAGTTTCTATCTCTGGAACTATAATTGATTCAGCACCAGAAGAAACTCCTGAGTAAAGGGCAATGTCGCCACACTCACGGCCCATGACTTCAACAACATTGGCACGGCCGTGGGCCTCTGTTGTGTCCCTAATGTGACTTATAGCTTCAGTGACAGTTTCCACTGCCGTCATAAAACCTATTGTGAAGTCTGTGTAGGCAAGGTCGTTGTCAATGGAACAAGGAATTCCAATTACAGTTATTCCCCTCTCCCTTAATTTATTTGCTCCCCTGAGGCTTCCGTCGCCACCAAGGACAATTAGGGCATCAATTTCAAAAATTTTTAGAGAATTTATTGCCTTTTCAAGTCCCTCTTCTGTCATAAACCTATCAGAACGTGAAGTGGAGAGAATTGTTCCACCCCTTTGGATAATGTCGGCAACAGAAGACTGAACTAATTTTTCAAACTTTGCATCAATAAGACCCTCGTAGCCTCCACTGATGCCATAGACCTCTATCCCTTCAAAGATACAGGTCCTTGTAACAGCTCTTATTGTGGCATTCATGCCTGGAGCATCGCCGCCACTTGTTAAAATTGCAACTCTCATATCCACCTACTTTAAAATAATCTTTTCTCTAGACTTAGTATAAGCTATCAATTTATTTTGAATTTCGTCAAAAGACTTGTCATCAATCCAAAGGCTTGAGTCAGTCCCAAAGGCTCTTCTCGTTTCTTCTTCAAAGAAGACCACAGGAGTGGAACCTTCATAATCTTTTAATATTTTTCTTATTTCATTTACATTTTCATTCTTCATAGATTCAACAGAAATGTATAATTTATTTTTTGTTGGCATCTTAAGCCTTGATATTGAATCCACCAAAATCTTTGGCTCTTCAATTTCCGATTCCTGGAAGTGACCCTCAACTACAACAACATTCTCATCTTCAATTAGGTCTTTGTATCGTGAGTAGACATTTGGGAAGATTACAAGTTCAATTGTCCCAAATAAGTCTTCTAGGGCTGCAAAGGCCATCATCTTGTTGGTCTTCGTTATCATGGTTTTCTTGGATTTTAAAATTCCTCCAACCTTGACCTTGGACCTTCTCAAGAGATTTTCCCTGTACTTTTCAAAGATTTGGTTTGTGTTTATAGATGAATTTTTCTCGATTAATTCCCTATAAGGATCAAGGGGATGACCAGAGATGTACATGCCAATAACTTCCTTCTCCATGTCAAGCTTGTCCTTTTGTGGGAAGTCGCGAAGTTTTGGTAGGTCCTCTTGGAGGTCAGCCTCTTCAAAAAGTGAAAATTGACCCATAATATTATTTTTTGCAGTATTTGATGAAGAAGATAAAATACCTTCATAGATTGCAAGATACTGGGCCCTGTTTCCCCTGAAGTCGTCCATGGCTCCACACCTTATTAGGGATTCCACAGCCCTCTTGTTAAGGGCAGACTTATCAAGAGCATTGATCCTATCAACAAAATCCTTGAGAGACTTGTAAGGTCCCTTGTCCCTTGCTCTCACAATTACATCAATTAAGTTGTCGCCAACATTTTTTACAGCCTTGAGTCCAAACCTAATTTTGTTGTCCTCAACAGTGAAGTTCTTGAAGGAGTAATTAATATTTGGTGGCAGAATTTCTATCCCCAACCTCTTTATCTCCTCTATATAAAGGCTGACTTGCTTGATGTCATTGGTGTAAGTTGAAATTTGTGCTGCCATAAATTCTCTTGGATAATAATATTTTAGCCAAGCTGTCCTATAAGCAACTACTGAATAGGCTACGGAGTGAGACTTGTTAAAGGCGTAGTCGGCAAAGTCTATTATCAAGTCATAAATCTCGTTGGCAGACTTCTCGTCAACTCCATTGGCAATGGCTCCACAAACTCCCTCTTCTTTGTTGCCATAGATAAAGTTCTTCCTCTCTTCTTCCATGACCTTCATCTTCTTCTTGGAAATGGCACGTCTAACAATGTCGGCCCTGCCAAGAGAGTAACCACCAATTTGTTGAACTATTTGCATAACCTGTTCTTGGTAGACTATACAACCATAAGTTGATTTCAAAATTGGCTCAAGCTTTGGATGGATGTAGGAAATTGTAGACTTGTCGTGCTTAGACCCAACAAATTTTGGGATTTGCTTCATTGGTCCCGGCCTAAAGAGGGCGTTGGCAGCAACTAAGTCAGAAAATTCATCTGGTTTTAGTTCCTTTAAGAAGGCCCTCATTCCGCTAGATTCAAATTGAAAGACCCCAAGAGTTTCTGATCTTGCAAACATCTTTAAAACATCTGGATCATTGTAGTTGAAATTTTCGAAATTTATAGTCTTTCCCTGGTTTTCTTTTATTAAATTAATTGCGTCCCTAATAACTGTAAGAGTCCTTAGACCCAAGAAGTCCATCTTCAAAAGTCCCAACTCTTCAAGCTCAATCATGTTAAACTGAGTTGCAATGATCTTGTCGTTCCTAGTTAGGGGAACATATTCTGTAAGTTCGTCCTTGGATATTACAACACCAGCTGCGTGAGTTGAAGTATGTCTTGGTAGGCCTTCGAGCTTAAGAGCCATATCAATTAAAAGTCTTGAGTCCTCTTCTCCATCGTAGATCCCCTTAAAGGTTTCTGAAACTTCTAGGGCCTTTTCTATGGTCATGTTGAGAGCTTGTGGAACCTGCTTGGCAATGTAGTCCACCTTGGCATAGGACATGTCAAGGGCACGGCCCACGTCCCTTATGGCATTACGAGCAGCCATGGTTCCAAAGGTAACTATTTGAGCAACGTGAGAGTCTCCGTACTTTCTGTTTACATAATCAATAACCTCTTCACGTCTTTCATAGCAAAAGTCTATATCAATATCAGGCATGGAAACCCTCTCTGGATTTAAAAACCTTTCAAAAAGTAGGTCAAACTCCAAGGGATCAACGTCAGTTATTCCCAAGCAATAGGAAACCATGGAACCAGCAGCAGAACCCCTTCCAGGTCCAACTTGGATCTCGTGCTTTCTCGCATATCTTATAAAGTCCCAAACTATTAAGAAGTAGTCAACATAACCCATATTCTTTATAGTGTTGAACTCAAACTCAAACCTGTCCTTTATTTCATCAGTTACATTTTCATAACGCTTAATCATTCCCTCAAGAGCAAGTTTCTTTAAGTATTCCTCGTGTGTATATCCATCTGGCACTATAAACTCTGGCAAGTGAAGGTCGTGAAATTTTATCTCAACATTGCACCTTTCTGCAATCTTCACAGTGTTCTCTAGGGCTTCAGGATTTTCTGGGAAGAGGGCTGCCATTTCATCAGGAGACTTTAGATAAAATTCATCTGATGGGAACTTCATCCTGTCTGTGTCGTTTATTGTCTTTCCCGTTTGAATACAAAGTAGGACGTCGTGACTCTTTGAGTCCTCCTTCATTAAATAGTGGACGTCATTGGATGCAGTTAGGGGTATCCCCAGCTCTTCAGATAGAAGTACAAGCTCACGATTAACCCTAGCTTGCTCAGGCATGCCATGGTCTTGAAGCTCTAAGAAGAAGTTTCCTTCTCCAAAGATGTCTCTATACTCAAGGGCAGCTTTTTTTGCAGCTTCAGTGTCCCTATTTAATAGATGTCTTTGGACCTCGCCACCAAGGCAGGCTGAAGTTGCAATAATACCTTTGGAATATTTTCTTAATACTTCCTTGTCTACACGAGGCTTGTAATAATATCCTTCGACGTAACCAATGGAGACTATCTTCATAATATTTTTGAAGCCCTCATTGTTTTCTGCCAAAAGGATCAAGTGGAACCTCTTGTTGGTCTTGTCCTTAACAGTCATATCCTTCTCTGATATGTAGACCTCGCAACCTAGGATGGGTTTTACTCCAGCATCCTTGCAAGCCTTGTAGAAGGCAATGGCTCCATACATATTGCCGTGGTCAGTTAGAGCAACGGCATCCATGCCAAGGTCCTTAACCCTTTTAGGCAAGAGACTTATTCTCGTAGACCCATCTAAGAGAGAGTATTCACTATGGAGATGTAGGTGAACAAAATTATTCATAGGATCATCCTCAATCTATAAATCACAAATTTTTATTTTTAAAAAATTTTAAAACTTTAAAAATTAATTTTCAAAAAATCTTTATCACTCACTAATGAGTTTTAAAAAATTTTTCACTAGCTTATAAAATTTAAAAATAAAAATTTCATTACTAATCTTTAATATATTTTATCAAAGGCAAAAGACAAATAAAAGGACATGAAAAAAGAGTTTTGACAAAGCAAAACTCCAAGCATAATAATTTATTTAATTTAAAGATTTATAAACTCTTTTTCAACTAAGTAAGCTAATCTTTCCACAGCTTCTTCTTCATCTGCGCCGTCAGCTTCAATGATAATCTCTTCGCCTGTGAAGGCACCAAGAGACATAATCCCAATGATGGACTTGCCATTTACCTTGTCGTTATGAGCTTCAAGATTTATTTCAGAAGCAAACTTGTTAGCCTCTCTTACAAACAGTGCAGCTGCCCTAGCGTGGAGCCCGTCACTATTATTAAGTACAACTTTTTTACTTATCATTTTATACACCCCTCAACTTGTTCGCAATTCTCCTAAGTTTTTTAAATCTATAATTGACAGTGGACTTTGAAACCTTTGGCTCAAGAGAGTTCGCAATATCATTTAAACTCATAGACCTGTTCTCAAGTCTTATCTTAGCTATAGCTTTCAAATCCTCATCTAAATTTTCTATCCCAATTTCCTTCTCGATAAGCTTAATATCCTCTACCTGGTCGTAAGATGACTTAACGGTTTTATTTAAGTTAGCCGTCTCACAATTTACGATCCTATTTACATTATTTCTCATTTCCTTAATAACCCTTACGTTTTCGTAATTCAAAACAGAGTTATAGGCACCTATGAGAGATAGGAAGTCAGAAATTTGTTCTGAGTCCTTAATGTAAACTATGTATTTTTCCTTTCTCATAATTACCTTTGAGTTGAGTCCAAAATCATTAATTGTATCGCTTAAAAAGTATGCGTTGGATTCGTTTTCAGAAACAAATTCCAAATGATATCCTTTTTTTGGATCAGTAATGGATCCTGAACCCATAAAGGCACCACGGATGTAGGCCTTTTTCTCATTACTTGTTTTTATGAGATCAGTGGGAGCATAATTTATCATAAATACGCTTGCACCCTTAATATATTTTAACTCATCAAGAAGTAACCTGCAAGACTCATCTTGAGATATATAGATAATAAATACATTTTTTTTAAGTTGAGTTGACCTAACATTTTTAACTTCAACTTCAAATCCAAAAGACCTTCTTAAAAATGTAAAAATTCTCCTTGCCACAGGAGCGTTTTCTGTAATGTATTCCATAGAAATTTTATTGTTTTTGAAATTTAAAATCCCACACATGGGAGTTATCCCTGCAAGTTCAGATAAAATTAATTTGTAGTCATCAACTTTTATCTTAGCCACTTCATCTTTAATCTCTGATGAAAAACTCATTACTTCACCCCATTATCCATATTCATATTATTATAACAGATTTTTATATTAAATGTTTCTTTAATTAGATTTTTAATTCGTTATTAAAGGAAAGTAAAACTTTGATTAAATAAAAAATAAAAGGCCTGTGACCTAAGAGAGGAATTTAACCCTCTAGCTCTTTACTCACAGGCTTTGATTTAAATCTTATTTTGTTTCTTTCTTGTTTTCAGCCTTTGCGTTTTCTTTTGCTGCATTAGCTTTTGCATTATTCTTTGCTGCCTCAGCCTTTGCATTAGCTTTCTTAGCTTGGCCTTCTTTTTCTACCTTGCCAAAGTTTTTGTATTCTTCTGGAAGTTCAACTTCTTTAGAAGTGTTAACGTAAGTTTTTATTTTAGCATCTTTCTTAACTTTGTCAATATAGTTTTTGAATTTTTCTTGTTGTAGCTGAGCCTTGATTTGATCTTTAACTGCATCAAATTCTAGAGGAGTTTTTTCTTCAAGCTTAATAACGTGGTAACCAAATTGTGTAGTGATAGGTTCTGAAATGTCACCAGGCTTCATCTTAGCAATTTCTTGGTCAAAGGCTTCAACCATTTGTCCGCTTGTGAATTCGCCAAGTGATCCACCATTTTGTGCACTTCCTGTGTCCTTAGAGTTCTCCTTAGCAAGCTTAGCAAAGTCTTCTCCCTTTAGGATTTGTTTTCTTAGCACATTAGCTTCCTTTAAGTCGTCAACTAGGATATGAGAAGCTTTCGCCTTGTAGTAAGAGTCCTTGTTGTCTTCGTATTGTTTTTTAACTTCTTCTTCAGTTGGTTCAAGTTCTTTTAATTTTTCTTGAGTGTATTTTCCAACTAACATTTGGTTCTTCATGTTTTCAGCAACATATTCCTTTGGAAGTCCATTTTCTGCTAAAAACTTATTGAAGGATTCTTCGCCACCAAGTTGTGCCTTGATTTCGTCAAGCTTTTGATTTACTTCTTCATCAGAAACTGTAATTTTTGATTTTTCTGCATCTTGTTTAAGAGCTTCAGTTGTTGTTAAGTCAGTAATTGCTTGTTCTCTTAGAAGTTCGTCAGTAGACTTTTTGCCGTCTTCCTTATTCTTAAGAACATCTTCACCATACATTGAAGTAAGTTGATTTACCCTTGCTGCATAAGACTTGTAGAATTCTTCCATTGGGATTTCAACTCCACCAACCTTAGCTGCTACATCTTTATTTGCACCACTACAAGCAACAAGTGAACCTGCTAGTGCAATAGTCACTGCTATCTTACCAAATTTTTTTAAAAACATATTTCTCTCCTTATTTTATTTAATTATTATCATTTAATGTTTCTATTATACACTACTTTTTAGAAGTTTTTGTGTCCTTTTTGTGTAAATACAAAATTGTAACAAGTTTTTTAAGCTCGTCGAGAGGATACTTTAACTTAGTCAATACAATTTCATTGACATTTCCCATAGAGTAAGAAACATTTTCGAACTCGTTGTTTATTTCCATTATGGCTGGAAGCTCAACCTCACCTTCCACTCTTACCCTATATTCTCCTCTTCTCTCAACAATAGATGAAACTTTTGCCTTTTGTGCCTTGTTCTTTAAGAGGGCAATGTCCATAAGGTTTGAAACTTCATCAGGGAAGTCTGAGAACCTGTCGATTAATTCATCAACAAGGTCTGAGTACTCCTCTTCAGTTGAAAGAACTGAGATCTTTTTATAAATTTCAAGCCTTGTCCTGTCGTCAGCAATATATTCCTTTGGTATAAAGGAATCCAGCTTGAGGTCAATTGTAGTTTCAATTTCTTCTTCCACATCAAGACCCTTTAACTTCAAGACAGCATCCTTTAGATACTTCATGTAGAGGTCGTAACCAATTTTTTCAATGTGACCTGACTGTCTTGACCCAAGTATGGAACCAGAACCCCTTATCTCAAGGTCCCTTTCTGCAATCTTGTGACCTGACCCAAACTCAGTGAACTCTTTTATAGCTTGAAGTCTCTTTTGTGCCACTTCAGAGATTGATGTGGACCTGTCGTAGGTGAAGTAGGCGTAGGCAATTCTCGATGACCTTCCAATCCTTCCACGAAGTTGATAAAGTTGTGAAAGCCCCAACCTATTGGAGTCAGTTATTATCATTGTATTTGCATTTGGAACGTCCATACCTGTTTCTATTATAGTTGAGCAAACTAATACGTCAACATTTCCCTCTATGAAGTCGATCATGGTATCTTCAAGGAGCTTTTCAGTCATCTGACCATTTGCCATAGAGAAGGTCGCCTCTGGAACAAGCTTCCTAAGTTCCAAAAGTTTATTTTCCATATTTGAAACCTTGTTGTAGAGGAAGTAAACTTGCCCTCCTCTTTCAATTTCCTTTAGGATGGCCTCACGCACCATGAGGTTGTTGTACTCTAGGACGTAAGTTTCCACTGGAAATCTCTCTTCAGGTGGCTCTTCAATAACTGACATGTCCCTTATTCCAATCATGGACATTTGAAGAGTCCTTGGAATTGGTGTGGCTGTTAAGGTTAATGTGTCTACATTTTCCTTTAGCATCCTCAACTTTTCCTTGTGACGGACGCCAAATCTTTGCTCTTCATCAATAATCAAAAGTCCCAAGTCCTTGAACTTCACGTCCTTGGAGAGGAGCCTGTGAGTTCCCACTATTATATCGATGTTGCCATCCTTTAGACCTTCAAGGTCCATCTTCTGATCCTTCTTGGACCTAAACCTTGAGAGAAGTCCAACTCCCACAGGGAAGTTTTTAAACCTCTCCTTAATTGTGTTGTAGTGTTGCTGTGCCAAAATAGTTGTCGGAACAAGAATTGCAACTTGCTTTCCGTCAAGTATTGCCTTAAAGGCTGCACGAAGGGCAACCTCTGTCTTTCCATAACCAACGTCGGCGCAGAGAAGTCTATCCATAGGAGATTCCTTCTCCATATCTTCTTTTATTTCTTCAGCAGACTTCAACTGACCAGGAGTTTCTTCATAGATGAAGGCATCCTCAAACTCCCTTTGGTATTGAGAGTCCTCACTAAAGGCAAAGCCCTTGGAATTCTCACGAGTTGCATAGAGTTTTATTAACTCGTCAGCCATGTCATCAATGGACTGTCTTGCACGAGCCTTCTTCTTCTTCCAGTCAAGGGAATTTAACTTGTTGACCTTTGGCGGCCTCTTGCCTTCTTGGACGTACTTGTAAATGGAATCAAGAGCTTCTATTGGAAGGAAGAGTTTATCCTCTCCACCGTACTCAATAAGGATGTAGTCCTTTTGTATGCCTGAGACTTCAAGTCTTCTTGTCCCCACATATTTCCCAACACCGTGGGCTTCGTGAACTACGTAGTCACCAATTTGTAAGTCCTCAAAGTTTAGTGCCTTCTTCTTGGCTGGTTTTTTCTTTTTCTTCTTTGAGAAAGATCCATAAATTTCTGAATAATTTATAAAAACAGTCTTTGAATCTGAAAATTCTATTCCATCATTTAAGGCTCCAGTAGTGACAACAATGTTGGAAGTAATTTTTTCATTTTTGGTATTTTTTGCCAAGTGTGGTGAGTAACCCAAGTCCACAAGGTGGTCAAAAAGTCTCTTAGCTCTTTTTTCTGTTGCCCCAAGTAGGATGACCTGAAAATTATTTTTTTCATAATAGTCTAAGTCTTCCTTGAAGAGTTTGATCTTCGACATATAGTTTGTCACGCTCTTGACCTTTATGTTTACAATATCCTTTGGTTTAAACATCTTTGGTGGCTTCAAGAGGGCGTTAAAAGTTATTAGAGTTTTTTCATTTAACTTGTCGACTATGTCCTTGTAGTTGTAAAAAGTTTTTTCGTGGGACTTTGTGACTTCACCATTCTCAATTAAGATTGCAAACTTTTCTCCATTGGCAAGGTCAAGTTCTTCTTCTCTTTCTACAATCCTCGAAGGCTCTTCAATTAAAAATATAAAATCCTCTAAGTAATCTAAGAAAGATCCCACTTGGTCTTGGTCTACATAGGGAAGGATTAGGTCCTTGTTGATAATGGTCTCTTGGTTCTCTAGCCTGTCCACGTACCTTAAAAACTTTTCATTGAGTCTATCTTTTTCTTTTCCAAGAAGCTTAGTCTTGGAAAGGTCTTTTTTTATTCTCTCAGCAACTTGATTTCTTTCATCTTCTTTTATAATCAAGTCTTCTATGGGATAAATTGTAATTTCTTCTAGCTTTTCTATGGACCTTTGGTTTTCAATTTCAAAGGACCTAATAGAATCAACTTCGTCATCAAAAAGTTCTATCCTGTAGTTGGCATCTTGTGTCCCAATGTCTATGATGGAACCCCTTATAGAGAACTGACCTAGACCTTCAACACTTGGAAATCTTTCGTAGCCCATTTCCACAAGCTTCTTGGGTAGGACGTCAAGATTTAAAACTTGTCCAACTTCTATATTGATTTTATAAGATGCAAAAATTTCTGGCCTTGATATTTTTGCAGTCAAGGCGTTTAAGGTTGTGACAACCATCTTTGCCCTGCCACTTGAAATCTCTGCCATGGCTTCTAGCCTTTTCTTTGTGTTCTCCTTGGACTTTGAATCCCTGTCATAGAAAAAGACGTCCTTTTCTGGATAGTAGACGCAATTCTCATCTGAGATGGACTCAATGTCCTCGTAGGCCTTTCTTGCCCTTACCCTATCTTGTGAAATGAGACAGACTTTCTTGCCCTCATGAGAAAAAGTGGGCGCAAAAAGAGAGAGCACTGCCTCCTCTGAACCAAAGACTGCAGTGTTCTTGGAAATTTTTATTGAATTATCTAATTCCTTAAAAGCTTCTAGGTTCTTTACACTATTGATTAAAAAATTCAATTTTCACCTCAATAAATATTGTTGTTATAAGAATTCATGGACTTGTCGATCCCTGAGTCCACTGCATCAATTATGGCATCGGCACAGGCGTCAATGGCATCTGCAATGTGCTTTCTATCCTTTGATGGAAAATTGGACAGAACAAAACTTGCCAAATCTTCATTGGGGTGTTTTTTTCCAACACCAATTTTAAACCTGGCAAAATTTTTGCTTCCTGTTAAGTTTACAATTGACTTAAGTCCATTGTGAGTCCCAGCAGATCCATTTTTCTTTATCTTTATCTGAGCAAATTCAATGTCAATGTCGTCTACAATAACCATTAAATCTTCTGGTTTTAATTTATAAAAATTTAAAATTTCTACAATTGATTCTCCGGAATTGTTCATAAAAGTATGGGGCTTTAGGAGAATGACCTTCTCGCTGCCAATTCTCCCTTCACCTACAAGCCCCTTAAATTTAATCTTATTAACTTTTATATTAAGCTTATCCGCAAGGACATCAATTGTTGAGAAGCCCACATTGTGCCTAGTATCTTCATACTTCTTGCCGGGGTTTCCCAGTCCTGCAATTATATACACTTAATCACCTTATTCAAACATTTCACTAACTGATTGTGATGTGTTAATTCTCTTAATAGCTGATGCAAAAATTGGTGCAACAGACACAACAGCAATCTTATCTATTCTTTTTTCTTCTGGAAGTTCAATAGTATCTGTGATTACAAATTTTTCAAGAGATGAATTCTTTAGTCTTTCAATAGCTGGACCTGATAGGACTCCATGAGTTGCAGCTCCATAAACTTTTTTTGCACCTCTAGCCTTTAGAGCATCTGCTGCCTTAGTAATAGTTCCAGCAGTATCTGCAATGTCATCAACAAGTATAACTGACTTGCCTTCAACATCACCAATAATATTCATAACTTCAGATACATTTGCCTTTGGTCTTCTCTTTTCAATTATTGCAATAGGAAGATTTAATTCGTTGGCAAACTTTCTTGTTCTAGTTACTCCTCCAAGGTCTGGAGAAACAACGACAAAGTCGTCTTCATTTACAATGTCCTTGAAGTATCTTGCAAGGTAAGGAACTGCTGTTAGGTGATCAACTGGAATATCAAAGTATCCTTGGATTTGACCAGCGTGAAGGTCCATTGCAACAACCCTGTCAGCTCCTGCTTCAGTAATTAGATTTGCCACTAGTTTTGAAGTAATAGGTTCCCTTGCCTTAGTCTTTCTGTCTTGTCTTGCATATCCGTAGTAAGGAATAACTGCGTTAATTCTGCCAGCTGATGCCCTCTTTAGACCATCAATTAAAATTAAAAGTTCCATTAGGTTGTCATTAACTGGTGAAGAAGTTGATTGGATAACAAAAACATCCTTACCTCTTACAGAAACTCCAATATCAATTGAAATTTCTCCATCAGAAAATGTGGACACAGTACAAGCGCCCTTTTCAATTCCCATGTTTTCACAAATTTTATCTACAAGACTTAGGTTAGAATTTCCTGTAAATACTACAATATCTCCATTAACTGTGTTCATTATCCACGTCCTCCTATTTCATAAATCCTTTTCTCTCAACCCAACCATCTATATTTTTTTGAGGTGCTCTCTCAAGAGAAAGTTGACCCTTCAAAACTTTTTTAGTAATAGTAGATCCAGCTGCAACATAGCCATTGTCTTCTACTTCAATTGGCGCTACTAAATTTGCATTAGAACCAATGAAGGCATTGTCCCCAACCTTGGCCCTAAACTTGTCTCTTCCATCGTAATTAACAAAGACCACTCCGCAGCCTATGTTAACTCCACTGCCCACATCGGCATCGCCTATGTAAGCAAGGTGACTCATCTTTGACCCATCTCCAACATTAGAATTCTTAACTTCAACAAAGTTTCCAATTTTACAATTTTCTCCAACATGGGAGTTTGGTCTTAGGTGAGCATAAGGTCCCACTGTAGTTCCCCTTCCTATAGAAGAGTCTTCTATTTCAGATGACCTAATAATTACATCTTCTCCAATTGTTGAATTCTTTATTGTAGAAGAGTAAATTTCTGCCCCTTCTTTTATTACAGACTTTCTGTCAATGCGAGTGCCTGGGTAAATCATGACATCTCTTTCGATAGTAGCTCCGTATTCTATATAAGTGGACTTAGGATCAATTATCCCAACACCATTTATCATGTATTCCTTGTTAATCTTTTTTTGTAGGATTTCTGCTGCAATAGATAACTCGTATCTTGAATTAACCCCAAGGATTTCTCTTGTGTCCCTAAGCTTAAAGGAGTCAACCCTCTTGCCTTCCTTAACTAGGATTTCAAGAGTGTCAGTTATATAAAGCTCATTTGCTGCATTGTCAGTGTCGATTTTTTTAAGGGCTGACTTTAGAGAAGAACCCTTAAAGGCAAAAATCCCTGAATTAATTTCACGAATTAACTTTTGCTTTTCACTTGCGTCCTTTTCCTCTACTATTGCAACAACATTTGCATTTTCATCTCTGACAATCCTGCCGTAGTTTGTAGGATCTTTCATATCAGCAGATAAAACTGTTATATCGTTATTTCTCTCTTCGTGGTATCTCAAAAAGCATGAAATAGTTGAATTAGAAATAATTGGAGTATCACCATTTAGGATAATAACTGTATCATCATCTTCTATTTTATCAAGAGCATTCATAACGGCATAGCCTGTACCATAGGGTACATTGTCGCCAATAGGTTGCTCAATAAATTCCACATCTTGTTCATCTTCGAAGGCCTTGCACACTTTTTCCTTATTGTGTCCCACAACTACAAGATTCTTTTCAACTTGTGAATGCTTGCAAGAATTTAGGACATAAAAAAGCATAGGTCTTCCAAGAATTTCATGAAGCACCTTTGGTTTTTTGGACTTCATTCTCGTTCCCTCTCCTGCTGCCAGGATAACTGAAACTTTCATAAAACACCTCTTTTTATTTACTGCTTACATTATAACTAAGATTGACTCTTATATTCAAGAAAATTTCACAATTAATTTATATTTCAACCCCTTGTAGAAAATTTCCGTGGTTTTTGTAAAAATAAAATAAAATTTTTGAGAATTTTACTTTTTTTGATTTTTAAATTTTTACTAAGTCATAAATTCTTGTGAAGTCATAGATTTTTGTAAACTCACAGTTTTTTATAAAGTTATAAGCTTTCATAGAGTTATAGTTTCTTATAAAGCTGCAATTTTTTACTAAGTCATTATTTTTTACTAAGTGCAAGACCTTCATCAAGTCACAATTTTTATAAAATTTTTTTAAAATAAATTTTCAATTTCCTACATATTAAAGCAAGTTTTTTTGCCAATTAGCTTTAACAATTCTTTTAATTTATACTTGACAAATAAATTTTAAAATAGTATAGTCGAAACATATTGAGAGGCGATAAAAATGAAAAACTTAAATAACTTTAAAAATTTCACAAGCCAAGCATTCTGTTGTTGTTCTATAAAAAATTTTATAGGACTTATTTGAATGTGAATCAATATTTTAAACTTTTTATTAGATATTAAGAAAGATTTTAAGAGTATATGATTTCATATACTCTTTTTTTTATGTATTTACGGAGGAGAAAAAATGACAAAATTATTAGAAACAGTTGGAGAATCAAAATTAGTACAATTAGAAAAGATTGGTGGAGGAAAGATTTTTGTAAAAGTAGAAAAATCTAACCCAGCAGGATCAGTTAAAGACAGGGCTGCCCTCTACATGATTAAGGGAGCCATCAAAGACGGATCCCTAAAAGAAGGAATGGAAATTGTCGAACCAACAAGTGGTAACACTGGAATTGCCATTGCCATGATTGGTCGTGCCCTTGGCTACAAGGTTAATATTGTTATGCCAAAATCTATGTCAATTGAAAGAAGAAACATAATCGCAGCCTTTGGAGCTAACTTAATTTTAACAGGTGAAGGCGGCATGCAGGCAGCAGTTGACAAGGCCAAGGAACTTGTTGCTACAGGCAACTACTTCATGCCAAACCAATTTGAAAACAAGTACAATGCTGTGGCTCACGAAGAAACTACAGGTCCAGAAATTTATAAAGACCTAAAGGACATCACAGGCTTTGTTGCTGGAATAGGAACTGGAGGAACTGTTACAGGAGTTGGAAGATTTTTAAAATCTAAGGATGAAAATGTAAAAGTTTGGGGTCTTGAACCAGATGAATCTCCACTTCTTACAAGAGGAGAAGCAGGAACACATAAAATCCAAGGTCTTGGAGCAAACTTTGTTCCAGGAGTTTTAGATACAAAAATCCTAGACAAGACAATAACTGTTAAATCAGAAGAAGCTATAGAAATGGCAAGAAGACTTTCTCGTGAAGAAGGACTACTTGTTGGCATATCAGCTGGTGCCAATGTAGTAGGTGCACTAAAAATGCAAGAGGAGCTTGGTGGAAATATAGTCACAGTTGCACCTGATACAGCTGAAAGATATATGTCCACTGACCTTTTTAAAAATGATTAAGTATTTGAAAAAAATTAAGGAATATGGGGAATTTATTTTATTAAAGGACCCAGCCTGTAAAAGTTTATTTGAAGCAATCTTTATGTATCCCATTGTTTCTTGCATGGTGAGACATAGAATTGCCCACTACTTTTATGAAAAAGAACACACTACACTTGCAAGATGGATTTCACAAAGAGCCAGGAAGAAAACTGGCATCGAAATCCATCCAGGTGCAAAAATTGGCAAAAATCTCTTTATTGACCACGGCATGGCTGTGGTCATAGGAGAGACTGCCGAGATTGGGGACAACTGTCACATGTACCACAACATAACCCTTGGTGGAACTGGCAACGAAAAGGAAAAGAAGAGACACCCCACAGTTGGAAGCAACGTCATAATTGGAACTGGAGCCACAGTCCTTGGACCAGTAACAATTGGTGATGGAGCAAAAATCGGAGCAGGCGCCCTTGTCCTCACAGACATACCTGCCAACTCAACTGCCGTTGGCGCTCCAGCTAAAGTCGTCAAGTTTCACGACCCAAGCGAAAACAAGTTCCACTAATAAATTTTTTTGGAGGTAATATGTTTAAAATAGGTCCCCATCTTTCTACATCAAGGGGCTACACCAATATGGGAAAGGATGCCCTGAAAATTTCTGCCACAAGTTTTCAATTTTTTTCTCGAAACCCTAGAGGTTCAAGAATGAAAAAATTAGACCAAGAAGACATAAGAGGCCTAATAGATATCGCAAGAGAAAATAAATTTGGTCCCCTTCTAGCCCATGCTCCCTACATCCTAAACCCCTGCTCAGCAACAGAAAGTATAAGAGAATTCGCCAACCTAATCCTGGCAGAGGACTTAGAAAGGCTAAGGTATTTTGAAAATACCTATTACAACTTTCACCCAGGGTCCCACACAGGACTTGGCATTGACAAGGCAATAGAAATAATTTCTGCCCAATTAAATCTAGTGTTAAGAGAAGATCAAGAGACCCTAGTCCTCCTTGAGACCATGGCAGGCAAGGGAACAGAAGTTGGATCAAACTTCGAAGAAATTGGAAGAATAATAGAAGGCGTCAACTTAAAAGAAAAAGTCGGCGTATGTATGGACACCTGCCACGTCCACGAAGCAGGCTACGACATAGTTAATAACTTAGATGGAGTATTAGCAGAATTTGACAAATATATAGGTTTAGATAAACTCTACGCCATCCACCTAAATGACTCCAAAAATGAAAGAGGAGCACGCAAGGACAGGCACGAAGTCATTGGTCGAGGGAAGATTGGCCTCGAAGCCATAGAGAGAATAATAAACCACGAAAAATTAAGAGATCTCCCCTTTTATCTTGAAACTCCTCAAGACCTAGAAGGCCACAAGAAAGAAATAGAACTATTAAAAAGCCTTCGCAAATAAAAATTAATTACAAATATAATAATCTCACAACTTAACAAACATAAAAAAAGAGAACTCGCTGTAAAATGAGTTCTCTTTTTATTATATAAACTTAAAATTATACACAAAAGAACTGCCCCAATGGGACAGTTCTTTTAAATTTAACTAAGTTAAATTATTTTACTTCTACAGTTGCTCCAACTTCTTCAAGTTTAGCCTTGATTTCGTCAGCTTCTTCTTTTGAAGCGCCTTCTTTAACTGCCTTAGGAGCTCCGTCAACTAATGCTTTTGCATCTTTAAGTCCAAGTCCAGTAATGTCTTTAACAACTTTGATTACTTTAACTTTTTCTTGTCCTGCTTCAGCAAGGATTACATCGAAGTCAGTCTTTTCTTCAGCTGCTGCTGCTGGAGCTGCGCCACCTGCTGCTGGAGCTGCTGCAACTGCTGCTGGAGCTGCTGCTGATACGCCGAATTCTTCTTCTAGAGCTTTAACTACTTCTGATAGTTCTAATACTGTAAGTTCTTTAACTTGTTCAATTAATTGTTCTACTTTTTCTGACATTTTATTCCTCCGTAATTTTAAATAATAATTTTTCTTAATTTTTTAGCAAATTAAGCTGCTTCGTTTTCTTTCTTGTCTGCGATTTGTGCAATAACTCTTGCAAAACCTGATAGTGTACCATTTAGTACATTTGCGAATCCTTGGATTGGTGCGTTTAAGCCGCCAAGTACTTGTGCAACAAGAACTTCCTTGGATGGTAATTTAGCAAGTGCGTCGATTTCTGGAAGTGATAATACTTTTCCATCAACATATCCTGCTTTAATTTCTAGTGCATCATGATCTTCTGCAAACTCTGATGAAATTTTTGCTGCTGATGCTGGGTCTTCCATACCAAATGCAATAGCGCTTGGTCCCTTTAGGAAGTCTTCTAATCCTTCAACACCTAACTCTTCGAAAGCACGTCTCATCATTGTGTTTTTGTATACCTTGTAATCAACATTTGCTTCTCTGTACTTAGATCTAAGTTCAGTTACTTCTTCTACTGTTAATCCTCTGTAGTTTACAAGAACGATAGATTGAGCGCCTTGAATTTTCTCTTTAATTTCATCTACTAGGGCTTGTTTTGATTGTAGTTTTTCTTCTTTCAATTTGTCACCCCCAAAATAAAAAAATCTCACGCCGCCGTGAGATGTGAAAATCAAATAAATCCGAATTTCAAACCTCGGTAGGATTTATGGCAGTGCCACCTACTGTCTGCGGCTTAGTAACATAAGTATTATATATAGTCTTTAGTTTTTTGTCAATGCTTATTTGCATTTATTTTAAATTTCTTTCTTTGTTTCTTATGTCCTAGTTATTATATAGGATTGCAGAAGATTTTTAAAGTTTTTATATCACTTTATAATCTGTAAATTATTTTTTAGACTCTTCTATTAAAAGTTTTCTCAAAAATTTTCTCTTCATTTTAAACTTTAACTTTCAAAAAATTCCTAAGCAATAATTTTTCATTAAATTATAAAAATTTATGAACTCATAAAATATTGCAAGTTAATAATTTTTTATTAAGTCATAATTAATTGTGAAGTCACAATTAATTCTTAAGTAATAATTACTTGTGAAGTCATATTTAATTCTTAGGTCTTAAAAATTTTACAAATCATTTATATTTTATACTTCACTTACTTTAAATTTTTACTCTTATCCAAAACTTGTATTAAAAAGAAACCAAAACTTTATTAACCTTATCTCTTTTCCTTTACAATATATTTTACTTATCTTATAATTATATTTGCACTAGGGGTGCCGGAAGGCTGAGATTATACCCTTTAACCAATCAAGGTAATGCTTGCGGAGGGAAGTGTTTAAACCTCTTTAAGTATTTGTGCAAAGGAGGTATTTTTTTATGCAAAAAACAAATAAAAATTGGACAACAAAAATGTTAGTTGAGGGAGCCGTTTGTATAGCTCTTGCTCTTATTCTTCGTACTGTTAAACTTTATCAACTGCCTAATGGTGGATCTATTACTCCAGGCAAGATGATTCCACTAATTATCTTTGCCCTAAGGTATGGACCAGTAAAAGGCTTTGTTGTAGGTGCAGTTTACGGTGTCATGTCTATTATTCTTGGCGGCAGTGTTTATCACCCAGTCCAAGCTATCTTAGACTACCCTTTGGCCTATGGTCTTCTTGGACTTGCAGGGCTCTATAAGGATGAGTTTGAGAGAACTAACTCTATTAAGACAATCTTACTTGGATCTCTTGTAGGAATCATAGGCAGGTTTGTTTGTCACGTCCTATCAGGTGTCATTTTCTTCAAGGAATTCACACCTGCTGGTATGAACTCCTGGGTTTATTCAATAACTTATAACGCATCATTCTTATCAGTTGATTTTGCCGTTACAGTTTTTGTAATATTCCTATTGAGAAAGTTCTTAACTCGTGACCTACAAAAGCTATAAAATTTTATTAAAAAGGACCTAAGTTTATAAACTTAAGTCCTAAAAAAACCCCTCGATTCATAAGAAGTTGAGGGTTTTTTTCTTGTATGTTTTTATTTTTAATGATACTTTAAGATGTTTTTCTCAATTTTTTACTTTTTTATTCCTACATAATAGATCTTAAGAATTTTTTAGTGCTGCGAATTTGAAAAATTCTTTTTTTATAGTCTTATCTACACTCTCACAGACATTTCAACTATTAAGACTTAATTTTTCATAGATCTTACACAAGTATTCTTTATGAAGATCTATTTTAAAGCTTTATGTCAAATTTCAAACCAAAAGAACTTCGGCTTCTTAGTTATTTACAATAAAAAATAGTGCAAGATAGAAATCACTTCCAATCATGCACTATTTATGTTATTAAAAGTAGCCAAGCCACTTTCTTATATAAACTTGGAAAACTCTCATTTAAAATAAATTTTTAAACGGAAAGATTTGTTTTTTCTACCGGGCTACTAGGATTAATCTCAAATTGACCTACTAAAACAGATGATACTGTTGTGGTAATTAGTGAGTAAATTAATCTAGTGAATGGAATATAAGTTAAGGACATTACTAAGACTATTACGTCCATTAGTAAGTAGGCGTAAGAAATATTCATCTTAGTCTTATTTGACACTACAAGGGCCAGGGCGTCGTCCCCACCTGTGGCTCCTCCTTGAGATACTACAAGTCCACAACCTAGTCCAATTCCAATACCTCCAACTATAGCTGCCAAAAGTGGATAGCTGTAAAGATTAGGGAGTATTGGTCCCATAAGGGAAAATATTTTATAAAAAACGGCAAATAATATGGAAGCTAATAAAGTCTTTCTTAAAAATGCCTTTCCAAAAATATTTATTCCAATAACAATGCAAATCACATCCATTATTGGACTTAGGATCGATGGGTTTATACCAAAAGTCTTATATGATAATAAGGCCAGTCCTAGGATTCCACCTTCTGTAATTTGAGATGGGATATGAATGTTTACAACTGTAAAAGCCTCAATCATAGATCCTAAAATAATACTAATTAATCCTGCTCTTGTTAATTTAAACCAAGTCAGCTTTTGATTTAGCATTTTAACACCTCCTTAATATTTTGCAATATTAGAAGGATATCCAACCAACAAAAAAAGACTGCTGTCGGTCGTAAGGATAACCTTCGTACTTTTGCAATCTCGTGGTGTTGATGCTTTTTATTTGCTGATTTTTTCTTGTAAAAACTCTGAGCGTAATAGTTACTTTTTCGCTTTTTATCTGCCACATCAGGCATATAAAAGGCTCTTAGTCGTAAACTTTAGCATCAGATAAAAACCACCTGAAAATTTCGGTAACCACCGTAAAATACTTAATCAACATTAGCTATTATAGCTTTTTATTTTTAAAATTGCAAGTTTTTCCTTAAAAAATAAGTTTTCTTAAAGTTTCCAGCAAGTTGATTTAAAATTTTTCATAAAAAAATGACCTAAGTTAAACTTAAGTCCATAAAAAAACCCCAACTTCATAAGAAGTTGAGGTTTTTTTATCTTAGGTGTTTTTATTTTTCCATTAATTTTGAACCATTTACTTTGATTCCAGGTCCCATTGTTGATGAAACTGTTACTGATTTTAAATAACGACCCTTTGCTGATGCTGGTTTTGCTTTAATAATAGCATCTGCAATTGTCTTAAAGTTTTCAGCAAGTTTTTCAGTTCCGAAAGAAACTTTTCCAATTGGAACGTTGATGATAGCAGCCTTGTCAACTCTATATTCAACCTTACCAGCCTTAACTTCTTTAACAGCTTGTTCTACATCAAATGTAACTGTACCTGATTTAGGGTTTGGCATAAGTCCCTTTGGTCCAAGAACTCTACCGATTTTACCAACTACGCCCATCATGTCTGGAGTTGCAATAATTACGTCGAAACCAAACCAGTTTTCGTTTTGGATTTTTTCAACTAATTCTTCTCCACCAGCGAAGTCAGCACCTGCTGCTTCAGCTTCCTTAATTTTTTCTCCCTTAGCAAGAACAAGTACCTTAACTTCTTTACCTGTTCCGTTAGGAAGTACTACAGTACCTCTAACTTGTTGGTCAGCGTGTCTTGGATCAACACCAAGTCTTACTGCAAGTTCTACTGTTTCATCAAAGTTTGCCTTAGCAGTTTTTGTAACTAAGTCAAGAGCTTCATTAACATCATATAAATTCGATCTATCTACAAGCTTAGCGCTTTCTTGATATTTTTTACCTCTTTTTGGCATATTTACCTCCTTCGTGGTACCTACGGCTTAGCCTCCCACTTATCTTTCTACTTCTATACCCATACTTCTAGCTGTACCAGCGATCAATTCAACAGCTGCTTCTAAGCTTGCTGCGTTAAGATCTGGCATCTTAGTTTTAGCTATTTCTTCAACTTGTGCCTTTGTTAGCTTTCCAACTTTTTTCTTGTTAGGTTCACCACTAGCTTTTGGCAAATTAAGAGCTTTCTTAATAAGCACTGCTGCTGGTGGAGTCTTTGTGATAAAAGTGAAAGAACGATCTTGATAAACTGTAAGAACAACAGGAATAATCATACCTGCTTGATCTTGAGTCTTTGCGTTAAATTCCTTTGTGAACTGCATGATGTTTACACCATGAGGTCCTAGTGCTGTACCAACTGGTGGAGCTGGTGTAGCTTTTCCTGCAGGAATTTGTAATTTTACTAATGCTATGACTTTTTTTGCCATTTTATTTCCTCCTTGTGGTAATGCGGGTTTACCCTCCCACACATCTCTTACTCTTTAATAATTTGATTGAAATCCAATTCAACTATAGTATCCCTTCCAAACATGGAGATACAAACTTTAACTTTTTCTTTTTCGTAATTGAAGTCGTCAATTTTACCCACCAAGTCTTTGAAGGGTCCATTTATAACCTTGACTAACTCTCCTACTTCGTAAGCATCGAATAACTCTTTGTTATCAGTAACTCCAAGTAGTAACACTTCTTCATCAGTTAGTGGTACAGGCTTAGATGCTGGTCCAACAAAACCAGTTACTCCTCTTGTATTTCTTACAAGATACCAAGTTTCGTCATTCATAATCATGTTTACAAGGACATAAGATGGAAACATCTTTCTTTCCTTTGCCTTGGACACGCCATCCTTAGTTTCTACATAGTCTTCCATGGGAATCCTAATGTCGAAGATGACATCTTCCATGCCACGATTGTGAACCATGGCTTCCATGTTTGCCTTTACCTTTTTTTCATAACCTGAATAAGTGTGTATTACATACCATTTTGAAGCTTCGTTGTTATTAAGCTCTTGTGTATCCAACTATAACACTCCAATCAATAAATAAAACCAAATAAAAACATTATGATCTTATCATACGCTAATAATAGTAGTGATGACAAAATAACTGCCACGATTACTATAATAGAATATTTGATTACAGTATCCTTAGAAGGCCATACAACTTTTTTGAATTCAGATTTCACACCTCTAAAATATCTACCTAGACCACCTTTTTTTTCTTCAGTCTTAGGTGTAGTTTTAGTAGCCATAAATCCTCCTTACTTAGTTTCCTTATGTGTTGTATGTTCTTTACAGAATTTACAATACTTCTTTAGTTCCAATCTTTCAGTAGTATTTTTCTTGTTCTTATATGTCACATAATTTCTGTTTTTACATTGTGTGCATTCAAGTACTACTCTATCTGCCATAAAAACACCTCCAGTGCTAAAAAAAAGAGCCGCCTTTGGCTCCTTCTAATTTACTCAACAATATTATCACATAAGATAGGCTTTGTAAAGATATTTATTATAAATTTTCTCTATTTTTTAGGCTTTTGACCTCATTAAAGTTTTCTAATATTTTATCCATTTGTTCTAGCTTTTCATAATCAAAAATTTGCCAGTGGTGGGGCAACAAAAACTTGTAAGGCGGAAGCGAAAATCTCTTGTCAATTAAGAGAATTTTTCCCCTGTCGTCTTCTGTCCTTATTACCCTTCCTGCAGACTGGATGACTTTTATCATGCCTGGATAGATGTAGGCGTACTCATAGCCCCTTGAGTACTTTTTTTGGAAGTGGGACTTTAAAATATTTCTCTCGTAAGAAAGTCCAGGAAGTCCAACACTTATTATGGCAACTCCTCTTAGTCTTTCGCCAATTAAATCTATGCCTTCAGAGAAAACTCCTCCCATAACTGCAAAGGCCCTTGTTGATGATGAGAAGGTAAAGTTGTTTAAAAACTCTTCCCTCTCTGTCTCAGTCATCTCTCTATCCTGTTTAATAGCTTCTCCATCAATTTCAACATATCTTTCATAGACTGCCTCCATGTAAGAGTAGGATGGAAAGAAGAAAATATAATTTCCATCATCTTGAGAAAATTCTCTAAGGTTTTCAATTATTTCGTCAATTGATTCTTCCCTGTCTCTATAAACTGTAGAAATTTTATTGTTGCGAAGGACTAAGAGATTATTTGGATCAAAGGGTGACTCAATCTTGTAGTAAGAAGTCTCTTCGTCTGCCCCCAAAAGTTTTCCATAATATCTTATGGGGTTTAGGGTTGCAGAGAAAAATACAGAAGACCTAGGAGCCTTTAAAATATTTTGAAAAATCGGTGCAATGTCAAGGGACTTTATCCTTACCTTGTCCTCGTCTTTTATTGAAACAAAATCCTTATTGTAGTATTCCAAAATTTTGATGTAGTTAAAAAGTGAAAAATAAATATCAAGAGCTTCCTCGTAGTTTTCTTGGTCCTTGTCCTTGGTCAAGAAGTCGTTCATGGAGAAAACTGTCTTTTCCACTTCCCCATTAAAGCCTATAAAGGACTCATAAGAATAAAAGGTCTTGCCTGAGTCCAACTTTTGAAATTCTTCAAGGGCCTTGGTCAGGTGCTTCCTCGCAGCCTTCCTCTTCTTTGGGAGCATTTCTCTTAATCTTTCAAGGTCAGGAATAGAAACTTCTGCCGAGTACATTTCTCTTCCCCTCTCAAGGAGATTGTGGCTCTCATCAACTAGAAGAGTAAACCTCAACATGGAATTTTCAAAAAATCTTTTTAGATAAACTGTTGGGTCGAATATGTAATTGTAGTCGCAGACGATGAAGTCAGAAAAGTCTAAGAGGTCAAGTTGGTATTCAAAGGGACAAACCATGTGGAGCCTTGCAAACTTTTCAATATTTTCTCTTGTGAAGTTGTCGCAGGCATCAAAGATGTCAATTATGGCATCATTGACCCTGTCAAAGTGACCCTTGGCATAGGGGCAGTCTTTTGGATTGCAGGCTACCTTGTCGTTGATGCAGATCTTGTCCTTAGCTGTTACAATTGTAAGCTTTAACCTCAGCTTTTTATTTAAAAGTCTTTCAAGCCCGTCCTTGGCTGCATTCTTCCCCGTGGACCTTGCCACAAGGTAAAAGGCTTTGTCAATCTTGTCCTCTCCCATTGCCTTAATTGTTGGAAAGATCGTTGAAATTGACTTGCCAATCCCCGTTGGTGCTTCCACAAATAATTTATTTTTGTCATCAATGGTGTTGTAGACGGCAACAGAAAGGTCCCTCTGCCCCTTCCTAAAGGACTTGAAGGGAAATTTTAATTTTTTTATGGACTCGTCTCTTGTTTCCTTCCACTCAACAATTCTCTTTGAAAATTCAAGATATTCCACCAGAGTTCCCATGAAAAAGTCACGAAGTTCTCCAAAAGAAAAAGTCTTTTTTATATTTAAAATTTCTTCTGACTCCAGTTGATAATAGGTGAGCATGACATTAATCTCGTCAAGTTCATGGTCCTTGGCATAGATGTAGGCATAGCACTTGGCTTGTGCCCAGTGCATTAGGTTTTCTTCCTTCTCGAGGTCCTCAAGCTCCCTTGTAGTCGATTTAATTTCATCAACTGTTACCTGGTCTGTGACTTCAATCCCGTCAGCACGTCCCTCAACTGTAAAATTTATTCCCTCAATTTCTTCTGTAGTCCTCAAAAAAACTTCTGTCAAAAAGTCCTTGGAGTATTCCCTTTGGACCTTTTGATGGGCCCTGATCCCTTCCACGGCCCTCTTGTTGGAAAAGAATCTCCTATCTATGTCGCCAGACCTCTTGACGAATTCTATTAAATTTCTTACGGAGATTCTTACTTCCTTCACAATAAATCCTTTCTACTAATAAATTAAACTTATTCCAAATCGAAAAAATCAAGTTGCCTTAGGGCTTCAAATAAAATAATATTTGCAGAGTTTGACAAGTTTAGGCTCCTGCCAAAATCCTTTAGCATGGGAATCCTTATGGCCTTGTCATAATTTGCAAAGATTAAATCCTCTGGCAGACCACGAGTTTCTGGTCCAAAAACTATAAAGTCCCCATCCTTGTATTCAACATCTGTGTACTTTTTCTTGGCCTTAGTTGAGGCAAGATAAAAATTGCTATCAGGATATTTTTCCACAAGTTCATCATAGGAATCGTAATAATTTATATCCACGAGATGCCAGTAGTCAAGACCTGCCCTCTTTAAATGTGAATCGTCAACGGAAAAACCAAGAGGCCTTATGAGGTGGAGCCTTGTCTTTGTAAGTCCACAAGTTCTTGCAATGGCACCTGTGTTAAAGGGAATTTCTGGTTCGTAAAATACTATATTTAACATTTTTTGTCTCCTTCTAAAATTTCTATGGCACACTTTATCCCGTCAAGGGCAGAAGAAATTATTCCTCCAGAATAACCTGCTCCCTCGCCAATGGGATATAGATTTTGAAATTTTTCTGTCCTGTAGTCACTTCTCTTGATCCTAATTGGGGCTGAAGTCCTAGTTTCCACACCAGTTAGGAATGCATCGTCGCTGGCAAAACCCTTGACCCTCTTGTCCATGACCTTAAGGGCATTCTTTATTGCACGGTTGATAGATTCTGGATAAATTTGATTTAAGTCGGCAAAGACATATCCTGGTATAAATGTTGGACTAACCTCTCCCAGTTTTTCTGTTACTCTTCCATCCATAAAGTCCCTAAGTCTTTGGACTGGAGCCTTGCCCCCTCCAAGATCAAAAGCCTTTTTCTCAATTTTATTTTGAAAGTCCATGCCTGCAAGATTGCCTTGACCGTAAATTTTCTCATCAATAGATGCAACTACAGCAGAGTTGGAATTGTCCCCATCCCTATCGTGGTAGGACATGCCATTGACGCATAATTGTCCCTCTATTGAAGATGAGTTCACAACATAACCACCTGGGCACATGCAAAAAGTGTAGACTGAGTGGTCAAAGTCCTTGTCAGTCACATTTAATTGGTAGGTTGCTGCTGGTAGCTTGTCAGATGTCATCCCAAATTGTGCAAGCTCAATGTCCCTTCTCAAGTGTTCAATCCTAAAGCCAACTGCAAAGGGCTTGGACTCAAGAAGGTCGTACTTGTCTAGGGTCCTAAAAGTATCACGAGCAGAGTTCCCAAGGGCCAAGATGTAGGCATCAGCTTGGTACTTATACTTGTCAGTAATGATTTTACTAATTTTGCCGTCATCAAGTTCAAAGTCCAAAAACTTTTCGCTGAAGTGGTAGACCCCACCTAAGCTTTCAATTTCCTTCCTCATATTTTTTATTACGTCACGCAAGATGTCTGTACCAATGTGGGGCTTTTGCTCGTAGAGTATATCCTCTGGTGCTCCATGATTCACAAAGATGTCGAAGATCTGACCCATCCTCTTGTCCTTGGAGCGTGAAGTTAATTTACCATCAGAGAAAGTCCCAGCTCCACCTTCACCAAATTGCACGTTTGATTCTTCATTTAAGCTTCCAGTCTTGTGAAGCTGGTCAATGTCCTCGACTCTTTCATCAACTGCCTTGCCTCTCTCGATTAGGGTGACCTTGGCCCCCTTCTTGGCAAGGAGGTAGGCTGCAAAAAGTCCTGCAGGTCCAGTCCCAACAATTACAGCTGACTCAATCTTATTTTTGTTTTCAACTTGGAGCTTTTCTTCTTCAAAGGCTGCAAGATTATTTTTAAGTCGCTTTTGAATCTTCGCATCAATGTCGTCAAGGTCTAAGTCAATTACAACTTGGTAGACAAAATTCAAACCCTTCCTAGCATCGAAAGACTTCTTGTGAATCTTAAAGTTAAAATCCTTTTTATTTATTTCCTTTTCAATTTTCTCCCTCAAAAACTTTTTGTCCTTGTCATAGGGAATTTTTATATTTCTTAAAATTATCATTTTTTCACCAAGGACATTATAACACGAAAAAAGTCTCTTTTATCAATTCTCCAAAATGCTATAATAAAAGAGGAGGTGCTTATGCAAAAAGATTTATCCTACATAAAAGTTATAATTATCGCCGTCCTTATCGCTCTCTTTACGAGAACTTTTCTCTTTAATGTGGTGAGAGTACAACAGACTTCCATGTATCCCACAGTGAAGCCCAATGATATAATTCTCTCGTCTTCACTTTACAGGTTTAAAAAAGATTATAAGCGAGGAGATATAATTGTCTTTAAGTCTCCTTCTGATAAGAAGATGCTAATCAAAAGAATTATAGGACTTCCTGGAGAAAAAGTAGAAATCTACGACGGATCAATTTACATAGATGGAAAGATTTTAGAAGAAATTTATTTTGAGGACAAGCCCTACACCCTTTCTCCCACAAGGAAATTTGATGTCAAGGAAGATGAACTCTTTGTCCTCGGCGACAACAGAAGTCCTAGAGGGTCTGTAGACTCAAGAGAGTTTGGACCAATTAAATTAGAGAGCCTAAGATCTCATCCCTTCTACAGAATTTTTCCATTGAATTCAAAAAAATTTATAAATAACTAATATAAAAATGTATGAAAAAAGAGACCTCACAGGGTCTCTTCTTTTGATTTTGGAAGTCTTACTTCGAAGATGCTTCCTCTTATCTCATTATTTTCATTTAAGTTGTCCCTAATTAGAACTTGACCGCCTAACTTTTCTACAATATTCTTCACAAGGTTAAGTCCTATTCCATAGCCACCAGTTTTTTTATTTCTCGATTCGTCTACTCTGTAAAATAAATCAAAAACTTTTTCTTTCTCTTCTTCATCGATTCCAAGTCCAGTGTCTCTCACGTAGATAAAATAATTTTCCTCATCTTCAGCGAAGTCAAAGACCACAAGTCCTCCGTCTTTGTTGTAGGCGATGGCATTCTTGCCAAGATTGTAGAGGACTCTCTCTAGCAAGATGTCACTGGTGTAAATTTCCCTGCTTCCCATCTTGGAAATAAGATTTACGTTTTTCTCTTCTGCCAGGTCTTCCAAGTCAAAGACAATTTCTTCAACAAGGTCCTTGATGTCAAACTTTCTTGAGATTGCATTCTCCCTCCGATTTAAAAATAAGAGGGACTCAATAATTTTTGATATCCTGTCGATGTTTTCGTCAAAATTATCCAAGAGCTCTTTAAGTTCTTGGTCCTCCAGCTTATTTTTCATGAGATAAATTTCAAGGGATGACTTCATAACAGCCACCGGTGTGTTTAACTCATGTGCAATGGAAGATGATAGGGCCTTCTCCCTTGCGTAGGACCCATAGATCTTGTCCAAGGACTTTTGAAAGGCCAAGGAAAGTTCTTCGATTTCTTGTGACTGACCCTCCATGTAAATTTTTTCTTCGCTATCCACCTTGTCAATGTCAATTTCTTGAACTTTTTCCTTTAACTCCTTTAAGGGCTTAAGGCTTCTGGAAACTAAAAAATAATAAACCAAGGACCCAAGGGCAATTGTTGACCCAATAACTATTAGAGAAAAGTTTTTTATCTCCTTAGTTGACTTCAACTTTGAGTCCTCAAGGACTATAAAGTAATCCTTATTACCCTTATTGGTCTCTTCCATTACAATTTTTTCGCCAATGTCCTGGATTCTCTTCTCTTGGTACTTGCCAATAATGTAATTGGATGTGGCAGTCATTACAATAAAAATCAAAATTATGGAAAGAATTAGCTTAAAGACAATGGTATTTTTTACATTTTTAATTCTCTTCATCTATAATGTAGCCCTTTCCAATTTCATTTCTTATAATATTTTTGCCAAGCTTGTCCTTTAACTTCTTCCTAAGGGCAGACATATGGACTCTCACAACGTTGGAGAATAGGTCTACCTCGTCATTCCAAACGTGGTCCATTAACTCTTCAGCAGTGACATACCTTCCCAGGTTGAAAAATAAATATTCCAAGATCCCTGCTTCCTTGGCAGTTAACTTCAAGGCTTCTTTATCAATGGCAAAGGTCCTCTTGGCTGTATCAAACTCAACTCCATGGGCCCTGATGATGGTATCACTTATGGAAGTCTTGCGTCTTAAGAGGGACCTGATCCTTGCCTTTAGCTCTTCAAAGTGGAAGGGCTTAAGTATATAGTCGTTGGCTCCAAGGTCAAGACCCCTCACCCTGTCATCAACATCTGAAAGGGCAGTTAGCATTATTACATTGACTTCCCTGTCCCTCTCTCTTATCTCTTCCAAGATTTCAAAACCATTTTTCCCTGGCAGGTTTACATCTAAAATTATTAAGTCATAGGAATTTGTATAGGCCATAAAGGACCCTTCATCTCCGTCAAGGGCAGTGTCAACTGCATAGCCTGAATGAACTAGGCCCTCCTTTATTGACTTTAATAATTTTTCTTCATCTTCAACAATTAAAATTTTCATTATTCCCTAACCCATTTCTCGTGATAAACTCTGTAGCTCTCATCTTCGATTTCTGACTTGTCAATAAGTTTAAAGCCATCAAAGTCTGGTATAAAAGTGTCGGCGCCTTCGACTACTGTGTCAACTCTTGTTACAATTAGTTCATCAATCCTATCCCAAAGAAGTTTTACTATTTCTGCTCCCCCAATTACAAAGACTTCCTTATCTGGATAGGCCTCAATAATCTTGTCTAACTTTTCTACTGAGTCAATGTAGAACAGGTCCTCCTTGTCTTCTTTCTTGGACCTAGTGAAAACCACAGAGATCCTATTGGGAAGTTGCCTTCCAATGTCGTCAAGAGTCTTGCGTCCCATTACAATAATATTATTTGTAGTGTAGTTCTTAAACATCTCAAGATCATTGTCCACAAACATAATTTGCTTGCCATCTTTTGCAATTGCATTTTTATTATCAACTAAAATTAGTAGCTTCATCTCATCCTCCTAAAAAACTCCTTAAAACTATAATATCTTAGTAGCCTGTCTATTCCTAGGACTTTTTATCATCGAAGCTCATTTAAAATTTAAAAACAATTTTCCCTTGTAATTTATTTCATTGTCTGCTATACTAATGTTGTTATGGCGACATAGCCAAGTGGTAAGGCACGGGTCTGCAACACCCTTATCACCGGTTCAAATCCGGTTGTCGCCTCCATAATAAAAAGTCTACTGAAATTTTTCAGTAGATTTTTTTTACTCATTTTTATTTTTTTAAATTTGCGGACTATTAGGACCAAATAAATCATTAAATCTAATCGACTTAACAAATCCAATTTTTAAAATCAACCAAGGGACTCTATGGCTTCAAGAATATTTCCATCTGGGTCGTAAAAGTAAAAGGCCTTGCTCTTGCCAAAGCCGTAGTCAGTAGAATCAAAAACCTGTGGCTGAGACATAACTTCCACACCCTCTCCAATTAACTTGTTATAAAAAGCTTCAATATCCTCAACCCCAAAGCAGAGTTCTGAAATTGAAGTTTTAAAAAGTGATGGCTTGTCCTCTTCCACATCTCCTCTTTCAAACTCAATAAGTTCAACATCAGGACAGTATTCACAAGACTTGGGACTTAAATAGGCAATCTTAGCTTTTATATTTTTCCCATGGAAGAGCCTATCTGTTGACTCCCCTTCCATATACATAAATCCCTTGTAGTCAAGTCCAAGTATATCTCTATAAAATTCTACCGACCTGTCTAGGTCCATAACAGTTAGTCCAATGTGGGCAATATTTTTTATCATCTTATTAGCTCCTTAATAAATTCTCCTATGTCTTTATGACCTAATGATAGCAAGGAGAAAGATTCTAGTCAATTTTATTCAAGCCCATAGGATTTCCAAAATAAAAATTCTTCACCCTAAGTTAAACTTAAACACAAAAAAACCGCAAGATAACTTGCGGCTTTTTCAGCATTTATTTACTTGTAAGGATTAATACCATCCTCTAAGTTTCATTGCTTTGTCAATTGATTGGATAGCGTACATGTAAACTCCTTCTCTAGGAACTACATCAAATTCGTCACAAACGCCGAATACGCCTTCGATAGCTTTCATCATGTCAGCTTCTTGTTTTTCTTCTACTTCAGCTTCTGTCCAGTACATTCCGTATTGGTTTTGAACCCATTCGTAGTAAGAAACTAGAACTCCACCAGAGTTAGTTAAGATGTCTGGAGTTAGAGGGATCTTTCTGTCAAGAAGAACCTTATCTCCTTCTGGAGTTGTAGGACCGTTAGCTGCTTCACAAACTAATTTAACATTAAGTTTTTTAGCAACGTCACCAGTAATTACGTTTTCTAGAGCTGCTGGAATTAAGATATCCCATTCGCCTGTCCAGAAATCTTCGTCAGTAATTTGTTTTGCATCTGGGTAACCGATTAGTGTGTGGTGTTCGTTCTTGTATTCAAGAAGTTTTTTGAAGTCTAGTCCATTTTCATTGTATAGAGCGTAGTTTCCTTCTTTTTTGTCCCATTCAGCTAGAGCGTAAACAGTACCGCCTTGTCTTTCAATGTTTTTAACTGTGAAAGATCCAACGTTTCCGAAACCTTGAACTGCAATCTTAGCGTGTTTGAAGTCAATTCCTTCACGTTTAGCAGCTTCTCTAGTTACTACAGCAACACCAAATCCTGTTGCTTCGTTTCTTCCTTCAGATCCACCAAGTCCAACTGGTTTACCTGTGAAAGTTCCAATATCTTGTCTGTCTCCGTTTAGTTTGATGTATTCATCAATAAACCAAGACATAATTTGTCCGTTAGTGTTAACGTCTGGAGCTGGAATATCAATTCTTTCTCCAAGGTATTTGTGAAGTCCTCTTACATATCCTCTTGCAAGTTGTTCTAATTCTCTTTCAGAAAGTTCTGAAGGGTCAACACAAATTCCACCTTTTCCTCCACCATATGGAAGACCAAGTGCGCCACCTTTGAAAGTCATCCAAAGTGAAAGAGCCTTAACTTCGTCAAGGTTTACATTTGGATGGAATCTACATCCACCTTTAGCTGGACCAACTGCTGTTGAGTGAGCTGATCTCCAACCTTTGAAAGTTTTAACTGAACCATCGTCCATTTTTACTGGGATAGTAATTTCAATTACTCTTTCAGGTTCTTTTAGAATTTCGTAAACAGCTGGGTCACAACCTAGCTTGTCACATGCAGCCTTAACTTTTTGTTGAGCTGCTACTAACGGATTTAAAGTATCTGTCATTTTTAACACTCTCCTTTATGTATAATCATGATAACCATTTCTTACAGTCTTAATTATAGCAAATAGAAATATTAAGTTCAAGCAAGGCTATTAAGTTTAACTAATTGTTTGATATTATAATTTTAGTTTAATCATTTTATTTTTTTTTGCTCTTATTAATTCAATTCGTAACAAATAGAAAAAATTTTTTATTATTTATAATCTATATTTTTTCATGTGGAATTTTTCTTTATCCCAAATAAATCCCTAGAATTCTCACTCGGTAATCATTTTCACTAACTTACCAATACTTATAGCTTCAAACTTTCTCATTACTTTTTACCAATTTTTTATCAACAGATTATTTTTAACAATTAAATAATTTATAGCTTAAATTTTTTCTCTTAATAGTGTATCATTAAGACTGAGGTGATAGTGTGAATTTACATAAAACTAGTTTTAAGGACTGGATTTTTTCAAAAACTTTTGGCAGGAAATTGCTTTCTGTAATTTTTTGTAGCATAATAACTGCCTTTTCTATTACATATATTATTAAACCCAACTTACTTATATCAGGAGGACTAACTGGTCTATCAATTTTGACTTCCAACGTAACGGGACTTAGCCTTCCCCTACTTGTTTTTTTGATGAACCTTCCAACATCAGTTTTGAGTTTAGTATACCTAGATAGGGACTTTACATTTTTTTCAACTCTTGTGATTTTCCTCCTATCTATATTTATTTCCATCTTTGAGAAATTGGCACCAGGCTTTTATATGACTCAAGAACCTATACTAGCTTGTATCTTTGGAGGACTCTTAAATGGAATTGGAGCAGGCTTTGCCTTTAGGAATGGAACATCAACTGGTGGCCTCGACATAATTGCAGCTATACTAAAGAAGAAACTCAACATCTCCATTGGCAACGTCCTAATGGGAATCAACTTTATAATAGTTTGCTGCCTTGGTTACCTCTACTCTATTGACAAGGTCCTATTCACTTTAATACTTATGTTCATTAACTACACTGTCATCGACAGGATCCAACTGGGAGTTGGAAAACAAAAACAAGTCCTAATCATCTCTGATTACAATGAAGAGATTGCAAGAGAAATTTATGAAGAGATCCACAGGGGAGCAACCTACATCAAGGGAGTGACTTCTTACAAGAAGAAGGACGTCTACATCCTTTACGTTGTTTGCTCTTCAAGACAGCTTGTTAAGCTTAGACAAATAGTAAAACACACAGACAAGGATGCCTTTGTCACAGTTTCTGATACTTCAGAAATCCTTGGCAATGGCTTCAAAGAAATTTCAATTTAATTACTTTTGAGCAAAAATAAAACCACGACTTTATTGTGATCCCATTAAGTCGTGGTACTTTTTTTGTAAATTTTTACAAGCTTATTCAATTTTATTTTCTAATTATATTAGTTTGTAACTTTTTACAAGTTCATAATTTTCTACAACTTTATAAATTTTTACAAAGTCATAAATCTTTACAAAGCCACAAATTTTTATAAGTTCTTATTTTTTTATAAACTCCTACCTCTTTACAAGCTCCTTCTTTTCCACAAGTCTATGCCATTTGACCAGCTACTAAATAAATCCAAATCAATACCCAGTCATAAATCATGTGAACTAGGTAAGTCACTGTCAAATTCTTTGAAAGGACATAGGACATGGAGAGTCCCGTTCTTATTATAGAAATCACAAGAACTGCCTGGAGAATGTTGAAGTTATAAGTTGATAGGTGCATGGCACCAAATATAACTGATGACACAAGTATAGCCACAAGGGTCTTTAACTTTTCATTCTTTGTCTTCATCTTGCTAATCACAAACAAGAAGGGAATTATAAAAATTATTTCCTCGGCAATAAACTGCACCATAGTTGATACAATAAATCTCTTTATATTTTCATCAGTCAAGATATCAAAAATTGGATTGGCTGAGCCTTGAATTCCCATTTGCGCCATTGCAATTGATGCAAAAATAACTGCCACAAAGGAAAAACCAAGTCCAAGTAAAATGTAGAGCAAGTCCTTCATCTTTAAGGGCAAGAAAATTTTAAATATAAATTGCCTATCCACCACCCAAAGAGACATTAGGCACAAAACACTTATTAAAAGAGCGATTAAGATTTCATTTTGAATTCCCAAAAGGGCAAAAATCAGGCTCACCAAAAAGAATGATCCTATAGAGAGGATTAGGGACAAAACCCACTTCCAAGTCTTTGCTTCTATTATTGGATATTCTCTTTTGTATCTATTCAAATTCAATCAGTCCCCTATCAGTCAAAAGATATTCAAGTGGCTTGTCGTAGTCTTCGTGAACAAGACTTTCCACAAACTGGTCATAGTAACCAATTCCCAGCCTTGTTGTATCAACCTTGGCAAAGAACTTGTCATAGTAGCCACCACCGTAGCCAATCCTATATCCAGCCTTGTCAAAGGCAAGTCCAGGAGTGATAGTCAAGTCAACATCTGTCACTTCCTCTCCAGACTTGGGCTCAAGAATCCCCATCTTGTTTGGCTCAAGATCTTCGATGCCCTTGACTTCAACAGCGATCATCTGGCTACCCTTAACAAGAGGCACCAAAAGTTTTTTTCCATCAGCTAAGATGTCCTCGATTATTCCTCTTGTGTCAACTTCTGACTTGTAAGAAATAAACACAAAGACAGACTTGGCATCTTTATAAATTTCAAGTTCTCTTAAGTTTTTTCTTATTAGCTTGTCCTTGAGTTCCTTGTCCTCAACTTCTGCCCTAACTTTAGTATATTTTTTTCTAAGTTCTTTTTTATCCATTAAAACTCTCCTTGTTCTCGCAAATTTCTAGGTAATCACAATTCTTGCAATCACTTGTGGATTCATAATCGCCAGACCTAATATTAGAAGTTAGTCTGACTATCTCAGCTTCAAATTTATTTAAGAGGTCCTTTAAATCTTCATCTGTCATATAATACCTTCCCTTGTCGTCCTTTGGCAGGAAGTCAGAGTTTTTTATGACAGTGGCGATTTCTCCCCTCTTAACGGACCCGTAGTTGGCCATTACTATCTTCTTACCCAGTTTTTTTCTCGCTATAGCATAAAGGGGCATTTGGAAGGATTTTAGTTCATCAATTTCCTTTTTCTTTTTGACACCAGACCTCTTGTAGTCCATGAGGATTTCCTTGTCCCCAAGGACATCAATCCTGTCAATCCTTCCTCTGATCTTTAGGTCATTTATTTCTGTTTCAAATCCTTCCTCAAAGTATCTTGGCTTGTAACCATACTTGGCTTGGCTCTCTAGGTCTTTCTTTATATAGTCTCCAAGAATCCTTTGTGAGTTTAAGACCGAAACCTTATCCAAGAAGGAAAGGTCATCAAAGTCCCCAAGATTTTCAACTTCCAAAATTATTTTTAATAGCCTATCATCATCAAAGCCCTCTTCTTGTTTGAAGTAGCTTTCCAAAACCTTATGGTATTTTTCTCCAGCTTCAATATAAAATCTGTCCTCGTAGTCCTTTTCAAGCTTGCCAATCCTGTAGACTCTCTCAAAGAGAAAGCGTCTTGGGCAGTCCTTTAGGATGTCAAAGTCTGTGACTGAATAGGGTCTTTCAGAAATCTTCTTGTTAATCTCTCCAAGCTCTCCTGCATCTATTAGGTAGTTATTTTCTTTGACTTCTCTTGTCCTGTAGAGTTTCCCCGTCTCGTATATTTTTTTAACTTCTTCTACTCCTAGGTCCAAGTCAAGGATCAGGGAATTCAAAAGTTTTGAAAATCCCTTGTCCTTGTCGCCACATAGAATCAAGACATCTTCTGCCACAAGCAAGTCATAGATTAAATAAGAATAGTCTCTTTTGAAATTATCTTTTACAAGTCCAAGCTCTTCCATGGCTTCATGGCTTTCCTGCTTGTAGATAAAATTAGACCTCTTGTCATCTCCATAAGATTCGTCAAAGCCAATTAAAATTAGATTTTTAAAATCCCTGTAATAGTTGGAGGCCTGACTGGAAATTTCTATCCCTTCAAGATTTTGGACCTCATGGAGCCTAATCTTTTCCATATATTTTTTGAGGATCAAGACAAAGTCAGCAAGGTCTATTGACTTATAAAATTCTCTCAAAGTCTCCATCTTAATAAAGACATCATCAAGTTCTTCCAAAAATCTTTGGTCACGAATCAGTGGACTTTCAGGATTCCTCTCAAGGGCCTTTTCTATTTTTCCTCTAGGACTTTCTAAGTAGTTTTTAAAAAATTCAAGATAATAAGAAAGCTCTTCCCTTGAAGAAATTTTTTCATCCTTTAGAAGGTCCACTCCCTTTATGAAGTCATCAAGTTCGCCTTCATTGAGCCTTAGGTCTCTTTGCTTAGAAAAATCTATATCCCCTAAGTTTTTAAAATTATAGGACATAAGACTTGATTCAAGATTGATAACATCTACTGACAAAGGAAAGTAGGATAACCTAACTCGCTTCAAGCTGTTTGCCTTAGACTTGTCGAGAAAATAATCTAAGATAGCCACAAACTCTCTCTCAAGTAAAGACCTCTCCTTCCTTGGGAGATTAAATTCAAGACCTTGAAGCTTTCCTCTTCCCCTAATTTTTTCTGAAAGCCTTGGAGACCCACTCAAAATTGTAATATCACTTACTTCCTTGTCCTTTAAAAGCAAAATCAAGTTAGAGAAAAATAAATTATAAAAATTGTCCTTTGAGGACAAAACTTTTATTTTCTCCCTATCTATTTCCCTCTTGTAGTCAATAGATTCTCTCTCATCAAGGGCAAAGCCATAGGCTTCTAATTTTTTAATAAGCCCATCCACTAGGTCTGACTTAATAAAATTAAAGGGCAGGTCAATAAAAATATTTTTCCCTTCTTTCTCAGATAAGTCAGATAAAATTTTTATAATCTCTTCTTCAGTCTTTCCAAATTCCAAAAAGCCAGAAATAATTATGGAGTCGAACTTGCTTGCCCTAATGGACTCTTCCTTGACCCTTCCATAGATGTCGTATCCCCTGCCAGCAAAGTATTCCACATAAGATTCAAAGACCTTGGCAAGATCTACAAAAATTTCTCCAGGAATCTTCTCAAAATCTCTTGAGTCTAAATAATTTTCTGCAAGCTCATCAAAAAAATCTAGGACTAAGTCTACAGTCTCTGGGAAAATTTTAAAATCCCTAAGCTCTTCCTTCATAATCTTTGACAAGACCAAATACTTTAAAATCCCATCTGGCCTTTTTGCCCTGTTCCTTCTTCCAATACCGTCGAAGGTCTCGAACTCAGTCTTATTTATGTCCATGCCCTTTTTTAGCATGTCCCTTATGTAAAAATTTATAGCAGATTGAGAGGGCAAGACCACTAAAGTTTTCTCGCCCTTTAAATTTTCAAAATCTAAATCTTCCCTTGGAGACCTAAAAATTATTTTTTTCATTTAACAAATCCCCTAAATTTATCTCAAAAATATCTTCAGCTAAGGCCTTCATCTTACCATCAGGAAGGTAGACAAAGGACTTGCCCTTTAAACCCTTAAAGGCATCTGACTCAAAAACTATGGCGTAATTGTGCAAGAATTGTGAGTCCAGTCCCTTCTCCCTAAAGACCTTGTTGACCCTGTCGTCGCCATACTTCCTGTCCCCAACAATAGCAAGACCCTCTTCCTTTAGGGATGCCCTAATTTGGTGGGTCCTTCCAGTGATCAAGTTGACAGATAAAAGAGAGTAGTCCTTGTTGGACTTAAGGACCTTAAACTCTGTAAGAGCCCTTTTGCCCTCATCTCTCGAAGACTTTTTCATTACATTGTTGCCAGTCTTTTTGAGGTTTATATCAACATCAAAATCTTTCGTAACCCTGCCAGCCACAAGAGTAAGGTAGAGTTTTTTAATCTCTCTCTTCTTTATGGCTTGGTTTAAGTCCTGTAAAGACTTCAAGTTTTTCGCTCCAATTAAGATGCCAGAAGTGTTCCTGTCTAGCCTGTTGACAAAGGCAGGCCTAAAGGACTTCTCAAGCCTTGGATTGTAGTCGCCCTGGGCAATGAGATAGTCCACCATCCTGTCAAGAGCATTGTCTTGATAGCCCTTTGAGTCGTTGTGAGTAAGCATGTTGATGGGCTTCTTCACAAGGATGATGTCCTCATCTTCGTACAAAATATCTGGCATCTTGGAATTTTTTGACTTCTTAATATCTTTTTTAAACTTCTCAATAGTTTCCTCTGCCAAAAATAATTTGATCTTGTCGCCTTCACTTAAGATGTCCTCAGGCTTGGCCTTCTTCCCATTGACCACAATATTTTTCTTTCTCAAATTTTTATATATAAAGGAAAGAGGTGCCTTTTCAAAATAAATTTTTAAAAACCTGTCAAGCCTTCTTCCCTCATCGTTCTTGTTAACAATAATTTCTCTCATAAAATCTCCAAACTTTTCATTTTACGCCTTTGCTGATATAATTATATCAAAACATGATGAAAAGAGGTTTATTTTGAATAATTTTAACAAAGGCAAGCTATTTTTTATTAAATTCTGCCAAGTTTTATTATCAATACTTTTCTTCTTAGTCCTAATTTTTGTAATCAAGTGGAGGATGGATTCCCTTTACTTAAATTCAATTTCCACAAAGGATGTAAAAATTGGATTAGTAGACGAAGTTAAAAAAACATATGGCGATATTCTTATAGCAACAGGCCTAAGAGAAGAAAAAGCAGTTAAGCCCGTTGTCCTAGTAGACGATGAAAAAAATGATGAAGAAGAAGAAAATGTAAATTCCTTTACAGTACCTGAGGGAACAAACCTAGATAGCCTTGGAGAACTTCTAATTTCCAAGGGACTAATTGCAGACATGCCAACTTACAAGGCTCTTGCAGAAGACATGCAAATAGAAGGCAAGATTGTCCCTGGTGCCTATGAGTTCGCCAAGGGCATGAAGGTAAAAGAAATCCTTGCAGAAATAGCAGGCATTGAACTAAAGACCTACAAGATAAATATTGCCGAAGGAGAAGGACCTGCCCAAGTTGGCAAGAAACTTCTAGACCTAGGAGCAATAGAATCAGACCAGGCCTTCGTAGCAGAATGCAATAGGTTTGGAGTATCAGTCTTCGCACCAGGAGACCACGAGTTCACAATGCCTTCAAAGGTAGAAAATATAATTAGAGAACTTACACAAAATTAAAGAAATGAGAAAAATCTGTAGGAAACTACAGATTTTTTTATTTTTATAAAATTAAAAAATCGTAAAGCAAATGGTAAAAGACTTTGTCTTTGAGAAGTTTTTGTAAAGCCAAGCTTTACGAATCAATATTGGAGGGGCTTAGGGGCATCGTGAGGCCCCTTGCCCCTCCAAACCACCCCCTTCACCCCACGTACG
>JAWGHR010000009.1:0-70678 GCA_032560695.1 Peptoniphilus harei | reverse complement strand
GTAGTTCTACTACAACTTTTGCATTTGGTTCAGCTTTACCTTTGATTGCTTTATCTCCAGCTTTTGGTTCAGTAATAGTTGGTGTAGCTGTCTTTTCTGTTGGTGTTGTGTCTGTTACTGTTACTGGTACTGTAACGTCTACTTCTTCACCGTTTGGTAGTGTTACTGTTACTACTGCTGTTGTTTCTCCAGCTTTTGATACGTCTGGTTTTGTTTTTACGACTACTTCTGATCCTTTTGGTAGGTTTGTGATCTTTTCTTTGTATTGATCTACTGTTGGTTGTGTTCCCTTTGGTGTTGTTACTTTTCCGTCAACGTTGGCATCCCATTTCTTTGAATCTTTATCATCTTCGTCTTTTTTGCCATCGTTGTCGTCGTCTGGATCTGTTGTATCTGGTATTCCATCTCCGTCTGTATCTCTTTGTACTGTAATAGTTACTGTATCTGTTACTACTTCAGCATCTTCACCTTCACCTAGTGTAGCTGTTACTGTTACGGTTACATCTTCAGTTTCATGGTTGTTATCTTTCCATTCTACTGTTGGTGCTGTTCCTGTTAGAGTTTTTCCGTCTACAGTTAGGCCTTGATCGTTTGTTATTACTGCACCGTCTTTGTTAGCTGTTGCTGTAATTGTTTCGATGTCTTGGCCTTCTACTACTGTTTGTGTTTTTGGTGTTGCTGCTAATGTTAATTTATCAGCTACTTTTGGATTTTCATCTTCTGTATCTGGGATTCCGTCACCATCATCGTCAGTATCTGTTACGTCTGGTATACCGTCTCCATCTGTATCTCTTTGTACTGTGATTGTTACTGTGTCTGTTACTACTTCAGCATCTTCACCTTTAAGTTTTTAGGACTTACTTAATAAGTTCGCCCTTGTAATTTATTATGCCGCCGTCTAAGTTTATGGCTTCGTAGCCTATTTGGTTTAGATATTTTGCTACGTTGTAGGATCTCACTCCTGACCTGCAGAGGATGTAGATTTCTCTGTCTTTTGGGATGTTGTTAAGACTATTTGGGACCTCATTCATTGGGATGTGGATGGCGCCTTTTATGGTTCCTGTTTCTTCTAGCTCGTAGTCTTCTCTCACGTCTATGATTATTGGGTCCACGATCCTATCTATTTCATTTACATTTATTTCTTTCATTTCTAGGTCTACCTCTTTGTTTTATAAAAAAAGAACCCTCTCGGGGTCCTTTTTAGAAATTATTTTACTGCTATTGCTTCGATTTCTAGAAGGCCACCCTTTGGTAGCTTTGCTACTTCTACGCAAGATCTTGCTGGTTTGTGGTTTGTAAAGTATTCTGAATATACTTCGTTTACTGCTGCGAAGTCATTTACATCGTCTAAGAAGATGTTAACTTTTACAACTTTGTCTAGGCTTGAGCCTGCTTCTTCTAGGATTGCCTTGATGTTGTCAAGACTTCTTGCTGTTGCTTTTTTGATGTCATCAGTGATTAGTTCTCCTGTTTCTGGAACTAGTGGAAGTTGACCTGATGTGAATATAAATCCGTTAACTTCTGTAGCTTGTGAATAAGGTCCCACTGCTGCTGGTGCCTTGTCTGTGTGTAATGTTTTTACCATTTTACTCCTCCTCTTTTGTTTCTTGGTTTTCTTCCCACAATCTTTCTAGATTGTAGTATTCTCTCTCGTCCTTGTGAAATACGTGTACTATTATGTCGCCAAAGTCTAAGATGATCCATCTTGATGAGTTTTTGCCTTCTAGGTTTTGTGGTCCTTCTCCCTTTTCAGATAATTTTTCGTCGATTTCTCTTGCTAGGGCATCAACTTGTGTTGATGAGTTACCACTCACTATTACGAAGTAGTCTGCGATTGATGTCATGCCTTGGATATCTAGGACTTTGATGTCGATTCCTTTTTTGTCTTCACAAGATTTTACTATGATATCTAATTTTTCTTGAGTTGTCATTTTACCTCCTATTTAAAATTATTTTCCAATAACATTACTTGTATTTTGTTGTCATTTGGTATGAAGTAGGAAACTCCTCCAATGTATTTTGGAGCTCCTGGTAGGGTGTTTGTCACTATGTCTTCACTTGTAATGTTACGCATTTTTGCTGCAACTTTTATAAGTGTCTTTACTGGTATGTTGTTCTCAGTGTAGGAAACATAGGATGAAATCAAAAGTGGTGACTTGACTAGGGTTTTTGGGTCCTTCATCTTGGATAGGATGGCTGACATAAATTGTTGTTGTGCCTTTACTCTTCCAAGGTCTGCGTCCTTGTAGCCCTTCCTAAATCTCAAAAATCCTATGGCATCGTAACCTTTTAGGTTTTGTCTGCCTGCTTTTATATCTATTGTAAGTGGTGGGTCTGCTGTTGGATCCTCGTACTTCATATCTATTGGGACGTCCACTTCTACTCCACCAATTTTATTTACCACATCTTCTACAAATCTGTAGTCCACTGTGACGTAATATTTTATATCTGTTCCCAGAAGTTTATTCACTGTATCAAGGGTTAGCTCACTTCCTCCATACTTGAAGGAGTGGTTGATTTTTGTCTTCTTATATCCCTTTATCTTTGTGTAGGTATCTCTTGGGATTGAAATTATATTTACTTTTCCAGTCTTGCCGTCAAGGTTGACTACCATTATTGTGTCGGACCTTGCGTTGTCTGCCTTCTTGGCATCAAGGGAGTCCACTCCCAGCATCAAGAACTGTAGGTTTTCGCCACCCTCATCTATCTTGTCTGCATCTTCTCCTTCAAAGAAGTAGAAATAGCCTGCCACTCCTGCAAGGGCAAGTATTAGTATTAATATTATTGTTGTAAAAAAGGCTTTAAAAAAAGTTTTCAAGGATTCAACTCCTTATAATAATTTCTAGCTGTCACTGTTGTTGGCACTATGTAAGTGTCGTGTTTAACTAAAAAATTTAATGTGTTATTTAAAGCGAAATACATGGCTTCGTCAAGGTCTTTTTTTGCAAGTTGTCTTGCCTTTTCCACCCCATCAAAGTTTCTCATGGGCTCGATGTAGTCTGCCAAGAAAATTATTTTTTCTAGGTCTGACATATTTGCCCTGCCTGTTGTGTGGTAAGTGATGGCATTTAGGATGTTCTCATCTTCTATACCATAGAATTCTCTTGCATAAAGTGCTCCAAGATAGGAGTGGATGATTTGTGGGGCCTTATGCATCTCCTTTGTTAAGAGAAGTCCAGATTTTTTGGCAGCCTTTATAAGTTCCTCGTGGTCTCTTATCTTGGCACAGTCGTGTAAAAATCCTGCTACTTCTGCCTTTTCTTGATCTACTCCATGGATCTTTGCAAGTTCAATGGCAGTGTCTCTCACCCTAAGGGTGTGGAGAAATCTCTTTTCTCCTATCCTGTCACGTATTTCTTTTTCATATTTTTTTAAATTATAGGTCACCTTTGTAAAACCCACTTTCTTCTATATAATCTAGAACTTTTTTTGGAATTAAATATCTTAGAGACTTGCCCTCATGGATTCTGTCTCTTAGGTCAGTGGAAGAAATTTCATAGAGAGGGGTCTTAATGAAATTTATCTTTGTTCCAAAGTTTTCTCTTAAAAAGTCTATCTCCTTATTTATTTCTTCTTTGTCAATATAGCCTGGTCTTAAGGCAACTACAAATTCTATCTCCTGGGATAAGTCTCCTATCTTCTTCCACGTCTTAAGTTGGAAGAGGGAGTCTAGGCCTATGAGGAAATATAGTTTTTCTTCTCTGTAGATTTTTTTCAGTTCCCTAATTGTATCCACTGTGTAGGACAGCTTGACCCTAGTGGTCTCTATGTCTGAGATTTCAAAATCTGGGTTTGGTGAAATGGCAAGCTTTACCATCTCGTACCTGTCTTCTGCTGAAACCTCAATCTCCTTGTGGGGTGGGTTGCCTGTGGGTATAAAAATTACCTTGTCCAGACCCATCTCCTCCTTGATATACTCACATATCATGAGGTGACCATAGTGGATGGGGTTAAAGCTGCCTCCAAAAATTCCGTACTTTTTCATTATAATTCTATTTTTTTGTTTTCTTTAGATTCTCTATAAATTGTAAGCTTCTTGCCAATCTTTTGGACAAATTCTGCTCCTGTTGCATCAAGGATGTCGTCGACTATTTCGTCAACTTCCACTGGTGCATTTTGTAGGACATTGATCTTTACAATTTCATGGTCTTCTAAAAGTTTATCTATTTGATTTAAAAAGCCTTGGTTGATTCCATCTTTTCCCAGTTGGATAAGTGGATCCATGTTGTGGGCAAGGCTCTTTAAGTAGGATCTCTCTTTTCCTGTTAACATTCTATCACCTGCTTATTCAAAAAATTCAAATTCGTATTCGCCAATAAATACTGAACAGCCATCGTGGGCTCCAAGTTCTTCTAGTTTTTCTACAACCTTATTCTTTCTAAGGTTTTCTTGGAAGTATTTAAGTGAATCGTAGTCGTCGAAGTTTGTGGAGCGAAGGAGCTTGTCAATGTAAGGTCCTTCAACAAAATATTCGCCATGTTCTTTGAAAACCCTGATGCCTTCTTCTCTCTTAACTTCTTCTACGTGTTCTGTGTCGTAGGTTTCGTAATCTGTGTAGTCTACTTCTTGAAGTTGTCTGTAGGTTTCCTTCATTAGCTTGTCTACATTTTCTGTTGTGGCACAAGAGCCAGCTATTATTTCATACTTGTCCCCAAGTTCTTCTCTAAGTTTTTTTAGATTTTCTTCTGCACCTGGAACATCTGTCTTGTTGGCAAATATTATTTGCTTTTTATCTGCCAGTTTTTCATTGTACTTCACTAGTTCTTCATTGATCTTGTAGAAGTCTTCCACTGGGTCCCTGTGTTCTGAGCCAGAAACATCAATAACGTGAATTAGGATTCCTGTCCTCTCAACGTGTTTTAAGAATTCGTCACCAAGACCAATCCCTTCTGATGCTCCCTCGATAAGGCCAGGTATGTCTGCTATAACAAAGGATTCGCCTTCATCAATTTTTACAACACCAAGGTTTGGAGAAAGGGTTGTAAAGTGATAGTTGGCAATCTTTGGCCTAGCAGATGTAACTATGGAAAGAAGGGTTGACTTACCTACGTTAGGGAAGCCTACTAGTCCCACATCGGCAAGGAGTTTAAGTTCCAAGATTATCTCTCTTTCTTCTCCCATGTTGCCTGCTTGGGCAAAGGCTGGTGCCTGTCTAGTGGAAGTCTTGAACCTGGCATTACCCATGCCACCACGGCCACCCTTGCAGACAGTTACAGCCATGCCATTTTCCTTTAAGTCGTAGATAACTCCATTGGTGTTGGCGTCCCTAATTAGGGTTCCAACTGGTACCTTTAGGACTATATCTTCTCCGTCTTTTCCAAATTTTAATTTGCTCATGCCGTTTTGTCCATTTTCGGCCTTGTATTCTCTTTTGTATCTAAAGTCCATCAAAGTGTGAAGTCCAGAGTCTGTCATTACAATTACATTGCCACCTCTGCCTCCGTCGCCGCCAGCTGGTCCTCCTGCTGGTTCGAATTTTTCTCTTCTCCAAGCGACAGCGCCATCTCCACCTTTTCCGGCTTTTAATTTTATTTTAGCTATATCTATAAACATTTTTACCTCGCATTTTCTAAAATTATATCACAGAATTAGCTCCGAATTGTAGTGAAAACTTGAACCTTATGTCAAATATGTAAAATCTTTGTGAAAATTAGACTTTACTCTTAAAAAAATAAAAGCAAGGTTTCCCTTGCTTTATCTTTATGCTAATTCAACTTTTTCTTCTTGGTAAACATTAGCGAATTTCTTTCCGCCTTTGCCCTTAGTTGTGAATTTTAAAATTCCATCAGCTGTTGCAAATAAAGTGTCATCTGACCCTCTCATTACATTTTCACCTGGATGGATTTTAGTTCCTCTTTGTCTAACAATGATGTTACCTGCTAGAACAAATTGTCCGTCGCCTCTCTTAACTCCAAGTCTCTTTGAGTTTGAATCACGACCGTTCTTAGAAGAACCTGCTCCCTTTTTTGAAGAAAAAAGCAATAAATCAAATTTAATCATTTTGCACCTCCACCTTCTTTAGTGTCAAATATCCTGGATAGGCCTCGTCAATGAGTTCTATCCCCTTAATCATAAATTCAAAACAAGTTTGAATATCATTTCTTTTAAAAATATCACTTTTTAAAATTTCTATTTTTAACATTCCGTCGCCCTGTGAGTCACTAATGTCACTTTCACTTACTCCCAACTTGTCAATTAAGGTAAAGTATAGGGTTTGAGTGAGAGTGGATATGCTGGAGCAGATAAGTCTATCAAATTCTCCCTCTGCGTGGCCACAAGACTTAAATCCATAGTAATAATTTCCCTTTTTGTAAAGGTCAATCCTAGTCATTAGTTAATACCTGAAATTTCAACTAAAGTGTATGGTTGACGGTGTCCCTTTTTCTTTCTTTCGTTTTTCTTAGCTTTGTATTTATATACAATAACTTTTTTAGCCTTAGCTTGAGCTAATACCTTAGCTTCAACCTTAGCGCCCTCAACATATGGAGCACCAACCTTTGGCTCATCACCAGATACGAAAACAACTTTGTCAAAAGTTACTACGTCGCCTTCATTTGCATCTAGTTTTTCAACTCTAATTTTGTCACCAGCTTCAACAGTGTATTGTTTTCCGCCTGTTTCAATAATTGCGTACATTTGTAGCACCTCCTCATTACAAGACTCGCCATCCTAGGCACCGAAGTTTAAAACCTATTCTGTGCGGTTACATCAATGTATTCTATCACAAGGACCTAGCTTTGTAAAGAAATTTTATAAATATTTATGGCTTTACTAATTTTTATTTTCTCATAAAATTTTATGACTTTGTCCTTCTTTATAAGCTTACAAAGATCTATTAACTTGTAGGTCTTTATGACTTAATAAAAATCTATAACCTTATAAATTTTTATGACTCTATAATATCTCACTTAGCCATAAAAGTATTTGACTTTATAAAAACATAGCTCTTGAAAATTCCCACAAAAATAGCAGGCCCTTTAGACCTGCTGTGATTTTATATTTTATTTAGAAGTTTTTCAAGTACAACTTATTCAGTTATTGTCTTGTTTTTAATTTCTTCTTGAAGTGATGCAATAAATTCATCTACATCAACATCTTGAACTTCTTCGCCATTTCTCTTTCTTACTGAAAGCTTGCCAGAAGTTTCTTCTTTTTCACCAATTACTAGCATGTAGTTTATCTTCTTAACTTGTGCTTCTCTAATCTTGTAACCAACTTTTTCAGCACGTCCGTCAAGGTGAACCCTAAGTCCTTCTGCGTGAAGTCTATCTGCAATAGATTCTGCAAAGTCTTTGAACTTGTCTGATACTGGTATAACTTCAACTTGTACTGGAGATAACCATAGTGGGAATTTACCAGCAAAGTGTTCGATTAAGATACCCATAAATCTTTCAACTGATCCAAGTAGGGCCCTGTGAAGCATAACTGGTCTTTGTCTTTCTCCATTTTCATCAACGTAAGTTAAGTCAAAGTTTTCTGGAAGTTGGAAGTCAAGTTGGATTGTACCACATTGCCAAGTTCTACCAATGGCATCTTCTAGGTGGAAGTCAATCTTAGGACCATAGAAAGCTCCGTCGCCTTCGTTAATTGTGTAAGGAAGGTTCTTTTCTTCTAGGGCTTCTTTTAGGTTCTTTTCAGCAAGGTTCCAAGCGTCAAGGTCTCCCATGTAGTCATCTGGTCTTGTTGAAAGTTCAATTGAATATTTAAATCCAAAAGTGCTATATAGGTAATCTGCAAGGTCAATCATCTTGAATACTTCGTCTTTTACTTGTGAGAACAAGCAATAAACGTGGGCATCGTCTTGAGTAAATGTTCTTACCCTAAATAGACCGTGTAGAGCTCCAGAAAGTTCGTGTCTGTGAACAACACCATATTCTGCAAGTCTAATAGGAAGGTCCCTATAAGAGTGGTTGTTGGAATTGTAAACAAGGATTGAGCCTGGGCAGTTCATTGGTTTAACTGCGTAGTCGCCGTCATCAATCTTTGTGAAGTACATGTTGTCCTTGTAGTGGTCCCAGTGGCCTGATCTGTGCCATAGGGCTTCGTTTAGGATAATTGGAGTTAAAATTTCTCCATAACCATTTTCATTTAGAACTCCCCTCCACCAGTCAAGTAGGTTGTTTCTTAAAATCATTCCATTTGGGTGGAAGAATGGGAAGCCAGGTCCTTCTTCGTGCATGCTGAAGAGGTCAAGTTCTTTACCAAGTTTTCTGTGGTCTCTCTTTTCAGCTTCTTCACGTCTTGTGATATATTCTTCAAGTTGTGATTGTTTTTCAAATGCAATACCGTAAAGTCTTTGAAGCATCTTATTGTCAGAGTCTCCTCTCCAATAAGCACCAGCTATTGAAAGAAGTTTAATAGCCTTGATTTTTTTAGTTGAAAGAAGGTGAGGTCCCTTGCAAAGGTCAGTGAAGTCACCAATCTTATACATTGTGATTTTTTCATCTTCTGGTAGATCATTTATTAGTTCAACCTTGTAGTCTTGTCCCTTTTCTTTGAAGTATTTAAGGGCTTCTTCTCTTGAAACTTCAATTCTTTCTACTGGAAGGTCCTTCTTTGCAATTTCCTTCATCTTGTCTTCTATTGCCTTGAAGTCTTCTTCTACAAATCTGTGCTCAAGGTCAAGGTCGTAGTAGAAGCCTGTTTCAGTTGAAGGTCCAATGGCAAATTTTGCTTCTGGGTAAAGTTCTTGGATTGCATAAGCCATGATGTGGGATGCAGTGTGCCAGAAAATTTGCTTGCCTTCCTTGTCTTCAAATTTTACAACTTTGAAGTCGCTATCTTCATAAACCTTGTCATCAAGGCCAAGAATTTCACCATTAACTACTGCTCCAAGGGATTGTCTTAAAAGACCTTGGGAGATATCTCCAGTGATTTCAGATACCTTCACTCCACTTTCGTATTCTTTTTGTGATCCGTCTGGGTACTTTATAATCATTTTATCCTCCTAAAAATTAATAATAAAAAAAGTCACCATCCTAAAGGACGATGACCGTGGTTCCACCTTAATTAAACTCTAGGGACTTAACGCGTCCTGACGCCATAGTTTGCTATGGGACTCCAAGTTAGTTTTCAAAAATATAAAATTGGAAATTTACACCAGCCATTTCCTCTCTAAGAATTTTATAGATCCTACTCTTCTTATCAAAGTCTCTTTTAAAATTGTTTCTATAATAACATAAAGTTTTTATATCTTCAAGAATAATTATAAGAGAAATTATCATTTCTCTCGCCCCTATATATTACCCAGGAGAATTTATTTAAAACAAGATTTTTATTATTTTTTTGATATAATTTAAGAAGAAAAATTCTTTTGGAGGGACTTATGAAGGACAAGTTAAAATATTTTCTAATTTTAATAATACTTATAGGATCAATACCAATTCTTCCTGTCCTTGAAGATAATTTTTATGGATTCTTTGCCTTTATAAATTTTTATGGGCTCAGCTCCTTTGTATTGCCACTTCTGATTTCTTTGCCCTTAATTTATAAAAATAGAAATTTTTATTTTTTCTATGCCTTCCTTATACCAGTCCTCTACAATAACTTTTTTATTATTTATTTTTTCAAAGTCGTAGACTATTCCTTCACTTCAATTATATTTTTTGTACTTGGCCTGGTCTTGTCTCTTTACTTATTAAAGGTCAATAAAAAAAACTCCCTAAGAGGAGTTAAAATTATTTTATATAATAATCCTTTGAGGAGATGTAAAAGTAAAATGGACTACAAAACCCAAATTAAAATGTTCAAGCATTTAATTCCTATTGGTGAGAGAGATTCAAAAGACCTTATAAATTATCTCAAAAATAAATTTGATATTGTTGAAATTGATTTTTCAGAACTACCTTCTTACAAGAGAGATATGCTTAGTGAAAATGCAAAATATTATGTAGGAAATGTTAAGTTAAATGTTGAGATAAAGGACATGTCCTTTCGCTACTTTAAAATTATAGAAAATGAAAAAAGTATAGAATATGTAGATCCACGAGAGGCTGAGTATGGTAATTTTCTTTTTCTTATACTTGAAGAAAAGACTAAATATATGTCTACAAATAGTGGCAAACTTCTAATAGAGATGACTTATGTTTCTGGTGTTTCTAAGGAATCTTACCTTGAAGAAGATTATGTATTTAAAGATTTGCTTTCTAAGTTAATGTTTGATTATGTATATGACAATAAGTTTTTATATGAAAAAATTATTCACAAAAAAATAAATAGATAGTATATATTTATAAATAAAAGATGACCCCACAAGATGTAATTAACAATTCTATAAGGTCATCTTTTATGCTTGTCATTTTTATAAAAGTTTTAAATAAAATAAATAGAACCGTAATCTTCTATTGAGTCTTTAGACAAAACTTCAATTTCATAGTCATAATTACTTATTATTTTTAAAATTTCTTCATGGGATGAGTGTTGAGAAAAGTCGCCTGTGAAGAATATTTTTTTGCCCAAGACTCCAGTCGCCCCACCAATAAAACCATAGTTGAAGTTTTGGAGTTTAATTTGCCCGTGGTCTATCTTATAAATGGGAATCAAGTCCCTTAGGCTTTCATAAATTCCACCGTCACTTGTGATGACAAAGTCCTCTGTCACAAGGCAGGAGCACTTGGCATAGCCCTGCTTGATATTTACCAGTTCGTAGCCACGATTTTTATAGTAATCTAGGATGACTTGGTCTGTGTGCTTTAAGTTGTGGATGAAAATATTCTTAAAGGCAAAGGCATTGAGGTGGATGTCACTTGGATATTTCCCAGATAAAGATGAATGTGAGGGGATAATTTTTTTGTCTCCAATAATCTCTTCGTAATAGCCAAAATTATCCCTATCTACCACTAAATCTCCACTTGGAAGTGGATGGACCAAGATGTCTGGGTGGGTATCAAGTCCCTTTAAGACCCTTGCGTTTGTCTTGGTCCTAACTACTCGACCATATTTTTTTAATTTTTCTGCAGACTCTTCTGGAAAGTTTTCTGCCACTAATACATAGGTCATTTCATCATCTCGTAAATTATAATTGATGCTGCAACATTGGCATTGAGGGAGTCAACCTTGTCAGAAATTGGGATATTTAAAAATCCCTTGGCATGGGACATTAAAAAGTCTGAAACTCCCTTGGCTTCGTTGCCAATTACAACTATGTCCTTGTCCTTGAAGTCGTAGTCTCTTGTTGAAGTAGAGTTTTCAAGTGATGTTGCAATAATATTGAAGTCTAAGTTTACCAAGTCTTCTCGAGACATAAAGTAAATTGGCAATCTAAAGATGGAGGACATAGAGGACCTCACAGTCTTTGGATTGTAAAGGTCGCAGGATTCAGGAGAAATTATAAGGCCGTCAAGACCCAAGGCATCCGCAGAACGTATTATCCCCCCGAGATTGCCTGGCTCCCTTATGTCGTCAAGGTAGATAAATTTTCCAGAAGTCCTGTCAAAGTCCCTGTGAAGGTAGGAATAGTAGGCAATTATGCCAGGAGAAGTCACTGCGTCGCAGAGATTTTTGAAAATATGATCAGAAAATACAAAAATCTTGTCTTGTCCCACATTTTTTACAATATTTTCAAATTTGTTTTCCTTGTAGGCAGACTCACTAAGGGCAAGATAATGAATCTCAATTTCCTCAGCCTCTTCTATGACCACAGGCTTCTCCACCATGAAGAGCTTGTTCTCTTGCCTGTGCTTTTTCTCCAAAAGTCCCTTTAAAAATTTGTATGTATTGTTATTTTTACTTGTAATTATCATTTTTTCCTCATTTCTTAAAGAAAAAAGCCCCGAGGGGCTCTTAACTTTAATAAATTTTAATAAATTTTATAAAAATTTGCTCTTGTCTTTTAGGTATTCCTTGACGTCGATAACTTCTCCATTGTCCATGATGATCTTAAAGGAGTAGTCATAGACATAGGCTGCAGAAAGTCCAAGTAGGGATGCTGGAAGTGCTAGAAGCATACCAATTGCAGAAGTTGTAAGTGAAAGTGATAGGACAGTTTCGCCCTTATTTTCCACCAATAACCTGCTGGCATTTCCCTTTCTCCAGATTTCCTTTATGGCTTCAAGAATTTCGTCAAGATAGTTGATAACATCATCAACATATTCTCTTCCAGTTTTTCTTTCTCCCTTGGGATCAGATTCTTTTTCTTCCTCATTTTCATAAACCTTTGATGGATCAATATTTACATCGTACTTGCCTTCTCTAATATAAGAGATTGCTACATCAACGTCCCCGTCGCTGTCTAAAAGTGCCTTTCTCACAATGTCATAGGACGCTCCAGTTATATTTATTACATAGTCGATTTTTGTCATGTTAATCATAAAATCACCTCTAAGTCTTTCTTACCCAAAAGAAGATTTTTTAATTTTATTTTTGACTTTCAAGATTTCCTGGATTTTGGTTTTCTGTATTATTTCCTTCTCCTTCTTGACCTGCTTGACCTTCAGTTTCTGGAACTTGGTAAACTGCGTCCTTTTCTTCATCAACTATGGAGAAGAAAGTTCTGCCTGGGTAGAATTTAACTTCAGTTTCATCAGGATATTTTAAGATTGTCCTTGCATCTTCATTTTCCTTTTCCCAAGTTATTGGGGCAAGTTTTCCCTTTTGAAGAAGAAGTCCTGTGCCAGTCCCTATGTTTGCAAGTTTAAGAGTTCCCTTAGGTCCAGCAACAACTCCCTTTTGGAAGAGGACAACTAGGTTATCTGTAGAAAATTCTTCCCCTGTGGCCTCATCAATAACTGGCTGACCTTGTCGGATGTATTTATATTTTCCAGTGGCTTCGTCATAGATAAAGTTTGTCTTGTAGTTTTGGTTAAAGTTTAGTGTTATTTCTTTTACATCTAGGCCTTCAATTTCTGCAATCTTGTCGTAGAAGTTAAGAGAAGCTGTGTTGTCATTTACGTCAACTCCCTTTTCCACTAGGTAGTTTTCAAGTTCTGGTAGCGAGATATATCCATTGTGGGGCGCACGCTTGCCAACATCCTTGTTTCTGTGGAAGACTATACCTTCAAGGGCAATCCCATCAAGGTCAACAACATTTCTGCTTCTAACTTCGGCAAGTCCTGCTTCTGATCCACCCCAGTGGGCATAGATTGCATTGTATTCCTTGGCAGTTTGGACAAAGTAAGGCCTTGCAGAACGAACTGGCCCCACATTTTCTGGGAAGTTACTTTGGAAGAGGGCCATGTATCTTGTGAATTCGCCCTCAACCCTGTACTCATAAATTATGTCTGCCTTGGAGATTTGTGCTTGAGGTCTTGCATCGTCGTGATTATCAAGCATAACTGCAAAGATTTTTTTATTTTTTTGTTCTTCATTGTCTCTCTCTTCATGAGTAAGTGGTGTGTAGTAAACTATTTTTTCTGGTTCTTTAACTTCTGGTGCTTGGTTTTTATTTTCTGTTGTCTTGCCACAGGCAACTAAAGTAGTAGCTGCTAGGCCCACAAGTAAAAGTTTTTTAAATTTTTTCATAAGATTACCTCTTTCATTTCTTTTATGTATTAATTTAATTGTAGTTTATAAATATAGATATGTAAATAAGAGGATTTTTATAATTTTTATTTCTTAAAATTTTTTTGTGATAAAATTAAAGAAGGCGGTGGTTTTATGAATAAATATCTTGAAATAATTATCTATTTTACTGCTTTGTTTGGATATTTTTTAACTGAATACACAAAAATTATTAAAAATGAAAAAATAAGAAAGAGGGTCAACATTACTTGTCACGTCATAGCTTGGCTCATACTTTTATATTATTTTGTAATAAGAAAATTTATATAAAAATTTGCAAAAAAATAAGGACTAGGTCTCAAATGACTTAGTCCCTTTGTTTTATTATTTATAATTTTTAATTTTCTTCTATAAACTTTTTAATGTCCTTGTCTGAAGCCAAGACTGTCAAAGTGTCATCTTCCTTAATCTTAAAGTCAGAGTCTGGATTTACAAAGTTTTCTCCGTTCCTCTTTACCATCAAGATGTTAAAGTTGTAGTCTTCTCTAAGTCCAAGTTCACTTAGTTCTTTTCCACTCGTCTTTACAGATGCCTTGAAGTCATAAAAACTATAACCTTTAGATATTTCATCTGAGTCAAGCAAGTTGTCGTTGGAAAGATTATTTGCAAGTCTGTAGCCAATATCTCTTTCAGGGAAGACTATCTTGTCAGCTCCACACTTTAATAAGATTTTTCCAAACCTATAGGAAGGTGACTTGGCAATAACCTTTTCTATGCCAGCATCCTTTGATGCAAGGACTGCCATAATTGCTGGCTCAAGGCTTTCTCCAATGGCAACAATTGCCACGTCATAATTTTTTAAAGCAAGTTCTCCCACTGCCTTTTCATCTTCAAGGTCACATACAATGGCCTCAGTTACATTGTCGTTAATTAAATCAATTTTTTCATGGTCTGAATCTACAACTACAACGTCATTTTTTAAATCATATAATCTTGTGGCCACAGTTGAACCAAATCTACCACAGCCAAATACAATAAATGTCTTCATTTTTACCCCACTATAATTTTTCCATAAGAATATCTTGTGTGCTTCTTATTTTTTCTATTTAAAATTCCAATACCAAGAGTTGCTGCGCCAACCCTTCCAAGATACATTAAAACTATTAATATTAATTTTGAAAGAGGACTCAGGCTCGGTGTGATTCCCCTAGTGACTCCTACTGTTCCAATGGCTGATACAATTTCATAAAGGATGTCTAGGTAGAGAAATTTTCCACCTTCGATGATAGTTATACAAAGGGAAGAAAAAATTACCAAGGCAGATCCCAGTGAAAAAATGCAAAGACTCTTTAAGAGGGCGTCACGTGAAATTGTCTTGTGGAAAATTTCTGTTTCGTCATTTCCCCTTAAAACAGATAGGGTTGAAAATAACAAGACACCAAAAGTTGTAGTCTTTATACCACCACCAGTTGATGCAGGTGACGCACCAATGAACATTAGCATAATTGTCACTATAACTGAACCTTCTTGCATCTTGCCAATGTCTATGGAGTTAAAGCCAGCTGTCCTTGCAGAAGATGACATAAAGAAGGATGCCAAAATTTTACCTTTAAGTGTCAATCCTTCCATGGAGGCACTCTTGTGCTCCAAGATAAAATAAGCTAGTGTTCCAAGCACAAGCAAAATTCCTGTAATTGAAATGACAACCTTTGAGTGAAGGCTTAGGTTTTTAAACCTTCTCTTCTTGTAGATATCTATATAAACTGTAAAACCAAGACCTCCAATAATTATTGAGATGGCAACAACAAGAGTTACAATTGTGCTGTCTACATAGTCCACAAGCGAGTTTCCAATAATATCAAAGCCTGCGTTACAAAAAGCTGAGATGGAATGGAAAAGAGAAAATAAAATTCCCTTTTGAAATCCAAAGTCAGGTATAAATCTTGTGGCAAGTAAGACTGCCCCAATAAGTTCTACACTTAAACTAAACTTAATAATATAAATTACTAGCCTAATAATTCCCTTGCTCGTGTCGGCATTAGTTTGTTCCTTTATAATTCTTCTCTCAGAGATCCCAATTTTTTTATTAAAGGCAAGGGCAATTAGGGACAGGAAGACCATGGTGCCCAGACCACCAATTTGTATCAAGGTAATAATTATAAGTTTGCCAAAGACTGTCCACTGAGTGGCAGTGTTGGCAACAATAAGTCCCGTCACACAAGAAGCTGATGTTGATGTGAATAGGGCATTTAAAAATCCAATGGACTTTCCATCAGCTGATGCCATGGGAAGATTTAATAAGATTGCCCCAAATAGTATCAAGCCAAAGAAGGAAAGGCAAACCATAAGTGGTGGATTCTTTTTTAATTTTCTAATCATAATTTCCTCTTTAAATAAATTTATTCAAACTTATTCTACTAAAAAAGCTCCCAATAGGGAGCAATTATTTATTGTTCTTTTGCAATTTCAACTAGTTTTGCAAAGCCAGCTGGATCATTAATTGCCATTTCAGAAAGCATCTTTCTATTAATAGTGATATTTGCTTTCTTAAGGCCGCTAATGAATTTTGAATAGCTCATGCCATTAATTCTTGCAGCTGCATTAATTCTTGTAATCCAAAGTTTTCTAAAATCTCTTTTTCTTTGTTTTCTACCAATGTAAGCATAGTTAAGAGATTTCATAACAGCTTGATTAGCAGTTCTAAATAATTTTGATTTAGCACCAAAATATCCCTTGGATTGCTTTAGTATATTCTTATGTCTTTTTTTAGCGTTAACGCCTCTTTTTACTCTAGCCATTTTTACCTCCTATTAAGGGATCATGTGATCAATTCTTCTTTGATCACCTTTAGAAACCGTACTGCTCTTTCTTAATTTTCTTAATCTCTTAGCAGATTTTTTACCTGTTAAATGTCCTTTAAAAGCGTAAAATCTCTTAAGCTTTCCAGAACCAGTTCTCTTAAACCTCTTTGCGGAAGCTCTGTGAGTTTTCATCTTTGCCATAAAAATCCTCCTTAATTATCAGACTTGTCACTGTCTTTTCTTTCTGAAAGGAACATAACTAAACTTCTTCCTTCCATTTTAGGTTTTTTGTCCACAACTCCATACTCAGAAATTAAATCATAAAACTTGTCGAGAACTTCTCTACCAAGATCAGTATGACCCATCTCTCTACCTCTAAATCTAACTGAAACCTTAACTCTATCACCGTTTTTTAAGAAATCAATAGCTCTATTGGCTTTAGTATTTAAGTCATGATCTTCAATGTTTGGACTAAATCTTAGTTCCTTAACATTGATAACTTTTTGCTTTTTTCTAGCTTCTTTTTCTTTTTTCTCTTGCTCGTATCTGTATTTACCATAGTCCATTATACGACATACTGGTGGTTTTGCATTTGGCGCAACGTTCACTAGGTCAAGTTTTTTAGTTGTAGCCAAGTCGATGGCTTGATTTTTGGACACAATACCAAGTTGATTGCCCTCATCATCTACTAATCTGACTTCCTTTTCTCTTATCTCTTCATTGATTTGAAGTTCTTTAATTTCTAAGCACCTCCGTAAATTAAAAAAGCAGGCACCTAAAAAGATGCCCGCAAATTCATCGTAATTTTCAAATAACCTAAATGACTGAGCCATTAGGTGAGAAGCGGACTTCTTCTTTAATAACAAAAACAATGATAACACATAGGTTACCCCTTGTCAAACACTTTTATACCAAAGATTTAATTTTTTGGTACAAAATATCTATGGCCACTTCGTTTTCGCCACCCTCTGGGATAATTAGGTCTGCATACCTCTTTGATGGCTCAACGAATTGGAGATGTGATGGTCTAACTGTGGAAAGGTACTGATCAATTACTGAGTCAAGTGACCTTCCTCTCTCAAGCATGTCTCTCTTAATCCTTCTTATGATTCTCACATCAGCATCAGTGTCTACAAAAACTTTTATGTCCATGATGTCTATTAGATTAACTTCATTAAAGATTAAAATTCCCTCAAGAATAATAATTGGTTTTGGCTCAACAATTTCCTTTTCTTTTTTTCTGTTGTGAAGGGCAAAATCATAAATTGGCTTTTCAATAGACTTGCCATTCTTTAACATTTCTAAATGTTCAAACAAGAGGTCATTGTCAAAGGCAAGGGGATGGTCATAGTTTGTCTTAACTCTTTCCTCAAATACCAAGTTTGATTGGTCCTTGTAGTAGGAGTCCTGCTCAATAACAGAGACCTTGTCCCTTCCAATTAAATCAATTAGTTTTTTGGTAACAGTACTCTTACCACTACCACTTCCACCGCATATTCCAATAATACAGGCCTTATTCTTCATTTTCTCTCCTCAAAATAAATCCTTTTTTAATAGGTTGGTCGATTTTAATTTTAAAAATTTGCTTTGCCTTATTTGCAACGTCGATTTCTATATCCTTATCATCTAACATCTTTTCTATCTTGTAGTCAAAATGTTTTACGCCAGGTCCAAAGATTTCAATTTCTTCTCCAACAAAGACCCTATTTCTTTGTTCAATTGTTGCAATCTTTGTTTCCTCATCATAGTCTAGGACAATTCCCACAAAGTCGTAACCCCTGATGTAGGAGTTGTCTTCATAAACTTGTGAATTTTCATTAGCTTGTCCGTAGAAGAAACCTGTCGTGAAGTCCCTGTGACTTACCTTTTTAATTTCTTCTAATAGAGATGGATCGTACTTGTAATTTTCTGGGTCTGCATAGTATGAATCAATTGCCATTCTGTAAGACCTAATTACTGTTGCAAGGTAGTATTCACTTTTTACACGACCTTCGATCTTTAGGCTGGCAATACCAGCTTCGATCATTTCGTCAATGTGTTCAATCATGCAAAGGTCCTTGGAGTTCATTATAAAAGTTCCCTCATCGTGTTCTTCTATTGGGAAATATTCTCCAGGCCTCTTTTCTTCAACTAGGTGGTACTTGTACCTGCAAGGTTGGGCACAGTCTCCCATGTTGGCATCTCTTCCAGTCATGTAGTTTGACAGAAGGCATCTTCCTGAGTATGACATGCACATTGCACCGTGAGCAAAAGTTTCAATTTCTATGGAGTCGCCAACTTCTTTAATTATATCAGCAACTTCCTTTAGACTTAGCTCTCTTGCCATTACAACTCTTTCTGCTCCTAGTTTTTGCCAGAATTTTACAGTCTCCACATTAGTAACTGACCCTTGAGTAGAAATATGGATTGGAAGATCTGGTGCAACTTCCTTAACCTTCATAAACATACCTGGGTCAGCAACTATTAGAGCATCAACACCAATTTCATAAAGTTCTTTGATGTAGTCTTCTACGCCTTCCATGTCATCATTGTGGGGAATTATATTAAGAGTTACGTGAATCTTCTTTCCCCTCTCATGTAAATAATTCGTTGCCCACTTAATATCTTCCATGGAGAAGTTTTTGGAAGCTTTTCTAAGTCCAAAACTCTCTCCTCCAAGGTACACTGCATCGGCACCATATTCCACTGCAGTTTTTAATTTATTTATATCACCTGCTGGTGCTAAAAGTTCAATCTTCTTCATCTTTTCTCCTTACTAAAAGTATTCCATCCCCAATTGGTATTACTGACGAGTCAAATCTCTCATCACTGGAAATATCTTTTAAAAACTTCCTAAGTCTCTTTACAATTGTAATTTTTCTTCTCTTAACTAGGGAATCTTCTGCTATCATACCCTTAAAGAGGACATTGTCACAGAGGATTATTCCTCCCTCATTTAAATTTTTAAGGGCCTCATCAAAATATTTTTCATACTGGCCCTTGGCTGCATCTATAAATATAAAGTCGTACTTTTCATCCAAGTCTAAAAGAAAATCATAGGCATCACTGTGATGAACCTTTATCCTATCTTCAAGGCCCACTTCAAAAATATTTCTTCTCGCAATTTCTACCATTTCTTCTTTTAACTCTACGCTGTCAATTTTTTCTATGCACTTATTCCTCTTGGCAAAGGAAATAGAAGAATAGCCTATGGCAGTTCCAAGTTCAAGGATTTTCTTGGGCTTATGCATAGCTAGAAGGAAGTTAATAAACTCTTCACTTTCCCTCTCCACTATGGGAACATGATTTTCTTCTGCGTAATCCATCATCTCGCGAAGTTTTTCATCTTGTAAATCTTTTAAATCTCTTAAATAATTTTCTATATAATCGTAATTTATATTTGGCATAATTCCTCTAAAAAAGGGAACCTCTTAGATTCCCTAAATATCCTAAACCTCCATAATAATTGGTAAAATCATAGGATTTCTCTTTGTGTTTTTGAAAATATATGATCTCAAGTTATCTCTTATGTCAGACTTAAGTCCATTCCAGTCCTTTAAGTTGTCACGTGAATCGTCGTTAAGAATTTTTCTAACAACATTCTTCGCATCTTCAATAAGGTCTTCTGATTCTCTTACATATACAAAACCTCTTGAAATAATGTCTGGACCTGAAACAACCTTGCCTTCTTTTGTTAAGGAGATAACAACAATTATTAGTCCATCTTCTGACAAGTGTCTTCTGTCTCTTAGGACGATGTTACCAACGTCACCAACTCCAAGTCCGTCAACAAGGATATTTCCAGATGGAACATCTCCAACAAGCTTTGCAGACTTTTGTGAAATTTCAAGACAGTTTCCATTTTCCATTATAAAAATATTTTCTTCATCCATGCCCATTTGTTGTGCAATCTTAGCATGCTTCATAAGGTGTCTTACTTCACCGTGAGCAGGTATAAAGTATTTTGGTTTTACTAGGCTTAAGATAAGCTTTAACTCTTCTTGACATGCGTGACCGGAAACGTGAATTTCTGATAATGTTTCATAAATTACCTTGGCTCCTCTTTCAAGAAGTCTATTTATTACCTTTGTAACAGCATTTTCGTTTCCTGGTATTGGAGTTGCTGAAAGGATAATTGCATCATTTGGTGTAAGTTGAATCTTTCTATGTTCTCCATAGGCAATTCTTGTAAGAGCTGACATTGGCTCTCCTTGTGAACCTGTTGTAATCAATACAAGCTCGCTGTCGTCATACTTATCCATATCCTTGATGTCAACGAATGTATCCTTCTTAACCCTAAATTGTCCAAGCTTTCTAGCTGTTTCTGTTACATTTACCATGGACCTACCAGATAAGACAACCTTCCTTCCGTACTTTTCTGCAGAGTTAATAATTTGTTGAACTCTGTGCACGTTGGAGGCAAAAGTTGCAATAATAATCCTGTTGTCTGATAAACTTTGGAAAAGCCTATTAAAAGTTTCTCCAACCTTGGACTCACTCATTGTGTAGCCTTCTCTTAGGACGTTAGTTGATTCACCAATCATGGCAAGTACGCCCTTTTGACCAATTTCTGCAATTCTAGTTAAGTTAATTGGCTCTCCACTAATTGGTGTAAAATCTACCTTGAAGTCACCAGAGTGATAAACATATCCTAGTGGTGTCTTAATTGCAAGGGCACAGGCATCTGGAATAGAGTGGTTTACATTTATCCATTCAACTTCCATTTTCCCAAGTTTAACAACATCGCCAGCACTTACTACGTGAAGTTTGTCTCTTGAAAGTCTATGTTCCTTTAATTTGTTTTCTAATAGTCCAATTGTTAGACCTGTTCCATAAATATCTAGGTCTAATTTTCTTAGTACATATGGAATAGCTCCAATGTGGTCTTCGTGACCGTGAGTTAGGACAAGTCCCCTTATCCTGTGTTTGTTATTTTCTAAATAAGTTACATCTGGTATTACAACATCAATACCAAGCATTTCGTCTTCTGGGAAAGTCATACCACAGTCAATGATGATGATGTCATCTCTATATTCAACTAGTGTAAGATTCTTTCCGATTTCGTGAAGTCCTCCCAGGGGAATAATCTTCACCTTATTTGTGTTTCTCATTAATTTGCCTTCTCCTCAATTTTGTGTTGGCAGTCTTCGCAATAACCCATAAATTTTAGAGTGTGGTCAACAATTTTAAAATTCTTTTCTTTCTCTATTTCAGCTTCTAGTTCATTTAAGTTGTCAATATCAACTTCTGCTACTTTTCCGCAATTTATGCAAACGAGATGGTGGTGCCTATGACCTTCACTTGGCACTCTTAGTTCATATCTCAAAATATTGTCATCAAATACAATTTGATCTAAGACTCCAAGCTTGTGGAATAATTGCACAGTCCTGTAAATAGTTGCAATACCCATGTCTGGGTCTTTTTTTGCAACTAAGTTATAAACTTCTTCTGTAGTCAAGTGTTTGTCCTTGTTGTCCAGAAAAATTTCATAGACTTTTGCCCTCTGTTTAGTGTATTTATATCCACTTTCTTTTAATATTTTTTTAACAGGTTCAATGTTTATATCCATTTATTCACCGTCTAATTCATCTATTAGTTCTTCATAAGCTTTACTTGCAACTTCTAGCTCGTCATCATCGATGCCAGCAAGAAGTTCCTCACCATTTTCGTCTTCAATTATTTTTAATATATAAATTTCTGGATTTTCTTCATCTGTATAGAGTGCGACATAGTCAATGTCCTCAACAGAAAATTTTGCATCAACAAAAAATTCAACTTCTTTATCATTTTCGTCATATAGTTTTATTTTTTCCATTTTATCACCTATAAATTAATTCTATCCAGATAGGATTGCAGGATGTAAGTCGCAGCAATTTTATCTATATATTTTTTTCTATTCTCTCTTCGAACAGAACCTTCTATTAAAACTTGTTCAGCCATTAAAGTGGTCATTCTCTCGTCAACATACTCAATTTCTACTTTAAATTTATTTTTTAATTTTTCTGCAAACTTGATTACTTTTTCACTTTGAGGCCCAATAGTGTTGTTCATGTTCTTTGGAAGACCTACCACTACTTTTTCTACATTGTTCTCTTTTATAATTTCATGAATTTTCTCATAGGCTATCTTATTAGATTCTCTTTTTATTGTCATAAGAGGCTGTGCAGTAAGCATTAGGGCATCTGATATGGCTACCCCAATCCACACATCTCCTACGTCAAGGCCTAAAATTTTATTCATTTAACCACAACCTTTACAGGTACATATATAATATGTAAAAGAGATGGTCAAGCCATCTCAAATCTTTTCTAAATAAACTTTTAACATTTCTTGTAAAAGCTCGTCACGCTCTACTTCTTGTATCATGGATCTTGCATTATCATGGCTTGTGATATATGTTGGATCACCTGATAATATATATCCTATAATTTGGTCAGTTGGGTTGTATCCCTTTTCTTCTAGAGCACTATAAACTGTTCTTAAAATACTCTTAATTCTTTCTTGTTCCAAACTGCTTTTTTCAAAAATTTGCGTATTATTATTTTGACCCATAATTACCTCCAAATAGATTATACCATAAAAGTATCTATTTTGATATTATTATAAGAGCTCATCTAGCTTATTTAGAGCTTCTTCAACCTTGTCTATGTCCTTTGCACCAGCAGTTGCCATATCAGGTCTACCGCCACCGCCACCGCCAGCTACTTTGGCGATCTCTTTGATTAGTTTGCCTGCAGCGATTTTCTTTTCAACAAGATCTTTGGAAACTGCACATATAAAGTTTAGTTTACCATCATTTACAGTTGCAAATAAAACAACAACTGAACCAAGCTTGTTTCTAACTTCGTCAGCTAGGTCACGAAGAGTATTGACATCTACTCCGTCGAACTTTTTGATTACATACTTGATACCATTCTTTTCTCTAACATCATTTGTTAAATCAGAAATTTGATCCTTTGCAAGGTCATGTTCAAGTTTTTCTATGTTTTTATTTGCTTCTTTTAGGTTTTTAATATTTAATTTTATCTTTTGAATAATTTCATCCTTGTTGGATTTTAATTCACTAGCTATTTCTTCTTCTTTTTCACTTAAGTTGTTTAGGTATTGGTAAACAGCTGGTCCAGTAATAGATTCAATTCTTCTAACTCCATTACTTATACCACTTTCAGATAGGATTTTAAACATGGAAATCTCTGAAGTGTTGGACACGTGTGTACCACCACAAAGTTCACGAGAGTAATCTCCCATAGATAGGACCCTAACTTGGTCTTGGTACTTGCCTTCGAAGAGTCCAATAGCTCCCATTTTCTTAGCTTCTTCAAGTCCTGTTACTTTAGTTTCAACTGGAAGCCCTTCAAAGATTTTTTCATTAACTCTTCTTTCTACTTCAGCAATTTCTTCTTTTGTCATTGCATCAAAGTGAGAGAAGTCAAATCTCATCCTGTCAGCCATAACTAGGGATCCTGCTTGGTTTACATGGCTACCCAACACGTCCTTTAGGGCTCTGTGAAGTAAGTGAGTTACAGAGTGATTTCTTCTTATATTATTTCTTCTCTTAGAATCAATAATAGCCTTAACTTGAGCTTTTTCTAGTCTTCCCTCTTCAACTTTTACAAGGTGAAGGTGTAGGCCATCCTTAGTTTTCTTTGTATCAGTAACTCTTAGCTTGAAGTTGTCAGAAATAATTTCACCAGTGTCGCCAACTTGACCACCACTTTCTCCATAGAAAGTTGTCTTATCAAGAACTACAAGGCCTTCTTCTCCTTCTTCAAGGGAGTCAACAATTTCGTCATCAGCAATAATTCTTATAATATTTGCGTCACATTCATCTTCTTCATAACCTAGGAATTCGTTATTTAGCCCTTCAAAAAGATGCTTGTTGTCTTGGTTTGCCCAGCCAACGTTGGAGTCGTTTCTAGCTTCTCTTGCCCTTCTCTTTTGGTCATCCATTTCTTTTTGGAAGCCTTCCATGTCAACGTCATAGCCGTCTTCTCTAAGGATTTCTTCAGTTAAGTCAATTGGGAAGCCATAAGTGTCATAAAGCTTAAAGGCTTTTTCTCCATCTAATAGCCTTTCATTGTTTTCCTTCATTTCATCTATGTGGGCCTTAAGTCTAACTAGACCACCATCAATAGTTTCCAAGAATTTTTCTTCTTCTCTCCTGATGATTTCTTTTATAGATTCTCTATTTTCCTTAAGTTCTTTATATTGTTCGCCCCAAGAGTCAATTACCATGTCAGCAATTTCATATAAGAAGGCTCTTTTGATGCCAAGTTTTCTTCCGTGTCTTGCAGCTCTTCTTATAAGTCTCCTAAGTACATAGCCTCTTCCTTCGTTGGAAGGTACTATTGTATCAGAGATCATGAAAGTCATTGCCCTAATGTGGTCAGTTATTACCCTAAAGGAAATGTCTAGGTTCTTATCTTTTCCATATTCTTCCCCAGAAACTTTTACAATTTCTTGGATAATATCTTTTATGGCATCAATTTCAAAAATGTTGTCAGTTCCTTGTAGGACAGTTGCAATTCTTTCAAGTCCCATACCTGTATCAATGTTTGGATGAGCTAGAGGGTTGTAGTTTCCTTCTTCGTCCTTATCGAACTGAGTGAATACAAGGTTCCAAACTTCAATAAATCTATCGCCTTCTCCACCAGGTCTTTCATCTTCAGATCCGTGTTCAAGTCCCCTGTCCACATAAATTTCTGAGCATGGACCAGATGGACCAACTTCTAGTTCCCAGAAGTTATCTTCTTTGCCTAGTCTAATGATTTTTTCTTCATCAATTCCCACTACATCCTTCCAGATGTTGTAGGCTTCGTCGTCTTCATAATAAACTGTAACCCAAAGATCTTCTTTTGGGATTTCAAGATTAACAGTCAAAAATTCCCAAGCCCATGGAATTACTTCGTGCTTGAAGTAATCTCCAAAGGAGAAGTTCCCTAACATTTCAAAAAATGTTGCGTGTCTATCTGTTAAACCTACATTATCTATATCGCCAGTCCTAATACATTTTTGGCAAGTTGTAACTCTTTTTGCAGGAGGGATTTCTTCGCCTGTGAAAAATTTCTTCATTGGTGCCATTCCAGCTCCTATTAAAAGAAGTGATTTATCATTTTTTGGAATTAGTGAAAAACTTGGTAGTATGAAGTGCCCTTTTGATTCAAAAAATTTTAAAAACTCTGTTCTTATATCGTGTAAACCTAAATATTTCATAAACAACTCCTATTAAAAATCCTCCCATACCCTGGGAGGATGTGCTATAAATATTATAATTATAAAGAATATGAATGTCAATTAGAGCTGTATCTATCATTGTATTTTATTTTGATAAAATCAACGAGTATAAAGATAATTGACGTCAATGGAACGGAGATTACCATTCCCCATACACCAAAGATTCCACCACCAATAATTATTGAAATTAAAATTACAAGTGGATTTAGTCCAGTTGAATCTCCAATGAGTTTTGGTGCGAGAATATTGTTCTCTACCCATTGAACTATTACGAATAAAATCAAAACCCATAGGGCCTTCATTGGTGAGTCCATAAAGGCAAACAGAACTGCTGGGGCACAACCAAGGAAGGGACCAATATAAGGGATTATATCTGCCACACAAGTTATAAGACCAATGATAATGGCGAAGTCTACTCTTAAGACTAAGAGGTAGGCCATGGTAATTAATCCTACAAAAATTGCCATAAGCATTCTTCCCCTTATAAATTGTTGGAGGGCTGTGTCAATATTACTTGTGAGATAAGAAATATCATCTCTGTATTTATTTGGTATAGCCTTTTTTACTCTATGCATAAATCTATCCTTGTCTACTGAGAAGTAGAAGGAAAAGATTATAATTAAGACAAGTCTAAAGGCCGAAGTTAAAAATCCGTAAACTTTAGAAAGTACATTGGAAAGAGATCCCATTAGTGATCCTTGGGCCTTGACTATTAGGTCGTTAATAGTCGCCTTAATAGAATCTAAAATATCAGAAACTATTTGTGGCGTCTCAACATCTCCATTTACCTTTGGATTTGTCTCCTTGTAAACATTTATAAAGTTTTCTGGAAGCTCAATATTAAACTTGGCAAATACATTTGACACGAAATTATTAACTTCTCTTATTAGGGTGTCCACCATGGCAGGCAGACTTGTAAGCAAGTTGGAAATTTCATTAATAGTTTTTGGTATTACTGAAACTATTAAGATTCCAAAAATAAGTATTGCTGAGATGTAAACTATTATTACACCAAACTGTCTCTTGATTCCTTTCCTCTCTAAGTAGTTTACTATTGGGTCGATAATGTAGGCAAATATTATTGCTATTATTACCGATGAAAGGGTGTATCCAAGTATAGGGAACTTATTAAAGAGTATATTTATTAAGTAAAAAATAAGTATCCCCAAAAATATTTTTGTGATAAGCCTTAGGTCTATATTTATTCTCTTCTTGCCTTCTATATACCTGTTTCCAATATTTATTAGGTAGTAAATTGCTAAAAATATTAAAAGAATAGAGAGGATTACAAGGGCATAAATCATAAATCTAGCAGCGTTACCAGATATTTGCTCTAACATAATATCACCTGTTCTTGAACTTTTTCATCCCTTGATTTATTTTTTCCACTACAAAATCACATTCTTCTTTTGTGTTTTCGTGATTTAGGGAAAGTCTAAGCATAGAGAGCGAATCTTCTTCGCTTCTTCCTATTGCCCTTAAAACATGAGATGGGTTAATGCTTCCTGCTGCACAAGCAGATCCAGAAGAAACACATATATCAAACATATCAAGATACTGAACCATAGTTTGAGGCTTAGTATTTTTTAAAGTGATATTTATATTTCCAGGAAGTCTATTTTCTCTGGGACCATTTAAAATTATTCCATCTATATTCAAAAGTTTTTCTATTGTATAATCTCTCAAATCTCTTGTGTAAGATGAATAGTCCTCAATATTATTGTAAGCATCTTCCATTGCTCTTGCAAGTCCAACTATTGATGCAAGATTTTCTGTTGACGCCCTTCTTCCCCTTTCCTGTTCGCCACCATCGAGGAAGTTATCTAGGTCTATTCCTTCTTTTAGGTATAGGACTCCAACTCCCTTAGGTGCTCCAAGCTTGTGACCAGATAAGGAAAGCATATCTACTCCAATGTCTTTAATTTTAAATTTTACATTTCCTATAGCTTGGACTGCATCTGTGTGAAATAAAATATTTTTTTCTCTAGCTATTTTTGAAATATCAGCAAGTGGTTCTATAGTTCCTATTTCATTGTTGGCAAACATAATTGAAATAAGTCTTGTGGAATCTTCGATTGAATTCTCAATTTCTCTTAAGTCAACAAAGCCTTCTTCATCAACGGAAACAAGGCTAGCTTGTCCTCCCCAGCTTTCAATTTTTTTCAGTGAATTCAAAACTGCTGGGTGTTCAATCTTTGATGAGATAATGTGATTTTCTTGATTAGGCAAAAGTGACCCCTTTAGTGCCCAGTTATCTGATTCAGATCCTGAGGAAGTAAAGTAAATTTCACTTGCCTTTACTCCCAAGATCTCTGCAATTTTTATCCTTGAATTTTCTATTGCTGCCCTAGATCTTTGACCCAGTGAGTAAATCGCCGATGGATTCCCATAGTTTTCTTTCAAATAAGGAAGCATGGCTTCAAAAACACTGTCTGTGATCTTAGTCGTTGCAGCATTGTCCATATAAATCATAAGGGCCTCACATATCTGCTAGGGTCATGGATTCCATGACACCTTCTATTTGACCTTGAAGTTTAGATAAGATGTCTCTTGTTGCACAATCAGCTTGCTTGCCACAAGCAACATTTTTTCCAAGGTCGCAACATGAAAGAGAAATATCTCCCTCAAGGGCATTTATAATTTCTCCAATTGCTATATTTTGTGGGTCTCTTGCTAAGACATAGCCTCCCCCTGCACCCCTAATTGATTTGACAAGGTCTGCCTTCCTAAGAAGGGTGAAGAGTTGTTCCAAATAAGATTCTGAAAGATTTTCATCTTTTGCTATATCCTTTAAAGCTATGGGACCCTTGCCCATATTTTCCTTTAAGTTGTACATGGCCATTAGGCCGTAACGACCCTTTGTAGATAATTTCATCTAATCACCTCTTATAATGGATTAAAAGATCCCTTATCTTCATTGTTTTCTAGCATGTTTTTTAATGTGTACCAAGATAGGACTGCACACTTTACTCTTGCAGGCAAAGTTGAAATAGATTCAAAGGCAATGGCATCGTCAAGATCTTCCAGCTCATCTGAGTCGTCAATCTCTCCCTTTACCATTCCAATAAATTTGTCTGCTCTTTCAATAGCTTCTTCAACCTTTATGCCCTTTACATTGTCGCACATAATTGAAGTTGAAGCTTGAGAGATGGCACATCCATGACCTGTGTAAGATATATCTTCTATAATGTCATCTTGGATTTTAACTTCAAGAGTGATTTCATCTCCACAGCTTGGATTGTGACCAAGTTCTTTTTTTGTGTAGTCTTCTAGTTCTCTTCTGTTGTGTTTGTTCCTAGAGTGTTCCAAAATTAATTCTGTGTAAATATTATCAAGATTCAATTCCTAAAATCCTCCTTACATCTTCAAGATGTTCAACGAAATAATCAATTTCTTCCACTGTGTTGTAGATTGCAAAACTTGCCCTACAGGAGAAGTTTGAACCTAAATATCTGTGAAGTGGTTGAGCACAGTGGTGACCTGATCTTATGGCGATTCCATAAGTATCAAGGATTGATGCAACATCGTGAGGATGAGCTTCTTTAAAGTTAAAAGAAATAACTGGGGCCCTGTTCTTGTCACTTGTTGTGTAAACTTCAAGATAATCTAGTTCTTTGAGCTTGCTATAACAGTAGTCAGTTAAAAATCTTTCGTAGTCGTCAATTCTTTCCATCCCATATTTATTTATAAAATCAATGGCTGCTGCAAGGTTTACTGCTCCTTCAACATTGGCAGTTCCTGCTTCGAACCTTTGTGGTGCATCTAAGAAAGTTGTGTGGTCTTCGTAGACATATTCAATCATGTCTCCACCAGATAGGAAGACATCCATCTTGTTTAAGAGTTCTTCTTTGCCGTAAAGCACACCGATTCCCAAGGCAGAATACATCTTGTGACCAGAGAAGGCCATGAAGTCGACGTCAAGTTCACTTACATTTACCTTCCTGTGAGGAACTAATTGTGCTCCATCAAGAATGATTTTTGCATCAGAATTTTCTCTTGTATACTTTACAATTTTTTCTATGTCAGGATTTGTTCCAACAACGTTAGAGGCTCCTGTAACAGAAAGGATTTTTGTGTTCTTAGTAACTTTTTCTTCAATTTCAGAAAAAGGAATTTGCATATCATCGTCAACATATAAAAACTTTAACTTTGCTCCAGTTTTCTTGCAAACTTCTTGCCAAGGCACAAGGTTTGAATGGTGTTCCATTATAGAAATTACAATTTCGTCACCTTCCTTTAAGTTGTTTAGTCCATAGGAATAAGCAAGAAGGTTTAAGGCTTCAGTTGCATTTCTAAGAAATACAACTTCTGAAGCCTTTTTTGCTCCAATAAAGTCTGCAACTTTTTGTCTTGCACCCTCGTAAACTTCAGTTGACTTCATTGCAAGATAGTGGGCTCCCCTATGAGGGTTTCCATTTTCACTTTCGTAAAAGTTTTTTATATTGTCAATAATTTCTCTTGGCTTTTGTGTTGTTGCACCGTTGTCAAGATAAACTATTTGTTTTCCATTGGGTTTTAAATTTAAAAAGGGAAACTCTTTTCTTATTTCTTCTATTTCATTTTTAGTAAACATTTAATTTCCTCTCTTTATAATTTCTCTAACTGCTTCCCAAACTTCGTCCTTTAACTTTTCATCTCCTAGGGCATCAATTGCACCTGAGAATTTGGACTCAACTATTAGGGCTTCTGCTTCATCAAAACTTATACCCCTAGACATTAGATAAAAAATCTGGTCGCTATCAAGCTTACCAGCACTAGAAGCGTGGTTACCAACAACATCATCTTCGTGAGCAAGCATTAGGGGAACTGATATAGAGTGAACTGTGTCATCAAGTAGGATTGAGTATTCTTCTTCTGACCCAACAGCACCCTTAGCACCCTCTATAAATTGAAGATTTGACTTAAAGTTCTTTGATGATTTATCCTTTAGGGCTCCGTTAACCAGGATGTCTGACTCAGTCTTCTTGCCCCTGTGAATCATGTCGTAGTTCATGTTTAGATACTCCTCTTTTTGTCCAAAGTAAATTGAATCAACATGACCTTCAGAATATTCTCCAATTAGTTCACACTTGTAATTTGTGTAAAGTCTAGCTGCTCCCAATTCATATTGGTGGACGCTGACTTTTGCATGAGCTTCTGTATAAACTCCAATAGACTCAAGAACTAGGGACTTGTCATCATCTCTTGAAATTACAAAAACTTCAACTTCAGAGTTTTCCTTTGCAAGGACTTTAATAACAGAGTTCCTAAATTTTTCACTGCTGCCACAAGAAGTGTAGTCAAGGACAACTTTTAATTTTGAATCTTTTTCTGCAACTATGTGATGAAGGTCAAAGAGTTCAAAATATTCATCATCAAGTTCAAACAACTTGAAGTATTCTTCTGTCTTTCCTTCTTCACTTGTGTAGGACTTGTAATAATCTAGGTATTTCCTATTTAAGTCTAAGACGTCGTTTGATATGCCGTACTTAATATTTTCAAATTCAGAAATTTCTCCTGGATTATCTTCTCCTACTTCTCTATATGAAATCCCTTTAATTTGGGGAATTTCTATTTCTGCTTCATTTACCTTTAAGAAGTTAAAAGTCTTAAAGGCAATTTCATTTCCTATTAATTTATTCATCTTTCACCTACCCAATTGATCCAACAAGTTCAAGATTAATTAAGTTATTCATCTCAACTGCATATTCCATAGGAAGTTCTTTAGCTATAGGCTCAGCAAAACCTCTTACTACCATTTCCTTGGCCTCTTGTTCAGAGATACCCCTAGACATTAGGTAGAAAATAACTGAGTCGCTAATCCTTCCGATTTTTGCTTCGTGTCCAATATCAATATCATTGTTTTCAATTTTTATTGTAGGAATAGTGTCTGATCTTGATTTGTTGTCAAGCATCAAGGACTCGCAAGATGTTGAGTTCTTTGCCCCAACAGCATTCTCCTTTATTTCAACTAGTCCCCTGTAAATTGCAACTCCACCAGATTTTGAAATAGATTTTGTATTTACAGTTGAAGTAGTGTGTGGTGCTGCGTGAACAACTTGTGCTCCTGTATCAAGATTTTGTCCTTCACCTGCAAAGGATATACCAGTGAATTCACTAGATGCATTTTCTCCCACAAGGATTGATGCTGGGTAAAGCATGGAAACTTTTGAACCAAAGGATCCTGAAACCCATTCGATTTTTCCATCTTTTTCTACGATTGCCCTCTTAGTGTTGAGGTTGTACATATTTCTTGACCAGTTTTCTATTGTTGAATACCTAAGTGTTGCACCTTCCCCAACGAAAAGTTCAACTGCACCTGCGTGTAGGTTTATAACATTGTACTTTGGAGCAGAGCAACCTTCTATAAAGTGGCAGTAAGCACCATCTTCTATAATAATTAGTGTGTGTTCAAATTGTCCTGCACCTGGTGCATTAAGTCTAAAGTAAGATTGTAGAGGTATATCTACGTTTACTCCCTTTGGAACATAAACAAAAGATCCACCAGACCATACAGCATAGTGAAGGGCTGCATACTTGTGAAGGTTAGGTGTGATACACTTGCTAAAATATTTTTTTACGATTTCAGGATACTCTTTAAGTCCTGTTTCAAAGTCTGTATAAATTACACCTTGGTCTGAAAGATACTTTTGGATAGAGTGGTAAACAACTTCAGAGTCGTATTGAGCTCCAACACCAGAAAGCATAGCTTCCTTTTCTGCTTCAGGGATTCCAAGCTTGTCAAAGGTATCCCTAATTTCATCAGGAACATTTTTCCAGTCGTCAGACATATCTGCATCTGGTCTTATATAAGTTGTGATCTCGTCCATGTCAACTTCAGAAATGTCTGGTCCCCAGCTAGGATTTTCTTTTTCGTTAAAGATCTTAAGAGCCTTAAGTCTACTTTCAAGCATCCATTCTGGTTCGTCCTTTTCAGCAGAAATTTGTCTTACAATTTCTTCTGTAAGTCCCTTTTCAGTCTTTGACCTAAATGTGAATTTATTTTTAATGTCATAGACCCCACGGTCCATGTCTTCTACATAAGTTTTTTCTACCTTCTTAGTCAAATTATTTCACCTCTTCTCTTATCCAGTTAAATCCTTCTTTTTCGATTTTATCGATTAGAGAAGCGTCTCCTTCTTTTACAATTTCACCATCTAATACAACGTGAACGAAGTCAGGTTTTATGTTGTCGATTAACTCCTTGTGGTGAGTGATAATTAAAACTGCATTGTCCTTGTTTAAAAACTTTTCAATACCAGAAGATACAATTCTTGTTGCATCAACATCAAGTCCTGAGTCTGTTTCATCAAGAATTGCAAGCTTAGGATTTAACATTAGCATTTGAAGAATTTCGTTTTTCTTTTTCTCTCCACCAGAGAAGCCTACGTTTAGATATCTTTCTGCATAAGAAGAATCCATTTTTAATTCTTCCATTTCCTTCTTAATTTCTTTTTTAAATTTTAAAATTGAAATTGGCTTGTCTTCCTTTAAAGACTTTGCAGTCCTAATAAAGTTTTCTACAGAAATTCCTGGAACTTCTTCTGGAGTTTGGAAGGACATAAATAGTCCCTTGTTTGCTCTCTTGTCTGTAGTAAGATCTGTTATGTCTTCACCATCTAAGAAAATCTTTCCACTTGTAACATTGTAAACAGGATTGTCCATGATTACATTGGCAAGAGTAGATTTACCAGAACCATTTGGTCCCATGATTACGTGAACTTCACCGTAATTAATTTTCAAATTTATATTTTTTAAAATTTGCTTTTCCTCTACGCCTGCGCTTAAATTTTCTATTCTCAATAACTCTGTCATACTTCCTCCATTTATTAAAAATAATTCATACAAAATTACTATGTTTTTTTCTATTAACTATAATAACACAAGTTCTTTAATTAGCAAGTAATTATTGCAAATAAAAAAACTAGGCTTAACCTAGTTTTATGAAAGCATAAATGCTGACTCTATGTGATTAATTTCCTTATCATTAAAATAAACTTCAATTATGTCAAAGCGAACCATAATGTCAAAGAGCCCCTTTGCCATAATATAAGCTGTTGCTGTTTGAATAATATTTTGCATCTTGTATTCTGTTACAGCCTCGTAAGCATCTCCATACTTTCTAGAGTTACGTGACTTCACTTCTACAAAGACAAGTTCATCCTTGTCGCGTGCAATAATATCTATTTCTGTTCCAAGGGCACGATAATTTCTATCTAATATAATATATCCCTTGTCCTCTAAAAATTTTGTGGCAATATCTTCCCCACGATTTCCGAAAAATAAATTATGTCCTACCATGATTTTATATTCTTTAAAAAAGTTTTTCTGTGCATGTCACTTGGGCCGTAAGCCTTTAGGGCTTCTCTGTGATATTTTGTTGCGTAGCCCTTGTGCTTTTCAATACCATATTGTGGATATTCTTCTGCCCACTTCTTACAGAGATTGTCCCTGTAGACTTTTGCGACAATAGATGCACAGGCAATGGAGTAGCATGACTCATCGCCCTTAACTATTGCCTTTTGAAAAATTCCAGTTTCAATAGTTTCAGCATCAATGAGAACACAGTCAGCTTCAATTTTATTATTTTCACTGTCTCTTAAATTTTCAAGAGCGTTGATCATGGAGATGTGGGTTGCCATCCTAATATTTACCTTGTCAATTATGTCAGCATTTGCCCTGCCAATACCAACTGCTAGGGCAGATTCTAAAATTTTTAAGTAAAGAGCCTCTCTCTTCTTGGGAGTTAATTTTTTGGAGTCATTTACTCCCTCGATATATTTTCCTGGTGGCATAATTACTGCGCAGGAAACTACGTCGCCAAAGAGACATCCCCTGCCAACTTCATCTATACCACAAACATTTTTATAGCCCTTTTCATAATATTCCTTTTCAAAATTATAAAAATTCATCAGGAACCTCCAATGTAATCCTCCCAAGGATCCCCTTCCTAAATTCATCTAGGATAATGCCAGAGACTTTTTCATAATCAATGTAGCCACCACGCATTAGGGCTCCCCTCTTACTTCCAATTTCATCCATTATTTCAATTCCAGTCATTTCATGGATATCTTGAAGCTTATATCTTTCTTCCAAGGAATAAGGGGCAATTTCCTTTAACTTTTCTATTAATCTCAAGGCAAGAGTTTCCCTGTCCATAATTTCATCTTTTATGGCGCCAGTAAAGGCGAGGTTAAGTCCAACCTTATCTTCGAACTTTGGCCAAAGAACTCCTGGCGTGTCAAGAAGGTGGAGCTTGGGATGAATCTTTATCCATTGGTTGACCTTGGTAACTCCTGGCCTGTTGCCAGTCTTGGCTGACCTTGTGCCTGCTATTGAATTTATAAAAGTTGACTTGCCTGAATTGGGAATCCCAACAATCATGGCACGAAGAGGTCCCTTGTTAAGGCCCTTGTCTTCAAATTTTTTTATTTCTTCTGCCATTAGTTCTTCCGACTTGTTTACAACGAGGCCAACATTGGGTTTCATTGCATTGTAGGAGATGGCAAAGTTGTTCTCATCAGTTAGTCTATCCATCCAAAGGTCGTTTAACTTGGGATCAGATAGGTCTGACTTGTTAAAAATAAGAAGTCTCTTTTTGTTTTTTAAGAGGTCATCAAAGAGAGGATTCCTACTTGAGAAGGGAATTCTCGAATCTATAATTTCAATTACAAAATCAACGAGCTTTAACTTCTTCTCAATATCCTCTATGGTTTTCTTCATGTGACCAGGGTACCAGTTTATATTCATTTAATCACCAAACAAAACCTTATCTAAAATTTTTATTGCACCATCGTGGTTGTTGTCATAGTCAGAAACCACATCAGCAACTTCCTTTAGGATCTCAACAGCATTTATCATAGCAAAGCCAAGTCCAACATTTTCTACAAGCATTTTGTCGTTGGAGTCGTCACCAATGGCTGCAACTTCTTCTAATTTTATATTCCTATTTTCTGCATACTTCTTGATACCGAAAAACTTGTCACCATTCTTTTGAAGAATTTCCAGCATCCATTTAGGTTCTCTCTTTATCTTCATAAGGTGGAAGTTAAACCTTTCCTTGTCATCACCCATTCCGTCTTTTATTGTCTTTCTAAGCTCAACTAAATCGTCGTGACTTCCTGCAAAGACAATTGATAGTGGATGACCTTCAAAGTTATCAAAATTATCCAGTCCAAGATTTCTTCCCTTAAAGGCATCTACATAGACCCCTTCGAGAGAATCAAAATTCTTTTTCTTATAAAGGAGGTCAATTCCATCTTCCCTCTCAACATGAATTGTTGAGTATATCTTGTCATTATTGTCAAAGGACATAATTAAATCTACATCTTCCTTTGACATAGGATTTACAAATTCAAGTTTTCCAGTTTTATTATTCTTTATAATATTTCCATTGTTGCAAATTAAATCTATCTCAAGATCTTCTCCCACAAACCTGTGAGCAGTGTAGAATTCTCTTCCCGTTGCAACCACAGGAATAATATTATGGGCTTTTAATTTTTCCACAAAGGGCCTAAAGGATTCTGTCATAACCTTATCTCTTGTTAAGAGAGTTTCATCTAGGTCCATTGAAAGCATTTTAATCATAAATCACCTTTTTCTTCAGCTTAATTATACGTTAAACTTAAAGACAATTACGTCGCCATCTTCAACGACATAGTCCTTTCCTTCACTTCTAATTAGTCCCTTGTCCCTTGCATTGGCTATGGAGCCAGAGTCAACAAGATCTTGGTAGGAAATTGTGTCTGCCTTAATAAATCCTCTTTCCATATCTGTGTGGATTTTTCCTGCAGCAACTGGTGCCTTGGAACCTCTTTTAACAGTCCAAGCTCTAGTTTCCATTTCTCCAGTTGTGATAAAGGAAATTAGTCCAAGAAGTTTGTAGCTTGACTTAATTAATTTATCAAGACCTGATGAGTCAAGACCAAGTTCTTCTAAAAAAAGTTCCTTTTCATCTTCGTCAAGGGCAGCTATTTCTGATTCAATTTCAGCAGAGATAACTACAACTTCGTCGCCAGTTTTTTCTGCGTATTCTCTTACTGCCTTTACATACTTATTGTCATCCTTAGTGAGTTCATCTTCTGCAACGTTGCAAACATAGATAACAGGTTTTGCACTAAGTAGTGAGTAGTTCTTGATAATTTTCTTTTCTTCGTCATCAAGTTCAACTTCTCTTGCAGACTTTCCCTCTTCAAGGGCAGTCTTAATTTTTTCTAAAAGGTCTCTTTCCTTGGCAAGAGATTTTTCAGCCCTTGCTTTCTTAACAACCTTTCCATACCTATTTTCAACTTGCTCAAGGTCAGAGAAAATTAATTCTAGGTTTATATTTTCAATATCACGCAAAGGATCAACGGATCCATCAACGTGAATTATGTTCTCGTCATCAAAGCATCTTACAACGTGGACAATAGCATCAACTTCACGGATGTTTGATAAAAATTGGTTGCCAAGTCCTTCGCCCTTGCTGGCACCCTTAACAAGTCCAGCAATATCATAAAATTCTATATTAGTGTAGACAATTCTTTGTGAGTTATTTAGCTTTGAAAGAACTTCTAGTCTTTCATCAGGCACGTTTACAACCCCAACATTTGGTTCAATTGTTGCAAAGGGATAGTTTGCAGCTTCTGCGCCAGCACTTGTTAGGGCATTAAATAAAGTAGACTTACCAACATTAGGTAGCCCCACGATTCCAAGTTTCATTTAAAAACCTCCATTCAAAGTAAAATTATATCACAAGCCACTTTTTTAGTCATTTTATTTTAATCAGTCTTAGCCTACAACTTGTAAAATTTTTATTAAGTCATAAGTTTTTGTAAAGTCCTAAATATTTATTAAGTCCTGACTTATTACAAGGCTATAAAAAATTATTAAGTCCTAGCTTTTTATTAAGTCGCAACTTCCTATAAAGTCATAAATTTTTACTAGCTTATAAACTTATATCACTCAAAAAAATTAAAATTAAAAGGATTTTGGTCTAATCTTTTCTATTATTTAGCTAAGATGGGGCCCCTAATCTTTTATTTAAATATTTTTTATTGTATAATGAGTTTATCAATTATTAAAGAGGTGAATAGTATGAGTGCCATCGTCATAAATGACCTGACAAAGGGCAAGGGTAAAGATAAAGTCTTACAAAAATTAAATCTTGAAATCCTCGAAGGAGAATTCTTCTCCCTACTTGGAACTGAGAAATCTGGAAAGACTACTCTTGCAAGAATTATAATGGGATTTTTAAAGCCTAATAGTGGATCTATTAAGGTTTATGATATGGATTCATTTAAAGAATCAAAAGAAATAAAAGAAAGTGTGTCTCTAGTGCCAGAAGATATGATCTTCGATTCAAAGATCAAGTCCTTCGCACTATTAAAGAAGACACTTAACGCACACAACCTATCTAACACAGAAGACATTGACATCCTCTGTGATTATTTTGAGTTTAATTCAAACTTAAGGGTTTGTGATTTGAGAGACAGAGAGAGAAAACTCTTAGCTATTATTAACGCCCTAGTTATTAAGCCAAGACTTTTAATCTTAGACAATCCTTCTAAGTTTTTGGAAGAGAAAGACATTGACAGGCTCTTCTCTCATGTAAAGAAATTAAATGAGCAAGAAAACCTGACAGTTTTACTACTTTCTGAATCACTAAGAGAGGCAAAAAAATATTCTACTCGTATCGCCTACTTATCTGATGGTAAGGTTCAAGACATCGAGTACAACAATGTAAAGGCAGCTGGAGATAAGGTCCTAAAAATTGATACCTACAGGGGCAATTTAAATTACTTTACTTCCATTGGAGCAAGAATTATAAAGGACGAAGAAGACGAAACTATCCTTTACTTCGACGGTCCTCTTACAGAGCTTTCAAAAGTTATATACGAAGAAGGTCTAGAAAATTATGTCCTTGAAGATGCACAGTTAAATGACAAGGTTGAAGCTTACTACAAGGGAGAAAATGCAAAACTTCCAAGAAGAAAGACTGAAACTCCTCAGGAATCTAAGGACATAAAACTAGAAGAAACTTCTACTATAGAAGCAGATACTATTAATGGAGTAAGTGATTCCACTGTTAAGCTAAATCAAGCTGAAAACAACTTCAATAGTGTTGAAGGCATCAGCGCAGCTGAAATGGAAAAAGACACAATTCACAACACAAAGACAAATCTTTTTGTTGACGAAGACTATGCAAATAAAGTTATTGGGGAAGAAAGTCCTCAAGTGACTCCAGTAGAAGAAGCTCCAAGTGAAGATAAATCTTCTCCTGACACAATAGTATTTGAAACCTCTAATGAAGGCGTCTTCAAGGCAAGTGAAGAAACAAAGCTAAAGGAGGACAAAGATGATATTTAATATGGAATTTAAATCAAACTTTGCAAAGATGATTTCTTGGGCCATTGTCCTAATAATTTTACTGGGACTTATGCTTGCCTTTTATCCCTTCCTTGCAGAGTCGCAAATGAATTCGCTCTTTAATTCAGTTTTAGAAAGTTTTAACGAGCCAACAAGAAATATTTTGGGATTTTATGAAGGTATGGATATAGTAAATATTGGCGACTATCTTGCCCTAGTTTACCACTACCTTGCAATATTAATTTTTGTATTTGCAATGCAACTTGGAGCTAACTCCCTTGCAAAGGAACAATCTTCAGGTAACATTGAATATATTTATTCAAACCCAATTTCAAAATCAGAAATTGTAACTGGAAAGTTCACAGCAAATATTTTAATTTATATCTTATTCTTAATTATTATGGCACTTGCAAGTTTTGGACTTGTACTTGGAATAACTTCTCTTGGAAGCGACACACCACAAGTGACAAGCTTTGAAATTATTGAAGGACTAGTAAAAATTTTCGTTGGACTACTTGGCTCTGGCCTTGTCTTTATGTCTATAGGATTTTTCTTCTCTGCAATTTCAAAGTCTTCATTACACCAAGATGCAGTAGCTGCACTTTTTGTATTCCTTCTTGTTCTACTTACAATTGTAGGAAAAGTTATTGGCGATGTCTTCGCTATGGTAGTTTCTTACTTCCCTAACGAAGCCTTTAGACCTTATAGCTTTGTAAGCGCAAACCTAAACCTATTTGGCCTAATAGCAAATGCAGTGATCTTTATCTTGATGATAGTATTGACTTACTCAATATATTCTAATAAAGAACTTAAATATTAATTTTAAAAACTATCTTGGGTAACCAGGATAGTTTTTTTATGCTCAAAATTATTTTTCATAAATTTTAATTTTAAAAATTTGTCAGAATTATTATCTCTATCACGAATATATAAGTGAAGGAGGAAATATGGATAATCAAGACTTGATAGAAAGGCTAAAAAATAAAGATGAAGATGCCCTCTATATATTTATAGAAGATTACGGAAAAATATTAAAGGGAGTTATTTCAAAAACACTTTGGAAATATCCAAACCTTTGGGACGAAGCTATGAATGATGCTCTCTTAAGTATATGGCAAAATATTCAATACTTTGACCCAAGTAGGTCTACTTTTAAAAATTGGTGTGCCCTTGTAGCAAAGTATAGAGCCATAGATATCCTTAGAAAAGAAATTAAATTTGAAAGCCTTAGACTAGATGAAGATTCAAAAATCGTCGATTCAGATTTAACTTCAAATCTAGAAATAGAAGAAGTCCTTTCACTTTTAAATGATGAAGACAAAAAACTTTTTGAAAATATTTTTATCCATGGGCTCTCCTATAAAGAGGCAGCATCTAAACAAAATATTTCCACAGCAAATGCCTACAAAAAAGTTAGCAGAGGAAGAAATTTTTTAAAAAAATGGAGGGAAAATTTTTATGAAAAATAATATTTATGATGAGTTAAACGACATGAAAATTGAATACGAAGAAGTTCCTCTTAATGATTTTGAAAGAGAAAATCTAAAAAGAACTGTGAGATCATTAAAAATAAAAAGCAAGAAAAATAAGTTTAATAAAAAAGTGGTGGCAATAGCAGCATCTCTTATATTAGTTTTGGGGATAACAAATTACACATCCGGTGGCTATGTCTTTGCCAAGACAAGAGAATTAGCAAGTAATTTTAAAATTACTTTATCTGATGCCATGGGACTATCAAGGGAAGTTGATGAGTACAGCGTAAATTTAAACGAAGCTTTTGAAATAAATGGCAAAAAATATATTTTTGATAAATTTATTATTGAAGATAATAATTTATACACAGTTATTTTGAGCCTAAATGAATCAGAAAAAATGCTCTCTAAAGAAGTTGACTTAACTGAACTTAAAGTTAATGGCAAAAAAAATAATATTCTTGGCTCTAGCGGCTCTGGATATACTTTACCTGAAGATAAAAAAGTAAATGTCTATACTCTTAAATATGATTTAGAAGAATCCTTGCCAAAAGAAGGCAAAGTTAATTTAGAATTTTTCTTCGATGAGTTTTTAGGAAACAAGAAAAAAATTAGTCTTTCAACAAATATAGATATGTCACAAATGAAAATGAATAAAAATCTTATAGCAAAGGACTTTACTATTCCAGATACAAATAACATTGTCATTGAAAGCTTTACTACAAGCCCAGCTTCACAAAAAATTGTACTGACCTATCCTGACACCGAAGATGGATATATTTATTCAATAAAAGCAAGAGATTCCAAGGACAGATTTGTTTACTTTGAAACTCGTGAAGCAGAGAAAAATAAATCCAACCTATATTTTTCACCAGTCACTAGCAAGGTCACTGCCGATGAACTTTTAAATGAAATAAAAACACTAAAATGCCAATTATACAGAGTGACAGTCAACAGCTATGACAACAGAGAAATTCCTACTGGAGAACAAGCAATTGGTGACGAATTTACCCTCACTTTAAAATGAAATTTTATATTAAACAAAAAATCCTACTCTTTCTTGAGTAGGACTTTTTAATGTTATTTATGAAATTTATGCAAATCTTTCAACTTGATTTACTCTGGCAAGCTTTTCTACTTCTAAATTGTTTTCTTCTTCAATCTTTTCGTTGTAGATCCTATTTAGTTCTTCTTCTGTGACTTCACCTGGAAGAATATCTAAGACAACCTTGCCCTTATTTAGCATTATAATTCTGTCTGAGTAGTCAATGGCATTTTTTAAGTTGTGAGTAATCATTAGGGTTGTAATCTTTTCTTTCTTGATAAGGTCATTGGTCTTATCCATTATTATCTTAGAAGTCTTTGGGTCAAGGGCTGCAGTGTGTTCATCAAGTAAAAGAATCTTCGGCCTCTTAACAGTTGCCATTAATAAGGACAGTGATTGTCTTTGTCCACCTGATAGGAATTTTACTTGAGTCTTTAATTTGTTTTCAAGTCCCAGGTCAATAGATTTTAACTTTTCTATAATTTCATCGTTGTTGTTCTTGTCGATTAGTTTCTTAAATGTAAACTTGTGACCCTTCTTAAAGGCCATGGACATATTTTCTAAAATATTTAGGCTTTGGCAAACTCCCTTTGATGGGTCTTGGTTTACCTTTCCTATATCTATTGCCCTCTTGTCTTCAGATAATTTTGCAATGTCCACATCTCCCAGGATGATCTCTCCTGAGTCAGGGTTAAGTGAACCTGAAATCATGTTAAAAAGTGTAGACTTGCCACAACCGTTAGGTCCCAAAATTGCAACACACTTATTTTCTTCTATATCAAGGGAGAAATTATCAAAAATTTGATTTTCTTCTTCCATACCCTTGTAAAAAGTTTTTGATAAATTTTTAATTCTTAGCATTTTCTTCCCTCTTTCCTTTTAATACAGATAATCCCTTTGGAGAAACATCATTGTAAACTATAAAGAATACTACGATTATTGCAGTTATTCCCTTTAAATCACTTGGAGCAAGTCCTAGGTAAAGGGCAATTCCGTAGATGATCCTGTAAATTATTGCACCGATTATAGCTCTTGTTGTTCTATTTAAAAAGTTTGCGTTCTTTAAGAAAGCATCACCAATTATAACTGATGCAAGTGCTGATACTATTATGGCTTGTCCCATTGTTATGTCTGCATAACCATTGGACTGTGCCATCAATGCTCCAGCAAGTGCTGCAAGTGCGTTGGATATTACAAGACCAATTGCAATGTACTTGTCTGGATTTTTGCCAAGGGACTTAACAAGAGTTTCGTTATCTCCTGTTGCCAAAAGAAGGTAGCCCTTTTCAGTTTTTAAAAACCAATCAAGAATTAATTTTATTACAAGTGTTATTATTGCAAGAATCAACATCTTAGGAAGGCTTTCAAAAAGTTGAAATACAGTCTTGTAATCAAAGAAGGTAACATTTGGAGTACCAGTAATTCTTAAATTCACTGAATATAAAAATGTCATTGTTAGGATTCCTGATAAGATTGCTTGAATCTTAAACTTCCTAAATAAAATATATGTGATATAGCCTCCAAGTCCTCCTGCCACAAGTGAAACCACCATAGCAAGTATTGGGTTCATGCCAAGTGTCAACATCTTTGCAAAGGCAAAGGCACCTAGTGGGAAAGTCCCTTCCACTGACATGTCAGGAAAATCTAAAATTTTAAAGGTTATTACGACTCCTATTGTCAATATGGAAAATATAAGTCCCATGACAATGGATTCCATTATTACTGAATTCAACTTTCTCCTCCTAATTTGTTTTAAATGTTTTTCATCTATTCAACTACTTTTGCATTATCCATTAAATTCTTATCATCTTCTAGACCAAGGGCTTCAGCAGTTTTCTTGTTTACAACCTTACTTGTTTCAGTTGAGAATAAAACTGGAACATCTTTAACTTCCTTGCCTCCAAGGATTTCACTTGCCATACCTGCTGCCTTCATACCAAGTTCAACATAGTCAACTCCTGCACTTACAAGAATTCCATTTTCAACTGGTCCTTCTTCTGATGCAAAGGAAGGAATCTTGGCAGCCTTTAGTGACTCTGCAATTATTGTTGATGCAGATGAAACTGTGTTGTCTGTGATTGCCATGAAGATGTCAATCTTTGGTTCAATTGTCTTTATAGCTGTTGATACATCGTTAATGTTGTTTACTCCAACTTCCACTACATTAAGTCCAAAACCTTCTGCAGCCTTCTTTAGTTCTTCAATTTGGAATTTTGAATTGGCTTCATTTGTTGAGAACATAACTCCAATATTTTTAATGTCTGGGAAGATGCTAATCATTTCTTCTAGTTGAGCTTCTATTGAGAAGTAATCAGAAACTCCTGTTATATTTCCTTCAGGTTCTTCCAAATTCTTAACAAGGTCTGCAGATCCTGGATCTGTAACTGCGTTAAAGATAATTGGAATTTCCTTTTCACCATTCTTTGCTCCTTGGGCAGCTGGTGTTGCTATTGCGTAAATTAAATCAACTTTCTTGTCTTGGAAGGACTTAATAATTGATGGGACAACTGTTAAGTCTCCATTGGCATTCTTGGAAATAATTTCTACATCAGGGTTTGTCTTTTTAAGTTCATCTTCAAAACCCTTTCTCGCCCTTTCAAGAGCAATGTGGTCAGCAATTTGAATTACACCGACTTTTTTTCCGCCACTAGTTTCTGTAGCAGTTTCTTCTTTTACATTTCCACTATTTTCACTCTTGCCACAAGCCACAAGGACAAATGACATCATAAGTAAAACAAACAACTTTCTAAATTTCATAAAAAACCTCCATAAAATAAAAAAAGCCTTTCATCCACATTGGGACGAAAGACTGACTTCGCGGTACCACCCGATTTTATAATCTAAAAGATTACCTCTATTTAAGGTCAAACAACCTCTAGCCTAAGATAACGGTGGCTTCCGTACTTGCCTACTAACTTCAACAAATAAGCTTTAGAGTGTATGTTAAATTTCCGTGTATTGCCTCTCACCAACCGGCAACTCTCTTAAAATCACTAAAAATTCTTTTTTCTCTTTCAACGCTTTATTTAAATTACATTTAGTATATTCTGCTAGCAGACCAAAGTCAAGTCTTTTTTTATAAATTCGTCCAAATTTTTTATTTAATTTTTATTTTACTTATTTCAGTGAGATTTTACTTTAAAATTTCTGCGTCCTTTAGGTTTTCATTTGTTAGGTCTAGACCAAGAGCCTCAGCAGTTTTTCCATTAATCTTTTTCTTAGAAGTCTTGTTGTCTTCTGCGTGAATATTCTTAATATCTTCTCCCTTTAAAATTTTTATTGCCATTTCTCCTGCTTGACGTCCATGTTCATAATAGTCAACGCCCTTACTCATTAAAAGTCCCTTTGATACTTGTCCTTCTTCTGCTGAAAGAGATGGAACTTTATTTTTTAATAAACTTTCCGCAAGAATTGGACCAGCTGATGCAACTGTATTGTCTGTTAAGGCATAATAAGCATCGATCTTTCCAGTTAAAGTTGAAAGAGCTTGACCAATGTCATTGATATTATTTATACCTACAGTTTCAAGTGTAAGACCAAGTTCATCACAAGCCTTTTTCAAACTTTCAACTTGTATCTTTGAATTGGCTTCGTTAGTTGAAAAAATTGTTCCTATAGTTTTTATGTCAGGATAAATTTTTAAGAAGGATTCAAGTTGATCCTTTGCAGAAACTGCATCATTTACACCAGTGATATTTGTAATTTTATCTGGAGAATCAATTAGGCCTGCTTCCACTGGATCTGTCACTGCTGAATAAATAATATTTTTATCTGGAAGAGCAGTCTTTGCTCCTTGAGCAGCTGGTGTTGAAATAGCATAAACTAATTTGTAGTCTTCAGCTTCAAATTTTTTAGGAACAGTTGTGGCAAGAGCTTGATCTCCTTGCAAGTTTTCAACATCAATTTCTACATCTATTCCTTCTTCTTTTAGTCTGTCTTGGAATCCCTTTAGGGCATTGTCAAGAGAAACATGTTCGATATATTCAATAGCTCCAACTTTTATTTTTTCTCCACTTTTTTCTACTTTCTTATCTCCTGCACATCCAATAAGGGAAACTGCAAGGGCACCTAGACCAATAACTTTTACCATTTTCTTTAAATTTTTCATTTTGTCCTCCAAAAAAAATTATTTAAAATAATAAAAAAATCCTCCACCCATATAGGGCGAAGGATTCGCGGTACCACCTAAATTCGAAATATAAATATTTCCTCTTTGAAGATCTAACAATCTCTAGTCTATGGTAACGGAGACTTCCGTGAAAATCTACTATTATTCAATCTTCATGCTTTAGAGTGAATATTACATATAAGCTAATCTGCGGGCTCTCACCATTTCCCACTCTCTTTAAGACTCACTTGATATCTTTCTCTCTTTCATGGCATTTATTATTTTATTAGTGGATATTATATTCTTGTAAAAAATTTTTGTCAAGACTAATTTTAATTTTCTTTTTATTTTTTACTTAATTCCCTTGAACAATTTTAAAATCTATGTCGATTTCTCCACCTTCAGTAGGACTAGCTAAAAATTTATAATCAACTTTATCTTTTTTTATTGGAGCAGAAGTCTCTCCATCTTTTCCAGCTTCAACAATTACAGGATAATCTCCATCAATTTTAATTTCTACTGGATATTCACCCTTGTTTTTTATCCAAAAATTCACTTCACTTCCATTGGACTTTTCTAAAGAGCGTTCTTGTTGGAAAGCAGAACCTTTTTGACTTCCATTGTCAACAATGTATAGCTCATTAGATTTTTTGTCAGCTTCTTTACTTTGATTGATGTTTTTCGCAATTTCTTTTTTATTTTTTTCTTCTGCATCCTTTGGATTTTTTGTGCATGCTGATAAGCTTATAAAAGCTAAAGCAACAGCAATAACAGTTAAAATTCTTTTCTTCATTTTAAACCTCCAAATCTTAATTACAAAAAATGCTACAAAAATAATACTTTGTAGCATTAAAAAACAGATATAGAAATTTTAAATTACAAGATTATTAGAACTTTTAAAGTTAGTCTCTTTGAACAATTCTATAATCTATATTTATGTCTCCACCTTGAGGACAACTAGCTGTAAACTTATAATCTTTACTAAATCTTCTGACTGAAGTTGATGTATAGCCTTGTCCTCCTGCTTTTACAGTAACAGCTTTTCCACCATTAATTTTTATAACAACAGGGTATCTGCCATTATTTCTTATCCAAAAGTTTACTTTACTTCCATTCCCTTTCGTCAATTGACAATATTTTTCATACTCAATTCCTCTGTAAGAGCCTGTAGTAATAACCATGCTATAAGGAATGATTTCTTTATCTTCCTTATCAGTATACTCTATGATTTGTTCTCTATATTGATTATTAACTATATCAGAATTTTTTGCAAATGCAGGAACTGTAAGTAAAACACAACCTAATACAATTGTTGGAACTATAAACTTTTTCATTTTATCCTCCTAAAACTACATCTGTTTTCAAACAAATTTTATAAATAATTTATTTATTACCTGTAAAAATATTGTGATGTTTTTGTAAATTTTAAATTTATTTCATTCATTTCTTCTTGATATTACATAAACTATAAAGCAAGTTATCAAGAAGACGCCGATTACAAAAATATACTTATAAATTAAATCTGAAACTACTATGCCAGTTGTAAAATACCTGTAGACATCAAAGGCTCCCATAATAACTAGTAAGATAAATAAATTTCTAAGTTGATGATTTCCCATTTTTATCTCCTCTTAGAATTTAAAACTTGGAGCCATGGTTCTTTTGTGAGCTGAATTTTTGTGCATCCTGTCAATTTTTTCTTTTATCTCAGGCTCTGGAGTTTTTTCTCCCCTTATATAGGAATCGAGAACGTCATAAGTGAAGCCCATTTCATCTTCATCAGTTTGTCCCATCCAAAGACCTGCTGATGGTTTTTTATTTATTATAAAATCAGGAAGTCCAAGTTCTTTTGCAACTTCAAAAATATCTGTCTTTAAAATATTTACTATTGGCATAAGATCTGCACCAGAGTCACCGTATTTTGTTGAGTAGCCAAGATACCACTCGCTGGCATTTGATGGACCAAGGACTAAGTAGCCAAGGTCTTGTGCATAATAATATAGAGTTGTCATTCTTAGTCTTGGTTTGATATTTGATCTTGCAAGTCTATTTTCTGATGTAAAAGATGCCTTCATGAGTTCTTCAAAAGTTTTTGTAAGATCAATTGTCTTTGTTTCAAGATCAAGAGCTTCTGCAACTTTTAGGGCATCTTCTCTATCTTTATCAATGCTGTCACAAGGCATAATTAGTCCAAGAGAATTTTCTGGGAAAACTCTTTTTGCAAGAGCCGCAACTACTGCTGAGTCAATTCCACCTGATAGGCCAAAGATAAATCCCTTGGCTCCAACTTCTTTTGCATAATCTTCTACCCACTTAACTAAGTCTTCTGTTAATTTTTTATAATCCATAATGTCTCCTAATTTTAATAAATAATTTTTCCATCAATAGTTGGAAGTTCAATCTCTTCCAGGTCTTCGGTCTCAAAATTTGCAGATGTCATGTCCCTAATCTTATCAAGTATGGACTTGTCATCTCCAATGTCAATTGTCACTTCAACCTTGTCGGTATAATTTTCTTCTATGATTTTATAATTTTCATTGGCAAGAAGGTTTACGATGGCACCGTGAAAGGTGTAGTCATAAATAATTTTCGTCCTTGTGAAATTTTTTCTCTCACACCTCTTGGCCTCATCAAGGGCCTTTACCACTCCCTCTGTATAGGCACGAACAAGGCCACCTGCTCCCAGCTTGGTCCCGCCAAAGTAACGAGTGACAATGACAAGGACATTTCTCATGTCTTCTTTTTTTAAGACTTCCAGCATGGGAATACCTGCTGTGCCAGAGGGCTCTCCATCGTCAGAATATCTCTGTGTCAGTCCATCTTCGCCAATTATATAGGCGTGGCAGTTGTGGGTTGCAGACCTGTGTTCTTCTTTGACCTTGTCTAAGATTTCAAGAGCCTCTTCTTCACTTTTTACAAAAAAGGCATGACCAATAAAAATTGATTTTTTTATTTCAATTTCAGCCTTTGCATCTTTTAAAATTGTCTTATACATTTACAACATAATCCTTTACTTTTTCGTATTCCCTTTCTTCAAGCTTGAGATCTAAATAAATTCCATCCTCTTCATAGATAGGCTTGGCATCAAATTTTTCCACTAGCTTGTAGAGAAGGTCTGTATCGTTGTAGGCAAATTTTAATTTTACATCAAAATACTTTTCATCGAGATTGTTCTCAATGATTTTTAAGAGGGAGTCCATGTTTTCATCTTTAAGGGCAGAAATATAAACCTTCTTGTCTGGCATAACCCTTAGGGGCAAGTTGATGTCATAGAGATCAACCCTGTCCACCTTGTTAAAGACTGTGATTATATTTTTGTCCAAGACCTCAATGTCCTTTAAGATTGCCATAGTTGTGTTGTATTGGATTTCCAAATCTTCACTTGATGCGTCAATTACGTGGAGGATTAGGTCCGAATACTTAATTTCTTCAAGTGTAGACTTAAAGGCCTCCACGATTTTTGTTGGAAGTTTGGAAACAAATCCAACTGTGTCAGAAATTATAAACTCACGACCAGAAAGAAGCCTAGCCTTTCTTGACGATGGGTCAAGAGTTTCAAAAAGCATATTCTTTACAGAAACCTCTCCCGATTCCTCGTCCTTTAATCTATTTAAGATTGTAGACTTGCCTGCATTTGTATAACCCACCAGCGACACAATAGGAATGTTGGAGTCAATCCTTCTCTCCCTTGTGGTGTCCCTAGTCCTCTTTGCCTTCTCAAGCTTCTCCTTAATCTTGTCGATTTCTCTCTTGAGTCTTCTCCTATCAGTTTCAATTATTTGCTCACCTGGTCCCCTGGTACCAATTCCACCACCAGTTCTTGACCAACCATCAATACCAAGAAGTCTTGGAAGTTGGTACTCAAGTCTTGCCAATTCAACTTGGAGCTTGGCCTCATAAGTTGTGGCACGCAGACCAAATATGTCTAAAATCAAGTTTGTCCTATCGATTACCTTCTTCTTAATTCTCTTCTCCAAGTTTCTCACCTGGATACCAGAAAGCTCATCATTAAAGACAACTGCATCAACTTCTAGGAGCTCAACCATTTCTTTAATCTCGTCAACCTTACCAGACCCAATTAAATATTTTGGATTGAACTTATAAATATTTTGTGTAACCTCTCCCACAACTTCAGCCCCGTCTGCATAGACAAGCTCACTAAGCTCCTGCATAGAAGTTTCAAGGCTGTGGGGGTAGGCCCCAAGATTTGTTCCAACAGTTATAACTCTCTCTAATTTTTTATTTGAATTTAAATTCTCTAAATAAACATTATCCATAGCTACATTATACTACATACTGGCAAGTTTCAAAAACCGTCTAATAGTATTTAGCTTGTTAAAATGTTATAATTGTACAAAGGAGAAAGTATGAAAAACTTAAGAGAATTAAAAAATAATTTTAAAAATTTAAATAAAAATCAAAAAATAAAAATCGGCCTCTTGGTCTTGCTTTTAATTTTTGTTTTATTTATTTCATTTTTTTCTGTCCTCATAGTTTCAATAATTTCAAAAACTCCTGCCACTGACTTAAATAATTTGAGCTCATCTTTTAACCAGAGCTCCTATATTTATTCCAAGGATGGAAATTTAATTGAAAAAATTGAATCTCTTGAGTACAGAAGTCTTATTGACATAAAAGACATACCTGAGGACATAAAAAATTCCTTTATTGCCATTGAGGACCACAGGTTCTACAAGCACAAGGGTCTTGACCCCATTGGGATTGCGTCTTCTATTGCTGCAAATATAAAATCAAGATCTCTATTGCGTGGTGGATCAACAATTACTCAGCAGCTAGTTCGCTCAGTCTACCTCACAAACCAAAAAACTCTTGGCAGAAAAATTCAAGAGGCCTACTTATCACTTCGCGTTGAAGATGCCTTATCTAAGGATGAAATCCTTGAAGCCTACTTAAATAGAATTAATCTTGGCCAAGGTGCCTATGGGATTGAAGCTGCAGCCCAAACTTATTTTTCAAAGTCTGCTGTGGACTTAAACATTGCAGAAGCTGCTCTTCTTGCATCAATTCCAAAGTCACCAACAAATTATTCGCCCTTTAAGTCTGTCCCACCAGAATACTTGGAAGAAGACTTCAGGGTAATTGGGACTCGTGAGATTGACGGCAAGGACCTCTACATGGTTCTAAATGACGATGCCTTTAAGAGGCAAAAGACTGTCCTAATGAGGATGCATGAGCTTGGTTATATTGACGACACTGAATATGAAAAGGCAAAGAATTTTGACATTGTGTCTGACTTAAACCCAAAAAATTTTAAAAACCACACTATGTCTACCTACTCAACAGACTACATAAAAAAAGAAGCTTCAAGATACCTATCTGACTTCTACAAGATTAGTCAAGAGGAGGGAGAACACAAACTCTTTACAGGTGGCTACAAGGTTTATTCAACAATTGACGAGGACATCCAAAAGGACTTAGAAGACAAGTACGAAAACTTCCAAAAGCTCCTCTTAAATTATTCATCAGCTGGTGGAGCAAGGATGCTAAACTTAAACTTCGATGAATGGAAAAATATTATCTTTGGCGAAGAAGTACTCTACTTTGCAAGAGAAAATATCCTAGACGACAAATTAAACCTTATTATTCCAAAGTCTCTTTACAGCATTTCATCTCACGGTGACTTAAAGATAAAGAGCCTCTACTTCAAAGATGCTGGACAAAAAATTGACATCATAGATGCCTATGAACTTGGCGATGATAAAATTCTTAGAACTTATGAACTTGGTGGTCTTAGACTTGAAGAAGGTGCTGGAGAATTAAAAGATAATTATTTAATTATTGACGGTGACTACTTAAAGGGCTTCCCTGATTTTTATAAAATTGAAAATGAAAATTTAATTATTTCTAACAAGTATTTCGATTACAACAAGGACCCTGTGGTCCAACCACAATCTGCCATGATTGCAGTTAACAACGAAACTGGTTTTGTGGAAGGAATCATTGGTGGCCTTGATGTGAGGACAAAGAACGCAAAAATTTTAAATCGTGCAACAGATTCCTATAGGCAACCTGGCTCTGCCCTCACACCTTTCACAGTTTATCTCCCAGCCCTCGAGTCTGGTAAGAGTCTGGGCACTGTTTACGATGACGTTCCAATAACTGTTGACGGAAGCTTTTGGCCAGCAAATTATTATAAGTCTTTCAAGGGCCTTATGACTCTTCGCAAGTCCTTAGAAGCATCTTCCAATGTTATCCCTGCCACTATCTTGCAAGAGCTTGGCAAGGATAAGGCCATGGATGTCCTAAAGAAATTTAATGTTATTGATGAAGAAAACAAAGACTACTTCATCTCACATAAGGACAACAAAAATAAAAACGACGAGAACCTAGAGTCACTTGCCCTTGGCAATATGCAGGTTGGTCTACGATTATCTGATTTATCAAAGATGTACCAAACTATTGCCAATCAAGGAGTCTACAAGGAAGAAACTGGAATTTTAAAAATTGAAGACCCTAGTGGCAACATAATTATTGATAACTCCAATAAAAATAAGAGGCTCTTCGATGAAAAATCATCCTACCTCTTAAGAGATGCCTTTATTGGCAATGGAAAATCAGGCAATTCTAGGGGGGCAAAGATTAACTCCTCAGAAACTGGAGCCTATCTGGGACAAAATAAAACTAATTCAGATTATTTTGTAAATGCCTTTACAAGTTCTCACACAGTTTCCTTCTGGTTGGGAGCAGACTCTCCAAAGATTTCCCTTGCAGCCAAGAGTCAAGACGCCATAAGCATTTTTAACAGGATGGCAAAGGATATTGGAGAAAAGGAAAAGTTTGATGAGGATCCTTTCTACATTGTCACAAGAAAGATTTCATCAAAGAGTGGAAAGCTTGCAACAAAGATGAGCGATTATGCCGGTGCCTCTTACTCAGAAAAATTTATTTCTGGAAGCGATCCAAAGGACCAGGACGACTTGTTTAAAAAATATTTGATATGTAAGGACTCAGGCAAACTTGCCAACCAATTCTGTCCAAGCGAATCTGTCCTATACACAGTTCTCTTTGAGAGAAAGGAAGGCTACGATGCCAAAGACCACTACGGGATTTACCCTGAGGACTACATGACTATCCCTAAGTCCTATTGCAATATCCACACAAGAGAGTGGTATAATGAAAATGGAGATGAAGATGACTCTAACAATGACGAGTCTTCTTCAAAGAAAAAAGATAAAAGTTCTAAAAAATCTTTAGATAAAGTAAAATCTTCTAGCAAAAAGAAAAAGTAAAAACATTAGGAGGAAGTATGAAAAAATTATCAAGTTTAATAAAATTTATAGCCTTTATAAAACTCATTAAGCCAAAAAGAAGAAGGAGAATAAGACTTAGCAAGTTCCTTGCTATTATAAATCCAAAGAGGGCTGGCAAGGTTGCCTACCACGCTGGCAGGATAAGAATGAGAAACGAAGTAAAGAGATTATTCTATTGAGATTTAAAAAAATAATTTTTGATATATAAACAAAGTTATAAAATTAAAAATTTTTACAAAGAAAAAGATAGCCTGTCTAAATTGACAAGCTATCTTTTTTATCTAACTTTATTTTTCTATCCACTCTTTATTTTTTTCTTTTAAAACTTTAAGTATATTGTCATTTAAAACAGAAATTGTCACATCAAGGTCGTGGGCTTCAAGAAAGTCCCTTATTGTATCAACAGCAACTTCAGCCGCTTCTTCTAGTGGATAACCATAAATCCCTGAAGACAAGAGTGGAAACACTAGACTCTTAAAATCTTTTTCCACTGCCAAGTCAAGGGCAGACCTATAGGCATCTCTTAGGATTTCTCTTTCCCCTTGTTTCCCATCAAAATAAATTGGTCCCACTGCGTGGATAATATTTTTCGCCTTTAAATTATACCCCTTAGTGACAACAGCTTGGCCAGGTTTTATTGGGGCAAGTTTCTTACATTCTTCTTCCAATTCTTTGTCATCTGCTCCAGCAAAGATTTGTCCACAAACTCCTCCGCCAGGTCTAAGCTCTTTGTTGGCAGCATTAACTATTGCGTCAACGTCATAATCTAAAATATTTTTCTTTTCAATTTGAAAGCTCATTGTACACCCCTTTCTTTATCTTACCTAAACTATATACCACATTAAAGGATTTTTAAAGTATCAAAGAAAAATTTTTATACTTAATGTTAAATAAATACAAATAAAAAAAGGCCGGCAAAGCCAGCCTAAAATTTTAATTATTTGCATTTTTTATATATTTATTTATTGTCATTCTTCTCATTACAAAAATAATTACTGCCAAGATAATAAGTCCTATAGGAAGAGTTAACATTGGCTTGTCAAGTATGCCTGATATTAAAAAGGCAAAGAAAGAAGCTGCACCGACGCTTATTGCATAAGGCAATTGACTTGAAACGTGGGCTATGTGATCACACCCTGCTCCTGCTGATGACAAAATTGTTGTATCAGAAATTGGTGAGCAGTGGTCTCCAAATACTGATCCAGAGAAAATCGCTGCAAGAATAATTGTCAAGAAGTGCATGTGGTCTGTGTGCATTAGGATTGGAACCATAATTGGTATCAAGATTCCAAAAGTTCCCCAAGCAGTTCCTGTTGAGAAGGACAAGAAGGCACCAACTACAAAGATTATTGCAGGTAGCATCCACATTGGCATTGTTGAATTAGAAATAAGTGATGCAATGTAGGATCCTGTATTTAGGTATTCGTCACTTGTTATCCCACCAATTGTCCATGCAAGGGAAAGAATTACAATAGCAGAAACCATTGTCTTCATACCTTCCACTATCCCCTTCATAAAGTCCTCAAACTTTAAAAGTTTTCTTGGGATATAAAGTGCGAAGGAAACAACAATTGCAAAGAAGGCTCCTATTACAAGAGACAAGTTTACATTTGCATCTCCAAAGGCTGCTCCAGCTCCCACTCCTTCAGAGAAGAAACCTCCAGTCTTTAGCATCATCATTATTGTTACAAAAATTAAGACTACAATTGGAAGTACAAGATCGATTACTCTTCCATTTTTTGAATATTCGTAACCAACATCTTCTTTTTCAACTATCTTTGATGTGTCATTTAGTTCGTACTTTTCCATTACTCCCATTTCAATGTCCGTTGTTGAAAAGTATAAAATCATAAGAAGTGTCATAAGGGGATAAATATTCATAGGTATTGTAGACAAGAAGACGCTCATTGGGTTTGCAACACCTGTATCACCAATAACGGCAACAACTGATGCTGCCCAAGATGAAACTGGTGCCAAAATACAAACTGGTGCTGCACAAGAGTCTATAATGTGGGCAAGCTTTGCCCTAGATACCTTGTTCTCGTCAGTTATTGGCTTCATAACTGCTCCTACTGTAAGACAGTTGAAGTAGTCGTCAATAAAAATTATAATTCCCAAGAAGGCTGTGGCAAGTTTTGCCATCTTCTTACTCTTGATCTTCTTGCTTGCCCACTTACCATAGGCGAAAGATCCACCTGCCATGTTCATTACCATGACCAAGGATCCAAGCATTGCCAAAAAAACTAGCATAAGAGCATTGTCTCCAAGCTTGGTCCCCATAAGTGTAAAAACTGTTTCTAATGCGGCAATTATATTTCCACCTGTAAAGATAAGTCCTCCAGCTATAATCCCAATTAAAAGGGAAGTTATTACTTCCTTAGTTATTAGTGCCAAGGCAATGGCAACTATTGGAGGAATTATCGATAAAAATCCAAATTCCATTTTTTCTCCTTTATTACTTGTTTTCTTCTTCTCTCTTATTTTCCCTGTAGACATCCATTACTTCAGAGAAAATATCAGAGCTTGATACTGGTGTATAAGTGATGGCATTAGCTCCAGCCTCTATTGTCTCAAGTATATGCTCATCAGTATGACCACCTGTTGCTATAATTGGAAATTCATCTCCAAGTAGCTTTCTTGTATATTTTACTAGTTCTGCAGTTTTTTTACCACCTGCAATATTTAAAACTCTTGCACCAGCCTCAACTTTTCCTTCAATATCGTCGTACTTTGATATAACTGTAGCGATAACTGCAATATCAAGAGCCTCGGATATCATCCTAATATTTTCATTAGTCATTGGGGCGTTGACAACAACTCCAGTAGCTCCCATTAGCTCAGCTTGGAGTCCAATGTTTACAGTCCTAAGTCCTGAGGTTGTGCCTCCACCTATTCCAACGAAAACTGGCACTGATGCAACTTCCATTATAGCAGATACAATTTTTAACTGAGGTGTAAAGGGATAAACGGACATAATTGCCTGAGCATTATTGTTTACAATTATAGGTATATCATTAGTGAATATTAGAGATTTTATTCTCTTACCCATAAAGTTAATACCACTTGCCCTATATGTTACTTCAGGTACAGATACCTGTCTTCTTCTTAGTTCTGTTTCAATAGATGGAACAAACTTCTTTTTCTTTTCTGAGTCCTTAAAATTTTCCATTTTTACCTCCCTTTTAAAATAAAATATTCACAGTTATCATTTAATAAAATTTTTAATTACTTGTCAATGATATTATGAAGAATAAAAATTTAAATATATGTTATACTTTCCTTATAAGATGGAAAAAGAGGTGTAAAGATGCCTGTAAATTTAAAAAAATTTGGTTTTGAATTTGAAGATTGTAAGAATAAGGTTGACTATTCTATAAAGCACCAAGACAAGCCCTTAAAATTAAGTGAAGAAATGACTAAGAACTTGGAGTACCTCCTCTGGTATGTCCCAAATATTAATTCTGCCCAGTCACAGGAGAATGAACTCACATCATCTCTTAACTTTGAAAATTTTGTCTTTGGAATAATAAAAAATTATATGAATTTAGAAAATAAGGATGTGGCTTTTCTCGACTATATAGACCATGACATAGTAAAATTTTATGCCAAGAAAATATGTCCACACTCTCAAAAAATTATTTTGACAAAGTCCGAAGGTGAATCAAAAACCGACTGTCTCCTAAGACACATTAGAAACTCTCTAGCCCACGGCAACTTTAATATCGTTGAGGACATGCTAGTGGGTTTCGACTCCAAGTTTGGTCCTGGAGGCCAAGAAATTTGTACAGGAATCTTTAAGATCTTCCCCAAAAATCTTTTGAGGGGGCTATCAAGCCTAGACGAAGAAGTCACAGCAGAAGGTCTTGCCCAAATTGCCCTTCAAAGAACAGGCTATGAGTTAGAAAGATTTAATAACGAGGACAGGGACACTTCCTTTGACTTTTATGTAAAGAAGGGAGCTAAGAGGTACGCCTTAGAAATTAAAAAGTACAAGGACACAGAAGTCTTGTCAGAAAAAGAAGTGCAAAAGCTCTTGGACAAGTTCTCAAATTTATATGAAAAAATAACTCCAGTCCTCTTTATCAACACTTCCTTCTTAAAGAAAGAAACTAAGGAGAAGTTAAAGAAGGAAAGAGTGATTATCTTGGACATCAAAAATATTCTAAAGATGTTAGATGGAAGAGACATCTTGGGCGAGATTGAATCCTATTAAAATATTTTTAAATTTTTTATAAGCTACTTCAATTTTCTTTTAACTCGTCAGCTAACTTTAAATTTTCATTTTTTGTTAGTTGATTTAAAATTTTCTCTTTTAACTTAGGCGTTAATTTTAAAATTTCATTATTTATTTATGAATTGATATAAAATTTTTCATCTTGATCTATGAGTTAATAAATTATTGCAAGCAAAAAGGATGCCCACATAAACTAGGCATCCTTATTTTAATGTCATATAAATTGTCACAAGTATTCCAATAAAGTTTGCTATATAAAATTTCTTCTCACGAGTCTTGTGGCGGAAAAATTCCATGCCAGCAAGGCCACCAAGACCTGCCACAAGAGAAAAGGTCAAGAGGGTCTTCTCACTTATCCTCCACATCTTGTGCTTGGCCTTAAACTTGTCCAGTCCGTAAAGAATAAAATTCATTAAGTTTAAGATTATCACTATATAAATATTTTCCATTAAATCATCCTCAACTTATAAACTACAAAATATAATATCATGTTTAAGGATGAAATTAAAAATTTTTTAATGAGAGCTTACTCCATCATTTCAAATTTAGCAGCACCAGCTTCAAATTTTTCATTTTTTAGTCTTTCAATTAAGTTGTCGAAGTCTTCTTGGCTCTTCTTATAATCATCTACTTCTTTCCCATACTTGATTTTCAAAACTTCATTGGCAAGGTCTTTGTCAATTAAACTAAAGTATAAGTCTTCTCCTGAATACCTAACTTCTTCTGCATCAGTTAAGATAAGTAGGATCACTCCATTTATAAATCCTGTCTTGAAGGACTCATCTTTGCTTATGTCAGGCTCTCCACTTACTTTAATTTCTAAGCCTTTGTTTTTTACTTTATATTCTTCAAGCTTATAGGGTCTCCAGTCAATATTTCCAACTAATTTCTCTAGACCTCTTTCGTTAGATAAATCTGTCTTACTAGGATAAAGAGATCTATTCTCGCAAGCAGTAAGGAAAAGCATCAAAGCTACTAAGACAAATAAAAATTTAAAATATTTTTTCATAGAAAAAACTCCTTTTAACTTTATTAATTTACCTAATTATACTCCTTATCTGCTTAATCAACAAATATAAACTTGCAATTTTTAATCATAAAAAATCTGCCAAGTTTCCCTGGCAGATAAGAATTTTATTTTTAAAATACTGAAACGTAAGCGTCTTTTTTATCTAAGATAAGCATGTGGCCTGGAGCGTGAGTAATCATAATTTCAGGTTTAGATGCCATTGCTACTGCTTGAGGTGTTACTCCACAAGCCCAGAATACTGGCACTTCCCCTTCTTTTATTTCACTTCTTTCACCAAAGTCTGGCTTATCAATGTCTTTGATTCCAATAACAGATGGGTCACCAATGTGGATTGGAGCTCCGTGAGTTGCTGGGAATCTAGCTGTAACAGTTGTAGCTCTTACAATATCCTTGTAAGGAACTGGTCTCATAGATACAACTGTGTTTCCATGGAAGACACCAGCTGGTTCTGTTGCAATGTTTGTGATATACATTGGAACGTTGTGCTCATCTTCAATGTGTCTTACGGGTACATCAGCTTCTAACATGGCTTTTTCAAAGGAGAAGGAACATCCAATAACGAAAGTAACAAAGTCATCTTGCCACACGTCTTTAAGGTCCTTAACTTCTTCAACAAATTCGCCATTTTTATATATCCTATACCTTGGCACGTCTGTCCTTATGTCTGCACCATCAGCCATTATCTTTGTAAGAGGGCTTCCTTCGTCTAAAACTTCGAGGATTGGACAAGGCTTTGGATTTCTTTGAGCAAATAATAGAAAGTCGTAAGCATATTTCTTTGGAAGGATTGCAAGGTTAGCTTGTAGGTAGCCTTCACTCATGCCAGAAGTTGGAAGATCAACTTCTCCCTTTCTAATAAGTTCTCTTACATCTCTTGGGTGTAATTTTCCTAGTTCACTTAATTTCATATTACAGACTCCTTCTTAATTGTTTCAAACTTATTCCTATAGTCAACTGTTGCCTTTTGTGCTTCTTCGATAGTAACTTTTTGGAATAAAATCTTATCTAAGAAAGACATTTGAGCAAGCTTGTAAAGGTCTGGTGTTATTACGTTACCAATCTTTGTGTAACCACCAGTAGTTTGTCTATCTGCAAGAAGAATAATTGGTTGACCATTTGCAGGTACTTGGATTGAGCCAAAGTTAGTTCCATCAGAAATAATATCTGCAGTTTCCTTGTGTTCAATTGAAGTTCCCTTTAGTCTAATTCCCATTCTGTCAAAGTCTTTAGTCACTTGGTAACCACCTGACCTAAATAGGTCGTTGATTCCCTTTTCAGTGAAGTAATCATCTTGAGGTCCAAGAACAACTCTTAATACGTTGCAGTGGTTGAACTTAGGAAGATACTTTTCAGGTATTCTTCTCATTGTCTTATCCTTTGAGCCTACAATATTTAATGTGTCCTTAGGTTTTAAAGCTCTTCCATCAATTCCACCCATTTTTGTCTTGATGTGAGTTGACTTTGAACCATTAACCACTGGAACATCTATAGAGCCTCCAAAGGCAATGTATCCTCTAACACCTTCATTGGCTTTACCAAATTGTAAAGTGTCTCCAGCCTTAACCTTAATAGTTTCAAACATAGGTGCAGGCTGACCATTTATTTTTGGGTTCATGTCAGAACCTGTTATTGCAAGTGTAAGATCTTCATTAAACTTAAGAGTAGGTCCAAAGTAAGTCATTTCAAGGACAGCTTCGTCAAGTTTATTTCCTACTAAGATATTAGCAAGTCTGTAGTTGTAATCATCCATGACACCTGATGAAGGTATTCCTAGTTCTTGGTAGCCATATCTACCAGAATCTTGAATTGTTGTGAGAATCCCACCGTTAATTACATCGATACTACTCATGAAGATCACCCCTCTTTACCTTCTTAATTGAAACCTTGTAGGTATCTTTTTCCACTTCTTCTTTAATTCTGTCATATTCTTTTTGATCAATGGAGACATACCTGATGTAGTCACCAGCTTGGATGAATACAGGTGGTTCCTTTGTATCATCAAAAAGCTTAAGTGGAGTTCTTCCTATTAATTGCCATCCTCCTGGAGATTCAAGTGGGTACATACCAGTTTGATTAGCTGCAATACCAACTGAACCTGGTTCTATTTTTAATCTTGGGCTCTTTAATCTTGGAGTTGCAATTCTCTCATCAAGTCCACCAAGATAAGTGAATCCTGGCATAAAGCCCATCATATAAACTAAATAATCTGTTCCAGAGTGAATCTTTATGACTTCTTCTTTAGATAATTTTGCATTTTCAGCTACAAAGTCAATGTCTGGACCATATTCGCCACCATAAAGTGTTGGGATTTCAATAAGTCTAACTTCGTCTGATTGTTCCCCTGAGTCAGCCTTACTAAGTCCCTTTAGGGTATCAACCATTTCGCCATAGGAAATCTTTACAGGGTCATAATTAATTAAAATAGACCTGTAAGTTGGCAAAATATCCAAGATGCCCTCAATATTTTTCTTTTTTAAACTTTCTATAACTGCGGCAATTCTGGCGTTTATTTCTTTTTCAATAGTGTCGCCAAATTCCATAACTATGGCAGAGTCACCAGCAGTTAGAAATTTTATTTTATCATACATTTTTTGCTCCTATACTTATGCCAAAATATCTTCAATTAACCAAATAATTTTCCAACGTTTGCGATTACAGTTTGAATACCCATGAAAGCTGTTACAGCTACTACGATCCAACCTAAGATGAAAAGTACATTAGAGTGAACATAGTCGCCAACGATTTTCTTGTTCTTTGATGCAAGTAGAATTACCGCAAGTGTGATTGGAAGAATTAAACCGTTAAGTGTACCAACAACTACTAGTAGAGTTTGTGGTTGTCCAATAAAGATAAACATAATTGTAGAGATTACGATGAAGGCAATTGTAACCATATTTTCGTGATCAGCTACGAATTTGAATAAAGTCTTTAGGAAAGATACTGAAGTATATGCTGCACCAACTACAGAAGTAAAGGCTGCTGCTGCAAATACAAAACCAAATATCTTATAACCAATAACACCTGAAGCTGCTAAAAAAGAAGAAGCTGCAATGTTGTCAGGATCAATTTGTGCATTAGCCATCTTAGTAACACCTAGGATTGCAAGGAATAGTAAAACTCTTACTACAAAAGCTACACCAATACCTAGAGATGCAGATTTATTTACTTGGTCAAGATTTTCTTCTCCAGTGATACCAGCATCAATAAGTCTGTGACCACCTGAGAATATAATGTAACCACCAACAGTACCACCAATAAGTGTAAGTGTTGGAGATAGGATGCTGTTAAATCCACCAACTGGGTTTACAGATGCTTTTACAGCTTCACCAACAGGTGGTTGTGTCTTAATTGCAACGAAAGCAATTAGGATAATCATAAGTGCACCAAGCACTTGAGTTACTCTGTCCATAATAGAAGATGCTGACTTTGATGAGAAAAGGATAATACCAATAACTCCACCAATAGCTGCACCAATTTTTACGTCTACGCCAAAGATAACGTTAAGTCCAAGTCCTGCTCCACCAACGTTACCAATGTTAAATGCCAAGCCACCAAGGGCTACTAAAAAGGCAATTACATATCCAAGACCAGGAAGTACATTGTTGGCAATGTCTTGACCTCTCATCTTAGATACTGCAATAACTCTCCATACGTTAAGTTGTGCAATATAAGAAAATATAATCGAAATTAAAATTACCGCTGCGAAGTCTGCACCAATTTTTGTAGTAAATGTTGCAGTTTGCGTCATAAATCCAGGTCCTATGGCAGATGTTGCCATCAGGAAGGCTGCCCCTAAAAGAACAGACAAATTGTTTTTATTTTTACTCATTTCATCCTCCTAAATTATAAAAAACTAATTAAAGGTTTTATTTCAATACCTTCAGCCTTTAATCCTTCACGAATATTTTTTACGAATTCAAGAGCTTCTGGGTTATCACCGTGAACACAAATTGAATCTGCTACTATGTCGATTTCCTTACCATTAGCAGTCACTACCTTGTTCTCTTTGATCATCTTAACAACTCTTGGTATTGCTTCCTTTGGATCCTTAACAAAAGCTCCTGGTAGAGATCTGTTAACTAAAGTGCCGTCTTCGTTATATCCCCTATCAGCGAAAACTTCTTGTGCAACCTTAAGCCCTCTTCTCTTACCTTCTTTAGCTATGTATGAGCCACTAAGAACCATTAGAATTAGATCTTTGTCGAATTCTTCAACTGCATCTAAAACTGCATTTGCAAGAGCTTCATCGTTACAAGCTGTGTTATAAAATGCGCCGTGAAGTTTCATGTGTTGAAGTTTTTTGCCATGAGCCTTTGCAAAAGCTGAAAGAGCTCCAACTTGGTAAAGCATATAAGCTCTAGCTTCTTCGGGCTTTACTGCCATTTTTCTTCTACCAAATCCCATTAAATCTGGATAACCTGGGTGAGCGCCAATTTCTACGCCATTATCAGCTGCTGCCTTACAAGTAGCATCCATAATTAAAGGATCGCCAGCGTGATATCCACAAGCACAGTTAATACTAGTGACATATTTTACAATCTCTTGGTCCATTCCCATTTTATAGGCACCAAATGATTCCCCAATGTCACTATTTAAATCTACAAAATATTGCATCTGTTTCCTCCTTTTGTCTTATAAATCATTGCAATAACGTACTTAAATTATAATCTACTTAATAGGAATATGCAAACATTATCTTATCTGGAATATTAATATATTTAAAAATATTTATAAATAAAAAAGAGGCCGAAGCCTCTTGTTATATGAGATTATCAAGTTTCTCAATTATATGTTTTTTGTACTCTATAAACTTTTTATCTTCGAAAAAGTTTTCATGAAAATCTTCTCTAATTTGTATTTCTTCTATAATTGTTCCTGGATTTTTCCCCATGATATAAATTCTGTCTGAGAGTTTAACAGCTTCTTCAATATCGTGTGTAATAAAAATTGTTGAGATTCCAATTTCACTAATAATATTTTTGTACCACTTGTGGATTGATGATTTCGTTATTGCATCAAGGGCAGAAAAGGGTTCATCGAGAAGGGCAACTTCATTGGAAAAGACATAGGTCCTAAGGAGGGCAGCACGTTGTGCCATTCCACCTGAAAGTTGTGAAGGGTACTTTTCTTGACAACCTTCAAGTCCAAAGTCTTTAAAAAGCCCATACACTTCTTCCCTGGCTTCTTTTTTCTTCTTACCACGGAGAACCAAAGGCAGAGAAACATTATCGATAATTGTCATATAGGGCAGGAGCATGTCCTTTTGTAGCATATAGGAAATTTTACCTGCATGACCTGTGACATCTTCCCCCTTAAGATAAACTTTTCCAGAATCTGGTGCTAATAGACCTGCAATAATATTAAAAAGTGTCGTCTTACCACTGCCAGAGACTCCCACAAGAGAAACTAATTCTCCCTTATTTAATTTTATGTTTATGTCCTTTAAGACTAACCTGTCGTTAAAGGACTTATAAACATTATCTACTCTTAAAATTTCTAATTTTTCACTCATTTTAATTTTTCTGGATTTACAAAATCGTCAGTGAATCCAAAGTCCTTTGGAATTTCCTTATCGATTAATTTATTTTCCCATAGCCATTGGTAGAAATTGTTCCATCTATCTGGATCAATTTGTCCAAAGTATTTTGCGTCGTCTTGGTACTTGTCAGCAAGATATTCCATGCCTTGTTCCACAAAGTCCTTGTCAAGTTCTGGATTTATCTTAACTAAAATTTCTGCTGCTTCCTTTGGGTTTTCTGCTGCATATTCATAACCCTTGATGAAGGCACGCATAAATCTCTTTGCTACATCTTCCTTGATATTTAAGAAGTCGTTATTTGCAATAAGGATTGGTGTGTAGTAATCAAAAACTGGACTAATGTCCCTAAAAGCGAAGTAGTTTATTGGCACATTTTCCTTTGCTGCAAGAACGCCATCAACTTGGAAGAAGACCCAAACAGAATCTATCTTTCCACTAATTGCTTGAACTGCGTTTACAACATTTTCTGGAAGAAGTTCAACCTTAGAGAAGTCTCCTCCGTCATCTGTTATTACTTGTTTTAGGATTGCTTGTTCAATTGGAAGTCCCCAAGTTGCATAGTTGTGTCCTTCCATGTCCTTAGGTCTTTCGATTCCCTTTTCCTTTAGGGAAATAATTCCTGAAGTGTTGTGGTTAATAATAGCTGCAAGAGCTGTTACTGGAAGTGGTTCGTCGCTGGCAAAAGCTGGTGCAATTGTGTCTTGGTAAGATACTCCAAAGTCAGCCTTACCTGATGCAACTAGAGCTTCAGCACCATTTGCTGGTGGTTGGTTTACTTCTACTTCAATGCCTTCTTCTTCAAAGAAGCCCTTGTCCATAGCAACATAAAGACCTGCGTGGTTTACGTTAGGCTCCCAGTCAAGTAGGAAACTTACCTTTTCCTTAGGAAGGTCCTTTCCTTCTTCTGCCTTGGCATCTTCTTTCTTGCCACATCCTGTTAGAAAAAGTCCAACAAGGATTAAAATTAATAATTTTCTTAAATTTTTCATTTTACCTCCGTCCACGGCATTACTTTTCTTTGGATGAAGCTAACTAACTTCATCAAGATAAGCGAAATAGCCGAAATTAAAAATATAACTGCAAACATCTTGTCAAAGGAGTAATTTTTTTGAACTCTTATCATATATACTCCCAATCCCTTGTAGCCACCTAGCCATTCGGCGATAACTGCTCCTACAACTGAATAGGAAACAGCAATCTTAAAGGCAGCAAAAAAGTTTGTAAGACTTTCTGGAAATTTAATGTACTTATAAATTTCATACTTGCCTGCTCCCATAGCTTTTAGAAGTTTTGTCTTGTCTGGATCAACTTGCTTAAAGGCTTCAAGAAGGGAAACTGCTATTGGAAAAAAAGTTCCAATTACAATTAAGGCAATCTTTGGCATGACACCATAACCCATCCAAAGGACAAGTAGGGGTGCAATTGCAACTGTGGGAACAGTCTGGCTAATTACTAAAATTGGATAGAAAGCAGAATAAAGTGTGTCTGATAAATCCATTAGTAGTGCCACTATAAAGCCCAGGGTAACACCAACAGATAGACCTAAAAAGGCTTCTGTCAAAGTTGTCCCCATGTGTGATGAAATTGTTGGAAAGTCATTTACAAAGGCCTTTACAACATCAAGTGGTTTGGGCAGCATAAAGGCCGATACCCCACCATAGGTTGTTGCAAAATGCCAAAGGACTAAAATAATTACTATCAAAGAAGCTGCTGAGATATTATCCTTGATACTTGCCTGTTTTTTCTTCAATTGTCAATATTCCTTTCTCAGAATAGAAGGTCTTGGAATAACAAGCCACTTGTTCTGAAATTTCTCCTGCTAACTTCACACAGTTTTTTAAGATTTCAAAGGCCTTGTCAAAGTCGTCTAACTCTATAACTGTTTCAAAGGGAGTTACTACGTAATCAACTTCTTGGTTTTGAATATATTCTATTACCTTGTCAACTACTTGGACCACAGATTCAGATGTTCCTTCTGCAGTAGTTGGCAGGATTTGTATTGCTACTGATATTTTCATATTAACCTCCTTATAAAAAATTCCAATAAAAAAAGCCTCTACAAATAGAGGCAGCCTTCCCTAGACAGCATTACCTGTCCCGGTTCAAAGGGTTTAAGGATAAACCTAATCTCAGCATGCGCTCCCCTGATAAGTTAATTATAAGCATAAGATTTCCTTATTACAAGAATATAAATAACAAAAAACTAGGTCCCTTGGACCTAGCTCTTATTCAATAACAAATAATTTTTCTTCAATTGGTTTTTTATCCTTTGCCTCTGGTTCTTCTTCGATTTTTCCAAAGGGCATTTGTGCCACAAGCTCCCAATGTTCTGGAAGGTCATAATCTTCTTTAACCCACTCATCAATTACTGGATTGTAGTGTTGGTTGCTTGCTCCAATTCCTTCGTCCCTTAGGGCTTGCCAAAGATTAAGTTGAAGCATGGCAGCTGAATGATGGCCCCAAGTTTCAAAATAATCTTTATATGAAGGAATATTTTTTTCTTGATCCCAAATTTCATTCATATCTATAAAAATTAGGGCTGTTCCCTTGGCATGATAAAAGCCATGGAACTTTTCTTCATTTATAGAATTGTCAAAAGTTTCATTAACCCTTGTCCAAAAGTCCTTGGACTTATCATCGAAGAGCAAGACAATCCTTGTTGTCTCTGCGTTCATGTGTGATGGAGTTATGTTCATAACATCTTCCACAAGATATTTTATTTCTTCATTTGTAAGGTCCACATCTTCTGACAAGTTGTAGTAGGACCTTCTCTTCTTAATTATTTCTATATAATCTTTCATAGTTCACCTCGCAAGTTTTATTTACATCTTAGTAAGTTATTACCCCGAAAGAATTATTCTAACCTACCACCCTTAGTGTATAGGTTGTAATAATAGGCCTTTTCTTCCATTAATTCCTTGTGAGTACCTCTCTCCACGATTCCCTCTTTTGTCATAACGAGAATTAGGTCTGCGTTTTGAACTGTTGTGAGCCTGTGAGCAATAGTAAGAGTTGTCCTTCCCTTGGATAATTTTTCTATGGAGTCTTGAACAACAACTTCAGACTTATTGTCTAGGGCTGAAGTTGCTTCGTCTAGGATTAAAATTGGTGGATTCTTTAAGAAGACCCTGGCAATAGAAATTCTTTGCTTTTGTCCTCCAGAAAGTTTCACTCCACGTTCTCCCACGTAGGTATCAAAACCATCAGGAAGATTCATTATAAAGTCGTAGGCTCCTGCAAGTTTGGCAGCTTTTATGACTTCCTCGTCACTTGCTCCTTCCTTGCCATAGGCAATGTTGTCTCTAACTGAGCCAGAGAATAAATATACGTCTTGTTGAACTATTCCTATGTTCTCTCTAAGAGATTTTATCTTAACATCTCGCACGTCAAGTCCGTCCACCTTAACAGAACCCTTGTCTACGTCGTAAAATCTTGGAATTAAATTGCAAATTGTAGTCTTGCCCGCCCCACTTGGTCCAACTATGGCAAGCTTTTGACCTGGAGAAATGTGAACTGAAAAATCTTCCAATACTTTTTCTTCACCTTCCCCATAAGAAAAGTCTACCTGGTCAAAGGTAATCTCACCTCTTAGACTTTTTATTTCAATGGCATCTTCCTTGTCCTTGATGTCAGACTCAATAGACATAATCTCTGAGAATCTTTCAATACCTGTCATTCCCTTTTGGAATTGTTCCGTAAATTCAATAATTCTTCTAACAGTTGCAAGAAGGGATTGAACGTACATTACATATACAATTAAATCTTCTGGACCAATTTCTCCCTTCATGAGGAAGTAGCCACCAGATACTATTAAGATGAGATACATTAGACCGTCAAAAATCCTGTTAATTGTGTTGAAGCCAGCCATAGACTTGTAGTATCTCTTCTTTATTCCCAGGAACTTGTTGTTCTCATGAGTGAACTTTTCCTTTTCAAGATCTTCTTTGGCAAAGGACTTGACAACTCTTATGCCAAGAAGGGAGTCCTCAATGGCAGAGTTTAGATTACCAACGTGAACTCTTTGGTCCTTTTGGGCCTTACGCATCTTGTTCCTAAAGTGACCAGAGAAGTAAATCATAAGTGGAATCATTAGATAAATGAGTAGTGTCATTTTTACGTTGAAGTTTAAAAGAATTATAAGAGAAATAATTATCTTTATGGCTCCAATAAAATATTCTTCTGGGCAGTGGTGGGCGAACTCTGTTATGTCGAAGAGGTCGTTAGTGATTCTTGACATAATGACCCCAACCTTGGTCTCGTTGTAAAAGGTGTCTGATAGAGTTTGGAGATGAGAGTAGAGATCCCTTCTCATATCTGTTTCAATCTTGGCACCCATTATATGGCCAATTGATGTCATGAAGTACTGGGCAACAACTTCCACTGCCTTAATACCTACATATATAAGGGCAAGCTTCATGATGAAGTCAAAACTAATAGAAGCAAGGTCTTCCATCCCCCTGTTAGTAAGAGCTCTTAAGATAAGTGGAAGAATCATTTCGCTGGCAGTTGTTAGGCCTGCACAAAATAAATCGAGAAAAAGTGTGAACCTATACTTGTAAAAGTAGGGCGCAACTTTTTTTATTAAGTTTTTATTTTTCATTTTTCCTCCTTGTATATAAAATTTTATTGTTTTTATAAACTATCCTATATATGATAACACAAAAATAAAATCCTTTAAAAGTCTAGAAAATAACCTCACTTGACATAAAAATTCAAACAAATTATAATTTGATAAGACTTACAAAGGAGAATTTAAATTGGAAAATAAAAGTAACGAGACCAGCGCAGGCTCACGAATTGCAAAGTCCACCCTAGCCATAACAGGCTTCCTTCTATTGGGTAAGATCTTTGGATTCTTTAGAGAGTCACTGACAGCTTATGTCTTTGGTGCAGGCACAGAAATGGACGCCTTTTCTCTTGCCCAAGCAGCCACAGCAATGATAGCAAGCTTTGTCACTCAGGCAATAGCAACAACTTATATACCTTCTGCCCAAAAGGCAGAGAACGACCATGGACCAAGTAGGAAAAATTATTTCACTAACAACCTCTTAATGGTTACTTCTCTTGTGTCCTTTGTCCTAATTATTCTTGGAATTTTATTCCCAAATCAAATTGCACTTTTATCTGCATCACAAGCTGATCCAGAAACCTATGCAATTGTTGTTAAGTTAATACAAGTTGGAATGCCCGTAGTATTATTTTCATCCTGGGTTGGGGTCATGGAAGGTTACCTCCAACACGGTGGCAAGTTCGCAGCAACTGGTGCCATTGCAATACCACTTAACTTAACCTATATAGTTTATCTATTACTTTTCTCCCACCACGTTGGGATTATAGGACTTACAATTGCATCAGTACTAGGTATCTTGGCACAGTTCTTGTTCCTACTACCTAACGCAATGAAAATTGGTTACAGACCAAAGCTTGTGGCAGACTTCCAAGACAAATATGTTAGGGAAGCAATTGTCCTTGCCCTTCCAGTTTTCGTTTCTGTATCAGTAAATGACATTAACACAATTGTAAATAGAAACCTTGCATCAGGCATGGGCCAAGGTGCAGCATCAATTTTATATTATTCAAACAAGATGAATACCATGATAATTGGTATTTTTATCACAGCCATCACTGCCATAGTCTTCCCTATCCTAACAAGGACTTTGGGATCTGGCGACATGAAACTTGGTAAAAAAGTTATGAATGCATCTGTCAAGACTGTTTTATTTATAACTGTACCTGCAACAGTGGGCCTAATTATCTTGGCAAGACCTATAATAGAAATTGCCTTTGTTCGTGGTTCCTTTACTGCGGCCAATGGTGTGGCAGCAACATCAACTTTAAGATGTTACTCCCTTTCACTTATTTCAATTTCTGTTATAAACGTCTTAAATAGGATTTACTATTCTATTGGAGACACAAAGACCCCTTTCTATGTTGGTGTAACTAACGTGGTTATTAACGTTGGCCTTAATCTCTTGGTTGCAAGACACTTTGGTACAAATGGACTGGCGGCTTCAGTTTCCATTGCAACAACAATTGCAGTTTTCATTTCCTTCATTCTACTTAAGAGAAAAATTGGAAATCTTGGAACAAGGTCCTACATCAAGGCCCTTATAAAAACTGTAATGGCGTCTCTTGTTATGGGAGTAATAGTTTTAACCTACTTCCCTTATGAAAAACTAATTATGGCACTAACATCTGGTGGACTTCAAACCCTTCTAAGGTTAATCTTACTAATGATAGTAGTCCTTATTGCAGCTTCAGTATACGTATTCTGCCTATACAAGTTGGGAGTTCGTGAAGTGAGAGATGTGGTTGGCATAGTGAGAGAAAAAATTGAAAACAGACAGCCTAAATCTATAGAAAATTAATTTTTAAAGTTTAAAATTAAGACTCGAGTCATCGGGTCTTTTTTATTTTTGTAATTTTTTAAAAATTTTATACAATTAAAGTAGTCATTTGTTAATTAAGTGGTATAATATTAATAAATTGGAGGTGTTTATATGAAGGGCACACACTATATAATTGCCGTCATTGTAATCGTTTGCTTGATTTTTTGGAGAAAGTCCATTGTCAATAAGAAAGGCAAGGGTCAAAAATCTATTGACGCATCAAGTAAAGCTAAGAATAATTCTAAAAAAGAGGACCTACATAAGATGAGTGAGACAAAGTCTTCTGAAAAAACTTCTAGTGACAGGGTTCCTGAAGTTAAGGAGAAGGAAGCCTACGATGGATCAAGAAAGAAGGATCGTGGCAAGAAGAGACGTCAAAAGAGAAAGACAGAATCAAGTATCGATGACATAAAGAAAAAAACTGAAGAAGTAAAAGAAAAAACTGAAGCTGAAGCTAAGAAGCTTGAGAGAAAAGCAGAAGCTAAGACTGACGAGCTTAAAAAAGATCTTTCTAAAGATGCAAAGAAAGTTGAAGCTAAAGCCGAAGAAATAAAAGCTGAAACTAAAGCTAAGGCTGAAGATCTTAAAAAAGAAGCTAAAGAGGTAAAAGAAAAAGCTGAAGTCAAGGCTGAAAAAGTTACAGAAGAAGTCAAGGAAAAGGCTCAAAATGTAAAAGAGGAAGCTGAAGTTAAGGCTGAAGAGCTAAAAAAAGACGCTAAGGAAGTAAAAGAAAAAGCTGAAGTCAAGGCTGAAGAAGTAAAAACTGAAACTGAAGCCAAGGTTGAAGAAGTTAAGAAAGAAGCCAAAGAGGTA
>JAWGHR010000008.1:0-83523 GCA_032560695.1 Peptoniphilus harei | reverse complement strand
TGAGGCTTATTTGCTATGCACATTTTTAAGTTTTGTTACTTGAAAAAATTTTAGAAAATTTTTAAAAATAACTATTGACTTCCTTAGTTGGTCTATTAATAACAAGTCTTTAATTTATTTTCTAATAATTTTCCAAATAGGAATTAATAAGTGTAACTGTAACTTATAAAATAAAAACTTCCAAAATCAGGCGAGCTTGTTTTAAGAATCTGTGTCAACCCCTTATTATCAAGCCATTAATTTATGTAATCCTAATTTAAGAAGATTTATAACGATAGGTTACAGGTTACAAAGTTACATTTTTATCTTTCGCTTGATTTACTGTATCTATCTCTAATTGATTTTCTTTTTGCCATTCTTCAGGCAACAAATTCTTGTCAACTTCCACAAAATCAGTTTCGTTTTCTGTTTTCTTTTCATAATATAGTTTTACTGGAATTGAAACTCCACTTGGTGAAATTCTCTGGGTCTTTGATGACCTAATTGGAATCCAGTCTTGGAAATAATTATCCATAATCTCTGAGAAAGATTTTGATTTTATTTGGTAGCCTTGCATGGTTAGTTCTTTGAAACAAGTTATATTAGGATCTGCACTTTTCGGCTTATATTCTTCTAAGAAATATCTAATGTCTTCCACATCTGGGTTTAGATATTTGAACTTTTCTTGTTCTTTATACAAGTCTTTTAAAAGATTTTTTGGAATAGTCCATGCGTGAGTCTTATTTTTAAAGATTTCATATCCCAAGGCTAGAGCCTGATTAAAATCTTCTCTTATACGTGACATATATTCTTTGTCTGAAAGTTTTTCCTTGTTATTTTTATCTGGATATATAGTCATTATTCTTTGATTCGGGTTACATTCAACAGGTAAATATCTTCTTTCTCCAGTATGGTCATTAAGAAAAGTTCTTTCATTTAATGTCCCTATGAAGATACAAGTTCTAGGCACATCTGTGGCATATTTTTCGTAGGGTATTCTTATCCTATCGCTTAATTTTGATAAAAAAGATTTAGCTTCATTAGCCGATTTTGCATTTCTTAAAGCAACGAATTCTTCGATTTCAACGACAGTTTTACCCATAAGGTTCATGACAGCATCCTTACCATGAATGTTTTCTATTGTACAAAACCAATCATCTGTTATGGACAAGTATCTTGCAAAAGTTGATTTGCCTATACCTTGTCCACCAACTAAAACAATCATCTCATCAAACTTAGATCCTGGATTGAAAATTCTTTTTATTATGCCCAATATCATATGTTCCATTATCCAATTATTAAGCTCTGTATCATCTGCTCCCAAATACATTGGTAATAGTTTTCTAATGGCATTTTTATCTCCATTCCATTTTAAATTTTGAAGATATTGCTTCGGCGGACTCACTTCATATTGGTGAGCTACAAAACGAATAGCTTCCCACATTTTATTGGCGTTGTAATTAATTCCAAAATGTTTTTCTATCTCTAAGCCTAATCTATTGTTTAAAGAATCATCCCAAAGTCGTATTTGATTTTCCTTTATATTTCTTTCTCCAATAATTTTCCCCTGGAATTTTATTTCATTGGTAAATTTATCAAAGAATATTTGTCCATCAATGATTTTTTGGTTTTGACAATATTTTGGATTTAAAATAGCTGTTACAATATTTCCAGTAATTTGTCTAACCATCCCCTTATCTGTAGTTTGTAAGTCTAAAAAAGCGTAAGTCTGATCTATTTCTGGGAATTTTAATTTAATATCTGTCATAAGGCTCACTCCTTTTACAATCATCTAATTTCTTTATTGTTTTATATGTGTTTTCCATTTTATCCTCCTGTCTGGTATAAATAAGACTCCTGTGGTAAAATGAACTTGTCTAGAGAACACTTCTCACAGGAGTGTATGCCTTTACTCTTTGTAGTAGGGGCTTTTTTCTTTTTTGATTTCTTCATATATTTCTAAAATATAGATTAAAATATCAGCTTCATCGTCATTGAGTTTGCCGAACTTTTTAATAACTTTTGCTAATTGAAATATTTCCTTGGCTATATTATCAGAAAGTCTGTAATCACTTACTAACTTAACTTCGTGATTTAATAGCATTTGTAGGAAATAATCTTGCTTTTTAAGTCCACTTATTGAAATCTTTTTGTTTATTAGATCATATTCTTCCTCAGAGACTCTGAAATTTAAAATGCGATTTCTTTTTCTATTTTTCTCTTTATTTCTAGTTTTTTGTGAAATTTCATCTAATGAATGTCTTCTAAACATCTTGATCGTCCTCTTCTAATAAATCTTTCCAATCATTTGCCTTATTATTTCTTACTTGCGTTAAAGACAGAGCCATTTCTTTTTGCTTGCTAGGGAAAAGATGAGCATATCTATAGGTGATGTCAATCGATTCATGTCCAACCCTATCAGCTATTGCAGTTGCAGAAAATCCAAGTTCAATTAAGAGTGAAACATGAGAATGCCTTAAATCATGTATTCTAATTCTTTTTACTTGAGATTTCTTAGATCCCCTATCCATTTCATGGTGTAGGTAACTCTTGGAGAAATTAAATATTAAGTCTTTTGGTTTTAACTTATAAAAACTATCTATATACTCTTTAATCTCTTCAGTTAGAAATTCAGGCATAACTATTTTCCTTATACTTTTTTTAGTCTTAGGAGCAGTTATTACATTTTTCCCATCAATCCTTTGTAAAGATTCATCAATTTTTAATGTATGCCTTTCAAAATTAAATTTCTCTTTTGTTAAGGCTAATAATTCTCCCATTCTAAGACCACACCAATATAAAAGTTCAAAAGCATAGAATGATTCGGGTTTATCTTTTATAGCTTCTATAAATCTTTCATATTCATCTTGAGTCCAAAATAGCATTTCATCAGCTTCTTTTTCTCCCATAGAACCAACATCACGAGCAACATTAGTTTTTAAATTGTAGTACCTACAAGCATGATTTAAGATACTAGATAACTGGGCATGAATAGTTCTCAAATAAGTAGGAGAGTATTTTTTTCCATTCTTATCCTTAATCTTCATAAGCTCATTTTGCCATTGAATGATGGTTACGTTATTAATCTCATTAAGCATTAAATCACCAATATAGGGAAGTATTTTTTGATTTACAATTGCTTCTTTTGTCCTCCAAGTATTTTCTCTTATTCTTGGTTTTCTATCCCTCTTATAAAGTTCAAAAAACTCCCTAAAGCTCATCTCAATTGATTCAGAATGTTGATTTAAGAATTCTTGTTCCCATTTTAAAGCTTCTTTTTTCGTTGAAAATCCACGTTTTTTCTTAGTTAATTTTTCTCCTTTCCAGTTTGTATAATTAAATTTACAAAACCAAGTCTTGTTCCCGCTTTCATCTCTAAATGCTGGCACTCTAAACCTCCTTTGTATTTGTTGGTTTATAGCAATACTTTTCCATAAAGTATTCTCTATTTACCTTTCCTCTTTGCACACGATAGCCTAATTTAAGTAGATCTTGATTCATATCGTTTATTATCTGATATGCCGTTGTCCTACTTACATCAAGAAATTCTTGTACATCTTTTGCATTCATAAAAATACCTTTCATAATGTCCTCCTTTTATAGTTTGTAAGGTTCTACATCCTCAAAAGGGCGAGCATTAATTTATATGTCTTACAATTTCCGTTCAATATCGAACGGTATGTATATATAATAACAGTTCATATTTGTTCTGTCAAGTTTTTTCTATTTATTTTTTCCTAAAATATTCAGATACTTGCTGACATTTATAACAGAACAGTTTTGTTGAGCTTTTATTCGTTTTGTGATAAAATATTTATAGTTATTGTGAAATAAGGAGGAGTTAGTTTGATTTCTGGAGAAAAATTAAAAAAGTTAAGACTTATGCGAAACTTAACTCAAAAAGAACTTGCCATTAAGTCTGGTTTAACAGATGCTGCTATAAGAAATTATGAACTTGGAAATAGATCTCCAAGTAAAGAGCAGTTACAAAAAATATCTGAAGCACTTGATTGTGATATATCAGCATTGATCGATCATGAACCTAATTCTATTTTTGAAATAATGCATATAATTTTTGATTATGAAAAAGACATGAAGTTTAGACCGTTGGCAGATGATGGAGAAATTACTGGACTTTTATCAAATGATGTATACTTCAATAATTTTCTTATAGAATGGAATGAAATGAGAAAAAAGCATTACAACGATGAGATAACAGACGAGGAATTTGAAGATTGGAAGTTATCTTACCCTAAAAAATCAAGATTTTTAAAATGAAAATATCTACGCAAAAAAACCGCAGCTTGAAACTACGGTCTTATTTTTGTCCAAATGTAAACCACTTGGAACTATTATTTAGTTTATTCTTTTTAGCTTCCAGTACCATTTGAGTACCAGTAGTCATTTTTCATTCTCTATATAGCTTGTAATTAAGCTATTTTAGAAAATTTTGCGATTATTCCCATTCAATAGTTGCTGGGGGTTTTGATGTTATGTCATAGACGATTCTGTTTATATGGTCTACTTCGTTTACTATTCTATTTGACACCTTATCCAATATTTCCCAAGGGATTCTTGTGAAGTCGGCTGTCATGAAGTCTGTTGTTGATACTGCACGAAGGGCTAGTGTGTAGTCGTAGGTCCTGAAGTCGCCCATTACTCCTACTGTTCTGTTGTTTGTTAGGACTGCGAAGTATTGGTTGATGTCTTCGAGTTTTGCTTTTTCTAATTCGTCTCTAAAGATTTTGTCTGCGTCACGAAGTATGTCGAGTTTTTCTTTTGTGATCTCTCCCATGACTCTTATGGCAAGTCCTGGTCCTGGGAAGGGTTGTCTATCTACTAGGTAGTCGGCAAGTCCAAGTTCTCTTCCAAGGTCACGTACTTCGTCTTTAAATAGCATGCGAAGTGGTTCGATGATTTCTTTGAAGTCTACAAAATCAGGTAGTCCGCCAACGTTGTGGTGGGATTTTATTACTGCTGAGTCGCCTAGTCCTGATTCAATTACGTCTGGGTAAATTGTTCCTTGTGCTAGGAAGTCTACTGATTTTATTTTTTGTCCTTCTTCTTCAAAGACTCTTATGAATTCTTCTCCAATGATTTTTCTTTTTCTTTCTGGGTCTGTTACGCCAGATAGTTTATCTAAAAATCTTTTTTCTGCGTCTACTCTTATGAAGTGCATGCCTGAGTCTTTAAAGGCTTCTTCTACTTCGTCGCCTTCGTTTTTTCTCATAAGGCCATGGTCTACGAAGATACATGTTAGTTTTTCGCCAACTGCTTTTGATAGTAGGGCTGCTGTTACTGATGAGTCAACTCCACCTGAAAGGGCAAGGAGGACTTTTCCGCCGCCAACTTTTTCTTTTATTTCTTGGATGGATTTTTTTGCATAGTTTTCCATTGTCCAATCTTTTTTTGCGCCACAGATTTCTACTGCAAAGTTTTCTAGCATTTTTTTGCCGTGGACTGAATGGTTTACTTCTGGATGGAATTGTAGGGCATAAAGTTTTTTGTCTACATTTGCCATGCCTGCTACTGGACAGTTCTTACTCTTTGCTATTACTTCAAAGCCTTCTGGCACTTGGCTCACTCTATCTACGTGGCTCATCCAAACTGTTTCTTCTTTTGCTAGGTCTTTAAAGATAAGTGATTCTTTTGTTTCGATTTCTGTTTTTCCAAATTCTCTTTCCTTTGGTGCTTTTATTACTTCGCCACCAAGTGTGTGTGCCATGATTTGCATTCCATAACAAAGTCCAAGTACTGGTATGCCTTTGTCGAAGATTTCTTTTTCTATTTGTGGTGCGCCTTCTTCATAGACTGAGTTAGGTCCACCTGTAAATATTATTCCGTCTACGTTATTTCTATTTTCTAATTCTTTTAAGGCCTTGTTGTAGGGTACAACTTCGCAGTAAATGTTAAGATCTCTTATTCGTCTTGCTATTAACTGGTTATATTGGCCACCAAAGTCAACTACTAGTATCATATTAACCTCCTCTTCATTTAGTCCATTTTATAATAAATTTTTAATTTTGTATAGTTTCAGCTGAAGGGATTTGATTTAAATTAAGTAATTATCCTATTTATATTGACATTAAATAATAGTAACAATATAATTTATAGAGATATGTTGAACGGGATTTTTATTGTAAAATATGCCATTTAATGATAGAATAATACGTCAGGTAAAAGGAGTGGTAAAATGGGTTTAATGGAAAAGATTTTTGGTACCTACAGTGATAGGGAACTGAAAAAAATCGAGCCCCTAGTGAATAAAGTTATGAGTCTTGAAGGCGAGATGGAAAAACTTTCTGATACTGAGCTTAAAGAAAAAACTGAAGAATTTAAAAATAGAATTAAGAATGGTGAGACAACTGATGACTTACTTCCAGAAGCTTTTGCTGTTGTAAGAGAAGCTGCTTGGAGAGTCCTAGGCATGAAGCACTTTAGGGTTCAAGTTATTGGTGGTATTGTTCTTCACCAAGGTAGAATCGCAGAAATGAAAACTGGTGAAGGTAAGACACTTGTTGCTACACTTCCAGCTTACTTAAATGCCCTTGATGGCAAGGGTACTCACGTTGTTACTGTCAACGACTACTTGGCTAGCCGTGATAGGGACTGGATGGGTAAGGTTTATGAATTCCTAGGTCTTAGCGTTGGATGTATTATCCACGACATGGACCAAGATGAGAGAAAAGCTGCCTACAATTCTGATATCACTTATGGTACTAACAACGAATTTGGTTTCGACTACCTAAGGGATAACATGGTTATATATAAGGAAGAAATGGTTCAAAGAGGACTTCACTTCTGTATCGTCGATGAAGTTGACTCTATCTTAATCGATGAAGCGAGAACACCTCTTATTATTTCTGGTCAAGGCGACGAATCTGTTGACTTATATGTTAGAGCTAGAGATTTTGTTAACACTCTTAGCCACAGGATTAAGTCTCAAGATGAAATTGATCTTGAAAGATTTAACAGGGAATTCGAAGAAGAAACTGTTGACTATGTAATTGATGAAAAGGATAAGACTGCAACTCTTACTGATAAGGGTATTACAAAGGCTGAAAAATATTTTGGAATCGAAAACTTATCTGATGCATCAAATATGGAATTATCTCACCACATTAACCAAGCTCTTAAAGCAGCAGGTACAATGCACAGAGACATTGACTATGTTGTAAAAGATGGCGAAGTTATTATTGTTGATGAATTTACAGGCCGTTTAATGTACGGTAGAAGATACTCTGAAGGTCTACACCAAGCTATTGAAGCAAAAGAAGGACTAGAAGTAAGAGCTGAATCAAAAACTCTTGCAACAATTACCTTCCAAAACTACTTCAGAATGTATGACAAGCTTTCTGGTATGACAGGTACTGCAATGACAGAAGAAGGCGAATTCAGAGATATTTATAATATTGACGTTGTTGAAATCCCAACAAATAAACCTGTACAAAGGGAAGACGACAATGACCACATCTATCTAAATGAAGATGCAAAATTCAAGGCAGTTACAAGAGAAATTGCTGAAGCAAACAAAGAAGGTCAACCAGTCCTAGTTGGTACTGTATCAATAGACAAGTCTGAGGCACTTTCTAAATATTTAAAACGTGCAGGCATTAAGCACAACGTCTTAAACGCCAAAAATCACGAACAAGAATCTGAAATAGTTGCTCAAGCAGGTCGTTTTGGTCAAGTTACTATTGCCACAAACATGGCTGGTCGTGGTACCGATATTGTACTTGGTGGTAACCCAGAATACCTTGCAAAGAAGGAACTTAAGAAACAAGGCATGGAAGATGAAATGCTTGAATACGCAGATTCATACTTCAAGACTGATGATCCAGAAATCATAAAGGCAAGAGAAGACTATCAAGCTCTTGTTAAAAAGTTCAAGGTTGAAACTGACAAGGAAGCTGAAGAAGTTAAAAAAGTTGGCGGACTTAGAATCATTGGTACAGAAAGACACGAGTCAAGACGTATCGACAACCAATTACGTGGTCGTTCAGGTCGTCAAGGAGACCCAGGTTCTTCAAGATTCTATATCTCAGCTGATGATGACTTAATCAGACTATTTGCTGGAGATAGATTCAAAGAAACAATGCTTAAACTTGATCCAGAAGAAGATGAACCAATTGAACACAAAATTCTTACAAGACTAATTGAATCAGCCCAAAGAAAAGTAGAAGGTAACAACTTCAGTATTCGTAAGAACGTCCTAAAATATGACGACGTTATGAACAAGCAAAGAGAAGTAATCTATGCAGAAAGAAGAAGAGTGCTTGAAGGCGAAAACCTAAGAGATGACATCATAGCAATGAGAAATGATATAATCGACAAGACTATTGACTTCTACAACAAGATAGATGACAACAACAAAAACTATCTTGACTTTGAATCAATAAGAAACTTTGGTGTAACTACTTTTGACTTTGAAGAAGACTTCTTAAAGAAGCTTGAAAACCCAACAGTGGATTCACTAAAAGCTTACTTCAAAGAACTTGCTGATGCAAAATACCTTGAAAAAGAAGAAGAATTCGGCGAAGAAAAATTCAGAGAAATCGAAAGAGTTGCCCTTCTTCAAAATGTTGACCAAAAATGGATGGATCACATCGACGCAATGGATCAACTAAGAAAGGGAATTGGACTTCGTGCAGTTGGTCAAACTGACCCAGTAAGAGCCTACGCAGAAGAAGGCTTTGATATGTTCGAAGCAATGAACGAATCAATAAAAGAAGACACAGTTAAGATGCTTTACCACGTAGTTAACCCTGAAAGAGTACAAAGAGTTAGGGTGGCAAAGGAAGTTGAAACTGTAAATCCTGATGACGGAAAACAAAAGCCTTTCGTTAGAAAACAAAAAAAGGTTGGAAGAAATGATCCATGTCCATGCGGAAGTGGAAAAAAATATAAAAACTGTCACGGAAAATTTGAATAAGATTTAATATGAACTCTGGTAGTGATGCCAGAGTTTTTTATTTGTCTTTATAAGATATGAAAGGTCTATTGATTAATAAACCTTAAGATAAATTAAAAATATTAAAGAGCAAATTGTTACAAAGTCTTATGACATATTAAAAAATTAAAAACCTTATCATAATTTTTTTCATTTATTCTAGACTTCACTACGTTATCATATTGACAAAAGACAAGAAAAGTAGTAAAATGTTTTCACAAATATATATCAACTGCTTCATTTTGCATGAGCTATTACAGTAGATCAAAAAGCTTTATGAGACCCAGTAAATAAACTAGTTTTATTTTGCTGGGCTTTTTTATATTGTTTTTTAGTTTTGTTATTTGAAGTTAGGAGAAGGAGGTAAAAATGAAAATTACAGATGTAAAATTAGGAATTTTATCTGTTCCCTTGAGGGTGCCCTTCAAGACAGCCTTGAGGTCTGTTGACAGCGTAGAAGACATAATAGTGGAAATCCACACCGACACAGGACATATTGGATATGGTGAAGCACCACCAACAGGAGCAGTGACAGGAGAGACACAATATTCAATCATAGGAGCCTTCAAAGACCACATAATAAAAACAATTGTAGGCAGGGACGTAGACGATTTTGAAAATCTAATGATGGCTCTAAACTCTTGCATAGTTAAAAACACAAGTGCAAAAGCAGCATGTGACATGGCACTATGGGACCTCTATGGACAGCTACATAAAATTTCTGTCCACAAACTAATGGGAGGCTCAAGGAAGAAGATAACTACAGACATCACAATATCAGTAAACGACCCAGAAGAAATGGCAAGAGACGCCATAGACGCAGTAAAAAGAAAATACGACACTTTAAAAGTAAAAGTTGGAATAGATCCTAGCTTAGACGTAGCAAGACTAGATGCCATAAGAAAAGCAGTAGGACCAGACGTAAGAATAAGAATCGATGCTAACCAAGCTTGGACACCAAAAGAAGCAGTGCGAATACTAGACTCCATACAAGAAAAACAACTTGACATAGAATTAGTAGAACAACCAGTAAAAGCACACGACTATGAAGGCCTAAAATACGTAACAGACCACTCAATAGTCCCAGTCCTAGCAGACGAAAGTGTATTCTCAGCAGAAGACGCCATGACAATCCTAAACATGAAGGCAGCAGATCTAATAAACATAAAACTAATGAAGTGCGGTGGCCTTTACAATGCCTTAAAGATAACAAGCATGGCAGAACTATGTGGAGTAGAATGCATGATAGGCTGTATGCTAGAAGCAAAAATATCAGTAAACGCAGCAGTCCACCTAGCATGTGCAAAACAAATCATAACAAAAATAGACCTAGATGGACCAGTCCTATGTTCCGAAGACCCAATAGAAGGCGGAGCAGTATTCAATGAAAAAGAAGTAACAGTAACAGACGACTATGGACTAGGAATAAAATCAGTTAGAGGACTAAAATACCTAGACATATAAAATAGAAATCATAAAAATGAAAACTAATAACTAAAAAAGTAAAAATAAAAAGAAAGGAGTAAATTATGGTTATCACAAATGGATTTACTTATATAGCATTTTTAATGTTTGTAGCAGGAGCCCTTCTTGCCCTAGAAAAATACACAAAATGGAAAGTATTTAACGTTGTACCACCACTAGTATTCATATATGTATTAAACATGGTATTCTGTACAATGGGCTTATACGCATCAGACGCATGTTCAGATACATATTCAGCCCTAAAGAACAACCTACTATATGCAATGATATTTGTAATGTTACTACGTTGTGACTTTAAAAAACTTGCAAAACTAGGTGGAAGAATGGTAGCAATCTTCCTAGGATGTTCACTAACACTATTCATAGGATTCCTAATAGGCTACCCAATATTCAAACATACCCTAGGAACAGACACATGGGCAGCAGTAGCAGCCCTATTCGCATCATGGGTTGGAGGATCAGCCAACATGGCAGCAATGCAAGCAGCCCTTCCAGTAGACGCAGGAGCCTACTCATGTGCCCTTGCACTTGATACAGTTTGTTACTCACTATGGATAGCATTGTTATTACTAGCAGTAAGATACGCACCAAAATGGAACAAGGCAACTAAAGCAGATACAACAAAGCTACAAGCAGTAGCAGATGCTGCAGCAGCAGAAGTTGCAAAAGAAAAAAGAAGTGCAGACTCAGCAGATTGGATATTCCTAATTGGTCTATCACTAATAGTATCAGCAGTATCACAATTTGTTGGAGCAAAACTATCAGAAACTTTAACAAACGCAGGCTTAGCAGTATTTGATAAAGGAACAATAACAACCCTATTCGTAACAGTACTTGGACTAATTTGTGCCTTGACAAAAATTGGTAAACTTCCAGCAGTAGAAGAATTATCCAACGTATACCTATACGCAGTAGTATCCCTACTAGCATCAACAGCATCAGTAGTAGACCTAATCTCTGCACCAATGTGGGTAGTATATGGACTATTTATCTTAGTAATACACGTAGTATTGATGTTCCTACTATCAAAAATCTTCCACTGGGACCTTTGCATGGTATCAACAGCATCCCTTGCCAACCTTGGTGGATCAGCATCAGCTCCAATAGTAGCATCTGCTTATGACGCATCCTATGCAGGTATAGGGGTACTAATGGGAGTACTAGGAGCAGCAGTTGGTAACTTCTTTGGTATTGGAATGGGACAAATCCTAAAGCTAATGAGCTAGAGATTATAGAAAAGAAAGTATTCATATGATAAACTATAAGAGATTAGAAAATAAAATAGAAAATATAGTTGAAGAGAGTTCTGCAAATATTTCTGTTTCCTTTTACGACTTAGATCTTGGAGAAGGATTTTCCATAAATGGAGATGAAAGAGTCCCATCAGCAAGCATGATAAAGCTTTTAATAATGTTAAAGGCCTTTGATGAATGCAATAAGGGAAAACTTGACCTTGAAGAGATCATAAGTCTTGATGACTATGAGAGAGTTGATGGATCGGGAATCTTAAAAGAACTTTGTAAAAACCACAAATTTTCTATAAGAGAGCTCTTAACTCTTATGATAATTGTAAGCGACAATACAGCCACAAATATTTTAATAGACCTTCTTGGAAGAGAAGAAATAAACAAAATTGGTCATGACCTTGGACTTGAGAAGACAATTCTTGAGAGGAAGATGATGGATTCTCACGCAAGAGAAAAGGGCCTGGACAATTTTACTTCTTCAAATGAAATTTTAAAACTTTTAAAAATGATTTATGAGAAGAATTTTATTAATGAAGAATACTCTGAACTTGCACTTGATATTCTCTTGAGGCAGCAGGAGAGAGATAGGCTTCAAAGATTTCTTCCAGAAGATTTAAAGGTTGCAAATAAGAGTGGTGACTTGGATAATTTGGAAAACGATGGTGGAATATTTTTTACAAAAAAGAAAAATTACATTCTCGTTGTTTTAGTAAACCAAGCAGAGTCCAATGTCCTTGCAAAAGAAATCATAGGAGAGATTTCTCTAAAAATCTATAAGGAAATTGGAGAATAGGATGAAGAATACTTTATATCTCACAGGAGAAGCTAGGACAAGTTCAGACAATGCCATCACAAAAATTTATGGAGTCTTTTACTTGGCCTTCGAAGTCGATGAAGATGGAAAAATTATTGATTCAGACAGCAACGCAACCCTTGAACTAACTCGCAAGTTTATAAAGGATATTTTTGCTGGCAAGAACATCAAAGACCAGGAGATAATCACCGATGAAATACAAAGAAGATACAACGCTTCTTCTACCAAGGCAATAATATCTGCTTACAAGGATGCCTTGCAGAGATATAAAAATTTAAAATAAGACTTAGCTACCCTTTCATTAGAGAGGGTAGTTTTTTTATATCCTTTTTATCTTGTAAAAAAATTACAAAGGGTAAGGGCAAAGACTTTTATTTTATTTTAAAACTTTTGATAATTGTTTTAGAGGACACTTTATTCCAAGGGCTTCCCAACATTAAAAAAAGAGTATTGTATTGATTTATAACTTATAACAAATTATATTAGTTAATAAAAATAACCTGGGCATAAACCCAGGATTATCATCTAATATTTTCTAAAAATCTTGCAGCACAATAAGAAGCAGAAGGCACCATTGAATAGTATTGGTTTTCATAAGCAAGGGCAAAGGGTGAAACGTAAATATTTTCAGCCCTATCAAGTGGGATAGCAATAACAGAATTCCCGTCCTTGGTCATGGACTTATCCTTTCTAGAAACGTAAGCAGAAATATCCTTTAGACTAGAATTCTTATCCTTCTCATCTAAGAATACCTCAAAATAAAGCTGAGGCTTCCCTTCGACATAATCGTAGTAGACATCGACTAATTTGTTGTTAATCTTTTCTGGACTTTCAAGAGTTACTCCCAACTCATCAAGAAATTCCATCTCAACAGACCTGTAGATATCTTCCATATCAATAATTTTTTTACCTTCTTCAGCGTGAGTGTACATATATTTAATAGAAGCCTGGACTCCAAGACCAAGCTTATTCTTTTCCATGGAAACCTTGGTTCCTCTCTTTATAAAAATCAAATAACCATCGCTAGAAACAACAGAGCAGTTAAAACCTAAGAGGTTAGAAAGTGGTGACTGAGAAAGGCTTGGAAAAAGAGGACCGTAGAGTAAGTCATTCCTTATAGTTCTCTTATTCTTGTGGACGTAGTCGATCATCCTATTAGAGGCACAAAAATCAAAGTAAGTTGTTCGTGAAGTTTTTAATATAACTCTATTGCCATCTTCTGTTACATTATCAAGCCTAATGTTTTTATTATTATAAATATTTGAATTCTTATGGACTTCATTTAAAATATTTAAATTTTCCTTTAAACTCTCATTCATTTGAAAGACTTCCTCGCTGTCCCTTAGGACAACTTCTTTACCCCTACAGTCTGCCAACTGTCAAACAGGGAAGACCTGTTTTTCATAAAAATCGAAATTATCATCGTCATTATAAAATTTCATTCTAATTTTAGTAGGAACCTTATTTAATTTGGTATTATTAAATTCATAAAAATAGCCATACTTTCTATCCAGGGGATATTTTTTAATAAGCGCCCTGTAGTCGTCAGTGGTCTTTAAGGAATCCTCTCTCTTCATAGAAGCAAAATTTATAATTGTAACTATAAAAAAATCAATTAACAAGATTGCTATGGCTGCAGTAAAGACTGTTATATCTAGATAATCATGAAGATCAAAGATCTTGTAGAGTTTTATAGCGAAGAAGAGAGCTAATAGGTTAAAGAAAAGTCTAATGAATATATCTTTGCTAACGACCTTACTTATGGAGCTTCTCAATTTTTTATAAAAAACAACTATATTTCTTTCTAACATTTTGCACCTCTAATCACTTTTGAGCTAAGACATTATTTGTATCTTATCCTTACAAATAATTATATCTAATATTTACTTTTATAAAAGAAAGAAATTGTTTTAAAAAAGTCCACAAAAAAAGAGGGACTAGCCCTCTTTAAAAATTAAATATTATTTTACATATCTTTTTCTATAAGCTTACCAGTTTCAAGATCATATGTGTAAGTTATATCTTTAGTTCCATTAACAACTTCAACACTTACTTCATATTTTCCGTCGTCAAATTCAACTTCGTATTCGCCAGCTTCATAGCCTTGACCGGCATCCTTTAAAGCTTCTTCCATATACTTGTCAACAGATTCAATCATGTCTAATTGAATGTCAGCTGTTTTATTTGATGTATTTTCTGCTTCGAACTCGTCCTTCACAATGTCACCAGTAACAGCGTCTACTACAACTTCATATTCTTTTTCAGCGTCGTAGCCATCTACCTTGTAGTAGGCTTTTCCATTTTCAACTTCAAGTTGGAAGGATTCAACCTTTGCATCAGCGTGAAGTTTTTTAAATCCATCAAAGGCTATCCCCCTGTCTAAGTTTGCAACAGCACCCTTATTTACAGCAGTTTCTTCTTTTGTTTGTGCATCATCAGCCTTCTTATTTGCATTTTTATTAACATTTGCTTTATTTGCATTAGCACTTTCTTCAACCTTAGTGTTCTTAGCATTAGAATTTGCTGGATCCATTGCTTGGTTCTTTGGTCCACAAGCAGTAAGTGTTAGTGCAAGTCCTAGTCCTAGTGTTGTCATTAAAATTTTCTTATTCATTATATTCCTCCAATTAAAGTGTATTTAATTTTGCCTAATTTTATTCTACCCGAAAAAGAAAAGTGATAAACATTTGGAAAAGCATGAAATATTGCAAATAAACATATAGCAAATTACCAACTTTATGGTATAATGAAAAAAAGCAATTTTCCTAGACTAAAGGAAAACATTTTTGTATATAGGAGGTGAGATTTTTGGATGCAAAAGCTAATAAAAAGTCTCTTAGCAATATGGTCTATAGGGATTTAAAAGAAAAAATCTTGAAGAACAAATTACTTCCAGGGGATAAGCTTATTGAGATGGAAATCGCTTCTAAACTTGATGTATCTAGAACGCCAGTAAGAGAAGCCCTGAAAAAGCTGGAGAAGGACGGCCTTGTTACTAGCTTTCCTAGAAAATCTTATATTGTATCAAAAATTTCTGTCAAGGAGGCCAAAAATCTTTATATAGTTAGAAAATCTTTAGAACCTCTTTGCGTTGAACTTTTAGCAGAGAAGGGACTAACAGAAAAGACAAAATATTTTGAAGAAGTCAACGAAGATCTTAGGCTCGCAATCGAAAATGGTGAAGAAGAACTTGCGCAAAATCTTATTATTGAATGGAACATGGCCCTTGTGAGATCACTTCACAATGAAATTCTCGTTGAGGTAATGACTATGGTCAACAAGAGACTTTACAGGTTTGGTAATTTTATTTTCAGAGACAAGAAGAATTATAAGAGACACTACGACAACTTGCAAAAAATTTATAAATTAATCGAAGAGAAAAAACCTAAGGAAGCTAGGAAGGCTAGCGAGAGAACAATTGAAGTGATTTACGAGATGTTTGAGGAGCAAGCTGACTATAGGATGTTTAGAAAATAATTAAAAAAAAACACTTGACAGGAGTGTTTTTTTTAATTATAATTATTTTTGTTGTACTGATAGTACAGACAAGTTAATAAAGTTTGCACCTTTAGCTCAGTTGGTAGAGCAACTGACTCTTAATCAGTGGGCCTACGGTTCGAGTCCGTAAAGGTGCACCATTTAAAAGCCTGTGAATTTAATGTTCGCAGGCTTTTTTCTTTACTTTCTTAAATACATAAAATTCGCCTGAATTTGCCTGAATCTTGGTGGGCTGCACACAAACTGTACGCACACTGCACACAAATTTTAATTATTTTGCAAGTGCCTGCATTTCTTCTTGCAGCATTTTATTTAAATCTCCAATATAATATTTTTCTGTTGTCTTGGAGTCTTCATGTCCTAGTATTCTTTGTAGGGTAGATATATCCATGCCCATTTTTTTGAATTCTGTTGCTCCTGTCTTCCTGCACTTATGCGGAGTTAGTTTCTGGAGTCCTAGCTCCTCAATAATCTCGTTATGTCTATCCAAGTAAGACCTATAGCTGACTTTCTTGCCATCTTTTGATACGAGGTATTCTGAGCTTGTATCTGCCATAAATTGTTTAATAAAAGGTTTAATTTTGTAGTAGATTGGAATGTATCTGTCAGTACCTGCTTCTGTTTTCCCGCCTGCTATGATGTAATCATCTTTTAGATGAACATTAAATTTTGTGGTATTTAGCAATTCGCTTGGTCTCATGCAAGTATAAATCATCACTATCATGACTCTTGCCCAGTAGTTAGTCTTTGCTAACTTATATATCTTGTCAATTTCCTTTTCTGTGAAAGTTGCATTATTTGGTTTAGGTTCATCGGGCAGAATTACAAATTGTGCATAGTTTTTATTTATTATATCATCTTGCATTGCTATTTTATAAAGCTGAGATGCTAATACTTTTACTTTTTGGACCGAGGAGTAACTTTTACCTTCGTCTAAAAGATTATCAACTATGTCTTGTATATGTGCCGATTTAATCTCATTTATAGGCTCGTCTTCAAGATCTTCAAAGTAATTCCAAGTTGTATAATACATATCCTGTGTTTTTTGTGCCCTATGTCTTTTGGTAATCATAAAACTTTCAAATATATCTGACAAAGTGTAGATAGTCTCATCTGGTCTTTCTTGATGATATTCTGACAAGAGTTGAAGTGCCTGTGGCTTTGTTTCTGTATATCCAAGAGGCAATCTTTTGCCATATTTATCTGCAGGGGCCAACACTCTCCAGGGTCTTCTTCGGTTTCCCTTCATTTTGTAGATACTTCCGTATCCGTTTGGTAATCTCATAATCTTCCTCCTAGTTATAAACTAGGCTATGTGATATAATTATTTTAGGTTATAGCGGTAATCTCATAGCCTGAATCCCTTATTCTATGGCGGTAGAGTAGGGGATTTTTTTAATGTACTTTTTTTATAATAAACCTTTCAAATCTCTCGTCTAAGTTATACGGAATATTAGTTATATCGCAATATCTTTTTAGCATTTCATCTCCATTGCCTTTTGGATCATTCTTATATATAAAAAACAATCTTTGTAAATCTAATATAAATTTAAAAACCAAAAAGTCTTCATTCAGCAAAGAAATTATAGAAAGTATCATTGCGTAAGGATCGCTCATACCTCTTTTTATTTCGAAATCCTCCTTTTCAATTAAGGATCCATAAAACAAGGGAGAAATTTTTTTAAGAATAAGTTGATTTGGTTTAGATCTAAACTTAATAAATTGTAAATTATGAGCTATTTTATTTCTGAATTTTCTAACTATAATTAAACTATTTATTGAAAATTCTTTTTTATAATTCTCATCTAAATCGATAAAATTGCTAAAAAGATAATCACTGATTGTTATAGCGTCTTTATTTTTCAGGTTTGCAAAAAGGTCAATTGTATCGTTAAAAGTAGCGTTTTTAAATAAAATCCAAGGTGGTATATGATTCTTTTTTAAGTAGTGTCTAGTAGGATTAAGAACATGTTTACTGTTTGGAATTTTAAAAAGTCTATTTAAAATATATTCTAACCTACTTGATGGTTTATAATTAGTCCTATTTAAATAGAGATCCATAGACACTCCATAATTTTTTGCAATCTCATATGCTAGTAAATTTTTGAACCTATTTTCAACATAAATGCTATATTTTATTAATATGCTTTGTAGTGTCCTATCAAGTTCCAAAAAGTCATATAAATCTTCAATTTTTATGTTATCTATATACTTTTCATTGACCATAAAACATTCTTTATAGCCATTTATTAAATCATAGTATGAGAGAGAGGAGAGTAATAATTTTGCTTGATTTCTATCTGTAATGATTAAATTATAAGTATTTGCTAGATGATCTATTTGTTCATCAAATGTTAAGAAAGGTTTATCGTAATTAATATTTTCCATATCTTTAAAATCCTTTATAATTAATAATTTTATGCAACAAAAAACCGGAGTGTTATTATTTTGAAATAACACTCCGGTTTTGTAGATGATTGGACATTTTTCCAACCCGGTATATTAGTATTATAACAAAATGTAATAACATGTCAATACATATAAAATAAAGTTAAGTGATTATTGAATACTAACAATATCCCCAACCTTTATAGGAGGTATAGTTTTTGGCCATCTTCCGCTTATATCGTCTTCAGAAATATTCAAAGGATTCGTTCTAACTATTGTTTTAGTTCTCATTCCAAAGGGCTTGATAATGTCTCTATCTTCATAAGTTAAATCTCTACAAATTGAAAAATTAGGATAGACTGTATAAATTTCCAGATTTCCTTTTATAATATCTAAAGTGCCAAGGATTTCATTTGTTTCAGGATCAGTTATCTCTTCACCTTTTATAGTTATGGTTACTTTTCTACCAACAGAGGCCCCTTGATTGGAACCATAGTTGATTAACAATTCGTTTTTATTTAATATTTCTATTACTCTGTATTCTTTTGACATGGTTTTCTCCTTTTTTTAATCTAAGATTAAAGCGTGTTTTGAGTATTTAATAACATCATTTATGGACATTGCTTTTTTTTCTTCTATTTTTCTGCTAAAGCCTTCCATCTCATCTAAAAACATCTTCCTTTTCTCATAGGCACTATAGCTAACTCCATATAAGTCCAGGACATAATTAGGTGGGAACCGTGCTGTCTTATACATGATTTCTCTTGGCATTAGAAGCTCTCCTGCGAATGCATCTGCAGATTTTTCTTTTATATAGTCGCTTAAATGCCTGTATTTGGTATGATGCTGCAGGAAGATGTGTCCTAGCTCATGAGCAAGTGTGGATCTTTGTCTACTTAAATCAAAGTTAACATCATCTAGTGCTATAAGATATCTTTTAGTTTTAGCATTATAGATGCTATATCCATCTAAGCCTAAGAGATCTTCTTTCTTTATCTTAATGTCTTTTCTATATTTGATAATATCCTCCACATTTATTGGTAAAAGTTTCTCCTCGTATGTAATTTTTTTGTGTACGCAGTTAGCCATACTAACTGCGTAATTTAAGTTAAAATTTAAATTATTCATATTACAAACCTTAGTTCTTTTTTAGATAAAAAATATATAGGGATCTCATCCCTTATATATTTCAAAACTTATTCAAATTTACTTTTCAGTATCATCGAAGAAAGTTGCTTTAATCATTCTCAACATCATTTCTTTTTGTTCAGGGGTTAATTTTTTATTTGCCCGATAGAGCACAGAAATTCCCTCAGGAAAATCTTCTTCTAATTCTTCAGCTTTAGATTTGGTTTCTTGGGTTTTTGGAATATATGAGTTGCCCAATAAATAATCCACAGACACATTAAATATTTGTGAAAAAGATTTTAATAGCTCGTTTGAAGGCTCTCTTTGATTTAATTCATAAAAAGATATAGCCTTCGGAGTTACTTTTACTTTATCTGCTAATTCTTTTTGTGTCATATTATGTAATTCTCTTAATTGTTTAAGAATTTTACCTTCCATAACTTACTCTCTTTCTTGTTTCTGTACTGTGAGTACATTATACAATAAATTTTTTAAAAAATCTATTGACATTCTTCATTTTGTACTGTACACTATGTACATAAAGAGATTTGAGGTGATATTTTGAATAAGGTTAAAGATAAGAGAATTGAAAAAAACCTAACTCAGTTAGAGTTGGCTAATTTAGTAGGTGTTACACCTAAATATATTGGTTTTATTGAGAATGGAGAAAGGAATCCATCTTTACAAGTAGCACAAAAAATAGCAAATGCTCTTGGCTATGGAATAGATGATATTTTTTTACATTCAAACTGTACAAAATGTACTTAAAATTAAATTAGGAGGTGGAAGATGAAGTTATTTAATACTGATTATAGCACCAAGGGAATCAGGCTTTATATAAATGACGAAATCTATCATATCTATGTTAAGAAGAAAGGTTTAACAATTGAACTTGAAGATGTTTTCAAAAGAATTAATGGAGAGAGCGTTCCTGTGAAATTTATTCAAGAGCAAATAATGGATTTCACAATTAAAAATATTGCAAAATCCATTATTTTTGACATAAGAATTCTACTCAAAAGATTCTTTTGCAAGGTTAAGTCCAAGTTCGGTTAATGTTAGTCTACTCATACCTAAGGCCTTGTAACCAGGTTTTATATATGAGTTTGAATACATTTCGTCTAATGTATCAAACCAGTCTTGCCTGATATTGTTATCGAATCCAAAAATAAATTCACCTGATGGAATTCCACTTTTCAGGTAATTTTCATAACACTTTTTTAGGATTTGATTTTGAATTTCACGAGAGTAAGCCATTTGATCACCTCCTTACTGTAATTATAGCAGATGGTGGTGTTGATTCTTGAAGAAGGAATTAGTTAGTAAACAGATAGAGTGAGAGGAGGATATAGAGTTGATAAAACTTTTTTATCAAATTTTTGTTTTTTCTTTTGGGATAGCTAGTTGTTATGTAATTGACAATTCAGATAGGTATAGAGGGTTTTTGACACTGGCGGCAATTTTAATTGTTTTGCTACTTTTGTGGATTCCTTCAAAATTTCCAGAGATGCTTTTATGATAAATTTATTTATTTCATCTTCGGCATTTTTGAAGTCAGGGTTACCATCATAATATTCAAAATAATTTAGTTCTAGAAAATAGTATTCAATAGCGTATTTAGAGGTCTTAGGTTCAAGGTAATGAGATTTTTCTATAAGAAGATTTCCAAATTTCATTGCTATCTCGGGGTTAGTAATCATGTAGGGCATTTTTACACTTGCTCTAATTAAAAGTTGTATATAGGGAAGATAGAAATTGTTATATCTTTCTTTTAAGGATTCTATCTTTAAGCTTCTTGAGTTACTAAGTCTTCCAACCATAAAACTAATAATAATACTAAATAATGGAACTAGGTATAAATGTAAGTTATCCATTGATCATCATCTCCTTGTTGTAATTATAACAGATGAAGGATTAGATTTTTGAATATGGAATTAGTTAGAAAATAAATAGAGTTAGAGGAGGTATTGATGGAAAAGAAAGATATTATTGATTTTTTAAAATTTAGACAAAAGTTTACATCTTTAGAATGGTTTGAACTGAACAAGGCTATTTCAGATAGGGAAAGAGAAAAAGCCGCCAAGTTGGAGCTTGACGACTTTGATGTTGATTTAATAGCTGATAGGTTGGAGTCACTTCCATTTGTAGATGTCGAAGACTAATTCTAGATGGAGGTATTGATGGAAAGTAAATCATTACTTTTATTAGAAATGAATATGGAAAGAATAAGAGTCCTTCAAAAACATAAAACAGAACTTAGAGAGGAAATAAACTCTAATATATTTGAAGAAAATGAAGAGTTATTTTCTAAGTACTCAAAACTCGAAAGACTCTTTAATGAAATTATTTGTTATGAGGCTAAATGTCTAGCTGAGTGTTAATAATTTATTCACAGTATAGGAAGGAGTTATTTATGTTAAATGACCTTACTTTAACTATAAAAGAGGCTGCTAAAATTCTTGGAAAGCCTGAGCAAACTATAAGGCTTGGGCTGCAACAAGGGGTTCTACCCTTTGGTGCAGCAATTTTAAATAAAAAAGAGTACTCTTACATCATTTTTAGAAAGAAATTAGAAGATTATGTAGGGAATGTTGAAAGTTATTTAGGGGGTTAAGATGAAAGTTTTAAGTTCTAGTTGGTACAAGATACCAGTTGGAATTAGAAGATCCTTAGGAGTTTTACTTCTTTTTATTCTTGCATATTGGACTTTTACATTTAGCGTAAAACTTATTTGTTATCTCTTGTATGCAGGCACTAATCTTATTGATAAGTTTTTTGGATTATTAGTGTCATGAAACTTTACATGGGAGTTACTCCTGATAAGTATGAGCTACCTCTTTTTGTAGCAGATTCGCTCAAGGAACTCTCGAAGATGAGTGGAATTGATTATGACAGTATTCGTCATAGAATATCAAAAAATAGCAGCGGAAGGAACAAAGGTATCAGATTTATAAGAATAGAGTTTGAGGAAAAAGATATTGAAAAGAAGGCAAATGAAAAAAGTCCTGCAGCGACTAAACAACAGGACTAAATAAATTATAAATATATTTTATTTGCCTTTATTATACCACAAAGGAGAACTAATTATGAAATTTAAAATAGAATTCACGCTTGATTTTAAGGATCAAGAGACTTTGAAGATGTTACTTAAAAACCACACAGTAGAAGAACTTACGCAAAACGGCTATTGCTACACAGTAGACAAGATTTTAAATAATTTTAACATCAATGGAACACAGGAAGTAAGCAACATCAAAGTTAGCAGGATTACTGAAGACAATAAAGAAATTGCAGTAGCATAAAGGAGATATTATGGAAAATTTAAAATTGATTGATGAAATTGAAGATGTAGAAGAAGTTGAAGAGGAAAGAGAAGCCTTTGAAATTACTTCTCTTTCTGGTGCTGACTGGTGCTTTGAAAGACTTAAGGGCATAAAGGCTAAACTTGAAGAAAGAAAGGCCTATGCTGAAGAAGAGATTAAGAAGTACAAGGAATACATTGAGGCTGAAGAAAAGAAAGCTTCAGATGATATTGCATACTTCGAAGGACTTTTAAGGATTTATACAGATAAAAGACTGGAAGAAGATAAGGACTTTAAGTTAAAGACTGCAAAGGGTTCTGCATCTTATGGCAAGCTTCAAAAGAAATGGAATTATGACGAGGAAGTCCTCTTAAAGGACTTGGAAGATAAGCACTTAGAGGACTACATCAAAATTAAGAAGTCCATTGACAAGACAAAGTTAAAGAAAGAAATGAATTTAGTAGCAGATAATATTGTAGTTGATGGCAACGGAGAAGTTGTTGAAGGGATTACAATTACTGAATTTAGGAACTTTAATGTTAAATATTAAGGGGAGTAATTATGAATAATGAATTAATGGTTAAATACGAAGCAGGTGGCCAAGAAATACAACTTAGTCAAAGTGATGTTAAAAATTTCTTGGTAAGTGGAGATGCAAATAGAGTTACTGAAAAAGAGTTTAAGCTATTTTTAGAATTATGTAAATTTCAAAAGCTAAATCCGTTTTTAAGAGATGCCTACTTAGTTAAATTTGGAGATAAAGATGCAAATATTATTGTTGGTAAAGACTTCTTTATTAAAAGGGCCTATGCCAATGAAAAGTTTAAAAAATACACTGCAGGCATTATTGTTTTAAAACAAAATGGAGATCTTGAAAATAGAGCAGGATCCTTTTATGCAAAGCAAGTTGAATCTTTGGTGGGTGCTTGGTGCAAGGTTGAATTTACAGATGGCACAGATTTTTATCACACAGTAGCTTTTGATGAGTACAACACAGGTAAATCAACTTGGGCATCAAAGCCTGCAACTATGATAAGAAAAGTTGCATTAGTACAAGCCTTGAGGGAAGCATTTCCAGAAGATTATCAAGGTCTATATGATAGTTCCGAAATGGGAGTTAATGAAGAAGTTTTACCAAGTAGGGAAGTGGGACTTATTAACCCAAGTAGGGAAGTGGGACTTATTAACGATAATCAAAGAAAGAATCTTTTTAAAATTGCAGAAAATGACAAGGATATTGTAAAGGCAATAATGGTCAAGTACGGCTATGAAAACACTAGTGACATTAAAGAAGAAGATTATCAAAGTATTTGTGAAGATATAAAGAAGCTAGTTAGTTTAAATAAAGAAGAGCCTGAAGTTATAGATGCAGATGAAGTAGAAGTTGTTGAAGAAGTTGAAGAAGAGGAAGATTTTTTAAAGGGTACTCCTTTTGAAGGTTGATCCTAATAAAAACAAACAAAATTTGGGTGCTAGCTGCTGACTTATGTTGGGGCTAGCAACTTGAAAGGAGTTTTTAACATGGCAAGACCTTTAAGTAGAGGGATAGAGTATTATCCTTTAGATGTGGATTTCATGAATGATATAAAAATTAGAAAAATTATGAAGTCTTGTGGGCCGAATAGTATTGCGATAATTATACTACTGCTCGGAAATATCTATGGAGATGAAGGGTATTTCATGAAGTGGGATGAAGATGTATGCTTTTTAGTTGCTGACGCAGTTGGGGCTAAAGAGGTGTATGTTAAAGAAGTTTTAAAAAAGTGCTTGCAAGTAGATCTATTTTCTAATGAATTATTTAAAAAATATAAAATTATAACTTCTAAAGGAATTCAAAAAAGATTCTTTGAAATAACAAAAAGAAGAAAGAGAGACAACTTAATAGATGAATATTTATTAGTTAATGTAACAGAAACTGGGGTTAATGTAACAGAAACTATAGTTACTGAAGCAGAAACTGGGGTTATTGTTAGCAAAAGTACACAAAGTAAAGTAAAGGAAAGTAAAGTAAAGAAAAGTATAGAGGGTGATATAAATAATAAGCTTATATCCAAGCTAAATTCTTTGCTTAAAATTCCTGTATACCCTAACTTCCTCACAAAAATCAATTCAAACATTGATGTTGAGAAGCTAATTGAAGAGCTTTCTAAGAGCAAGTGGGTTTGTGAAAATCATAACTTAAACAAAGCTAATAACTCTTTTCTTGTAAAACTTTGTAACGGTGATTATAGGGATTATAAGAGGCCTAATTCTAACAAGTTTAACAACTTTCAGGGTATTACTGACTCTTTTTCTGCTGAAGAGCTTGAAGATGTTGCTATGAAAAAGCAGAAAGAGGGATTTGAGAAGTTAGGAGTTAATGTTGATGTATAAGAAACCTAGTAAATACAGGGCAATTAAGACTGTGGTTGATGGAATCACTTTTGACAGTAGGAAAGAGGGCAGGAGGTATAGGGAATTAAGACTTTTAGAAAAAGCAGGAGTCATTAAAGATCTATGCCTTCAGCCTCACTTTCTGCTACAGGATTCTTATGTCAAAAATGGAAGGACAGTTAGAAAGATTGAGTATATAGCCGACTTCTCCTATTACGATTTAGAAAAAGATAAGTTCGTAGTGGAAGATGTGAAGGGTGTAAAGACTGATGTTTATAGGCTCAAGAAGAAGATTTTTGAGTTTAAATATCCTGATTTGGAAATTAGTGAAATTTAGAAAATGTTAAGAAATGTTAATGTTTTAACGCATGGGAGCGACAATGAGAAAAATGGAAAGATTTACAGTTATTTATGACAAAAGCATAGAAGATAAGGGAAGAGACAGTTATTTAAGGGCCATAAAAAAGCATATTCCTTATGCAGAATTTATTGATATTAGCAATTATAAGAACCATGTTTTTGGAGAGAAATTATTATTTGTAAAGCCTTTGAACGAATGGTTTTATAATGCAATGGTCAATCTTATGAGAGGCCGTTATCCTTCTGCAGATGTAGAAGGAGTGGCAACTGGAAGATTGACAATAACTGCAGAAGCTATTATTAGGGTTATTGGACCAGTAGAGAAAAAGACAGTAGTCATTATAAACCAGTCAGATCTTCTGGGAATACCCTTAGCCAAGGAACTTATTGAACGTGGAGCGAATGTTATAAGCCTTAATTCATCATACCCTTGCATAGACAACTTACTGACTATGACTGATGTTGATGTCTTAGTATCTGCAAGCGGTAAGTATAAGTTTAAACTTGACAGGATTCTTACTAGGATGATTGATGTCAAGGTGGACCTTTCAGATGACCTTGAAGATCCTATAAAAATAACAAGTGTGCCAACTGTGGAAGTCTTGAAAGAAAGGCTAGAGGAATGAAAAAGACTAAAGAGAAGAAAAAGAAGACTCCAACTTATGTCATGACCTATGAGCAAATAGAGGCAATCAAGAAAAAGGCCTTTGAAGATGGATATAGAAGTGCTATAGATAGGGCCTCTAAGTGGAGTATGTATGCACCAATGATGGTCTTAAGAGACTTCTTTGGCTTTGGTGGTCAAAGGCTTAAAAGGTTCTATGAAAATCTAATTGAAATGTATGACAGTATAGACAAGAACTACTTGGACCTTAAGGATATAAGTGAAACTTTGAAAGAGGAAGCAGGAATAGACTTAGAAGTTTAGAGGTGAAGATGCAAGTATGCTTATTAATTCCATATAAGACTTTCAAGGATAAGATAAGGATAGTCAAGTTTTATGAGAGACGAGGTTTCTACATAGAGGTTTGGGAGCATTACATTTTTTGTTACAAGAGGTAAAGTATGAAAGCTAAAGAATTAAAAGAAAAACTGACAGAAATAGAAGATGACGAGGAAATATTTATAAAGGCTGAAATTACAAATAGATATGGAAATCAAGACATCTTATTTATAACATTTAATGATTTAAAAAGCGAAGATGGAAAAACTTATTTAGCACTTGAACAAATAATAGAGGAGCAAAGCAATGATTAAGGTAACTTTATATTATGAAGATAGCACACTAGATTATAGCAGCCCACCATGCAAAGATGTCTTTGTAAAAAATGAAGAGGAATTCTGGAAGATTTACAACTCAAGCAATGAATATATTAAATGCGAAGATGAGCTTGAAGGTTCTTTTAGTGTTTATCTTAAGAAAGATAAGATAATGGAAATCTGGATTGAAAAAGTTATAGGAGATTAAAGAGAAATGAAAACTTATAGATTTGAAATTTCTGCCTATGAAGAAATAGACATTGAAGCAGAAACAAAGGAAGAAGCTGAAGACAAGGCTAAAGAATATTGGGATGAAAAATTTCGAACAATGTTTGGTGGTGTTGAGTTTATTAAAGAGGTGGAAGAATGGCAGTAGATTTAAACGATTTAATAAGCAGAAAAAGAATTAGGTTCGAACTCGGCGAATCTGGCATGCCAAAAAAATATAGAGATTTTTGCCTGCGAGTAATTGATGATGAAAAACTAACACCCACGGTTGAGATAGAACAATTCAAACCTTTAAAGGTTAAAGAGTACACAAGGGATGCATGTGGCAGAACATTTTACATTAGCCAGTGTCCTAAATGTGGTTGTAACTTAGATGGGAACCAAGTTCAAGGATTTTGCCATGGGTGCGGTCAAAGATTGGAGTGGAAGCAATGAGAGCGTGGATATTAAGTTCAGATGAAAGTCCAGAACCTTGTAGTAGTCTTGTATGGGCTGAGTCTAGAGGTAAAGCAAAAGCACAAGCGAATTATGAGGGTCCTTATGCGTACCAGTGCGACCTAGAGGTAGATGACTTTACGAGCATAAGAGCAATTAGAGCCAAGAGTTTGGATAATGGTGAGGAATTATCAGAGCAAGAAATTTGCTTGCGACTTATAAAAGACTATGGATGGAGTTTTTATACAGATCATGAAGTTTACAACGCAGATAATATTGAAGAGTTTGAAAAACTTTTTGAGGTGGGAGAATGAACAATAAAACACTAAAAGAATACAGTGTATATTCGCCATTTGATATAAAAAAACACCAAGAAACTTTTATAAATTACCTAGAAGTTTTGATTTTAGAAGATGGGAAAATTGAATATGCAGTACCCTCTCATCAAGGAAAAGCATTAGACCTAGCTTGTAAGAAATTAAACAAGACAAAACAAGAAATCGAAGATATGTGTCCTAGAGAATACTATTGTGATTACCTAGCATGGCTATTAGGGATCACAAAAAGTGTTTCGGTATGGGGAAATTGTGCTGAATACTTTCTTGTTTATAAAACTATTAACAAGAAGCAGATAGCAACACTTAAAAAATTAAAGAAGCACGGATTATATAAGGGAAATATACCAATTATTTAAGGGAATTAATAATGAAATTAAAATGTAAAAAATGCGGTAATGAGGAAGATTTCTATATTATTGAAAAGTTTTCTGGAGCCACTGAACTACGTGTAGATTCCAACGGAGAACTTACTGATGGAAATTCAGATGCTTATGATCATGCGGAATACAAGCTTAAAAGTGTTTACTATTACTGTTGTGATTGTAGATCAAAAGTTGCAAAAATTCCTGAAGAAAAAAGATATTGAAATAATTGAGGTGGAATAATGTTTGAAAAATTAAGTAAAAAGATTATTAAGTGGGCAGATGATAAAGATTTACTCCACGAAGAAAACGCAGATAAACAATTTATGAAGTTTGTCGAGGAAGTTTTTGAATTTAAGACTGAAATGGACAATGAATTAAGTTATACCGACCCCTATGTTGACGAAGCTGTTGAAAGAATGGAACTGGAAATGGGCGATATCTTTGTCACTTTAATAATACTATGCGAGCAGCTTGGAATTAATGTTATTGAATGCCTAGAAAAAGCTTACAAGAAAATAGAAGCTAGGACTGGTAAAACAATAAACGGCACTTTCGTCAAAAGTGAAGACCTCTAAAGGTCTCTTGGAGGATAAATGGATAAAGAGCAGCTATTACAGTACAGAATTTTAAAATTAGAAATTGAAGATCTAGAGGATAAATTACAGAATGTTAAAACTAAGCTAGTGATGGATAAAGTACAGGCTAGCGCAATTGAATATCCATATAACCTATATAGTCTAAAGATTTGCGGACTTGAAGAAGATGCTTATACTCAAAGGCTGCAGTTGCTACTTAGAAGAAGAATAAGAAAATGTAAAAGGGCAAGGATTGAGATCGAGGAGTATATTGACGGAATAGAGGACTCAAGAATGAGATACATCTTCACTAAGAGATACATAGATGAATGGACTTGGATAAAGATTAGCATGAGGTTAGGAAGCACTAATGAAGCTTATGCAAGGATTCTACATGATAGATTTTTTAAGAATTTATAACTTTGTTCGATTTGTTCGATTTTAGCGTGGTACTATGTATCATGTAAGAATGTATGTAGTAGTAAGGGTTCATAATGTTATGGATTTCAATCAATTTTAACGCTCCCCAAGAGGCTTGCTGAGGCAGGTCTCTTTTACTTTGCAAAGAAAGGTGGTAATAATGGCATTAACAATTAAACAAAAGCAAGTTGCTGATGATTTTATTATCACTGGCAATAGGACTAAGAGTTACTTAAAATTTTATAAAAATATTAAAAATAGGGAGACGGCAGCTGCAGCAGCAAGCCGTCTTTTTAGTACTCCAGAAGTTAAGGAATACATTGAGCAGAAGATGAAAGAGCTTGATGAGGAACTCATTGCTGACCAAAGGGAAGTTTTAAGAGGACTTACAAGACAATTTAGAAGAGAAGAAACCGATTATCAAGTTGTAATGACTAAGAAACCTAGATTTGATGATAATGGGAACTTCCTTGGAATGGAAGAGAAGCCAGAAGTTATTAAGTTACCTACACAGAATAAGGACTCCATAAAGGCAGGAGAGTTATTAGGCAAGAGATTTGGCATGTGGACTGATAAAGTTGAACTTGAAGCGTCTAATCAAGTAGTGATAGTTGATGACACAGATTAAGTTATCAGAAGTCTTTACAAAAAGCTTTTTAGACCTCCATAAAAAAATAAAGAGTGAAGACTATTTAAAGTATGTCTTAAAGGGTGGTCGTGCTTCGGGCAAGTCCTCCTTTATTGCCCAGGAGATAATCTTGGATATTATCAAATATCCTATAACTGTCCTATGCGTGAGGAAGGTAGGTAACACTCTCCAAGAATCATGCTATGAACAGATAAAAGAAGCAATTGACCAATTAAATTTAAATGACTACTTCAAGTTAAATATCAGTCCACTTAAAATTACATATACTCCAAGAGGCAATGCAATTATTTTTAGGGGTGCAGATGATCCTGCAAAGATTAAGTCCATTAAGATGGCAAAATATCCAATAGCAAGATTATGGATTGAAGAGCTTGCAGAATTTAAAACTGAAGATGAAGTTTCTATGATTGAGAACTCTATTCTGCGTGGAGAACTTGATGGAGATCTAAAGTATAAGTTTTATTACTCCTATAATCCACCTAAAAGAAAGCAGTCCTGGGTTAATAAGAGGTATGAAACTAACTTCTTGCCTCAAAATACTTTTGTCCACCACTCTTGCTACTTAGACAATCCATTTATTTCAAAGGCCTTTAGAGAAGAGGCTGAACATATAAAAGAGACTAAGCCTTTAAAGTATAGGTGGGAGTATCTTGGTGAACCTATAGGTTCTGGTGTAGTGCCCTTTGATAATCTTGAATTTAGGGAAATTTCAACTAAGGAACTTTTAAACTTTGACAATATAAGACAAGGCATAGACTGGGGTTATGCTAATGATCCCTTTGCCTTTATACGTTTACACTACGACAAGACAAGAAGAAGGATATACATTTTTGATGAACTTTACCAAGTCAAGCTATCCAATAGGAATGCAGCACAAAAAATCAAAGAAAATGGGTGGAATGACACAAAGATAATAGCCGATTCTGCAGAACCTAAGTCAATTGACGAGATGTGGGAATATGGCTTGAAGATATATGGAGCCAATAAGAGACCTGGAAGTGTTGAGTATGGGGAAAAGTGGCTTGATGACTTAGAGAAAATTATTATAGATCCAAAGAGGTGTCCTAACACTGCCAAGGAATTTGAGAATATAGATTATGCAGTGGATAAAGATGGAAATCCAAAGAATAAACTAGAAGATAAGAATAATCACGCAATAGATGCAACAAGGTACAGCCTATCTGAAGATATGAGAGGCTCACTTGTAGGATTTTAGGAGGTGTGAATTGAATTTAGAACTATTAAACAATGAAGAGCTTGTAAAGTATCTTGAAAGTAAGCTTTCAGGCTTTGAAGAAACTAAGGCTAAGATGCAAACTGGCATTGATTATTACAACTACAAACAAGCGATTGATGACAAAAAGAGGGCAGTAATTGGCAAAAATGGAAATCTGATAACTATTAAGAATTTGCCAAACACAATTATCAAGGATAATCAGTACTCAAGGGCCTTAGACCAAAAGAGGTCCTATGTCCTATCAAAAAGACCCAACATCAATTCAAAAAATAAAAAAGTTATAGACTTCTTAGACGGATTTATTGACAACAGATTTATGAGGACCTTAAACAAGATAGCTATTGACTCTTATAACACTGGATATGGGTGGATGTATCTATACACGGATGGAAAAGACATCAAGTATAAGAGATTAGATCCATTAACTGTTATACCTGAGTGGGCAGATGATAACCATGAAAGCCTTGATGCAGTTATAAGGGTGGTAAGCGAAAGTGAATTCGAAGCTGCTGAATTAAAGGTCAAGCACTATGTTTATGTTTACATGCTAGACGGAATAAAGGTCTTTAGCTATAAAGATGGCAAACTTGCTTACTTAAAAGATGAGCAATACCTGGAAAAAGAGGGGAACTTGTATAGCTACAAGAAACTACCATTTGTATATTTTAAACAGCCTAATGAAATCACTTTGCTTGATAGGATTAGGTGCCTACAAGATGCTCTTAACCTCTTACTTTCTAACTATGCTGATAACATGTTTGAAAATCCTATGAACTCAATCCTTGTACTTAAGAACTACGAGGGTGAAGACCTAGGGGAATTTAGAGAAAAACTTGCACAGTATGCAGCAATTAAGGTTAGGACTGCTGATGGAAGTGACGGAGGAGTTGACACTCTACAAGTTACAGTAAATTCTGACAATTACAAGGTAATTATAGAACTTATAAAGAAAGCTATTGCTCACAATGCCAGAAGCTTATACTTAGACAATGACAGGACAAGTAATGCACCTAACACCTTAAACATAAAGGCAATGTATTCTGACATGGAACTAGATGCCAATGACTTGGAATTAGAGTTTACAGCATCTTTTGAGTATTTATTTTCTTGGGTTGCTGACATTGTTGGAATTGATTTTTCAGATGCAGAAGTGAAGTTTAAGAGAAGTATCATGGTAAATGACGAGTCAACGATTGAAATGATTAGAGACTCTATAGGAATTATTTCTGATGAAACTTTAGTTGCAGCCCATCCTTTTGTGGAAGATGTAACTGAAGAATTAAAGAGGATTGAAAAGGAAAAAGAAAAGTCTCTTGATTATTTTGATGACTATAAGAACTTAGGCGGTGAAGGTCATGGCCAATTACTGGGAAAAGAGAATAGAAAGACTCAACAATGAGACCTATAAAGATGCTGATAAGTATGTCAGGGAATTGAGAAAGCTTTACGAGCAAGAAATTAATAACATTGAAGAGAAGATTTATAACCACCTTAGCAAACTCCAAGAAGAAGCAGGTGGTATTTCTTTATTTGATGCTAAAAAGTTATTAAATGACAAGGAATTAGATCTTTTTAAAATGGGCTTAGAGGACTTTATGAAAAAGTCTAAAGGAAATATAAGTCCTGAGTTAGAAAAGGAACTCAATATTATGTCTCGTAGGGTTAGAATATCAAGGCTACAGGCCATGGAAATTGAGATGAAAAAGACTGTTGCAGGTCTTATGACGAGAGAAGAAAAAGGCCTCTTTGCACACATGGGAAGGACTTATGAAAGAAGATATTATAAAGAGTTATACGAACTCCAAAGGATTACTGGTTATGATAGTGTTAGGAAGATATCCAAAGAAGACTTAGATATGATTTTAAAGGATCCCTGGACTAGTGATGGTAGGGAATTCTCTCAAAGGATTTGGGATAGAGGAGATAAGCTTGTAAACTCTCTAAGAGATAATCTGACAAGAAACATTGCAAGTGGTGCAAGCCCTAAAGAAAGTATAAAGGACATAGAAAGTCAATTTAATGTATCAAAGGCTGCGGCTTCAAGGCTTGTTTATACAGAAACTGCTGCTATATCATCAAAGGCAACGCAAGACTCATATAAGAAAATTGGGGTTAATAAGTATGAAATTTTGGCAACTCTTGATTTAAGGACAAGTGACATCTGCAGGAGTCAAGACGGAAAGACCTACGATATAAAAGATTATAGAGTTGGAATAACTGCTCCACCTTTTCATCCCAATTGCAGGACTGACACAATACCATTTTTTGACGATGATTTAGAAAGACAACTGGATAAAAATGTAGGGAGATCTGCAAGAAATCCCAAAACAAAAAAGACTGAAATTGTTGAAAATATATCTTATGAAGATTGGCACAAGAGGTACGTTGAAAGAGCTACAAATAATAATCAAAATAATAGAGTTATTAATTTCTTTGATTCAATAGACGAATGGAAAGAAGTTCCAAAAGGAGAGGCTAAAAAAGTCGAAGATCTACAAAGTTGGAAACATGAAGGTAAGGAATATAGAGTTGATGGAAAATATGTTGTATTAGATTATTCTAAACATGAAAGAGAAGTGGCAGATGTTCTTGCTAACAAATATGGGAAAGAAATATTTATGGTGCCAAGAGTTTTGAATCCATCTGGTATAAAAACACCAGATTATACCATTGATGGAGAAAAATGGGATTTAAAAGTAATTAACTCAAGAGGCAGAAATGCTTTTTATAATGCTTTGAGAAAAAACAAAAAACAAGCTGATAGATTTATATTTGAGTTAAAAGATTCATTTGAAGAAGAATGGTTAAATGAACAAATAAATTCAATATTTACTTCAAATCATTATAGAGGTATAAAGGAAATAACAATTTATAGTGATGGAAAAATAATAAAAGCAATTAAAAGAAAATAAAAAGAACACCTACAGTCAGCCAAACTATAAAAGTTTTAGGGGCCTACCTGGTGTTCTTTTTTGATAATTATCTTACTTAAAGTATACCCAAAAAGTTAGTAATTATCAAGAGATTTATACTTTTTATACAATTAAAAAATATGGCTTTAAGACGACTGTAAAAGGTCGTTTTTTATATTGTCTTGGAATGACGTAAAACTTATCCACCTGTGAGACTGTAACACTCGTAAAAAAACGTAAGGAGACGAAAGAATGAAGAGAGAATTTTTAGAGGGTCTAGGACTAGAAAAAGAAGTAATCGACAAGATTATGGAAGAAAATGGCAAGGACATCAATGCTGAAAAGGCTAAGGTTACTGCGAAAGATGACGAAATCAAAACCTTAAAAGAGCAGGTAGACACAGCAAACAAGGAAATCAAGTCATACAAAGACATGGATATTGATGAAATCAAGCAGTCAGTAGAGACTTGGAAGACTACTGCTAAGGAACATAAAATGGCCTATGAAAAGCTTAAGAATGACACTGCTTTAAAGGATGCAGTAAGAACTTATGACACAGTAGATGAAGATGTACTTATGAAGCTAATAGATAGGGATAGTCTTAAGTTTTCTGAAGATGGCATAAGTGGACTTAAAGAGCAAATGGAAGGCCTTAAAGAGGCTAAGCCTTACCTTTTTAAAAGTGATGAAGGGAGCAAACCTGAAGATGATAGGTTCAATGCTCACACTCCACCTGACAGTAATGGTGGTAGCGTAAGTCCAATGGAAGAAGCTATTGCAAATGTATTTAATGAATAAGGAAGGATGAAAATATGGCAATTAACACACTAGAATATTCAAAACTAATGATGCAACAGTTAGATCAACACGCAGTGCAAGGTCTAACATCAGGTTGGATGGAAGCAAATGCAGGACAAGTTATTTATAACGGTGGAGATGAAGTTAAAATCCCTACAATGTCAACTGTTGGACTAGCTGACTATGATAGAGACAACGGGTTTGTACAAGGCGGAGTTACTTTAAAGTTTGATACTTATAAGATGACTCAAGATAGGGGTAGAACTTTTCAACTAGATGCAATGGATGTTGATGAAACTGGATTTGTAGCAACTTCTGCAAACTTAATTAAGGTTTTTCAAACTGAACAAGTTATCCCAGAAATTGATGCTTACAGATACTCAAAAATTGCAGCTATTGCAAAGACGGCAGGACAAACAGAAGCTATTGCTTTAACTGCAGATAATGCACTAGATAAAATTAGAGAACACATAAGAGCAGTACAAGATATAGTAGGGGATAATGTGCCACTAATCTTAACTATGTCAACTAAGACAAGGGCACTTATTGAAAACTCTTCTAAGATTGGTAAGTCTATTAATGTTGCTGATTTTAAACAAGGTAACATGAGCTTTAAGGTTAAATCTCTTGATGAATCTCCTATCAGAATTGCACCATCTGCAAGACTTAAGACTGCTTATGATGTACAAGATGGTAAAACAAATGGCCAAGAACCAGGTGGATTAAAAGCAGCGGCTGAAGCAAAGGACATTAACTGGATTATCACTCCTGCAAATGTGCCAATTGCAATTAATAAGACTGATAAATTAAGAGTATTCACTCCTGATGTTAACCAAAAAGCAGATGCTTGGAAGATTGACTTTAGAAAATACCACGATTTATGGATTAAGAAACAAAAAGAAAATCAAATCTTTGTATGTACTACTGCATAAGAGGTGGAATATGAGATTAAAACTAGAAAATCTTTATTACACTACTGACAATCCAAATAAAATTATAGAACTTCAAGAGCTTGGAGCTGAAATTGTAGATGGAGAAGTTATAGTGGATGAAGATAAAACAAAATTAGATGATAAATCAAACCTTGAAAACTTAAAGGTTGAAGAACTTGAAAAACTATGTGATGAAAAGGGAATCGACAGAAGCGGAGCTACAAAAAAAGCTGAATTAATTGAACTGTTAAAGTAGGTGGATTATGTTTAAGGACTTAGTGCCTATGGATGAATTCTTTGCAAGTATCTATGCAGATGATATTTTATTAGCTTTAAAAGCTGCAGGCTTTGAGGAGATAGATCCTAGTATAAAAATGATAGCAGTTAAGGAACACATGAGGTTGAAAAACTTCTGCAATATAGTATTTATCCCTAAAAGAATTTACTATCTGCTTTATGAAATGATACTAGGTAGCTACTTAGAAACTATGTATCAAAATGGCAAGCTTCCTAAGTCCTTTGACTTTGCAGAAGTCGCAGGAAGGGTGCAAGTTGGAGATACATCAGTAGAACTAGAAGGCGATAAAAGCATAAATGACATGAGTGAAGCCAAGCTACTTAACTGGATAGGTTCACTTAAAAGCTCCTGGCAGAAAGAGGCGATTACATGCAGAAAGATAGAGTGGTAGCTGCCTATAGAAAGGCAATTGAAAGTTTATACACTGGTCTTTTGACTGCAGTGATAAGAGAGACATCAAGAGATCCAATTACAAAGGTTAGTGGTCTTAAAGAGAAGACAGTTTATGAGGATATACCTTGTAGACTGTCTTTTTCTACTGCCGAAAACTTACAAGAAGAAAAGGCTATGGTAAGTGAAAATATTATTACTCTTTTTACAAGTCCCGAAATTGATATAAAGACGAATTCAAAGCTTAAGGTAAGGCAGAATGCTTACACTTATACTCTTACCAATGCTAACAAGAAATCTTATGCGACACACAATGAATATACTTGCAAGGAATTTGTGAGGTGGTTGTAGTGAGTGTAACTTTTGATGTGAGTGAACTTGAAGCTTTTAAAAATAATCTTCAAGGGCTTCAAGACCAGACAGACTCCATAATCATTGAGGCACTAGAAGAGATAGTTGCCAGGGAAATGAGAATGGTTAAAAAAGGCACACCTGTAGACACAGGGACCCTAAGAAAGGCTTGGAGAATTACAGATATAAAGAAAGCAGGAACTAGCTTTGAAGTTAGTGTTTATAACAACATGGACTATGCTGATTATGTTGAGTTTGGTCACAGGACTAGGGATCACAAAAACTGGGTGCCTGGTAAGTTTATGCTTACAATATCAGAAAGAGAGATTGAAAAGGTTATGGAAGAGATAATTGATAGACACTTAGAGGAGGCTTTTAGCAAGTTATGATTAAGCTACTACAAGCTGTAATAAATAGGATTGATGAACTCTTCCCTTATACAAATATTTACACGAGAGAAGTTCCACAAGGTTTAGTTGAGCCTTGTTTTTTTGTTAGTTTGATTGACACTAAGATAGATTTGGAGTTTCAAAGAAGGTATAGGGTAGACTCCCTAGTAAATATTGTCTATATGGACCAAAGGGCAGATTCTTTTCTCAAGGAAGAAATTGAGCAGAAACTTCTTTATGGCATGAGAAACATAAGCTTAGATACTGGTGGTGTCTATGGATTTAAACCTGAATCAAAAATAGATGAGAGAGAATTAAACTTCTTAATTAACTACAGGTACACAAGTAAGGAAGAAGTTGAAAGAGATCCTTATATGATGGAAATAGAAAACATAATTCACTACACAGAAAAAGAGCCTTATGAAGAGAAAACTAAGAAGCCTAATCCTGGCATGTGGGAAACAGAAACATGGCCAAGAGAAGAAAAGATATTTCCAAAAATCAATCCTTTAGATCCTAGAAATACAGAAAAAAGAAAAGACAAAGAATTCGAGATAGAAGATGGAGAAGATTTGATGTGGAAGAAGGAGGTTAATATCTATGACAAAAAATAGCAAAGACTTAGAGGTTATTGAAGAAAAATATACAAAAGATGCAATTTTGAGAGCTGAAAAGTTGTCTTGGAATAAAGATGTTTTAAACATCCTCTTAAAAGATGACAAAGAATACACACTTTCAGAAGTTGAGAAAATTGTAAGTGATTTTAATACAAGGGAGGTTAAATAATGGCATATGGAGCATTAGGTGGGGGAACTTTCCTCACTCAAAATAAGGTCTTGCCAGGTGCATATATTAATTATATCTCAGTACCAAGAGCATCTAACTTCTTTTCTGATAGAGGTTATGCAACTATTGGACTTGAATTAGATTGGGGAGCAACTGGAGAGGTAATTACTATAGAACCTGTAGATTTACAAAATGATTCCTTAGAATTATTAGGTTATTCCTTTACAGATAAGAAGATGAAAGCTTTAAGAGACCTTATGCAAGGTGCAAAGACTTTATATCTTTACAGGTTAAATGATGATGGTGGAGCAAAGGCCAAGGCAACAATAGGTGCTTTAACTGTTACTGCTAAACATACAGGTATAAGAGGAAATGACATTCAAATAATTATTGAAAAGGATGTAGACGAATCTTCTTACTTAGTTACTACAAAAATGGGAGATGCAACTATTTCTCAAGAAAGTATTAAGAAGTTATCTGAACTTAAAGAAAATAAGGTTGTTAACTTCTCGTCTTCTGGAGAAGAAGTTGAAACTTCTGCAGGAACTAAGCTTACTGGTGGAGAAAATGGCAAAGTTATTGGTGAGTCTCACTCAAGATATTTAGAAGCAATTGAAAAATATGACTTCAACGTTATTGGCTATGCAGGCACTGACGAAACAATTAAGCTTCTTTATAAAGAATTTACGAAAAGAATGAGAGAAGATGAAGGGGTTAAATTCCAACTTGTTGTTTACCAAATGAAGTTGGCACAAGCTAACCACAAGGGACTTATTAACCTATTTAACAAGGCTAATGATGACGATAATGAGGCTGCTCTTGTTTACTGGCTTACTGGTCAAGAAGCAGGTTGTCCTATTAACAGGTCTCTTACTAATAAGCTTTATAGCGGAGAATATGAAATTGATACTAAGTATAAGAAGAGAGAGGCAGAACAAGCTATTAAGAATGGTTATTTCTTCTTCTATGAAAGAAATGATGAAGTAAGAGTACTTGAAGATATCAACTCTTTCACTGAATTTACTTTATATCAAAATGTGGACTTCTCTAAGAATCAAATTATTAGAGTCTTAGACCAAAGGGCAAAGGATGCAGCTATCATCTTCAATAAGTTCTACTTAGGTAAGGTTCAAAATAATACAGATGGAAGAATAGGTTATTGGAATGAGCTAGTAAGACATGCAGGAACTTTATCTGACCTTGGAGCTATTGAAGACTATGAGTCTAAAGATACTACTGTAGAAAAGGGACATGAAAAGGATGCTGTTGTCGTACATGATTTCTTAATGCCTGTAATGGCGATGCAAAAGCTTTATATGGAAATCCATGTTAGATAAAGAAAGGAGAAATAAATGCCTAATTTAAATCAAGCAATTATGCACGCAAGAGAACCACTTCATGGTGCTGAAGGTGCAGCTTATGTGACTATAGAAGGTAGCAGGTATCTTTTATTTCAATTAAAAGACTTTGAAGGGGCTTGGGATAAATCAAAGACAGAACTTCCAAGACTAGGCACTAGAGTAAAAGGAAATAGGTCTAATACTGTTTCTGGTAAATGGTCAGCTACTTGTTACTACAATACAGATATTTTCAGGAAGGTTATGATGATTTATGTCAAGGACCATAAGGATATTTATTTTGATATTCAAATTACAAATGATGATTCTAACTCTAATGCTGGAAGACACACTGTGATTTTTAGAGATTGTAATATTGATGGCTCAATAATGGCAAAGCTTGATATTACTTCAGACACTCTTGAGGAAAAAATTTCAGGAACCTTTGAAGACTGTGAAATGCCAGAAGAATTTAATATCTTAGAAGGGATGATTTAATTATGAGTTTAACTGCTTTTTTAAAAGAAAATGTAGCCAATCCTTATGAGGAAGTGGAGTTTGTTGTATCTGATAGATTTAAGGATGAAGATGGAAATCCAATTGCATGGAAATTAAGAGCAATGTCGCCTGACAATGCTCTTTTAGCATCAGATAGGGCAACTTCTGTTGTTGGTGGAAAACCTGATTTTAAGACAAATGATTACTTTAAAAATGTTGTTACAGAAAGTGTTATTTATCCAAATCTAAGAGATAAAGAGTTACAAGACTCTTATGGAGTTATGGATCCAAAGGATTTATTAAATAAAATGTTAAACTCCAGGGAATTTAATAAGTTGTTGTCAAAGTGCATGGCAATTAACGGATTGAATAAGGATTTTGATGACTTAAAAACTGAAGTAAAAAACTAATAGGGGAGGACTTAGAAACCTCCCTTGCTTATTATGTTTTTGTATGTAGCAAGTTTCAAATAAGACCTGATGAATTCGTCAAATTTGATGAAGCTACTCAGGCAATGTATGTGGCAATGTTGGAAAAATATGCCGAGGACACAAAGACTAAGTAGGAGGTGAAATATGGGAATTTTATCAAGTACAATTATTTTAAAAAACCAAATGACGGGAGTCTTACAAAATATAACTGACAGTATGAATATGGTTATTAATGCTGCTTCTAATGTGGAATCTGCTACTAAGAATGCCTTTGATGTTAAGACTTTAAATGCAGCTAAAGAAAAAATAAGAGAGGCAGAAATGTCTATACAAGAGGCTGCGGAAGAACAAGAAAACTTTAATAGGAAGCTAGATGAGGGAACTAATCATGTCAATAAACTTAAGGGAATGATTAAGAGTGCGTTAGTTACCTATGCTTCTTTTAGGAGTGTAAAGGCCTTTGTTGGTCTTTCTGATGAAATGACACAAATAAGGGCAAGGCTTGATGCTATTAATGATGGTCATCAAACAACTTTAGAGTTGCAAGAGATGATATTCCAATCTGCTCAAAGGGCAAGAGGGGAATACAAGATGACAATGGATATTGTTTCAAAGCTTGGTGCACAGGCTAAGGATGCCTTTGCAAGCAACCAAGAAACAATAGCTTTTGCAGAAAATTTAAACAAGCTATTTACTATATCTGGAACTTCTGCCCAAGGTGTGGAATCTGTTATGTATAACTTGACTCAAGCCATGGCTTCTGGAGTTCTAAGAGGTCAAGACTTAAATGCAGTAATGGCCAACACTCCTCAATTAGTTCAGATAATAGCTGACTATATGGATGCTCCTATTGGTCAAATAAGAAAGCTAGCAGAAGAAGGGCAGTTATCTGCAGATGTTGTCAAAAATGCTCTTATTAGTGCAAGTGATGACATCACAAAAGAATTTGAAAATATGCCTATGACCTTTAGCCAAATTGGAGTTTCCTTGAAAAATCAATTTATTAATAGCATAGAACCTGCTCTACAAAGGTTAAACGATTTTGCAAATTCACAGGAATTTCAAGTATTTGCCGATAGGGCGGCAGCTGCTATTGGTGTGCTTGCAGAAACCATAGTTAGGATAACAACTTATGCAGTGGAATTTGCCAACTTTATCGGAGATCATTGGGGAGCAATTGAGCCAGTTATCTGGGGAGTTGTTGGTGCCTTGGGTGGTCTTGAGTTAGCAACTATTGCTGTAAAATTACAAACACTTTCCTTAAATGCCGTCTTAGAAGTCAATCCTATATACTTAATTGCTTCTGCAATAGGAATTTTAATAGCATTGTTAGTTAGATGGGCCAATTCTGTAGGTGGAGTTGGTGTTGCTTATTTAATTGTAGTCAATAATATAAAAAGCTTTATGGCTAATTTAGTTATAAGTATGCAAAATCATATAAACTTAATAATATTTCAATGGGATAAGTTCCAAATAGGAATTCAAAGAGTTAAAAATGGTGTCCTAAATGCCTTAAGTAATATGAAGGTCAAAGGCTTAACAATAATAAGTGATTTTCTCAATGGTGCCATTCAGGGTATTAACAAATTAATTAACTTAGTTAATATGATACCTGGTGTGAGTATAGAAGCCATAGATAAGGTTAATATCTTTGCAGGAGCTAAAGCTCAAGCTGCAGCTGATAAAGCTGAAAGAGCAAAAGAAGTTGAATCTGCTATGGAAATGGCTAATCAAAACTTTAAAGCTAGAGAAAGCAGCATACAAACAAGGGCCTTGAAGTATGAGCAAGAAAAAAATGCCAGGGAAAAAGAAATTGCAAGTAAGCAAGCAAAAAAACTTAGCAAATCCAAAGAAAGCTCTTTGGGATCTATACCTAAGTTTGATATACCAGCTTATTCTGAATTGCCAGGTATAGCCAAGGATACAAAGGATGCAAAAAACGCAGCAAAGGGAACAAATAAAAATACTGAAAAGCTTAAAGATGGTATTGAAGTTAAAAATGAAGATATTTCACACTTGAGAGATCTTATGGAAAGACGAGCAATTCAAAACTTTAGCTTTGAAAAACTTGAAGTTATTGCCAATAATCAATTTGGTGACATACATGAAACTGCAGATTTAGACGGATGGATGGAAGGATTAACTGACAGGCTAACTGAAGCAGTTGAAACAACAATGGGAGGAGTGCCACAGTATGAATAAGGGATATGATTTTTATATTGATGATTTACTCCTGCCTATTACTCCAAAAAAGATTAACACAAAAATAAAAAATAAGAATAAGGTGGTTACTCTATTAAATGGAGAGGAGCTAAACCTTTTAAAGAAACCTGGTCTAACAGAATTTAGCTTTGAGTTTAGGGTTCCAACTGATGACTTTCCTTCTGTTAAGCAGTTCATCAGTCCCCAAATTATTTTAAATAAGTTAGAGAAGTTAAAAACTGAGAAGAAGGCCTTTCAGTTTATTATTATTAGAAGTTCTTATCAAGAAAACCTAAACAACTCTATAAATAAATCTGTAACCTTAGAGGATTATGAAATACTTGAAGATGCTGATAATGGAGCAGATTTGATTATTTCTGTAAACCTCAAGCAATACCTGCCAATTAAAACGAAGGTTATTAATATCAATGCTGATAAATCTAAGGGAATGACTGCGAATAAGGGAAATGTACCTATGAAATCAGGCAAGCCTAAAGATAATCTTGCATCCCAAGTGGTTCATGGAATAAAAAAGGGAGTAAATGCTTTTCTTGATGTGGCATTTGGTGGTAAGAAATGAAAGACAGGTTCAAAGTAATTATAGACAATAGGGGCAAGGTTCAAGAAGTCATGGTTGAAGGGGAATTAAGGATTACTTGGTCAAGGGATGGCTCTCCTGGTCAAATGACCTTAAATATTGTTAAGGATGAGAACTTAGACTATCAAGAGGGTAATCCCATAGCTTTTTATGTTGATGGAGAAGTATTTTTTTATGGATATGTCTTTTCTAAGTCTAGGAGTGGAGAGCAAATTATTAAGACAACTTGCTATGACCAACTTAGGTATATGAAAAATAAATCCACCTATCAATATAAGGATTGGACTTATGCCGAATTACTTACCAACATATGCAATGACAGAAACTTACAGGTTGGGGAAATTGAAGATACTAAGTTTAAGATACCTGGAAGGATAGAAGAAAATAAAGAGTTCTGGGAGATTTTAAGATTTGCTAGTGATATGACTACTGCAAATACCGGTAAACTTTATACACTTTTTGACAAGGGGGGAAAGATTTGCCTTAAGTCTATAGAGAACATGAAAACCAAGGATGTAATTGATTATGATTGCACTGAGGATTTTGACTATGACACTTCCATTGGATCTAACACTTATAATAGGGTTCACTTAAAGCTACTTGATGACAATAAGAAAGAAATAAAGTCGGCTACTGCTGAAGATACTAAGTCAATTGAAAATTGGGGCCTTTTGTCTTACTCAGATACTACTAATAATGAAGAAGTTGATATTGAGAAGAAGGCCAAGGAACTTTTAAGTGTTTTAAATAGAAAAAACAGAAAGCTAAGACTTAAAAATATTGTTGGAAGGCTTGATGTGAGAGCAGGATCATTGGTTCCTGTGCAAATGATGGCCATAGGAGATATTGACATTAATTCAATGATGTTGGTTCAGAATGTAACGCATAAGTTTCAAGAAGAGCATCACTTTATGGACTTAGAAGTATACAACAAGGATATAAGTCCTGAAATTGCACCTCAGAAATTGAGCCAAAAACAAGGACAAGGGCAAGCTATGACAGAATTTGGAGCTTCTGGTGGAGGATCTAAAGCAAGTCAAACTGCTAAAAAATATCTTGGTGTTAAATATGTTTGGGGTGGTGAGTCCATGAGCAAAGGCGGACTTGATTGTTCTGGTTTAGTTGTAAGAACTTTTAGAGATATGGGAATTAATATGCCAAGGTTCTCTTCTAGTTCTTTATCTGCAAATCCTAAGGCTTATGGATTTGTTGAAATTCCAGTACAGCAGGCTCAATCTGGTGATGTTATGTGGAACAAGGGACACGTTGCCTTAATGTATGATGGCAAGAATGTTATTGAGGCATCTCAATCAAAAGGCAAGACAGTAATTCAAACTGCTTGGAATAGACACAAGAACTTTACAAGAGCTTATAGATATGTAGGTGGTTAATATGGGAGAAGCTGATGTATTAAAACTTAAAAGAGCCATGACAAGAATAGCTGCAGATTATGTAGGTACTCTTAAGACTGCTACTATAGTTCATGCAAAATTAGAAAAGCTAGAGCCTCTTACATTTAAGAGAGATGATGACATAGAACTTAAGGAAGAGTTTCTTGTAGTACCTAAGTATAGGAAGTTCACAGAAGAAGAGATTGGCCATTATTTTGTCTTTCAATCAAATGCTGAAGGTCAAGTTTGGTATTACCTCTATGAAGCTTCTAGTCCTCAAGGATCTAATGGAGTTGACTATTATTTTGATGGAACACACAAGCTAAAGGGAAATGTTAAATGTACCTTGCACGGAACATGTCCTGACGGTGCTGTTGTAGTTACCAATGGAACAATAGAACTCTTTGAGGGTGACATTATTGAAATCAAGCATGATAAGGGAATTAAAAAGTAGGAGGTGTTAGATGCTACCAGAACAAAATGATTTAAATCTAGCCATGCAGGTAGGTTTGGAAGAAGAAATAGGGCCAACAAAAACCTATAGGATGCATGTCAATTCTGAAAGAATCTATGGAGATATTGATGACATAGAGGCTTTAAAGCAAATGATTTATAAAAATCTTAATACTGAGTATGGGGTTCATGTTATTTATCCTACATTTGGGATGCCTTTGCAGGACTTGTTTGGTCAACCTAAGAACTATGCTTATGTAGAACTAACTAGAAGGATTGAGGACTGCTTAATAAAAGATGACAGGGTGGAAGCTGTTACTGACTTTAAGTATTTAAGAGATAAGTCTCCTAGAGATGAGCTTAGTATTTCTTTTATGGTCCATTCAATTTATGGAGACCTAGAAATAAGTAATAAGTGGAAGTTTGATTATGACAATATTTAAAATAGGAGGTGACTAAATGGCAAAAAGAGAGTATGAAGCTCAGTTTGATGAGTTTACTGCAGATTTCTTGTTGGAAAGAATGCTTTCAAGAGTAGATGACACAAGAGATAAAAGAGAGGGATCTATAATTTATGATGCTCAAGCTCCTGCTTCAATTGAGTTGTCTCTTGTTTATATGACACTTGATTGGTTACTTAAAAATATTTATGGAGATACTGCAGATAGACAAGGGCTTATAGCAATTGCTAGAGATAGGGCACTTAAACCTTTCCCTGCAACTCAAGCTATAGTTAAGGGGGAATTTGATGTAAGACTCCCTAATAATGCAAGATTTAATTTTGATGACTTGAATTACATGGCTATAAACTTTTTGGAAGAAAAGGAAAGTAAATTCTATTATGAGCTAGTATGTGAAGAGTATGGAGAAGTTGGAAATATTCCCTATGGTAAGTTAATTCCTATAGAAAATATAAAAGGACTTAAACACGCTTTTATAGTAAGTGTGATTAAGCCTGGAGAAGAAGAGGAAGAAACTGAGGACTTTAGAGAAAGATACTTTAGACATATAAACACTAATGCTTATGGTGGCAATATTGACCAATATCTTGATTGGTGCCATGCCATAGAGGGTGTTGGTGGTGTAAAGGTATATCCAGTTTGGAATGGTGGTGGAACTGTAAAAATTGTATTTACTGACTCCAAGTTTGATGTACCCACAAAGGAATTAGTTGATAAAGTCCAAGAAATTTTAGATCCAGTCCCTAATAGACAAAAGGGGTTTGGTCTTGCTCCTATAGGTCATCTAGTGACAGTGGAAGCTGCAGAAAAAGTTAATATAAATTTATCCCTGAAAGTTACCTTTAGAGAGGATAAAAAACAAGAAGATATTGAGGACAAAATAAAAAAGATTTTAGTCCCTTATTTTTTGCAATTAAGAAAAGAGTGGGAGAAAGAGAAATCTACAATAGTTAGGGTTTCAAAACTAGAGTCTTTTATCTTAGATATAGATGGAGTTGTTGATGTATATGACACGAAACTTGATGGATTTGAGAGGAATGCAATTCTTAAAAACAATGAAATGCCATTCTTAAGTGTGGTGAAGGTCAATGGATAAGAGAAGAGACATTGAAAAACTTTGGTATTTTGACACTGAAGAAGACTTTTCTGGAAGAAGTTTAAGCCTTTCAAGGAAGGTAGATTTAAAATCATATAATGATTATGAAACTATAGGTAAATCTCCTGATTGGATAGATTGGACTGACAGTGAAAGTTTGGAATTCGATTTTGTTGCAAAAAGAATTTTAAAGATTTATGCAGATAAATTTATTTTGCAAGCTAGTGAATATGGTATATCAAGATATGAAAGAATCCTTGGAATAGAGCCTGGTAAAAATGAATCTCTTGAAGAAAGAAGAAAAAGAGTTTATCTCCTTTGGAATAAAAAAATAAGATGGACTCACAGGACTTTTTTAAAGTGGCTTGATGTTTACTTAGGTAAGGACAATTACAAGTTATCCCTAGATTATGACAAGTATGGGATAGAGCTTGATGTAATTATAAAGAAATCTCTTTATTTTGATCTTGATGACCTTGGGAGGCAGGTTAGGGATATAATTCCTGCTAATTTGACGCAGTTTATAAGAATTAAGTTTATTAGAGACCAGAAAATATTTTATGGAATGTACGGACAAAAAGCCAAGAAGATTACTATTATGGCAGTTAAGCCTGAGGACAGGGTCTTTAATTTATCTACTTATTATGGAATTGGCGAAGTTAGGAAGAGGCTTAAGAGAAGGGCTGTTATGCCTGATTTATGGACTGTGGATGATTTGGGAATGATGAAAGAGATTGAAGATGGAAGTGAGGTGGACATGAAGTATGACAGATAATTTAAGGGACTTACCTGTGAGTAGGACTTTAAAGGACAAATGGCTCTTATCTTGGGATGAAACGCAGCAAAAATTTGCAAGGGTATCTCCTAAGATGCTGACATCAACTATTTATACAGAAGATGGGACTCCTCTTGATGAACTTTTAAAGGTTACACCTTTTGAACTTGCCAAGATGGTTGAGGATATTCTGGAAGGTGCCCCTGAAGCCTACAATACTTTCTTGGAAGTATCTCAAGCTCTTGAAAGCAATAAGGATTCCATTAGTGAAATCTTTAAAGAGATTTCTAAGAGGGTTGTAAGGCCCGATGGTGGAAAAACAGGTCAAGTTTTAAAGCTTGATGATAAGGGCAAGCTTGTTTTTGCTGATGACGAAGATACTGTTTACGAACATCCTGTCAAGCATTCAGCCGATATTATTGAGACTAACGAGAATAGAAGATTTGTTAGTGAAAGGGAAAAGACAGGTTGGGACAATAAGCTAGACAAGGATAGCTTACTTAATGAAAATAAGATTTATTTGCAGGACCAGGAGGCTTTATTAAAAGACTTTTTGGAAGAAATATTAAAGTTTAATACTTCCATTAAAAACTCTATTGGAAAATCTAATGGCTTGGCAACTCTTGCAGAAAATGCAAGAGTTCCTCTAAGTCAGTTACCTGATGAGGTTTTAAGAGACACAACTTATGACCTGAGCCCTTATGCAAAGACAGAAGATGTTGAAAAAACTTATGCAAACATTACTGCCTTAACAGACTTGAAAGAAGCTATTGAAAAGACACTGGAAGCTTATAGCAAGAATGTAGACTTAGATAAATTCAATAAGGCTATAAATACAGAACTAGAGAAGAAGGAAGATACAATCCACAGGGGTGCTGCCAATGGCTATGCTTCTCTTAATGAGCTTGGAAAGGTGCCTAAGGAACAACTTCCTGAAGAAGCCATCAGGGTTTATGACCTTGGTCCCTTTGCAAAGGCAGAAGATGTTAAAAAGACTTATGCAACTAAGGAAGAAGTTGTTGCAGGGAAGCTTGATTACACTCCTGAAGATGTGTCTAAAAAAGGAAAGGCAGGAGGCTATGCAAGTTTAGGAGATGATGGAAAGGTCCCATCTTCACAACTGCCTTCTTACGTTGATGATGTTTTAGAGTTTGCTTCAAAAAGTAAATTCCCGAACCTTGGTGAGAAGGGAAAGATTTATGTAGATCTTGCTAGTGAAAATATTTATAGGTGGTCAGGGTCTACTTATACAGAAATTTCTCCATCTTTGATTACTCAAGCTGATATAGAAAAGCTGAGAAATATTGAAGAAGGAGCACAGAAAAACAATGTAAGCCAAAGCATGATTGATAGTTGGAACAAGAAAATTAGTGCAAGTGATGTTGCAGATGTGAAACTCAGTCCAAGTGGTGCTGCAAAATGGAGTACAAACTCGACAAGAGAACTTAAATTCTGGATATCCGACTTAATCCAAAGGACAGTTGAGTTAAGGGAAAATCTCGATAAAAAGCCAGATATAGTTGAAATGAGTTTAGCTGACTATGAGGCATTAGAAACAAAGAAGCCCAATACAATTTATGCCATAGATTAGGTGGTTGTATGGATTTTAGAGGTAAAAAACAAGTAATTATAAATGGGAAGTCTAAGAGTAAGCTTTTTTATCAGGATAGACTAATCTGGTCCAAACTTTATGGAGAGTTTTCAAAGGATTTTAAAAATTTGGAAGAGGAAGAAGAGTTTTTTGGAAATTATGATTCTCAAAAGGGTTGTCTAGTAGTATCTAATAAATTCATTAGACTAGCTCCAGTTATAGAGTTTGAAGGTGAAAATCATGCTAAGGTCGAGTATGGTGAAAACTTCGAAATGCCAAGGGTGAAGGCTTTTACAATATCTGGAAAGACCCTTACTCCAATTATTGAGATATATAGTGATGGTGTAAAGATTGATAAGGTTGACACAAAGAAGAGTGGTACTTATGAAATCATATATCTTGTAGAATACGGTGGATTTGAAATTCAAAAAAGATATTTTATTGAAGTTTGTTATCCTAAATATAGATATATAAGAGACTCAATTATGAGAAGTAATGATGGAGGTTCACCTTATTTCAGGCAAATTAAAGTATTTGATAGAAATGGGGCAAATATTGCCTTAAATAAGCCAATTACTTCTATTGGACCTATATGGTCTGGGGATGTCAAAACTATTGTAGATGGAGATCCTTTCAATGGAATGCTTGATATAGATGGAAGATTCTTGAAAGAACCTGCATCACTAACAGTAGACTTACAAGGGGTCTATGAAATTAAGAATATATCTATATGGCACCAAGAAGGGAAAATATATCCAGAGGCAAAGGTTGAAGCATCAGTTGATGGCAAAAATTGGGTTACGATTTACGATGCAAAACTACAAGGACAATTTACAGAGCCTAGAGAAGGAAGAACATATAAACTAGGATAGAGAAAGGAAGAATTATGCAAAGAGGACGTTATTATTTAACGGAAGCAGGCAGGGACCTGTTGGCACTTTGTCAAACAGGGATAGAGTTGCGATTTACAAAAGTTTCTGTGGGTGATGGAACAATTACAAGTACAGAAGAACTTTTAAAAATGGAAGAACTTAAGCACGAACTTTATGAGGCTACAATGACTGGAATAAAGGCTAATGGTGATGGGACAAGTACAATTTCTGTTAGCCTATCCAATGATGGAGTTAAGGAAGGATTTCTTTTAAAAGAATTGGGACTGTACGCTCAAGATCCAAGAAAGGGAGAAATCCTATATGCAGTTGCTTATTATGACCAGTACAGTGATTACATTCCTGTTCACAACCAAGAGATGGTTGAGATTATGATGGATATTATAGTTGTGGTTTCTAATGTTGAAAATGTGACTATAAACATTGATAGGTCAATGACCTTTGTTACTTGGGAAGAGTACTGGGACCTTGCTGGCAGAGGAAGGACAAGCCAAACAGTCAAAGGGAACTGGGATCTCATCCAGGATTTAAAATTACAATTAGCTGCTCAAAGTACACAAATTGGGACTGGTGTAAATACAAACAGGTTCCAAGTACAATTTAAGTTATTGACTGGAGAAGAAGAGTTTGAAGGTGTTTATGATAGCAAGATGGCAAGGCTAGTTGTATAGAAAGGAGTGATAAAAGATGACAAATTATGGATGGGGAAGATATAAACTAGATACTGATGTTTCTCACAAATACTCTGCGGGAGAACCATTTATACCATTAAGCGTGAGACACTATGTTGGGACGGATTACGAAATAAAAATCCCAGAAGTATATTCTAGATATAAAATATCGAATGGTCAAATAGTTCTTACGGGGAACAAACTCTACCCTGGATATTTTGAAGAAAAAGACAATGTACAAGAAAGTGAAGATAGTATTGTTTCAAGAGCAAGAACAGAATTTTCAAAGTTTGCAGAAGCAAGTAAATGGGGCTATTTCTTTGATCCATACCAAATAGGGAAGAAGAAAACTTATGTGTTGCAGGATAGTAGAGATGACTTCTTCTTATATGGGACGCCAAGCGATTCAAATAATTATATGTCACACGCAGCAACCAAAATCAGTATTACAGTTAAAAAAGGTGCAAGACTTGACACTGTAACATCAAGTAATAGAAACACTTACCCAGACAACGGAGTAAAAGATAATTACTGGTATGTTTACGAAGGAATTGCAAATCAAGAACCTACTATTTCAGGACAAGACGAAGACTGGGGTGGTTATAAGCAAGCCTTTAAGAGATACTATTCTGTTGATGATGGGGATAGTGGCCAACAATTAAATGTTGTTGTTACCTTAAATGGAGTGACAATTGCCACAGTTAACAACGCAACAAGAAAATCTGACTACCCAATTGATATTGATGATAGTAAGTTCAATGCCTTAACTTTAAATGAGCAAAACACCATAGAAATTACAGTTACTGATTCTAGCGGTGCAACTGCTGTCAGAAGATATACCTTTAAGAGGATAAATACTGCACCAGTGGTGACAATGACAAATGCTCATTATGGAGAACAAAACAAGCCTTTTACCATAAACTTTGAAGCGGCAGATCCTGATGGAGATGAAATCACTGCAAAATTATATATAGATGACGTGCAAATAAAGGACCTCGGGACTATCAAGGGCAAACAAAGTGTGATAATACCTAAGATTGATTTTGCCAAGATTCCCAATGGAGAACACAAGATAAGGGTAGAAGCCAAGGACTCTTATAATGCCGTAGGTGCAGGATATGCTGACTTTAGCAAGAATCTAACCTATGCTTGGTATAGGCTTAAAAAAGAACTATCAGAACAGCCTTCTGCAGTAATTGTAAATCCTTTATCAGAACTTGCATCTGGGGCAAAAATGACTATAAAGGTATGCTCCAATGTTATGGATGCTCAGCCAACTTGGGAAACTGTGCCAGAAGAATTATATGGGCAAAAATATAATTTTAGAAATACAACAAAGACTGGTGACAAGTGGGGAGTTGGTGTTGAAATTAGGATTGATAAAGAGAAGGCAACTGAAGAGTCCTATCTTTACGGATTCGTTGGAGCCTACATGTAGGAGGGAAATATGTTTGAGTTTATAAACGAGAAGTCTTTAAAGGAATTGAGAGAAGTTGAAGATGTGCCTAAGGAAATTTTAAAGGGAATTGAAAACATTAGCGATTCAAACCTTGCCTTGGCTGAAGCTGTCGCCACAAATTATGAAACTAATTTGGAAAGGGCTGAAAAGACAGATGAGGTTTTAGCGACAATATACGAAACAATTTTAGGAGGTCAAGAAAAATGATTGATTTATATGTAGGTCTAGTTGTTAGGGGAAAAAGAACTTGTGATGTTAAGAACAAGGAAGTTAAGTTGGTCCCTGCAAATTTAAGAGATGCAGTAATAGAGGAACTTAAAAACCAAGGATATGATGAGAATGGAAAGAAAGTTAAATAGTGTATTAATTGGATTTGCAGTGGCAAGTCTTTTTTTATACAAATTTTTTGTTATGAAGGGAGGTGTAGATATGTTAGATCTTTATGTAGGTTTAGTTTCTCGTCAAAGAAGAACTTGTAATCCTGATAATAAAAAGGTGAGACAAGTGCCAAAGATTTGGAGAGATGCAGTCTTAGAAGACCTTAAGGCTCTTGGACTTGATGCAGATGGCATGCCTGTAAAAATGGAAGAAGAATAATTATTATAAGTTACTCTCCTTGGTATAATAGTATTAAGGAGAGTGATTTAAATGAATGAGAAACAATTTTATGAGTTGATAGAAAGTATTAATTCTTTAGGAAAAATTGATTGGACAACAATCATAATAAGTATCTTAGGAGTTCTAATTAGTGGTTTCATAGCTTTTTGGATAGCGAAATATCAAGTGGATAGATCTGAGGAACAGTTTCAAAAACAAATTGATGAAAATCGACAACTTGAGAAAGAAATGTATTTTAGGAAGACAAAAATTGATGCTTTAAAAGCTACAATACAGAAACTTGAAGACATTGATGAGTTCTACAATAATCAATTAATTAAATTAACTTCTCTTTATTACAATGAAATAAGCTTAGATGAATTGATTAAATATCATGATTTGATTTCTGAACAATGTTATAATAACTTTGTGAAATTTTCCGAAGGTATTATTAATATACCATTTAATAACTGTGAAAAAGAAATACTAGATAGATTGAATTTGAAAACACTTAATATTAATTTTTTAAATGCTGTCAAAGATACAAACTCAAAATTAAAAATGATATATGCAAGCTGGAACTTGAACCCTAAACACAAGACAGAGAATGATAATAGGGTTGAATCTGCTAAGAATGTTATTACTAAATTAAAGAGATTAAAACTAGAAACAAATATAATATTAAATTCTTTGTACGAGTTAAACTTAAGTGAAATGAATGATATTAGATCTAAGAAAATAGACAGCGAGACATTTATGTTAAAACTAAATGAAGAATTGAAAAAGAATAAATTTGAAGAGCTCTAATGAGTTCTTTTTTTATTACAACAAAAAAGAGGGTGACATATGGATCAAGATGTAAAAGATAGGTTTGAAACAATTGAAAGCCAACTAGAAAAAACAAATATAAGATTGGATGGATTTGAAGGCAGAATGAGTGGTGCTGAAACATCTATAAAACTCCTCGATCAAAATATAAAAACTTTACTGGAAAAGACAGTAGAAATCAAAAAGACTATTGATGACAACAATGCAAATGTAAGAGCTGACATCAAGGACCTAGCAAGAAAAAGAGAAGAAGACCACTTCGTAAAGCCTTTAGCAAATATGGATAAGATAAAATTTCAGGTTATTGGAGTTTTAGTTGGTATTTTTATAAGTGCCTTTGTGGGTTATATAATACCAAACTTAAAGTGAGGTGCAATATGCTTGATAAAAACAAAGTCGAGAAGTTTATATCTGCTGCTATGTTTTATGATGGTAACAGATACTCCCAAAGGTGGAGAATGACAGAAAAACAAGGTAAGGCAGGTTATTCTGACTGCTCTAGTCTTATAGAAAAAGCCTTGAATAAATTAGGTTGGAATACTAGAAGAGGTGTTGCAGTAACAACTCACAGAATGGGTGTAGAAGGAGATAGGCGATTTAGAGAAATCCCTTTTAAGTCCTTAGAACGTGGAGACCTTGTATGGTATAGAAATGATAAAAATGGAAAATACTTTGGTCACGTTGGAATTTACCTTGGCAACAACAAGGTCTTTGAAGCTATCTATGCAGGCATAGGAACTTATCCTCTATCAAGAATTAAGTGGCAAAGAGCCTTTAGGGTTGTAGCTTTAGAAGTTGCAGATAAAAAAGTTCAAGTAACTCCATTTAATGCCAAGGGTAAGGTCAAGGCTAGACTACTTAATGTAAGAGAAGCTAATCACACTAATAGCTTGAGGCTAGGGCAATTAAGGCTTGGTCAAGAAATTAGTATAAGTGGCAAGGCTGATGGTTGGTTTGAAATTAATTACAATGGCAGGAAGGCTTATGTATCTGGTGCTTATGTAGATCTCATTCCAAGTAGAGCTATAGAGAATGTGCCAATCCTAATCAATGGTAAAGAGTTTAAGAGAGGTTACATCATTAATGGTGTGACTTACACTCGTATCAATGGCAAGGATGTACCAGTAAGAAGAATCTTTGAAAGCATTGGAGCTGATGTAGCATGGCAAGACAACAAGGTAAAAATAAGCATGTAAAGAAGAGCAAAGGCCAATACAGTAAGTTTTGGGTTAGCTTTATAATTACTTGCAATGTAATCTTTACGATTGCCATATTAATATCTTTTTGGAAGACAGGAATGGAGCCAAGTACTTTAATAGGTGCTTGGTTTTCTTTTACCACAGTGGAGCTATGGCAACTTGCACGAATCAAGAAAGAGAAGATAAGGAAAGAGTTTCAAGAGTTGAGAGAGGAGAATGATAGTTGTGGCTAATAATATTTTTTATGTAATACTGTCAATTGTATCTGTTTTAATCACTGGAATATTAATTCCTTTACTTAAACAAAAATATGGAAGAGAGAAAGTCCTTAGTGTTATGGAGGCAGTTGACATAGCGGTTAAGGCTGCAGAGCAAATTTACAAAGAAACTGGTCAAGGAGATCTTAAAAAGCAATACGTACTTATGAGACTTAATGAACAGGGATTTAAAGTAACAGAAAAGGATCTCGATGATATGAGAAGGGCGAGTGTCCTTGAGTTAAACCGTTGGAAAGAAGAAATTAAGAAATAAAATGAAATGAAACTTAGCATAAGATATAAGCCAAGGTGCTATGACAGGCCTTGGCTTATAAAAAGAGTGAATGGTAAGTATGGGCAGCACGCACACATGCGAAGAAAAAAAGATGCCGTTAAACTTAGAAATTTGTTGGATAAAAACCTTATGCCTTATAGCGAAGAATTTAAAACTGCTGCAAGAAGATTACTTAGTGAAAAAGAGTATAAAAAGCTTAAAAATAGTAATTCTAAGACATGTAAAGGTATTAAGAAAAAATAAAAAGGCTTATATGAGCCTTGTAGAGCCTTGACCTTTGTAGGCGTGATGTTTACTGAGTTTCAAGGCTTGAATGTGTAAGATTATAACTTTTGAAAGTAGAATAAAATATTAATAAGTTTTTAATGCAATCAAGCCTAGGAGATCCCTGGGCTTTTTTTATTTTTAAAGAAAAATTACATAAAATTTTAAAATAGCATAGCAACTTTTGTAGAATTTCTCTATATAGATAGTAGGAGGCGTTGAAATGAAATATGAAATTAAGTCGAATAAGGAATTAAAGGATGATGAGATTAGAGAAATATTAGAGGCTATTAGAGTAGAAAAAGAAAATCATAATGTAATAAATACTTTTAATATGCTCAAAGTAGTTGAAAAGTACTTTCCCACTTTTATGGAAGACGGATTATTTTTGGAAGATATTCTTTATAAAATTTTGAGAGACAAAGTAAATTAATTAAAATAAGGATTCAACTTTATAGTATAGATTGAATCCTTTTTATTATTGAGATGTATAATATACTTAACTTGATAGGGAGTATTATATTTTATATAATTAATCACATAGCCTAAAAATATATAAATTATTTTGAACGCAAACTGCACGCAGTTTTTTTAAGAGTAGCTATTTCAAGCCTTTCAGAGTCTTGGAAACTGACTCTTAATCAGTGGGCCAACGGTTCGAGTCCGTTAAGGTGCACCATTTGAAAGCCTGTGAATTTAATCTTCGCAGGCTTTTTTCTTTATATTTTTTAATACATAAAATTCGCTTGAATTCGCTTGAATTTTGGTGAGCTGAACACAAATTTATTTTAATTGTTAAATCTTTAAAGTCTAGAAGAAGTATAAGCTACAGATAAAGTCAATTTGGTAGATTAAAAGATGTGAAAGTGGAAGATTAATTTATAAATTCAAGTCTCACATTGACACTACGTAATAACACGTGGTAAAATAAGGCTGTCAGGAGGTAGGTATACATGCCGATGACACAGGATGAAATGGTCAAGCTACTAAGAAAGAATGGTTTCGAAGTAGTTAAGGGTGGCAAGGGCAGTCATATAAAGATGACAAAACCTGGCATCAAAAGACCAATCATTATTCCACATGGAGAACTCCAAAAGGGAACCGAGCGTGGAATACTAAAAGAGGCAGGGCTAAAATAGCCCTACTTCTTATATTAAGAGAGGTGGTAATTATGTTAGTTTCTTATCCAGCTATATTTTATTATAGTCCAGAAGAGAAGGGTTACTATGTTTATATGCCAGACATTGAAGGAGCAGGGACTCAAGGCAATTCAATAGAGGAAGCTTTGTTAATGGCAAGTGACTATTTGGGAATAATGGCTAGCTCTATAATAGAAGGCGGAGATACTTTGCCAAAACAATCAGCCATAAGTGACTTGTCTATTGAAGATAATTTTCCTTTTAAAGATGATGATGATTTTGATGGCTTCTATGATTATTCTAAGTCCTTCGTTTCTCTCGTTTATGTTGATTTAAAGGACTATTTAGGTAGCCAAGAACTTGTAAAAAAGACCTTATCTATACCCAAGTGGAGCAATGATCTAGGGAATAAATTGAATTTGAATTTTTCTAAGTTACTGACTGAAGCTATTGTAAATATCGCCAAGAATTAAAAATATAAAAACTAATATTGAAGCACTCTTTTTATAAGGGTGTTTTTTATAATATTATTGAATATGGAGCAAGCTATGGATATAAATTTGCTGATTTATAGAAAAAATATACATTGTTGCTTAAAATAATATAAGACAAAGTAAAATAAATAAGATTAACAATATGCCTAGCTTGATAGAGAGTGTGATATTTTATATAATTAATCACATGGCTTAAAATATAAAATTCATGACAAGAAAAAATTTTTTATAAATATAATTATTTACAATGAGTTTATATTCTTCTTTTTGTTTTCCACAATTTATAGTATTATATAAAAGAGTTGGTGATTTAATGGGAAATAATGTGATCGGCTTTTATGATAGCGGAGTCGGAGGACTTTCTGTTTTAAAAGTCGCTTTAAATAAAATAAAAAATAAAAACTTCGTATTCTTTGGTGACACTCTTAGGATGCCCTACGGTGCAAGGACTGACGAAGAGATAAAAAATTATACAATGGAAGTAATGGGTTTCTTCAAGGACCTTGATGTTGACCTTTCAATTATTGCTTGCAACACTGCAACAAGTCACGGCCTCAAGGAATCCAATGAAAAATACAAGTACCCTATCATTGGAGTTGTTGAACCAGGAAGCGAGAATGCCCTTGAGAGAACTAAGACTAAGAGGGTTGCCCTTGTTGCTACAAAGTCCTGTGTGGAAAGTGGAGTTTATGACAAGGTCTTAAATTCCATGGACCAATCTATTGAATTAAGATCTGTTTACTGTCCTGACCTCACTCTTGCCATTGAGAGGGGAGAGTTTGAAGAAGAGTACATGGACGGAATTGTAAAAAAATACTTAGATTACTTCGAAGACTACGACTTCGACACAATGATTCTTGGCTGCACCCACTATCCTCTTGTTGAAGATTCTTTTAAGAGGGTCTTAAAAAAACAAGGCAAGAAGGTTTTGATGGTTGACCCAGCCTACAAGACTGTCCTAGATGCCATGAATATTTTAAAAATTGAAAAGGACAACCAAGAGATTCCCAATAGGACTATTGATTTTTATATAACTGGTGATATTAATTTATTTCGCTCTACAATGGAAAAGATTGTAGACCTATCTGGCTTTGAGGTAAACTTCCACCAAGTGGACATAAAAGATTTAGAAAAATATAGGTAAGAAAAAAGGCTTCATGATTTATGAAGCCTTCTTTTTGTTTAAATCGTAAATAATTTTAAGTCCATAGATACCAAGGTCGTCGTCTCTTATTAAGTCGTACTTACATATTTTTAAGAGATGGACATAGGGTCCTGTGATTAAAATATTTGTATTTTCTTTTTTTAGTGAATAGCCTTCTACTATTTCATCAATTATACCAAGGACTGCCTTCTTGTAAGCGAAGAAGAGTCCAGCCTGAATTGCCTTTTCAGTATTTTTTCCAACTATGTCATCAGGCCTTTTAATTTCTACATGGGGAAGCTTGGCGCTACCTCTCACAAGTGAATCTTGAAGCAAGTTGATTCCTGGCAGGATTAGTCCTCCCAGGAATTCTTTTTTTGCATTGATATAGTCAATTGTTGTAATTGATGATGCAGAAACTATTATTATGTTTTCTGTGTACTTTCTTGTGGCAGCAACTGCCTTTATAATTCTGTCTGACCCAACTTCTCTTGGGCTTTCACATTTTATATTTAAACCAGTCTTGACTCCAGCAGAGATAAAAATAGGTTTCTTGCCAATGAGTTCTCTTGAGATCATTTCATAAGAAGATGAGAGTTCTGGCACAACATTGGAAATTATAATTTCATTGATGTCAGAGAGACTTATATTTTTATCCATTAGGATTAGTTTAATCGTAAGTTTAATTTCAACCACAGACCTATTCCTGTCAGTTGTAATTGAAAACTTATCAACTAATTCGTCTTGGTCAAAGACAGCAAAGTCTGTTGTCCTGTTATCTATATCAATTGCAAGTAACATATTAACCCCTTCTAGATTTCAAAGCTTTTATAACTGCTGTAGTAATAATAACAGATAGGATAGCTTCAGGTATTCCTGATGTAACTGACACACCAAGGATTGCTGATTTTGCATTTTCTAGTGGAATGTCAAGAGCTTCAACATATCTCTTGGCATATATTACATAAATTCCACCAAGGACTAAAATAGTATTAGTCATTGATCCCACAAAGGCACCAATGGCAATAGGAAAGTCCTTTTCACTTGATTTAAAAGAATAAACTAAAAATCCAATGCAAAGGGCAAGTAGTATTACTACAAAAGTAATATTTAGCGTTGAGGCACCATTCTTAATATTCTTATAAAGTAAGTAAACTAAGAAAATTGAAATTAGTCCCCAAAGTCCCTTAGTTAAGTTTCTCAAATTCTTGTCTTCCATCTTCTTCATTGCCGCATAAGAGTAATAAGAAGTTATCCCAATTAAAACTCTTGGCAAGACAGAAATTAGTGGATTGTAAAAGACAAAGGCAACTGGACTGGCATTTCTTAAGATTGCATTTAAGAGTGATGACACCCCAAAGATAAGTCCAACCATGGCTCCCACCACTGGGCCCTCTGCTATGGCACCAATAATTACTGGTATGTGCATAGTAGTTGCGTTGATAACTCCAAGTGGAATAAGTCCAAGAGGAGTAAGACTTAGAACAACTGTGATGGCGCCAAGCATGGCAGCTATCACTAGCCTTCTGTTACGTTCAGTGTTTCGATTCATTTTACCTCCGATAGGGTTCGAGTGGATACCCTTCATTTTTCCATCAATTTTATTTGATGGTCCTATAGCTTACAAGCCCACCTGAATCCTCGGCTGAATAAATTGCATTGGCAATAGACCTAGAAATAGTCTTTGCAGCGAGAATTCCAACTAAATTAATGTCTGCTTCAACTTGGCCAGTTGCAAGTGTAAAAATTGTATCTCCATCGTTCATGGTATGGACTGGATTAATTGATCTGCCATAACCATCATGAGCCATCTGTGAGATCTTATTACAATTTGCCTTCGTAAGCCTTGCATTTGTTGCAACAAGAGAAATTGTAGTGTTGGCAGGGCTAAATTGATTATAATCGTTAAGCTGCTTTTCGTAAAGGGCACAAGTGTCTAAAAATTTTTTATTTTCCCTGTCATAAACTCCGGCGATTCTCTTGCCCTTTTCATAATCAAAAATATCTCCCATGGCATTTAGAGCAACTATAGAAGATACAACTAGGTCGCCAACTTTTACAGAGGACTGGCCTATGCCAGACTTCATGGCAAAGTCATTCCCCAAGATTTTTCCAACGCTAGCGCCACATCCTGCACCAAAGTTGCCCTGAGTCTTGTCATCTTCTCTTGCATTTTTAGAAGCTTCATAGCCCATCTTAAAATCTGGGCGAACTTTTGCATCACCCACTGCAAGGTCAAATAGGACTGCACCAGGAACTATGGGAACTATTCCAACGCCAACGTCAAAGCCAGCACCTTCTTCTTCCAAGTATTTCATGATGCCGCCGCCAACATCAAGACCATAGGCAGATCCACCAGTTAAGAAAACCCCGTGGACCTTTTGGACCAAGTTCTCTGCACGTAAGAGGTCAGTCTCACGAGTGCCAGGCCCTGCCCCACGAACATCAACTCCTGCAGTAAAACCTTCTGGACAAAGAATGGCACTTGTCCCAGTAAGTGCAAGCTTATCTTCTGCGTGTCCAAGTTTAATTCCTTCAACATCTGTCAAAAAACCTTCGTACATATTTCCTCCTCAATAAAAATTTATCAACTTATATAAAACCATTAACTTACAAAAATTTACCAACTCATAAAAGTTCACTAAGTCATAGAAAAAATTGACTCCTAAAGAACTAAAAAGTTATAAAAACTTATAAAGCCATAAAATCTAATCACTTACAAAATATCAAAAAACCCCATCAAAGTCGATGAGGTTTAAAAAATTATTTATTTTTTCTCTTTTCATTGACAGACCTGACCTTGTCTTCAAGGGAATAGTCCTTGTCACGTCTGTCGTCAATTTTTACAACAGTGTAGACCCTGTCTGCGCCTGCATCAAAAACTGACTCTTGCATTCTTCTTATTACATCATATAAAACTTTTAAATCATCGTGGGCAATTGTTGTTCCCATTGGATTTAGTTCATATCTTAGTCCATCAACTTCGCCAATAGAGTCAAGGGCACCTGCAATGTACTTGCTCACAGATGTTGTCTTTGTTCCTATAGGTATAAGTGTTAATTCTGCTACTGCCATTTCTTCCTCCTAGTCACTAATCCTTGGCAGGTTCCAATTCTTTTTCACTGCCAAGAGTCTAAATATTAAAACTGTAAAAAAACAAATTATCATGGAAACCTGGTCGCCTAAAAAATTTCTCGTGAGAAGAAAAACTATAGAGCCCAAGATGCAGGCACCGGCATAAATTTGTTCCTTGAAGATAAAGGGGATAGTGCCCGCCAAGACGTCACGAATCATTCCACCGCCAACTCCCGTTATGGAACCAACAAAGATAAGCAAAAACTTCTTATCAAGGCCCAGAGAAAGGGCAGTTGTCATTCCAGTAATAGTAAAGGAAGCAAGACCAATTGTGTCGCTAAGGATCATGAACTCATTCATAAAGATTAGGACCTGTCTTGAGGTAAAATTTTTTCTAAAATAGAAAAACATAAAAACTAAAATTGAAAAGACAGTGGATATAATTGCGTTAGTTGAATTCTGAAACATCTTTGGTGGATTGATACCAAGGACCAAGTCACGAACGAAGCCTCCCCCAAGAGCCGTGACAAGACCAAGAACTATGACGCCAAGTATGTCCATCTTCTTCTTGCAACCAAGTATGGCACCGGAAATTGCGAAGGCAATTGTCCCGATGATGTCAAAAAATACATTGAACTCTAAATAATTTCCAATCATAAGGTCATTATACCAAAATAAATTTCTGGGAGGCGTAAATTTCAATAAATTGAAAAAATTTTTTAAACTTTGTTATAATATTAATAGTATTGGAGGAACTATGAGCTTACTTATAAAAAACATTTCCTACTTAGATATAGAGCAGGAAAAAATTATTGATAATGCAGATATTCTTATAGAAGAAAATAAAATAAAAAAAATTGGAAGAGACTTAGAAGTCCAAGCAGATGAAATTTTTGACGGCAAGGATAAACTTCTCACACCAGGCTTTGTAAATGCCCACACTCACCTTGGCATGTCCTACTTCAGGAACTATGCCGACGACTTGGCACTTATGGACTGGCTTGAAAATGAAATCTGGCCTATTGAAGCAAAATTAAATGCCGAGGACATCTATTGGTCCTCTAAGCTTTCTATTATTGAAAACATAAAGTCAGGAGTTACATCCTTCTGCGACATGTATTACGAGATGGACAAGGTTGGGGACGCTGCCATTGAAGCTGGCATTCGTGGAGTCCTAACTCGTGGCATGACAGATGTTGATGGAGAAGGGGAAGCAAAGCTACAAGAATTTGACGACCTTTACAAGAACTACCACAACAAGTCCAATGGCAGGATCAAAGTTGTCCCTGCACCTCATGCAATTTATACTTGTTCCACAGAGTTTTTAAAGGAAATTTCTAAGAGGTCCTTGGAAAGATACGACAGCCTAATTCACATTCACCTTTCTGAAACTCTTACAGAAGTGGAAAATTCAAAAAAAGAATATGGGATGACACCAATTGAATATGTGAACTCACTAGGTATGCTTGATAGCCAAATAATTGCAGCCCACTGCGTACACATAACTGATGAAGAAATTGATCTTGTGAAGGATAAAAAATTCTTTCCAGTTTACAACCCATCATCAAACCTAAAGCTTGCCAGTGGCTTCACACCAGTTGACAAACTTTTGAAAAACAATATTACCATGGCACTGGGAACTGACGGCGACTCATCAAACAACAACCAAGACTTTGTTGAGGAGATGCACATAGGTGGCATAGTAAACAAGGCTGTTACCATGAACGAAAAGGCTGTGCCAGCTATAGAAATTTTAAAAATGGCAACAGTAAATGGAGCAAGGGCCCTTGGCTTTGAAAATCTTGGTTTGATTAAGGAAGGCTACCTTGCAGACCTAACAATTTTTGACTTAGATTCAAATTCCTTTACACCGAGAAATAACCTCATCTCAGCCCTAGTTTACTCAGCCAACTCATCTGATGTAGAAGCAGTTATTTGTGACGGCAACTTCATTATGAAGAATAGGGAAATAGTAAATCTAGATGAAGATGAAGTAAGACAAGTGGTTAATGAAAGATGGGAAGACATCAAAAATAGATAAATTTATGGAAGAAAAAAGAAAAATAAAAAAATTTTTTAAAATTATCTTAAAGCTTTTAATCTTGCTTGCCATGATTGCTATTTTTACTGGTGGAATTATGCTTGTCTTGTCCCTAATTTTTTATGGACAGACCTATTTTAATGACGACTATAAAAATGCAAACCTAATAATGTTAATGGGGACTACAGGTCAACTACTGGCTGCCATAACATTTGTAAAATATGTTTTGAAGAAGAAACTTGGCTTCATCTTATTCAAGAGAGAAGGTCTTGCCAAGAACACTGGACTTGGACTCTTCCTTGGATTCTTACAAATTTCTATTTATGTTTTGCTAGACCTTGGAAGGGGAGCCCTTGGATACCAGGGCATTAACTTAGGTAATTTAAACTCGATTTTCCTTGCCTACTTCATTGCCTTCTTTATCCAGTCAACATCTGAAGAAGTTTTGGTAAGGGGAATCTTAACAAGAGTTCTCTATAACAAATATGGAAGGAGGCTCGCAATCCTACTTCCATCAATTTTCTTTGGACTCTTGCACCTGGGCAACGAGGGAGTGACAATTTTATCCACCCTAAACACAATCTTGGTGGGAGTATTTTTTGCAAAGTTGTTATTTTATTCAGAAAATATTATGTTGACTTCTGGAGTCCACGCAGGCTGGAACTTTTCCATGGCTATGATCTACGGACTAAATGTCAGTGGCTTTAGCGGCTTTGACAGCTTACTTAATTTTAAAATTTTAAATTACAACTTGTACGACAAAAACTATGGGCCAGAGGGAAGCATCCTCGTGACCTTTATTGAAATTATTAGTATTTTAATTATATTTTATTTGGAAAAAAGAAAGAGAGATAAAAATGGAAGATAAAAAAATAGTTTACTCTGGGATCCAACCTTCTGGGTCTCTCACTATTGGAAATTATATTGGGGCCCTAAAGAACTTTATTGGCCTTCAAGATGAATACAACTGCCTATACTGTATCGTTGACATGCATGCAATCACTGTGGCACAAGAGCCAAAGGACCTTAGGAAGAACACACTTGACGTCCTTGCCCTTTACCTTGCAGCAGGTCTTGATCCAAAGAAGTCGATTATTTACATTCAATCCCATGTGCCAGCTCACGCTGAACTTGGTTGGGTTCTAAATACAATGACAGGTCTTGGACAACTTCAAAGAATGACACAATTTAAGGACAAGTCAAAGAGGTACACTGATGTTCAAGCAGGCCTACTTAATTATCCAGTCCTAATGGCGGCAGACATTTTACTTTACCAATCTTCCTTTGTACCTGTTGGCGAAGACCAAAAGCAACACATAGAAATTACAAGAGACTTGGCACAAAGATTTAACTCAAGATATTCTGAAACTTTTACAATTCCAGAAATCTTGACACCAAAAGTTGGGGCAAGAATAATGTCACTTAAGGACCCTTCTTCAAAGATGTCTAAGTCTGACCCAAATAAGGACGGTTATATCCTAATTCTTGATTCAGAAGACGACACAAGAAAGAAAATCAAGAGAGCTGTCACAGATTCATCTGGCGAGTTTAGATATTCTGATGACCAAGCAGGCCTAAAGAACTTGATCAACATTCACGCTTCCTTCTCTGGCATGAGCCCAGAAGAAATTGTCAAGAAGTACGAAAACCTTGGCTATGGTGAATTCAAAGAAGACCTTGGAGAAGTTGTAGTTGAAGGTCTAAGACCACTACGTGAAAGATTTAAAGAAATTAGGGAGGATAAGGCTTATCTTGAATCAGTTTACAAAGAAGGTGCAGAAAAGGCATCTTACCTTGCAAACAAAACCCTAAGAAAGGTTTATAAGAAGGTTGGATTTATCCCTAGATAATCAAGAATTTATTGATTTCAAAGATTTTTTGTGGTATCTTTTATATTAAGTTGGAGGTGTTATAATGAAGAAAATAATTTTTGTAATAGCCATTATCTTAATAGGTGCAGGAGTATTATATAGACATAATTCTAAAGAAGCTGCATCTATTGGAATAATTCGCGGAGCAGATGGTCCAACAGCTTATTTTACTACAAAAAATAAAAAGACTGACAAAGACAAAGATGAAGGTGTAGAGATAATTGGTGGAGCCGATGGCCCAACACAAATTTACACAAAAAAATAAATTAGCAATAAAAAAGAGGATTGTAAAAATTTATAGATAGAGAGGGACCAGCAGGTGGAAGGTCTTTATAAACTTTACAATTGTAGCTTTTTTGCTTCTTTGGTGAAATTAGTAGCCAGAGACGACTTATCTCGTTAAAGATTATAGAGTGTTTATTGAAAAATAAAAATTAAGGTGGTACCGCGTCTTTCGTCCTTAGGGATGGAGGACGTTTTTTTTATTTTTAATTTTATAAAATTGTAAAACATAAAAAATATAAATTATGAGGAGGAAAAATGAAAGAGTTAAACAAAACTTATGATCCAAAAGATTTTGAAGAGAAAATCTATGACTATTGGATGGAAAATAATTACTTTAGGGCAGAGGTGGACGAAAACAAAAAACCTTACTCAATAGTAATGCCACCTCCAAACGTAACAGGCAACCTTCACATGGGTCACGCCCTCAACAATACTATCCAAGACGTTCTCATTAGGACAAAGAGGATGCAAGGCTATTCTGCCCTTTGGCTACCAGGAACTGACCACGCATCAATTTCTACAGAAGCAAAGGTTGTAGAAAAACTTAGGAATGAAGGCATAAACAAGGAAGACATTGGAAGAGAAAAATTCTTAGAACACGCTTGGGACTGGACTCACGAATACGGTGGCAACATTGTAAACCAACTTAAGAAGCTGGGAATTTCTTGCGACTGGTCAAGACAAAGCTTCACACTTGACGACAATCTTTCCCACGCAGTTGAAGAAGTTTTTATAGAACTTTATGAAAAGGGACTTATCTATCGTGGCAACAGGATCATCAACTGGTGTCCATCTTGCGAAACTTCAATCTCTGATGCAGAAGTTGAACACGAAGAAAGTGATGGAAATATTTGGTACTTCAAGTATCCTTTTGCAGACAGGGAAGGTGGAATTGAAATTGCAACAACAAGACCTGAAACTATCCCAGGAGACCTTGCCATTGCAGTAAACCCTGAAGACGAAAGATACACTGACCTTATTGGCCAATACGTAATGATCCCAGTAATGGACAACAAAAAAATTCCAATCATTGCTGATGATTATGTTGAAATGGACTTTGGTTCTGGTGCAGTAAAGATCACTCCATCCCACGACCCTAACGACTTCGAAGTTGGTGCTCGTCACGACCTTGGCCAAAATATAATTATGGACGGCAAGGGATATTTAAATGAAAATGCTGGCGACTATGCAGGCATGGAAAGATATGAAGCTAGAAAGAAAATCATTGAAGACTTTGAAAAGCTTGGCTTCTACATTGGCAAGAAGCACCACCACAACGCTGTTGGTCATTGTGAAAGATGTCACACAGTTATTGAACCATTAATTTCTAAGCAATGGTTTGTTAAGATGGCGCCACTTGCTAAGCCAGCTCTTGAAGAATACAGGAAGGGCAACCTAAACATTGTTCCAGAAAGATTTGGAAAGATTTACGAAAATTGGCTAGAAAACATTCGTGACTGGAACATCTCAAGACAATTGTGGTGGGGTCACAGACTTCCAGTTTGGTACTCAGACTCTGATGATGAAATTGTAATTTCAAGAGAAGACCCATCAAACACAGAAGGACACGAAGGCAAGACTTATACACAAGACCAAGACACACTTGACACTTGGTTCTCATCAGCTCTTTGGCCTTTCTCAACTCTTGGTTGGCCAGAAAAGACTCCAGAGTATGAATACTTCTATCCAACAAATGTACTTGTAACAGGCTACGACATCATCTTCTTCTGGGTAATTAGAATGGTATTCTCTGCCCTAGAACAAACTGGCAAGCTTCCATTTAAAGATGTATTCCTAAATGGACTTGTAAGAGACGACCAAGGAAGAAAGATGTCTAAGTCTCTTGGCAATGGTATTGACCCACTTGATATCATAAGAGACTACGGTGCCGATGCCCTTAGATTTACCCTTGTAACAGGTAACACTCCAGGCAACGACATGAGATTTTACATTAAGAGGGTTGAAGCAAATAGAAACTTTGCCAACAAACTTTGGAATGCAACAAGATTTTTAATGATGAATATGTCTGACGAAATTGAAGATTCCAATTTTGATGTAAATAAGCTTCACTATCAAGACAAGTGGATAATTTCAAAACTACAAAAAGTTATAAAATCAATTACAGAAAAAATTGACAAGTACGACATTGGTCTTGCAGCAGATGACATCTATGACTTCATCTGGTCCGACTTCTGCGATTGGTATATTGAAATTGTAAAACCAGTTTTATATTCAGATGATGTGGAAGAAAAGACTAACACAGTAAAGGTTCTACTTTATGTATTAGAAAATATTTTAAAACTTCTTCATCCATTTATGCCATATATCACAGAAGAAATTTGGCAAGCCCTACCTAATAGGAAGGAAGCACTTATTGTTGCAGCTTGGCCAGAATACAGGGAAGACCTTGTATTTGAAAAAGAAGAGAGGGCAACAGAATATATTGAAAATGCCATTCGTGAAATCAGAAATGCAAGAAGCGAAATGAATATAGAAAACTCAAAGAAGTCCAACACTCTTGTTTACACTAAGGATGATGAAGTTAAGGAAATCTTTGAAGAAATGAAGGGACTTCTTCTAAATCTTGGCTATTCAAACTCTGTAGAAATTACAGACGATGAAGGCAAAAAGAATTCAGAAAATATTGCCATAGTTCTCGACAAGGCAGAAATCCAACTTCCACTAAAGGAACTTGTGGACTTTGAAAAGGAACTAAAGAGACTTCAAAAGGATAAGAAGGAAGCTGAAGGAGAACTAAAGAGGGCCAAGGGCAAGCTTGCCAATGAAGGTTTTGTTTCTAAGGCACCAGCAAAACTTATTGAAGAAGAAAAGGCAAAGGTAACTAAGTACGAAGAAATCCTAAAGACAGTTGAAGTGCAAATTGCAAAGGTAGAAAAGAACCTATGACATACCAAGAAGTTGTAAAAAATATTGAATCCAGGATTGGGAAGTTCAAGTCCAAGGGCAATGTGAGGATCAAAAAGTTTTTGGAAAATATTGGGTCGCCCCACAAGAACTTGAAGGTCATCCACATTGCTGGGACTAACGGCAAGGGATCTACTCTTAGCTTTATAAAAGATGTCTTAAAGGAAGATTACAAGGTGGGGTCCTTTGTTTCTCCCCACCTCATAACTTATTGCGACAGGATAAAAATTGGAGATGCAGAAATTTCTCAAGAGGACTTTGCAGAACTTGGTGAATTTATAATTGAAAAGGAAAAAGACATTGTAGAAGAATACGGGGACCTAAATCTCTTTGAGTTTTTGACAATCATGGCAATAATATACTTTGAAAGAGAAGAGGTGGACCTTGCAATCTTAGAAGTTGGCATGGGTGGACGTGCAGACTCCACAAACATCTTCACAAGTCGTGAAAAATTAATTTCCATTATCACATCGATTTCCATGGACCACATGGAATACCTTGGCGATACCATAGAAGAAATTGCAGATGCCAAGGCTGGCATCATCCAAGAGGATGGACTTGTAGTAACAACCAACAAGGACCCAAAAATTCTTGGAGTTATAGAAAGAGAAGCAAGAGAAAAATCTGCAGAAGTCTTCTATACCAAGGACCTTGCAAGTGAGATTTTAAAATCTGATCTCAAGGGGATTGACTTTAAATTAAAATTAGATGATGTAGAAGAAGAATTTAATCTAACACAAATTGGCGACTACCAAGTTGAAAATGCCATTGGAGCAATTTATTCCCTCTACCTCTTAAACAAGAGGGGAATTTTAAAAATTTCTCTTGAAGAAATCAAGGAGAGGATAAAATCATCAACTTGGAAGGGAAGGATGGAGATTGTTTCAAGAGACCCACTTATAATCTTAGACGGAGCCCACAACTTTGATGGGATCAAAAGACTAGTTGAGTCCCTAGACAATTTTAAATTCAAAAAACTCCACCTCATTATGTCGATCCTTGCAGACAAGGAACACAAGAAGATGCTAGAAGAAATTGCGTCCTACACTGATGAAGTTGTATTCGTAAATCTTGACTACAAGAGGGGAACAAGCCCAGAAGAACTTAGCTGTGAGGCAAGTGAGTACGGACTAAAAGGTCAAGTCATGACCATTGATGATGCCCTAGACTACTACAAAAAATCTTACCAAGATGGTGACTTGATTTTAATTACAGGCTCTCTTTACTTTGTAAGTGAAGCAAGATCCAAGATTTTAAACTACGATTACAGTATTTAAATTTAATAAAATAAAAATGATTAGGTAAGCTTATGCCTAATCATTTTTTTTTATGTAAAGACTTATAAAACTTTAGGAACTTCTAATTATTTACTAAGCCATCAAACTTTATAGACCTATAAATAATTTGAAAGCTATATATATACTTATTAAGTCATAAACACTTATGACCTTATGAGTAACTAGAAGGCCCTTAATATTTATAAAGTTCTTGGTGCTTATGAAGCTACCAATATTAATTAACTTGTAAAAATTATTTTCACAAAAAACTAAAAAAGACAAAAGAAAAACCGTGGAACAAGTCCACGGCCTTATATAAAAGAGTTAAATTATTTTACTTCTTTAGCAGTTTCTTTAACTTCTTCTTTTCCTTCTTTAGCGTCTTTTTTGATTTCTTTTTTACCTTCTTCAGCTTTTTCTTCGATCTTAGCTTCAGCCTTTACGCCAACTTTTTCAGCAGCTTCAACTAGAGCCTTAAGTTCGTTGTTAGCTTGTTCAAGAGTAGCTTTTTCGTCTTCAACTATGCTCTTACCAGCAGCAACAGCGTTTAGGTAGTTAGATTTAACCTTGTCATCAGCTTTTTTGAATTCTTCAGATTCAGTAATTTCTTTTTCTTTAGCTAATTCTTTTTTGATAGCTTCTTTAACTTCTTCAAGCTTTGGAGCAACTTTTTCTTCCTTAACTTCTTCTTTTTCATTTACAACAGAAGTTAGAAGAACAGATTTAGTAGCTTCGTCATATCCAACGCCAAATCCAAGTTCTTTTCCAAGATCTCTTAACTTGTAGTAGTTAAGGTCATCAATCTTGTAAGCAGTAGCAGTAAGAGTTTTGTCTCCAACTAGAACCTTGTCGTTAGTAAGCATACCCTTTGATGTAGCCTTAACTTCTTTTTGGTCAGATTCTACAACCTTGTAGTCAGCAGCCTTAGTAAGAGTAACAACTCCGTCCTTGTAGTCAACGCCGAACTTAGCTTGAGAGTCCTTAAGAACTGCAGCTAGGTCTCTAAGTTTGAAGTAGTTGTAACCATCAATGTTGTATCCAGAGATAACAACGTCTTTTCCGTCAAGTTTAACTTTTTGGTTAGTAGCCTTAACGTCAATAGTTTTAACTTCTTTAACTTTTTCTTCAGCCTTTTCTTCTACTTTTTTAGCTTCTTCTTTAACTTCTTTGCCAGTTTCTTTAGCTTTTTCTTTTGTAGTTTCAGTTTTTTCTTCAACTTTTTCTACAGCCTTGTCCATGTTTTCTTTAGCATCTTTAGCTACTTCTTTTCCAGTTTCTTTAACTTCTTCGAGTTTCTTTTCGCCCTTTTCAAGAACCTTTTCCACAGCTGTTTTGTTTTCAGCTTCTTTAACAGTATTTTCAGCTGCAGCGAAAACTGGGCTTGCAGTAGATAATAGCATTACTCCAGCTAGAGATAGTGATGTTAATTTCTTATTCATTTTATTTTGCCTCCTAAAATATAAGTTAACCCTATTATACATAATTTAAACTATAAATCAATTAAAGTAAGCAAATCAGCGATTCATTTTATAAATTTTAATAATTCTGTAACATTAATTGTTGTTATAAGCGTAAACGAAACCGCCACTTGCATCTACAGTGACTTCACCAGACTTAGTGTAGAAAACATAAGTGCCTGCATCAGGGAGGTAATCCCTTTGGTCCTTATTAAGTTCGCTCTCCTTTAAAAACCTCTTCTTATCTCCAACAAGGTCCATAAAGTGGCGAGCGACCTTCTTTGACTCCTCTTCACTCAAGTGCTTTTCCAAGAAAGGATATTTTTCATTAGGGAAGTAGTCAAACTTGTAAAATTCTAAATTATTATTTTTATCAAAGATAAATCTCATGGACAAATTCTTCTTTTCATAATCCTTTAAAAATAATTCATAGACCTTTCCGTCATCTACATCTTCCACCCTCATGACACCATCCTTTAAGTAGCCTTCAAGGTCAGTCACTTTTCTTAGATCCTTAATAATAGCAAGGTCCTTGCCATCCTTAATAGGGTCAGGCTCGCGAGTAACATCTCTCTCATAGCCATTATTGATGCTGCAGTAAAACTCTTTTTCATTCCATTCAAGCTTGGCATCCATGGCATTGGCAAGAGCCCTAGCAGGCACATAAGCAGTGTCATCTAAGATAAAAGTTGGAGAGTCAATTGTGAAGACCATATCATCAATTCTGTACTCCTTAGAATCAATGTAGAAGACAATCTTCTTTCCTTTGTTAATAATTTCCACAATTCTTTCGTCGCCCTTCCAATTGACATCAGCTCCTAAATTTTCAGAAACAAGCCTTAGAGGTATGTGGATCCTGTCATTCTTAACGACAAAGTCCTTCTCGAAGACAATGTGATTGATGTTAAGAGTCATCTTTTTCTTTCCACTAGAGTAGACACTAGTGAAGAGTAAAAGAAAAGATAATAAAAACAAAAACTTCTTCTTCATATAATCACTCCTTTACATAATTATAGCACTAAAAAACTTTTAAAAACTTACAAAAAGCTTAAGAATAAGAGACAATGAAAAAGTCCCCCTAAGGGAACTTTTAAGAATTAATTATGAATTTTTATTTTACAACTAAATAATTATTTTTTTTGACATGTATTCTTTGATGATTGTAGAAAGCTTGCAAGCAAACTCTTCCATCTTGGGGTTTTTGTAGACAACAGTAATTGCTGAAAAGTCCCCATCAATTTGTATAAAATCACAATAAGAAGTTGAGTTTATCATCTTAAGAGCTGATTCATATATAAAAGTTACACCTTTATTTGCCCTAACTAAGCTGACAGAATTCATTATAGTGGATGTAATTTTAATATTCTCAGGGTAGAAGTTCTTGGCCTTAAAGATATCATCTACAGATTTTCTTAAGTTTTTTTCTGGGTTTAACAAGAAGAAGTTTTCCTTTGAGTAGTCCTCCAAAGAATTTTTATCATCTTTATAAATAGACTTGGGAACCATTAAATAAATTTTGTCATTTAAAACGTGTACAGATTGTAAGTCCTTGTTATTTAAATTCCTGTTAGTTATAAACAAGTCGATCTCATCTCTTAGTAAGGCATCTTCAAAGGAAGTAGAATCATACTTAGTAAGACTCAACTCCAAGTTTGGATAAATATCTATTAACTTAGGGACAATATTTGGAATTATGTATTGGGACATAAAAGTCAAAGAACCTATCCTGATGTAAGAATTATTTGAACTTTTGGACTCATTAATTTCTTTGAACATTTCCTTCTCTAAGTCTTGGAACTTGTCTATGTAATCAAAAAGTATTCGACCTTCTTGAGTTAGAACTAGGGGAGACTTTGACCTGTCAAAAATTACAAAGCCAATATTATCTTCAATCCTCTTTAAAGTCCTACTTAGATTTGGTTGAGCAGTAAAAAGTTTTTGTGAAGCCCGGCTTATACTCCCATGCTCTCTTATTGTTTTTAAAATTAAAATACTTTTATGGTCTAACACTTATATCACCAAGGACATTATATCATAAATAATATAGGGTATATAGCAATTTAAGTATTTGCCGTAGTAAAGTCAAGAATGCTAAGATTTAAATATAGATATGAAAATGTTTACTCAAAAACTTTTCTATCAAAAACGTTAGAAGATTGTGTAATTTAAAAAAAGAGGTGTTTTATGGAAAAAGTAAAAAAGAAAAAGGTTCCACATACTTTAGTAATTCTTATGATTATTATTTTATGTGCAGTTGCTCTAACTTGGATTATACCAGCTGGAGCTTATGAAAGAATTGAAAATGCTCAAGGCGTAAAGGTCATTGATCCAGAAACTTTTCATTATATTGACAAGACGCCAGTAAATCCTTTAAAAATATTTAATATTAGTTTAGAAGGATTTAATAAGGCAGCAACTTTAATATTTGTAATTTTATTCTCAGGAGCTTCCTTTAATATAATTACAATGAGTGGAGCTTTACAATCACTAATCGGAGCTGTTTCTAAAAAGACAGAGAGCAAGGAATATCTTTTTATTCCAATACTAACTCTTATCTTTGGACTTATTTGTACAACTCAAGGTGTAAATACCTTCATAGGATTCGCCCCAATTATGGTTATGATTGCCTTAGCAATGGGCTTCGACTCCATAGTAGGAGCTTCTATAATATTACTTGGTGGAGCTGTAGGTTTCTCAACTGGAACTTTAAACGTTAATACAACAATAGTTGCTCAAGAAATTGCAGGCCTAGCGCCATATTCAGGTCTCTCCTACAGAGTTGTGTGCTTTATAGTTTTCTATATTATTACAAACTTGTACTTAGTTAAGTATGCTCTAAAGATTAAGAAGAACCCTGAACTAAGTCCTATGTATGAACTAGATAAACTTAGAGTTAAGGATGTAGACTCTCACGATGAATTTAATGTTCCAATGAACGCAAGAAAGTGGGCTGTTATTATTTCATTATTTGCTGCACTGGGACTTATAGTTTACGGTGGGGTAAAATTAAAATGGAAATTGGAAGAGACAGCAGTTGTATTTATTTGGTTATCAATAGTAGCAGGTTTTGCTGCTGGATTCCAACCATCACAAATTGCAAAGTACTTTGTTGAAGGTGCTAAAAAAATGGTTGGAGCAGCTCTTATTATTGGACTTGCAAGAACTGTTTCTGGAGTACTCGATGCTGGTAATATAATGGACACTAGTATCCACGCTATGTCAAGCTGGCTTAACTTCTTCCCTCAATTTTTAAAGGGACCAATGATGTTCATTGTAAACTTAATAGTTAATATGTTTATAACTTCTGGAAGTGGACAAGCAGCAGCAGTTATGCCAATATTTGCTCCTCTAGCAGACACTATTGGACTTACAAGACAGACTGCAGTTCTAGCTTTTAACTTTGGAGATGGATTCTGTAACTATATCCTTCCAACTTCAACAGCGCTAATGGGTATCTTAGGAGCAACAGACATTCCTTATGACAAATGGATGATTTTCATGGGTAAACTATTTGGAATCTGGATTCTAGTTGGTTCAGTCATGATGATTGGTGCGCAAGTTATTAACCTTTAAAAAAGAGTAAAGGAGAAAAATGAAAGACTTAATAATAAAAGAAATTGATAAAATAAAAGATAAATTATTTGAAATGTCAGACGAGATTTTTGATCGTCCAGAACTTTGCTTTGAAGAACACTTTGCAAGTAAACTCTTAGAAGATTACCTTGAAGAAAATGGATTTGAGGTTGAAAGAGGTTTAGGAAGTTTAGACACTGCCTTTAGAGCAAAGTATTCTAATGGAGATGCTAAGTACAACATAGGGCTCTTGTGCGAGTATGACGCACTTCCTATGGGACATGGTTGTGGGCATCAAATGCAAGGTCCATCAATAATTGGAGCTGCCATAGCTGTAAAAAATGCAGTAAAAGACCTTCCCTTTAATCTAATTGTTTATGGGACACCTGCTGAAGAAGGTGGTGGGGGAAAAATGATCATGCTTGATGAGGGTTACCTAAAAGATATTGACTTAGCCCTTATGATGCATGGTGGACCAGCAACTCAGGTCGATGTTAAGTCTATGGCACTATCATCAAGATTTGTTAAATTTTTTGGTAAGTCATCACACGCAGCACTTAAACCAGAAGCAGGAAGATCAGCTTTAGATGCTCTTCTTCTAACTTTCCAAGGGCTCGAATTTTTAAGAGAACACGTGAGAGAAGATACTAGGATGCACTACACAGTTCAAACTCTTCCAGGACCAGCAAATGTTGTGCCAAGTGAAGCAGAAGGTCATTTCTCACTTAGATCCTACAACTCAAAATATTTAGACGAAGTTGTAGAAAGATTTGACAATATTGTTAAGGGTGCAGCCCTAATGACAGGAACGACTTATGAAATTAGAGAAGACAGAAGACTTGAATCAAAGATTCCTGCCTATATCTTAAATGACTTAATAATGAAAAATGCTGAGGACCTTGGAGCTCCAAGGATAAAGGGAGCAAGAGAAAAGACAGGTTCAACAGACTTTGGAAATGTAACTTATTTAATGCCAGGATCCTGTGCTAGAATTGCCTTTGTTCCAGAAGGAACAGCCTCTCACTCACAAGAATTTGTAGACCTGGGCAAGAAAAAAGAAGCACACGACTGTGTAGAGTACGGTGCAAAGATAATTGCTACAACAGTTTATGATCTAATTGAAGACCCTAGTCTAATCGAAAAATCTATAGAAGATTTTAAAGAATACAAATCAAAGATGTAAAAAGGAATCCCCTCTATAATTGAGGGGATTTTTAAAACAAAAAAGTCCCCCTAAGGGAACTTTTAAGAATTAATTATGAACTTCTTGCCACATGACTTGCAAGTGACTCTTATCTTGCCCTTGCCTCTTGGCACCTTCATCTTGAGCTTACATGAAGGGCACTTGATGTACTTGTGGGTCTTCCTATTGTCGTACCTAGTCTTGGAAGTGAAGACCTTCCTCCTAAGTGGCTCAACAGTGTCTAAGAATTTTTGGTTCTCGCCATACCTTGCATTGATGTCGCGAGAGAAGATCCTGTAATAGGAATAAATTATAAGTACCAGGGCAACGGTTGGGAGGCTTGCCTTCTTGACAAATAGATTTATTATCAAAAGGACAAGAGCAAGGGAAGTGATAAACCTGCCCAATTGGTCTTGACCATACCTGCCCACCATAAACTGTCTAAATTTTTCTTTGATTTTCAAAAAATCAACTCTTTCTAATTTTATAATTTTATAGGTCCAACTTTGCAATGTGATCCTTGATCACGCCAGCTGTCTTTTTAAGTTTACCCAATTCTTTGTTAGTTAAGTCAAGTTCAAACTTTTCTTCTATGCCATCCTTACCAACCCTAATTGGAGTTGAGATGTATAAGTCATTAAGGCCATAATGACCTTCCATTAAACAAGAGGCCTTTAGGACAATTTTTTCGTCATTGGCAATGGCTTGGATAATATTGTTAACAGTGTTGCCAATACCATATTGAGTTGAGCCCTTGCCCTTGAAGATGTCCCAGCCACGACGACGAGTGTCATCTTCAACTTGGTCCTTGTCAAAGTCCTTAAATAGTTCTGGGTGAGTTTCTTTATACTTATCAAGAGGCATAGAATCAATCATAACTTGTGACCAAGGAACGAATTGACTTTCACCATGTTCGCCAAGTACAGTAGCGTTAACAGACTTTGGAGAAATGCCAAGCTTATTTGCAATTACAACTTGGAGTCTTGCAGAGTCCAAAAATGTTCCTGAACCAATAACTCTTGAGTCATCAAAGCCAGAAACTTTATAAACTTCATAAGTAATAATGTCTACAGGGTTTGTTACAACGACAAAAATTCCCTTGAAGCCAGCGTCAACAATTTTTCTTACGTAGCTTGCAACTTCTTTCTTGTTTAACTCAAGCTCATTAAGTCTATCTTCTTCAGGAATCTTGCCAGAGCAAATTACAACGACATCACGGTCGCCCATGTCTTCATACTCGCCAGCTCTAAACTTAACATCCTTTGGATAGAAAAGTCTTCCATCATTTAAGTCAATGGCTTGGGAGATTGCTTTTTCTTTTATAACATCATTAATAATAATGTCAGATGCAATACCTCTCATGGCAGAAGTGTATGCCACGATTTCGCCAACAGCTCCAGCTCCAATAATACCTAATTTCATCTTTATTCCTCCTTATGTCCTCCTGGGACAAATTTAATAAGAAGTCAAAAATCTTCTTATTAATACCATATTATAGTACAGTAAAATCTAAAAGGAAATAAAAAAGTAAATTAACTAAGCATTTACAGAAAAAATAAAAATAAAAAATTGTAAATTTCTGTAGCTTTTTTTAAATTCAACTGTTATAATAAAGAAGCACTTGAGAGAGGGAGAAAAATTCCTCAAAAAATATTTTAAAAACTTTTTAAAAAGTGTTGACAAAATATTAAAAGGTGCGTATAATAAGTTTTGTTGTTAAAACTTCATGCGGGAATGGCGGAATTGGCAGACGCGCTAGACTTAGGATCTAGTTCCAACGGAGTGGGGGTTCAAGTCCTCTTTCCCGCACCATTGAAATCCGCACAAGTTATCTTGTGTGGTATTTTTTTGCCCATTTTTAAATTAAAATTTATATAAAAAAACCTGGCAGAGATTTTTATCTTCACCAGGTTTTTTATTTCTTATCTAAATTTTCAATATCATACTTATAAAGGTCTTCATAATAATAAGAATTTTGAATGCCACGCATATAAACCTGCCTGCTATCTATGTCTTTGGTCAAGGCATCTCTTAACAAGTGCCTTATCTCTAAAGAATTAACAGGGGACCTTTCCATGGCACTTAGGTATTGAAACTTGTCAACCTTGGACCAGTCCACGCAAAGCTTCAAGTTTTTCTTTAAGATCAAGTCCAACCAAATTCTAGTGGCACGACCGTTACCCTCTCTAAAGGGATGAGCCACATTCATTTCCACATACTTTTCTATTATCTCATCAAAATTATCTTCAGGCATCTTTTCAATTATTTTTAAATTATCTCGTAAAAATAAAAGAGGAGCAAATCTAAAATTTCCCTTTGAAATATTTACATCTCTTATCTCGCCAGCAAAATCAAAAATATCTTGAAATAAATATTTATGAATTTCTTGTAGACCCTTAAGGCTTCCAACTTCAAATTCATTTATTAACTTCTTGTCCCAGAGTTCAATTGATCGTTTCTTTGATAGCAACTCTTCATCCTTCATTGAATCACCCCTTAAGTTTTACTTTATAATTATTCTACAACATATAAAAGGAAAAGCAAAAAATATTTACAATTATTTTACATTTACAAATTCATACAAAAAAAGAAATTTTATCGAGTATAATATGTGAGGGAGGACTTATGAAAAAAACTTTTAAAATAATTTTTGGACTACTACTAATTTTAATAATTTCTATATACATAGGAGGACTTTTCTTCTTCACTAACAGGTACATGCCAAGGACCTACATCAATGGAAGAGACTTTGGGCTTGTAAAAAAATCTGAACTCAAAAAGACCTACGAGGACCTTTCCAGAAACTTTGAACTTGAAATCATCGCCAAGGATAAGGACTTAAATGACAAGATCGCTGCCAAGGACTTCGGATATGTTGACTCTATAGGAAGTGAATCTATAGACCAGACAGCCTTCTATTGGCCAGTGGCGTCTCTTGTGCCAAAGCACTACAAGGTTGACCGTGACCTAAAGTTTGATGCAGAAGCCTTAGATGAAAAAATAAAAAAGCTTAAACCAGTAATGGGACAAAATGACCACTCACAAGATGCAAAAGTCATCTATGAAAATGGGGAATTTAAAATCCAAGATGAAATCCACGGTAACTTTATAAAGATGGATGAATTTAAAAATGCCATCCTAGGTTACTTTGGAGATATGAAAGACAAACTTGACCTTGCAGAAGAAAACCTCTACCAAGAACCAAAGATCACTAAGGATTCAGAATATATAAAAAATCAACTTGCTTCTTATAAAGACGTCTACAAGAAAAAAATAATTTTTGACTTCGACGACAGGAAGGAAGAGGTGACAGGCCAGGGGATAATTGCCATGTACTCCAAGGCTGAAGACGGAACCCTTGCCCTTGATGAGGAGAAACTAAAACAATTTGTAGAAAAACTTGCAGCCAAGTACGACACTTATAGAACAAGCAGGATCTTCAATTCAACGGGACTTGGCCTTATGAAAGTTGACGGAGGCATCTACGGTTGGCTAACAGATAGACCTGGCACGAGAGAAATTGTGAAGGAAGCCCTTGCGAAAGAAGAGCCAGTTACAGTGAAGCCAGCCTATAGGCAAGACGCAGTATCAAGAAAAGTTGACGACGTGGGCAAGACCTACATTGAAGTGGACCTTGCAAGACAAAAACTTTGGTATTATAAGGATGGAATCATGCAACTTGAAACCAACGTAGTAACAGGCAACCCTAACCAAGGTAACGGGACACCAACGGGCACTGATAGGATTTGGTCTCGTGAAAGAGATAGGTACCTAACAGGAGAAACCTACCGTTCAAGAGTTTCATATTGGGCGCCAATAAATTGGTCGGGAGTGGGCCTTCACGATGCAAGTTGGAGATCATCCTTTGGAGGAAATATCTACAAGTCAGGTGGATCCCATGGCTGTATAAACATTCCAGTCCCAGTTATGAAGAACCTATTTCCACAAACCTTTACGGGCATGCCAGTTATAGTTTATAACTCTGCGACCCAAAGGATAAATGACGCTGGAGGACAAGTAGTAGTTGGTCAACAGCTACAAGCCCAACCACAAGCCCAAGGACAATAATAAAAATAAGAAAACTCTTGATAAATAAGCTTAATCTTTTATTGATTAAGCTTTATTTTTTACAATTCTTTATTAAGTTATGAATTATAGGGAGTGCCCCAGCTTGTTGAAGTCTTATGAGGTTATAAATTTTCCAATATGCTGCAAGCTAATAAGTTAGTAAGCAAAAAGTTCGGAGACGTTAAAAAAATTTCACTGTACGAACAAACGGAGCGAGTGAGTTGACATGACCTAACCCAATTTGCGAAGCAAATTGATGGTAGGTCAGTTCGCAAATTGGAGCTTGCGACAATTTGTGTTCTTCTATTTAATAGTCGGAGGGCTTTTTGCGTATTAATGGGCCGAGCCCCTGCTAGGGCGAGGGGATAGGGGGGAGGTTTAAGGAGGGGGAAATACCACGCAGGCACAAGGGGGCCTCGCCCGCCCCTTAACCCCCCTCCTTAATAAAAGAAGTAAAAATAAAAATATATTTTATGATGAAAAAACTTTTTTAATATTTTTTTAAAGAAAGCTTTCATCGATTTAATACAAATTAAGTCCACATAAACCTTGCAAAAAAATTCACAAATGATATAATAAAAACAAGAAATAAATAATATTTTAAATCTTCAGGGAAGGGTGCAAGTCCCAACCGGCGGTAAAGTCCGCGAGCGCAAGCCGAATTGGTGCAATTCCAATACCGACAGTAAAGTCTGGATGAGAGAAGGATTTAAACTTTCACGCCCCGAAGGTTCGGGGTTTTTTTATGCCCCAACAGGAGGTAAAATGAATAAAGTAAATTCAAGTTCTATGATAAGAACAAAAGACATGACAAAAATAGGAATGCTATCAGTAATTGGTTTTATACTAATGTATTTTCAACTACCACTTACCTTTGTAGCACCGCCTTTTATGAAGCTAGACATCTCAGACCTACCAGTACTCATGGGGGCCTTCACAATGGGACCAGCCTACGGCATCATAATCGCAGCCCTAAAAAACATTATGCACATAATCTTTAAGGGCACAATGACAGCAGGAGTTGGCGAACTATCCAACTTCATCATCTCATCAACCTTTGCCTTTGTGTCAGCCTACTTCTATAGAAAGCACAAGACATACAAGGGAGCAATATTGTCCTTGACATTGGGAGTACTTGCCATGACAACATTGGCAATGATCTCCAACTACTTTGTAGTGTTCCCACTATACGGCAAAGTAATGCCAATGGAAGCAATCATAGGAATGGGCGCAGCAATCACACCGAGAATCACAGGCCTATTCACAATGATGCTTTACTCAGTCCTACCTTTTAACCTAATAAAAGGCTTCACAACATCAGCAGTGATGATGTTGGTTTATAAAAAAGTTTCACCACTATTTAAAAACTAAACAAAAAAAGATTAAAGATAATATAAGAGCAAGCTGTCACAGGGCAGCTTGTTTTTTTATCCTATAAAATTTTTAAAAATAACATTTAAACTTTAGTTTAATGTGATAAAATATTAGTAATAAACTTTAAGGAGGCAGATTATGAAAAAATTTGCAGTAGTATTATTAGCTCTTTTAACATTAACAAGTCCCTTATCAGCCTTAGCCAACAGCAATGCAGGGAAAGAAGAAAAAACTAAAATATCAAAATTAGAATCAGACGAAAGGTTGGCTGAAACATCAGGAGAAAAAGTTAGATTTGATGGAAAAGACATAAAAATAAATTCTTATCTAATAAATAGGTCTAACTATGTAAGAATTAGAGATGCAGCAGCTCTTCTAAAGAACACACCATCAAAATTTATGGTATCTTACGACAATAAAACTCAAAAAGTAATTATAACAAAGGGTGAAAATCAAAAAGAAGACTTTACTTATGTTGAAAAAAAAGAAGAAGAAGAAATAGCAAAAACAAATAAACAAAAAATAGTTGATGGTAAAGGAAATGACATTGAACTTAATGGGTATTTTATAGACGGATACAACTATTTTCGATTAAGAGACTTAGCAAAAATCTTAGACTTTGGAGTAGCTTATGACTTTACAACACAAACAGTTTTACTAGATTCAAAAGATGCAAAAATAAAAGACATATATGAAGAAGGCTACTTTACAGCGCCTATAAACAAAATCAAAACAAAAACAGGAGAAGAAGACATAAGATTTCTAATCTATGGCTTTGAAGAATGTCCTTACTGCCAAAAACTAAAAGCATACTTAGATAATAAAGGAATCAAATATATAGCAAGAGACATTAGAGACAGCGAAGGCAAAAAAGACGAAATCTTTGAAAAATACTATAAAAACATGACAGAATACAAGGACAGAGTTTACTATCCAACTCATATAATGACACTTGAAAAAGATGGAAAGAGCATAGATAAATGCGTTGTTGGCTTCGAAGAAAAACAATACGACGAAATATTTAAACAAATAGAAGAAAACACTTACTTTGTAGAAAATAAATAAATAAAAACCAAAAACAAGCTGTCACAGGGCAGCTTGTTTTTTTTATCCTATATAATATAATTTACACAAGAAAACAATTACAAAAGAGAGGTAGAAAATGAAAATACTTTGCGCAGGCCCAACATCAATCGATAAAAGAGTAATGGAAGTAATGGGAAAGTCCCTTACTAACCCAGACATAGACCCAGAATACGAAAAGAAACACAGACAAGTAGAAAAGAAAATTTCCAAACTCCTAAAGACAGAAGCCACATCCTTTATCATGCTTGGCGAAGGAATGATAGGACTAGAAGGTGCCATCATAAACCTTGTAGAAAAAGGCGACAGAGTCCTAGTCCTTAACAACGGAGTATTCGGAGCAGGCTTTGCCGACTTTGTAAAATACTATGAAGGAGAGCCCTACATATACGAAGACGACTTTAGACGTGGCTTCGACATAGAAAAACTTAAAAACTTCCTAGAAAAAGATCACGACTTCAAAGTAGCGACAATGGTTCACTGCGAAACACCATCAGGCATCACCAACGACGTCAAGACAATATGCAGGCTCCTAAACTCCTACGGAATCCTAACAATAGTTGACACAGTGTCAGGCATGGGGGGAGAAGAATTTGACTTCGACGACTACAAAGTGGACATCGCCCTTGGAGGAAGTCAAAAATGTATCTCAGCACCAACAGGCCTAACCCTAGTGACAATATCAGAGAGAGCCAAAGAGGCAATAAGAAGTAGAAAAAAACCAGTTCCTTCATATTATATGAACTTTGAAAACTACTACGCTTACTCCGACGGCTTTGCCTTCCCATACACAATGAACGAAAACTTAACCTACGCCCTAGACCTAGCCCTAGATTTATTATTTGAAAAAGACTCACTAGCCCTTCACAAAAAGTACGCAGAAGTCACAAGAGAAATATTTGAAAAAGCAGGCTTCGAACTCTACGCAAAAGACTCAAAATCCAACACCCTAACAGCAGTTATGGTGCCAGAAGGTTTCATAGCAGAAGACATAATCGGAGCCTTGAGAGAAAAAGGAATCCTAATCTCCAAGGGAGCAGGGGACATCTTCGAAAAAGTATTTAGAATAGGCCACATGGGGAACAACATATCCTACGAAAACTTCTTAGAACTTTATGAAAAGTTGGATGAGGTTTTTGGGGAATTAGGAATAAAGACAAAGGTGTCTTTAAAAGAAGAGTTTCAAAAATTAATGGAAAAATAGAATTTTTATTTTTTCTTTAAAGAAAATAAGGAAAAGAATTATTCTTTAAAAGTTTTATTAAAAGCTGACGCTTTTATAATTGAACTTGGAGGGGCTTAGGGGCATCGTGAGGCCCCTTGCCCCTCCAAACCACCCCCTTCACCCCACGTA
>JAWGHR010000007.1:0-85079 GCA_032560695.1 Peptoniphilus harei | reverse complement strand
AGTTCCCGAGTTGGCCAAAGGGGACGGACTGTAAATCCGTTAGTTTAACTTTCAGTGGTTCAAATCCACTCTCCTCCACCAAAAATTTTATATAAGATATTTATTATGCGGGTGTAGCTCAGTGGTAGAGCCCCAGCCTTCCAAGCTGGTTGCGAGGGTTCGATTCCCTTCACCCGCTCCATATTAAGCACCTATAGCTCAGTAGGATAGAGCAACGGACTTCTAATCCGTGTGCCGGGGGTTCGAATCCTCCTAGGTGCGCCAAATAATTATTGGGGTGTAGCCAAGTCGGTAAGGCACCAGACTTTGACTCTGGCATGCGTAGGTTCGAGTCCTGCCACCCCAGCCAAGTGAGACCCATTAGCTCAGTCGGCAGAGCACTTGACTTTTAATCAAGGTGTCGCGCGTTCGAATCGCGCATGGGTCACCATTTTTAATTTTATATTTGTGGAGAGGTACCGAAGTGGTCATAACGGGGCGGTCTTGAAAACCGTTAGGGTGCAAGCCCACAAGGGTTCGAATCCCTTCCTCTCCGCCATTTTTAATCTGTGGTCAACACAGATTTTTTATTGAAACTTTATAATACTAAGACCCATTAGCTCAGTCGGCAGAGCACTTGACTTTTAATCAAGGTGTCGCGCGTTCGAATCGCGCATGGGTCACCAAGTTAGCTGTGAATTTTTCACAGCTTTTTTTATTATAATTTTTAAATTTAAGAATAAGGTATAATTAATAGAGAAATTTTATAACTAGTAGCTTGGGGATAGAAATAAAAGCAGAAAGGCTAGCCTTCTAAAATATCCTGAATAAATTTAAGGAGCTTTTATTTTAGAATAATTGAATTAGCTGTAGAAAGTTAACAAGAGATTAATTATAAAGTTAAGGTTTTATTTGATTTAGATCTTCTTATTTAATTTATAATTTATTTGAGTTAGAGTTTACTATTTTATTTAAAATTTATTTGAATTAAAATTTATCATTTAATTTTGAAAATTTATTAAAAAAAATTAAGATAATTAAGATTTCTTAACCTTATCTTTACATCCTTAATGCTATACTACTTGTGAGGTGAAAACATGAAGGAATTTGCAGAAAAAAAGTTATCATATCTTATGTTACTCTTGTCTATTGCCTTTGTTGTTTATGGAGCTTATAGACAGGAAGTGGATACAGTGCTTTCTAAGGCAATAAGAATTTGTTTGGAGTGCGTTGGAATTGGCTAATTTAATAAATCTTCTAAAAAATATTGGTAAAAAACGAAATTTATTTCAAGGGAGCTTTGCTCTTCTTACAAACATACATATTCCAAACTTCATCAAAGGAACTATCTACACAGGTAAGACTAAGAGCCTTTGTGTTCCAGGACTTAATTGTTATTCTTGTCCGGGAGCTGCCTTCTCTTGTCCAATAGGATCCTTTCAAGCAATAGTTGGCTCGTCAAAATTTAATTTTGCCTACTATGTGACGGGACTAATGCTTTTCTTTGGAACTTTATTTGGAAGGCTTATCTGTGGTTTCATGTGTCCTTTTGGATTTTTTCAAGATCTCTTGTATAAGATTCCCACAAAAAAATTCTCTACAAGAAAATTTTCTTTTTTAAAATACCTAAAGTATTTGATTTTATTTTTTGTAGTTTGGCTTTTTGGAATATTTTTAACTGACGAACTTGGAGGGGCTTCTCCATACTTCTGTCAGTATATTTGCCCGCAAGGGATATTGGAAGGAGGAATCCCTCTTTCTATTGCCAACAAATCTATAAGAGGAGCCTTGGGAAATTTATTTAAGTTAAAGTTTGTAATTCTCACACTAATAACTTTGCTTTCAATATTTTTCTACAGGCCTTTCTGCAAATACCTTTGCCCTCTCGGTGCTTTTTATGCCATAACTAATAAGTTTTCATTCTACAAGTACCATGTGGATGATTCTTGTATTTCTTGTGGCAAGTGTAAGAGAGTTTGTAAGATGGATGTGGACATGTCAAAGAACCAAAATGCTCTAGAATGTATAAGATGTGGGGACTGCCTAAGGGCTTGTCCAACTTCTGCAATTTCCACCTCTATTAATAAAAATAATGTTGAAAAAGGAGTAAGTTATGAATAAAGTTTTTAATAAGATAAGTAAATTATTTGTCCTTATGATTCTATTGGTATCTATGACTGCATGCACAAGTAAGGCGCCAGAAGGGACTGACCTATCTGGTGGAGACTCTTTTCCAAAGTTTGATGCAGTAGACTTTAAGGGTAACCCAGTAAAAAATGATGTGTTTAAAGACCATCCTGTGACAATTTTAAATATCTGGTTCACAGGTTGTAAGGGTTGCATTGATGAAATGCCAGCTCTACAACAAATTAGCGAAGAATTAAAAGATAAAAATGTAAAGGTTATGTCAATTTGCCTAGACACTTATGAAGATAAAAAAATTAAGGAAGAAGCAGAAAAAATCTTAGAGGCTAAGGGTGTAAAATATACTAACCTCGCTGTTAAACCTTCTGAAGAAATTGATGCTTACCTTAAAAACCTAACCGCCTTCCCAACAACTTTATTAATTGATAGACAAGGCAAGATCATAGGCGATGCAAGCGTGGGTTCAGTTGATGACAAAGATAAGAAAGCTGAGCTTTACAAGAAAATTGACGAAGCAATAGCTAATGACAAAAAATAAATTTTTAAATTGTAATCACTTAATAAATCCTTTTTAATATACACCTATGGAGATCCTGAAAGGGGTCTCTTTTTTTTAACTTCTTGTTGCATTTGCAACAGAAAAGTTTTTATCTCTCTATTAAAATGTTTTTAGAAGTTAAGAATTTTATGAATTTTAAAAAATAGAAGGGATGAAGATTATGGATATGTTTTGTTACCAATGCCAAGAAACTTTAAACAATAAAGGATGTACAAAGAGGGGAGTTTGCGGAAAGTCAGCTACTGTTGCTAACTACCAAGACTTTTTAATTTGGATCTCTAAGGGACTTTCTGAAATTGCTGTTAAGAGTGAAAAAGAAGATAAAAAAGTAATAGACAGGGTTATTTTAAACCTCTTCACTACTATCACTAATGCAAACTTTGACGACGTGCAAATAAAAAATAGAATCATAGAAACTATTGAGCTTATGAATTCTTTGAGAGAAGAAAAAACTTATAACGAAGCAGGAGCTTGGTCATCTGTAGATTTTTCTGAAATCGATAAAAAAATTGCAAGTCACGATGTTTCTATTCTTAGAGAAGAAAATGAAGATCTAAGAAGTTTAAAGGAACTAATAACTTATGGCCTTAAGGGAATGGCTGCCTACGTAAGACATGCTAAGGTCTTGGGATATGAAGACGAAGAAGTAAATAAATTTATTTTAAGAACTATGGCTGACCTTTTAGAAGAAAAAAGCCTTGATGAATTAATTGCCTTGACACTTAAGACAGGAGAGATGGGATATAGGGCAATGGCAACTCTTGATGGAGCCAATACAAAGACTTACGGAAATCCAGAAATTTCTGAAGTTAACATTGGGGCAAGAAAAAATCCTGGTATCCTAGTATCTGGTCACGACTTAAAAGATTTTGAAATGCTCTTAGAACAAGCAAAAGATTCTGGAGTGGACATTTACACTCACTCAGAAATGTTACCAGCAAACTATTATCCAAAGTTTAAAAAGTACGAAAACTTTGTTGGCAATTATGGAAATGCATGGTGGAAACAAAGAGATGAGTTTGAGTCCTTTAATGGTCCAATCCTAATGACAACTAACTGCATCGTTCCTCCAAAAGATTCTTACAAGGATAAATTATTTACAACTGGAGCTGCAGGATATCCTGGCTGCACTTACATCGAAGAAGATGAAGAAGGTCACAAGGACTTCTCAAAAATAATTGAACTTGCAAAGACTTGTGAGCCACCAGTGGAAATTGAAAAAGGAAAAATTGTGGGAGGTTTCGCTCACAGTCAAGTTATGGAACTTGCTGACAAGGTAATTGAAGCTGTAAAGAATGGCGACATCACAAAATTTGTTGTTATGGCAGGTTGCGACGGAAGAATGTATGACAGAAATTATTATGAAGATTTTGCCAAAGAACTTCCTAAGTCAACTGTAATTTTAACTGCTGGTTGTGCTAAGTACAGATACAACAAACTAAATCTTGGTGACATAAATGGAATCCCAAGAGTACTTGATGCAGGCCAATGTAATGACTCCTACTCACTTATCCAAATTGCTCTTGCTTTAGTAGATGCCTTTGGAGTGGAAAGTGTAAATGATCTTCCAATTGCTTACAACATAGCTTGGTATGAACAAAAGGCTGTAATAGTTTTACTTGCTCTTTTAGCATTAGGTGTTAAAAACATTCATCTTGGACCGACTCTTCCAGCCTTTTTATCAAAAAATGTAGTAGATGTTTTGGTGGAAAATTTTGGAATCGCTGGTATCACTAGTGTTGAAGAGGACATGAAAATCTTAAAAATAAAATAATTATTATGCTTGACATTTAAAATGTAAGCTAATATAATCATAAGTAATTCAAAAATAAACTTTTGAGAAGAAGAGTAACCTAAAATTTTGATTAAAGAGAGCTTCGCCCAGGTGAAAGAAGTAGATGAATTTTTTGTGAACATGGCCTTCTCTAGGAAATACTGATATTAGGTATTTACGGGTCTTCCCGTTATAGAAGTAGAGTATGATAGTACTTGAAGAGGTCGCTTTCGTGAGGAAGTGATAAATTAAGGTGGTAACACGAGCTTTCGTCCTTATGGGATGGAAGCTCTTTTTTTATTATTTTGGAGGAAGAATGATTGAAGTAAAAAATTTGGTTAAAGAATTTAAAACTGATGGAGGAAGTTTTAGAGCCATAAATGATGTTTCTTTCAAGGTCAATCGAGGTGAGATTTACGGTGTTATCGGTTTATCTGGTGCTGGTAAGTCAACACTTGTTAGGTGTATCAACAGACTAGAAGAGCCAAGCTCTGGAGAAATTCTAGTTGATGGTAAGTCCATTATTGGCCTAAATGAAAAAGAACTAAGGTCTGCTAGAAAGGATATTGGAATGATCTTCCAGTATTTCAACTTATTCATGCAAAAGACTGTGGCAGAGAATATTGCCTATCCCCTAGAAATATCTGGAGTATCTAGGGAAAAGATAAATAAGAGGGTAGATGAACTTCTAAACTTTATAGACCTAGAAGATAAGAAGAACTCTTATCCAGCAGAATTATCTGGTGGGCAAAAGCAAAGGGTTGCAATAGCAAGAGCAATTGCAACTAACCCATCAATCCTACTTTCAGATGAAGGGACATCAGCTCTTGACCCAGCAAACACCAAGTCTGTCCTAAGTCTTTTAAAGAAAATCGTAGATGAATTTGACATGACAGTTATAATGATCACACATCAAATGGAAGTTGCTAAAGAAATTTGTGACAGGATTGCAGTTATGGAGGCTGGAAAAATTATTGAAGGAAACACTACAAAAGAACTCTTCACTAATCCAAAGACTGCTGTAACAAGATCCTTTATAAAAAATCTTGAAGACGATGTGGAAGAAGGCTATGTAAGGGCTAGCGACTACAAGGGAGATGTATTAAGACTATCCTATGCAGATAACAACTACGACAAGCCAATTCTTTCCCAATGCGTCAAGAAGTTTGACATAGATTTTTCCATTTTATCTGGAAATATAAACAAGCTAAATGCGGCAAATGTTGGTTACCTTACAGTTCAAATCCTTGGTAAGGATGAAGAAAGAGCAAGGGCCATTGAATTCTTAAAAGAAAACAGTGTAATTGTGGAGGTGCTTTAAATGGATAGGATAATTGATATAGTTTTACCAGCAATTCCACAAACTTTAGTAATGGTAATTGCTTCGACAATAATTGCCCTCTTAATAGGTCTTCCCTTGGGAATAATTTTAACAACAACAAGACCTGGAGGACTTACTGAATCCTTAAAAGTTTATTCAGTCTTAGATGGAATCATAAATATCCTAAGATCCTTTCCCTTTGTAATCTTGATGATAGTTGTATTCCCCTTATCAAGATTAATTGTTGGAAAATCCTACGGAACTGCAGCAATGATAATTCCCCTTTCAGTTTCAGCAGCGCCCTTTGTAGCAAGACTAATGGAAGGCTATTTTATTCAAGTTGACTCAGGAATCATAGAAGCAGCCAAGTCTATGGGATCATCTAAGAGGGAGATAATCTTTAAGGTCTTGATACCAGAGGCAATGCCAATGATAGTGACAGGAATCACAATGACAGTAATTAATGTTATTGGTTACTCTGCTATGGCTGGTGTCATGGGAGGTGGCGGCCTAGGAGATGTGGCAAATAGGTATGGTTACCAAAGAAATGAGCCCCTAATCCTATGGTCAGCAGTTATTGTTATTATAATCTTGGTTCAGATAGTCCAATTTGTTGGAAACTTTTTGACTAAGAAGATTGACAAGAAAAAATAGAAAAGAAAATTGGAAGAAAAGAAGAAAAGAAGAAGAGAAAAGAAAAATGACATAAGAAATGACAACAAGGAAAAAAAGATGAAGAATACAAAAATTTTTATTTGCAATAATTGGACTTATTGCAGTTTTAACAGCTTAATATTAACTAGTTAATAATTTTTTTAGAGGAGGATATATATGAAAAATTTTAAAAAATTATTTTTATTAGGATCAGTGGTCCTATCACTTGCCCTAACAGGATGTGGCGGTGCAAAGAAAGACGACGCTAAGGCAGAAGCTCCAGCAGATGGAGACAACAAGATTGTTATTGGTGTATCACCTACACCTCATGGAGAAATCATTGAAGGCCTAAAACCAGAATTTGAAAAAGAAGGTCTTGATGTAGAAGTTGTTAACTTTGACGACTACATTCAACCAAACCTTCAACTAGAAGCTGGCGACTTAGACGCAAACTACTTCCAACACAAACCATATCTTGACAGCTTTACAGAAGAAAGAAACATTGAAAACCTTGACGTCCTAGGTTACGTTCATATCGAACCAATGGCTTTATACTCAGAAAAGTATAAGTCAGTTGATGAAATCGAAGATGGTGCAGAAATCATCATACCTAACGACCCAAGTAACGGTGCAAGAGCCCTAATCTTACTTGAAGATGCTGGACTAATTAAGTTAAAGGACAAGACAAATCTTAACTCAACAGAAAAAGATATTGCAGAAAATCCAAAGAATTTAAAGTTCGCAGCAATGGATGCACCTTCAATTGCACAAGTTTATAAAGATGCAGGTGCTGCAGTTATTAACTCAAACTTTGCAATTGGACAAGGACTTGACCCAACTAGCGACTCAATCTTCTTAGAATCTAAGGAATCACCATATGCAAACCTAGTTGCAATTAGAAAAGAAGACGCTGAAAAGGAAAAATTCCAAAAATTCTTAAAGGTTCTTAACTCAGAAGAAGCTAAGAAGTTTATAGAAGAAACATTTAAGGGAGCAGTTATACCAGCTTTCGAAAACTAATAAGATTTAAAGAGATCCTAGAGGGTCTCTTTTTTTTTACGTAAATTTAAAGTTAATTCAATAAAAAAAACAGAGAAAAAAATAAAAATCAAAATCAAAATCATAAAGCTTTTATTATAAATTCATTTATCTTTCACAAAAGCATACTAAGATAAAGCCATAAAACATTACAGGAGGAAAAGTATGAAGAAGAATGACAATTTAAATAAAAACCCTGGCATGGGAAAGATTGTAATAATCATTGCCCTAGTTTTTTCCCTTATCGGGGGAATAGTTGGTTCAGCAATAACAACTTACAAGCTCTTGCCACAGGGAGAGACTAAAACGTCAAATAGCGATTCAAACATAACTATTTCAGCCAAGGATAACATGACAGTAGCATCAGCCGTTGCCAAGAAGTCCATGTCTTCCGTAGTTGGAATAACAACTAAGGGAGTTCAACAATCCTTCTTTGGACAAGTAGAAGTCCAAGGTGTGGGCTCAGGTGTAATAGTTGATCCAAAGGGTTATATCCTTACTAATGCTCACGTTGTTAAACTAAACAACCAAGTTGTAAAGGATGTAACAGTTAGACTTAACAATGAAAAGGACATCCAAGGCAAGACAATTTGGGCAGACGAAATGATAGATCTTGCCATAGTAAAAATAAACACTGATGAAAAATTAAATGTTGCAAGCCTTGGAGATTCCGATGCTTTATCTATAGGGGACACTGCCATAGCTATTGGTAACCCAATTTCTCTACAATTTTCTCAAACTGTAACCCAAGGTATAATCTCTGGGCTTGACAGGTACGTTGGAGCAGTAAGTGGTGGAGGTTACATGACTGGCCTTATCCAAACAGATGCATCAATAAACGGAGGTAACTCTGGTGGAGCCTTATTAAATGCTGAGGGAGAAGTCATCGGTATCAACACAGTTAAGGTTCAATCAGCAGAAGGCCTTGGATTTTCAATTCCAATAAACTTCATAAAACCAATAATTAAACAAGTTATTGAAACTGGAAAATACAAGGAAATGTCCATGGGAATGCTAACTATGAATGTTGATATGGCAGCACAAGTATTAAATGAAAAGCCAGATCTTGACAAGGGAATTTTTGTCTACAAGGTTTACGATGGATCACCTGCAGCTGCAGCTGGCCTAGAAGCAGGAGACATTGTTACAAGAATTGGCAAAGACCAAGTATCTGACAACAATGCCTTAAAGTCAATTCTTTACAAGTACCAAGTTGGTGACAAGGTAGAAATCGAATATGTAAGAAATGGCAAGAAGATGACTACTGAAGTAAGCTTCACTGACTACTCAATAGAAAATGACAAGGAAGCTCAAAAGGACTTAAGAGCACAAAATAGAGAAAAATCTGCTGAAGAAGAAGCAAGAGCAAGAAGACAAGAAGAGTTCTTCAATAGGTTTAGACAAGAATTTGGAAACAATTTTTAAAGAAAAGCTGTAAAAGTTAAAAAAGTTTTTTATAAAGTAAAGGTGACACCCTAGGGTGCCACTCTTACTTTATTTTTTTGCAATTCTTTCTAATTTTTCTGCGTGGAAGGAATCAAAATATTCTTCCAAAAGTTCCACAAATCTCTTGGCATACTTAGTGATGTAGCGATTTTTATTTTTTATGGCATAGATGCCAAGAGTAACGGGCTTGCCCTTAGAATATATAGGAAAGATGTTAATGTCATCGTCAAATTCTCCCATCCACCTTTTAATATTCATTTGAGAAATAAATACTGCTGCTATTGCCTTGTTACAAATAGATAGGGCAATCCTCGAGTAGCCAGTCTCAATATAGTCATTGGGCCTTATATCAGCCTCCTTAAAGCTCTGGTTAATTAGGCTCCTTATCCTGTTGTCCTGAGTGTACAAAAGGAAGGGAAGCTTGCTGAAGTCCTTGAGGTCAACTTTTTTAAAAGATTTTTTCTTCAAAGCTTCAAGGTTTTCCACGTGGTTTTTTAACAATCTATCACTAACGCAGAGGTAAAGTTTTTCATCTAAGAGGAGGTGAGATTGTAAGTTTTCATTTTGGTAGTTCTCGTCAATGGATATGGCAAAATCTAATTTATTTTCCAAGCACATGGACTCCAAGTCTTGAGACTGCTTTTCGTGAAGGACAAGTCCAACTTGAGGGAACTCCTCGTTAAATTTTTCTATAATTGATGGGATAAACATATCTGCACGAGGGGAAGAAGCACCTAACATGAGCTTGCCAATACTTTCGCTCTCAAGGTCTCTTATTTTATTTTTCATGTCGGATTCATTTGTTAGTAGTCTCTCGGCATAGGCAAGATACTCTTCGCCAATAGGTGTCAACATTAACTTAGGCTTTCTAAAAAAGAATTTAGTCCCGTAATATTCCTCAAGTCTTTTAATGTGGTTGGAGAGGGTTTGCTGCGAAATGTAAAGTTTTTCTCCAGTTTCATTCATATTTAAAGTCTTTGCAAGTTCTGTGAAGTAGTAAATGCTTTCAAAATTCATATTTCCTCCAGTCAAAAATATTTTGTCATTTATACAAATTTTTATTAATTTATTTTGTCGTATTTTTATTATATACTATGAATATGATAATTGTGAAATAAAATATTAAGAATCCCTTATAGTTTACCAGCTTTTTTCCTTAATATCACAATTACCGGAATCCCCTTGCACCCACCTCCTTGGGTGCATTTTTTTTGCACCAAAAGACTTTGGAATTATAAAATTAAAAAGCTGTGAACTTATAAGAGAATATGACTTTATAAAGATTTGTAAGTCTGTAAATGAATATGAAGACATAAATATTTGTAAAGTCGTAAGATGAGAGGACTTAACAAGTAATTGTAAGTTTATAAAAGATTACTAGTTTATAAAAAAATATAAACTCCTATTATGATACAAGTTTATAGGGATTTCTTACTTGTAAGGATCTCCTAAGTTGTGAAAATATAAGGCTAAAACTTTTAAATAAATTAAGATAAAATATTTTTGATAAATTTTATCAAAAACCCTTTACAAATTAAAAAGTCTATATTATAATAAAGACAGTTAATGATAGTTAATGTCATTTAACAAAAATTACTTTGATTTTGGGAACCCCATAACTCCTAAGATTAATAATAAAATTATACCAATCTTCACTCTGAAAAGAGACAATTAAGGCTGCTTCGGCAGTCTTTTTTTGTGAAGAAATTTTTCTGGCTCTATGTCAAATATTGGGGAGACTTGTTAGTTAGAGTCTCTCTTTCGTTTAAAAATCAACATTTAGACGCTAATTAAACTATCAATTCTAAAGTAACTAAAAAAGTTTAAAACTCTGTAGTATATATTAACTTTTGCAGTGTGTTTATTTTTTGTGAAAAATTGAAATTAGATAGAATAGATAACTTATGGATTAAATAAAAACTAATAATTTATTTTTGTAAAATATATATTAAAGGAAAAACTACGGGGAAAATTTCTAGGTTTAAAAGTTATAATTAGTGAAATTAAAAATTAATCTTTTTTTTCTTTTAAAAGCAGTAAACTCAAATTAAAATAACTTAGGTCCACAAAATATATTTACATAAACTTTACAAAAACGTCCGAAAAAATTAAAATATTGTATAATTGAAAATTAGAAGGTGATTACATGTTTAATAAAAATAAATTTAAAGAGGCTGAGTCCTTCAATATCCACGATCTTCTGATCCAAGGACTCTTTGGACTTTTGATTTGTCTCGCCATGTTTTTCTTGGCACCAGGTGGAGGCTTGCCTGGAAAATTAATTAGGGGTCCCCTTGTTATAATTTTAAATATTCTGCCAATTGTACTTACGGGGATTTTCTTCCAAGGTCTACTTGGAAGGAGGAGGCCAGCCCTGATTTTAAATTCTCTTATTTATATTGTAATCTTCCTTGTCCACAGGACTAAGGTTTTCTATAGGAATTTTCCACTAAAGATTTCGGACTTTAAGTTAGCAGTTGAGGCCCTAAATATGACCTCAAATTCCTATTATCCAGACCTAAAGGGAAGTCTTGCGAGTATTTTTGGTATAGTTTGTTTAATTATCTTGGCTTTTTTATTTAAAAGTAAAAAAATTAAAGTAAGGGACAGGTTGATTTCTGTCCTTGTAGTCCTAATCTCATCAGCTATATTACTTTTATTTGTCTACTCAAAGGATGTTATCTACAACAATATTCCAATGGAAGGAAATATTTATAATTCCATTGACCAATTTAATGCCAAGGGATTTAACTATTCTTTTTTACACAAGATAAAAGATTCTTTTATCAGGCCACCAGAAGGTTATGATGATAAGGAAATAAGAGAAAGAGACGTTCTAGATCATAGCGAAAGTATTGCAGCCATAAAAAATATGGAAAGTCCAAATATAATTTGGATAATGGGAGAGGCCTTTACAGACTTATCTCAAGACCCACAATTTAAATTTGAGAAGGGCGATGACCCCAACGAAAACTTCAAAATCTTGCAAGAAAAGTCTGTTTTGCATGGGAGAATTGTAGTTCCTGCTTATATTGGGGGTACAGGAGACACGGAGTTTGATGTCTTGACAGGGGCAATGACAATTAACTGTGCACCTGATAACAATTATGCCTTCAATGCAATTAAAAGGGATGTTGGGTCCCTTCCAAATCTTTTAAAATCTATAGGCTACAAGACTATGGGATTCCACCCTGGATTTGCCTGGTTCTATGGCAGGCAAGACGTTTATCCAAAGCTTGGACTTGATGACAATATGTTTGTAGAAGATATTAAGGACCCTCTTATTAAGGGGGGCTACTTAGATGAAAAGCAGTTTACAGAAATTTATAAGGAAAACTTTTTAAAGGCAGTAAAGGAATCTGAGGATCCAGTCTTTTCTTATGCAGTTGACATCCAAAACCACGGACCTTACGATTTTGGTAAATATGGAGAAGTTTTACCCTTCTCTTGCGATTCACAACTTTCTGAAGAAGTGAAAAATAGTATTGGTTCTTACTTCTTGGGGGTAAAGGCCATGGACCTAATGCTAGGTGATATTTACGAGATGATGGAAGGACTTGACGAACCAACTATTATGGTATTTTATGGGGACCACTTACCAGGACTTGGCACAAATCAGTCAGGTTTCGATGAAATTGGTAAGCATCTTACTAATGAAAACTTGGAAAAAGAAATAGAATACTACTCAACTCCTTATATAGTTGTGGCAAATGATAAGGGAAAGGCACTTATGGATAGAAGTAAGGTTGAAGTAGAAGATGGCCAGCCAGTTTCTTCTAACTATCTTTCATCTATGGTCCTTGATATGTTAGACTACAATAAGGTAGACAATTTCTTTATCTACAATTCAGAACTTAGAAAGAGGCTTCCAATCATTTCAAGGAACTTTATTTACGATGGAAGTGAGTCCTATCCAAGAAGTGAAGTCAAGGGCAATGCCAAGGCTTATTACGACGATTACAGGAGATACCAATATTATAGGATTAACAAGTAGGTGACTTATGGAAAATATTTTAAATTTTGTTGAAGAAATATCTGGTGAACTTGATTCACTTAGAAAATTTATTTATGATAACCCAGAAATTGGATTTGAGGAACACAAGTCTTCAAAAGCACACATAGATTTGTTAGAAAAGCATGGCTTTGATGTGGAGTGCCCTTATCTTGGGTGCGAGACATCCTTTAAGGCTGTTTACGATTCAAAAAAACCTGGAAGGACTGTTTCTTATTTATCAGAATATGACGCCCTACCAGGCATTGGTCATGGATGTGGCCACAACATCCTAGGAGCCACTGCTACAGGAGCAGGGATAGTCTTGTCTAAGTTAATTGATGAGATTGGGGGAAGAGTTATTGTCTTTGGAACTGCTGCAGAAGAAGTTGGCGGAACAAAAATTGAGCTTTCAAGGTCAGATGAACTAAAGGACGTTGATGTTGCCATTGAGATGCACCCAGGAGACATTAATTCAGTCACACCAAATTCCTTGGCACTTGCCACAAGAAGGTTCGAGTTCTTTGGTAAGACTGCTCATGCTGCCGACACTCCTCATGAAGGAGTAAATGCTCTTGATGCACAAATAGTTTTATTCTCAGCCATCAATGCTTTAAGACAGCAAACAAAGGACGGCTCAAGAATCCATGGAATCATAAAAGATGGTGGCAAGGCTGCCAACATTATTCCTGACTACACTGACTCAAGATTTTATGCAAGAAGTCCAGAGAAAAAATATCTATTAGAACTTTTAGAAAAACTTGAAGCTTGTGCCAAGGGTGCTGCCCTTGCAACAGGTTGTCAAGTTAAAATTTCTGAATATGAAAAGGGAAATGACAACACAGTTAGAAACCTTGCCTTTAATGATCTCTTAATGGAAAAAATGGAAAAGTATCTCGATGAAGAAGTTAAGGACATAGAACTAAACTCAGGCTCCACTGATGCAGGAGATATTTCTCACGAAGTCCCAACGCTTCACGGCTATTTTAAAATCGCTGAAGAAGGAACACCATCTCACACAGTTGAGTTTAGGGACGCAACAATGACTGACTACGCCTTTGACCAAATGAAAAAAACTATTGCAGCCATAGTTGAAGTTGGAATAGAAGTTTTACAAAATGATGATGTATATAAAAAGATTGCTGATGAATTTAAAGAAAGTGTAAAATCTGGTAAAATTATCCCTCACAAGAATTAAATAGCTATAAGGTATTAAAAAACGCCTCTCTTCTTGGTATAATATTAAGGATAGAGGTGTTTTTTTGTGAAAACAGACATAATTAAATTTAAAGGAAATGGCAAAGATAAAGTTTATCTTAAAAAAATAAGCCAGACCTTAAGAGATGGAGGCCTCGTTGTCTTGCCCACAGAAACAGTTTACGGACTTGGTGGCAATGGACTTAACAAGAGGACTTGTAAAAAAATATATGAAGCCAAGGGAAGACCTAGCGACAACCCACTAATACTTCACATAGCAGATAATTCTCAGTTAGATGATTTAGTTGAAGAAGTGCCCGAAGTGGCAAAAAAATGTATTAAGAAGTTTTGGCCAGGTCCCTTAACAATAATTTTCAAAAGGTCGGACAAGGTACCTGATGAGGCAACAGGAGGTCTTGACACAGTTGCCATAAGAGAGCCAAGCAACAAGATTGCCCATGATATTTTAAAGTCAGTGGATTTTCCAGTAGCTGCTCCTTCAGCAAACTTATCTGGAAGACCTTCACCAACTAAGGTGGAACATGTAATAGAAGACCTTGATGGTCGAGTTGATATAATTGTAGATGGTGGTCATTCTGTTGTTGGAATAGAATCAACAGTTCTTGATGTGACAGTTGACCCACCAATGATTTTAAGGCCAGGCAAGATTACTCTTGAAGACCTACAAGAAGTGGATGAAAGAATCACTATTGATTCAGCTACAATTGATTCCAAGTCACATGAAGTGCCAAAATCACCAGGACAAAAGTACAGGCACTATGCTCCAAAGGCAGAGGCAATTTGCTTTGGTGGTAGGCTTGATAAACTTGTGAATGAAATCAAGAAAAATATAGAAGAAAACAAGGGCAAGAAAATTGCAGTCCTTGCAACTGAAGAAACCTATGACGAGTATGAAAATACTGGTGTAGAATTACTTATAAACCTTGGATCAAGAGAGCATTTGGAAGAGGTTGCTACAAATCTTTTTGATGCATTAAGAAGATGTGACGAAGAAGATATTGACATAATTTTTGCTGAAGGCTTTGAACTTAGAGGGATGGGCCTTAGTATAATGAATAGACTCTTGAAGGCTTGCGGTGGCAAGGTAGTCATGAGAATTTAGGAGGAAATATGAAAATAGGAATTGGTTCAGATCACGCAGGTTTTTATTTAAAAAAGGACCTAATCAAATATCTTGAAGAAAAAAATATTGAAGTTAAGGACCTAGGACCCTTTGATGATTCAAGGGTAGACTATCCAGACTATGGTCACGCAGTGGGCCATTCTGTAATAGACGAGGGACTAGACTTTGGAATAGTAATTTGTGGATCTGGAATTGGAATTTCAATCTCTGCAAATAAGGTAAAGGGAATTAGGGCGGCACTTTGCTCTGAACCTTACTCTGCAAGGCTTGCAAGACGTCACAATGACGCCAATGTATTGGCTCTTGGAGCAAGGCTTATAGGTCATGACATGGCAATAGAAATACTAGATGCCTTCTTAGATGAAGAATTTGAAGGTGGCAGACACATTAATAGAGTAAATAAAATCGAGGAGGACTAAAATGGGATACACTTTAATAAAACATCCACTAATTGATCACAAGATGACAATCCTAAGGAGAAAAGAAACTAGCTCCATGGAATTTAGACAAATTGCCAATGAAATAGCAACTCTTATGGGTTATGAAGTTACAAGAGACCTTGAAACAGAAGAAATTGAAATAGAAACTCCTATTTGCAAGACTACTGGAAGAGTCATCTCTGGTAAGAAAGTTGGGATTGTTCCAATCCTAAGAGCTGGACTTGGCATGGTAGAGGGTCTACTAACAATTATCCCTGCAGCAAGAGTTGGCCACATAGGAATGTACCGTGACCCAGAAACTCACAAACCAGTAACTTATTATTCAAAGCTTCCTAAGGATGTTTCATCAAGACTTATGCTTGTTGTTGACCCAATGCTTGCAACGGGTGGATCTCTAATTGAAGCAATCGACGAACTTAAAAGAAATGGTGCAAAGAACATCAAGGCTATAAATCTCTTGGCAGCACCAGAAGGACTTAAGGCAGTAGAGGAAGCTCATCCTGACGTGGAAATCTACCTTGCAGCACTTGATGAAAGATTAAATGAAGATAAATATATTGTACCTGGCCTAGGAGATGCAGGAGACAGATTATTTGGAACTAAGTAAGAGGTTAATATGTATAAATATGTAATTCCTTTTTTGGTGGCATTTATACTGACATTTGTTCAAATGCCCTTTACTATAAAGATCGCCAAAAAGAAGGGTTTTTTAGATGTGCCTAAGGATGAGAGACGTGTCCACAAAAAGCCTATACCAGTAGGTGGTGGCATAGCCATGGTAATATCCGTATCCATTCTTATGCTCTATTATCTACCAATAAATAAAAGCTTAATAATGACACTTCTTGCTTCACTGGTTATAGCCATATCAGGACTTTATGATGACAAGGAAGGTCTAAGTCCCAAGTTAAAATTTCTTTTTCAAATTTTAGCTGCTGTGTTGTTAATTATTGGTGGTATGAAAATTGAATTTTTTACAAATCCCTTTGACTCCAATGATGCACTATTAATTTTAAATATCTTGTCCATACCTGTAACAATATTTTGGGTTTGTGGAATTACCAACACAATAAATTTAATTGATGGATTAGATGGACTGGCATCAGGTGTCTCAATGATATGTGCCATCTCCATGTTTTTTATAACTTACAAGATGGGAAGGTACGAGGTGAGTATGGTCTGCGCTCTTGTAGCAGGAGCCTGTCTAGGATTTTTGCCCTTTAACTTTAATCCAGCAAAGATCTTTATGGGAGATACTGGGGCCTTATATCTAGGATTTATGCTTTCCTATATAAGTATTTCTGGATTTTTAAAACAAGCTGCAATATTAATGATATTTGTGCCAGTTTTAATCTTGGGAGTGCCAGTATTTGACACGGCCTTTGCCATGGTGAGAAGAAAATTATCAGGCAAGTCCATGGTGGAAGCCGACAAGGGTCACCTCCATCACAGACTTTTGAAGAGGGGACTAAATCAAAGGCAGACTGTTGTAATTCTCTATTCTATATCTGCAATCTTTGGAGTTCTTGCAAACTTAATTTCAAGATTCCATTCATCCATTGCCCTTGTGATTTCTTTAGGAGTTTTACTTATAATAATTGCAACGGGAGTGGCAGCAGGTATGTTAAAAAACAAGGAGGAATAAATTGAAGGTATTGTTTGTATTTGGTACAAGGCCTGAGGGCATAAAGATGGCACCAATAATAAAGGAAATTCAAAATCGAAAGAACCTTGAGTGCTATACTTGTGTCACAGGTCAACACAGAGAAATGCTGGACCAAGTGCTAGAAATTTTTGATATAAAACCAGACTATGATTTAAATATTTTTAAGAAGGGACAATCCCTTACAGATGTAACTACAAAAACTCTTCTAGGTTTAGAAGAAATTTTAGATGAATTAAAGCCAGACATCTTGCTTGTCCAAGGAGATACAACTACAGTATTTGCTGCAGCACTTGCAGCCTTTTATAAAAAAATAAAAATTGGTCACGTAGAAGCGGGATTAAGATCAGGTAACCTTTATTCACCTTATCCAGAAGAGGCCAACAGGAAGCTAACAGGTGTAATTTCAAATTATCATTTTGCACCAACTGAATCAAACAGGCAAAACTTAATAAACGAAGGTTATGATGAAAAAAATATTTTCATAACCGGAAATACTGTTATAGATGCACTCAAATATTCTGTAAGAGAAGATTTTGTATTTGACGATGAAATTTTAAACGATATAGATTATAATAGAGATGTGGTATTACTTACTGCACATAGGAGAGAAAATTGGGGCAAGCCAATGGAAGATATTTTCAAGGCTATAAGACGTGTAGTTTTGGAAAAAGAAAATCTTGAAATTGTATTCCCAAGACATTTAAATCCTATAGTAAGGGAAGCTGCTGAAAAGTATTTTGCTGATTTAGATAGGGTTCATTTAATTGAGCCGCTTTCTTACCTTCCTTTTTCAAACTTAATGGCAAGGGTAAAATTTGTCGTTACAGATTCAGGAGGAGTTCAGGAAGAGGCACCTGCTCTAGGGAAACCTGTTCTAGTTCTTAGAAATGAGACAGAGAGAATGGAGGGAGTAGAGGCTAAGACTGCAAAGCTTGTTGGTACAAAGGAACAAGATGTTTATGAGTCTATAGTAGCCTTACTAGAAGATAAGGCCCTATATGATGAGATGGCAAAGGCTGTCAACCCTTATGGTGACGGCCATGCTGCAGAAAAAATTGTTGATGTACTTGAAGGTATGATTTGATTTTAGGGTATTAAATCTATATTGCTTGCAGTTTAAATTGGCATAGCTTTTAGCAAAAGTTGAATTAAGAGAAAAATAATATTTTTACTCGCACAACTTGTACAAATCAAAGGGAGAGATTGTTTTAAATAGTGGCAATTGCCACATGGTACTAATAAGGAGGAAAACATGGAAGATAGAATTGTTATAGCATCAGCTGCGAGAACAGCTGTAGGTAGTTTTGGAGGACAATTTAAGAACACTTCAGCAGTAGAACTTGGTTCAATTGCAGCAAAAGAAGCTCTTAAGAGAGCAAATGTTAAGGCTGATATGGTAGACGAAGCTTATATAGGTAACGTTCTTCAAGCAGCACAAGGACAAAACGTTGCAAGACAAGTTGTACTTGGAGCAGGAATTGATATTAAAACTCCAGCAGTTACACTTAATATCGTTTGTGGATCAGGACTTCGCGCAGTAAGTTTAGCAGCTCAAGTTATTAAAGCAGGAGATGCTGAAATCGTACTAGCAGGTGGTACTGAATCAATGTCAATGGCACCATATGCCCTTATGAATGAAAGATGGGGAGCAAGAATGGGCGACAAAAAAGTTGTTGACACAATGATTAAAGACGGTCTTTGGGACGCATTCAACGACTACCACATGGGTATTACAGCTGAAAACGTAGCTGAAAAATACGGCATTACTAGAGAAATGCAAGATGAACTTGCTGCAAGATCTCAAAACAATGCAGAAAAAGCAAGAAACGAAGGAAGATTTAAAGACGAAATCGTCCCTGTAGAAGTTAAAGACAGAAAAGGCAATGTAACTGTGGTTGACACTGATGAACACATTAGAGACGGCGTAACTGCAGAAGGACTTGCAAAACTTAAACCAGCTTTCAAAAAAGATGGCGGTACAGTTACAGCAGGTAACGCATCTGGAATCAACGACGGTGCAGCTATGCTTGTACTAATGAAAGAATCTAAGGCAAAAGAACTTGGAGTAGAACCTCTTGCATACATTATTTCTTATGCAACAGCAGGTGTTGATCCTAAGATTATGGGTACTGGACCTATCCCTTCATCAACTAAGGCACTTGAAATTGCTGGACTTAAGGCTGATGACCTTGACCTAATAGAAGCTAACGAAGCTTTCGCTGCTCAAGCATGTGCAGTTAACAAGGAAATGGGCTTTGACATTAATAAAGTTAACGTAAACGGTGGAGCTATTGCTATAGGTCACCCAATTGGAGCAAGTGGTGCTAGAATCTTAATAACTCTATTATTCGAAATGAAGAAGAGAGATGCTAAGAAAGGACTTGCTACACTTTGTATAGGTGGAGGAATGGGAACAGCTCTTATCGTAGGAAGGGACTAATCTAGATGGACTATAAATATCTAATAGTAGAAGAAAAACCTAATGGAGTTGTTCTTATAACACTTAGTAGAGAAAAGAGCCTAAACGCTCTTAACTCTGCTATGTTAAAAGAACTTCATCACTTTTTCTCAAATGTTCAAGATGATGTAAGATGTATTATAATAACAGGTGCAGGTAAATCCTTTGTTGCTGGTGCCGATATTGGGGAAATGGCAAACTTCACTGCAAGTGAAGCCTATGACTTTGCAAAACTTGGTATGGATACTTTCATGGAAATTGAAAAATGTAAAGCACCAGTTATTGCAGCAGTAAATGGCTTCGCCCTTGGTGGTGGATGTGAAATCTCTGTTGCTTGCGACATTAGACTTTCATCAACAAAAGCAAAGTTTGGTCAACCAGAAGTTGGTCTTGGAATTACACCAGGCTTTGGTGGAACTCAAAGACTTTCAAGAGTTGTTGGACCAGGATATGCAAAGGAACTTATCTATACAACAGAAATGATTGATGCTGACAAGGCCTACCAAATAGGACTTGTAAATCATGTTTATGAGCCAGAAGAACTTTTAGACAAGGCTATTGAAATGGCAAATAAAATCGCATCTCACGCTCCTAAGGCTGTTGAATACGCTAAACAATCAATTATCAATGGATCACAAACAGACATTGATACAGCTATGCAAATTGAAAAAACTCACTTTGGCCTATGTTTTGCAACTAATGACCAAAAAGAAGGCATGGATGCATTTTTAAACAAGAGAAAATCAGAATTTACAGGGGAATAAAAGAGGGAGATAACAATGAAAATAGCAGTAATTGGATCAGGTACTATGGGAGCAGGAATTGCTCAAGTACTTGCAACTCATCACGAAGTAATAGTTAGAGACATTGCACCAGAAGCATTAGAAAATGCTAAGAAAAAAATAACTAAGGGTTATGAAAAAAATGTTTCTAAAGAAAGAATGACAAAAGAAGAAATGGATAAGGCCCTAGCAAATCTTAAATATTCAAGTGATATTGAAGATGTAGTTGACTGTGACCTTATCATTGAAGCAGCTACAGAAAATCCAAAAATTAAAAAAGCTATCTTTACAGAATTATGTGAAAAATGCGATGAAAAAACTGTTCTCGCATCAAATACTTCATCTCTTTCAATAACTGACATTGGTGCAGCTACACAAAGACCTGAAAAAGTAATTGGTATGCACTTCTTCAACCCAGTTCCAGCTATGAAACTTGTTGAAGTAATCTCTGGAAAGAAAACTGATCCTAAAGTTAAGGACATGATTATTGAACTTTCTAAAGAAATTGGCAAGACTCCAGTAGAAGTTGACGAAGCTCCTGGTTTCGTTGTAAATAGAATTTTAATTCCGATGATCAACGAAGCAATTGGAATTTACGCAGAAGGCATTGCATCTGTTGAAGACATTGATACAGCAATGAAACTTGGCGCAAACCACCCAATGGGACCTCTTGCACTAGGAGACCTTGTAGGACTTGACGTTGTTCTTGCAATCATGGAAGTTCTTTACAATGAATTCGGCGATCCAAAGTACAGACCTCACACACTTCTTAAGAAGATGGTTAGGGCTGGACTACTTGGAAGAAAAACTGGCGAAGGATTTTACAAATATTAATTTTAAAAAATTTAGGGAAGGCGAGAGCCTTCTCTTTTTTTATAAGGTGATGAGATGAAAAATATAAAGATAAGAAACATTGTTATTTCATTTTTAATTTTATCTAGTTTAACTTTATTTTTATTTTTAGGAATGCCAAAAGAAGAGCCTATAACAAAGGTTAAAAGTGGCTATGGAAGAATTTTCCCAGAAAACATTACATACAAGGAGAAAAAAGGTTTAATGGAATATAAAATAGATTTAAAATTAAATGAAAATAGAATAAAAAAAGATCCAGAGTCTGATAAGTATTACGCAGAATACAGTGGAACAATAAGACCAGAATCTTTTACTTTTGAATAAAGTTTGCACAAAAGTTAACTGACAAATAATTTAGGAATATTATAATAAAAATAAGGATAAAATTATTTGGGAGGTTTATTATGATTTCTAAATTAAAAAATAAGAACGTAAAAATAATTTTACTAGTTCTTTGCCTATTTGCTTTGTTATTCTTATTTAATGGCTTTAAAGGAGAAATGGAAGTTACAAGTGTAAAGAGAAGATATGATGCATACAGTTTTCCTGAATACATTACTTACCAGACTAACAAAGGATTGGTAAAATACAGAGGAGATTTAAAATTCAATCCAGACTCAGTGAAAAAGGAAAATAATATTTATTATGGTGAATATTCCGGTGTAGTGGAAAAGGATGGTTATTCTTTTTTAAATAATTAGTCTTTAAAAGGTTCTATTAATTTAGGACCTTTTAATTTTTAATGTATAATAAGTTTGTAAAACAAAATTTGAAGGAGGGAAATATGATTAAGGACAAAAAATTTTTGAAAGTAAGTATTTTAATTTCATATGTTTTTATAGGTATGTACATTTTGTTTTATTCCATAAAAATTCAAAATATAAGAGATTTTAATGGAATGTATTTTTTATTTTTTCTTAGCCTAATAAATAATTTCTCTCTTCTAACTTTTTTGTTATCTAATGACAGAAAAATTATTGTTGAACATAGCTCTTTGGTAGTTTTATTTTCCTTATGGATTTTGCTTGATTATATCTTCCTATACAAATATAAAATAAATTTTAAATATACTTATGAATTTAGCTTAGGATTCATTTATCTTTTAATTTTTTCTAACTTATATATATTCCTAGATTGTGTAAAAGAGATTAGGTGGAGGTATATAAACTATCTTGCTTGTAGTATCTTACTATTTTCTTTTATTTTAAATTATTTTAATAATCCAATCCACATATACATATTAAAATGGGCAAGAATTGCAATAGGCTTATTTCCTATAATTCTTGTTTTTACATATAAGAGGCAAATAAGAAAATATAGCCATAAATTGTTATTAAATGTATTTTTTATAAGTTTTATTTATTTAATATTTTTTGTATCAAATTATTTTATACCAGTTTTTAATTATATTTATCTTAGAGAATTTATAATATTATTTGTGACAGAGATTTCAATTTTAATTTTTATAATATCCATGAAAAGTAATTTAAAAAAGGTGATTTTAAATTTTTATTCAAATCCCTTATATATTATATTCATTGTAATTTTCACTATAATTTTTGAGAATTCTATAAAAAATTATAGCTTAGCTATAATTTTTGCCCTAATTTTTTTCTTAAATATGATAAATATTGAAATGATAATAAAGTTAAGAAAAATTGAAAACAATAAGTCTTCTTATGAAAAATTTTTATTTAACAACAAGATGGCAAAAGATTTATCAGAAAATCTTGAGAAAAGAAGCCTGAGTTTTTTACATGATGATATTTTGCAAGATATCATTTTATCCGAAAAATTTTTAGAAGAAGGTCCGGAGAATATAAATAAGTCTATAGAAATTCACAAAAAGTTGATAAAAAAAATTAGGCTTAAAATAAATTTAATAAATCCAATTTTTGAAGATGATTTAAATCATTATGAGATTTATTGCGAACTTATTAATTCTCTAAAAAATATGTATGGAATGGACAAACACATTGAGTTTTATTGTGATGAAAACATCTTTATTCCAAGTCCTTACGACAGTATAGTTTACAAGTTTATTCACGAAATCACTACTAATTTTTATAAGCATTCTAAGGGTTATTTTTCAGAACTAAATTTAAAAATAGAAGATGATGTTATATTTATAGATATTAAAAATTTTGAAGACTACTTAGATGAAAATTATAATAAATCAAATCATTCAGGTATTAATTTTATAAAAGAGACCTTAAATATTTATGGGGGAGACTTAGTTGTTAAAAATAACTTCACAGATGATTTAAGAGATGAAGCTTATGTAGAATTTGTTATCAGGCTGCCAATTCAAGAGGAGATAGTGAATGAAAGTTTTATTAATAGAAGATCATAAAATGATGGCAAGATCCTTAAAAGAATTTTTAGAAAAAGATAAGTTTTTTGAAATTGATTTGTTAAAGGACTTGGAAAAGATAAATGACATAAAATTTTTACAAATTTATGATATTTTACTTGTGGATATTAATTTGAAAGGTTTTGAAGAATCTTTAAACGGCTTGGACCTAGCGGAAAAAGTTTTAAAGTTAGATAATACTATAAAAATAGTGATTTTATCTGGCTATGATTTACTTTTTTATGCTGAAAGAGCAAAAAGACTTGGAGCCTATGCTTTTATTTCAAAAGAAGAAGATATGCAAAGTCTTATAAATAAATTAAAGGAAATTTATATCAATGACAAAAAATTCTTTAATAATAAGAAAAATTTAGAAAGTTTGACAGATAAAGAAGTGGAAATAGTTCAGCTTTATTGTTCAGGTTTGAATAGAAGTCAAGTTGCAAAGGAGCTTTTTATTTCAGAGAGATCCCTTGCAGTTATGTTAAATCGAATTTATCAAAAGCTTTGTATTAACAACTATCAAGAACTCATGAAAAAAGCTATGGATTTAGGAATAGTTGATTCCTTTTAGAATTTTCATTAAAAATTTTTAACAAAAGTTAATTGACAATATCCTTATTATTTATATAATGAAGTTAAAATATTGTTAATATAGTTTTATATGGGAAATTAGATATTGGAGGAAATATGAATAAAACTAAATTTAATAAAATCGCACTGTCATCAGCCTATGGTCTTTTGATTTTACTAATTGCTCTTAATTTTTACTTAAGTGGATATTTAAGAGACTACTCAATTTACGACTACAATTTTCTTTATGCTTTAAATCTATTAATAATTCCTTCTCTCGCTTTATTATATTTTTATTTAAGTAAAGGCCTGGGAAAATTAAAGTTCCTACTTTACTTTTTATTGCTAGCTTTGTTTTTCTTAAATATTTTTATTTTTAAAGAGGCAAGGGGAAGAATAAATAATTACGAAGAGGGAAATATAAGATCAGTTGAATTAAATATTAAAAAAAAGGAGGACATTAAGTCCTCCTTTTTGCAATTAGAAAATATCTAGTTAGCTGGATATTCAATTTAGTTTTAGTGGTGAAAAAACTTGAATTAATTTCAATAATTTAATATTAACATCTTTTAATTTATCCTCTTTTGTAGTAAAATATAAATAAATTGAACGTTGTTCAGAAATATTTTACTTAAAAACACCTAGGAGGTTAATTATGAAAGTTAATTATAAAGAAAAAACTAATGAAAGCTTATTGACTCCACCTGAGGAAAATACAAGTGAAAAGAAATCTTTTAGAGAAAATTTAAAGGACAAAAGGGATGAAAAAATATTTATATCTGCTCTTAACCTTGCCTACAAGAGGGTAAAGAAGGATCCCCAAAAGGGAATGCTAGAAGTTGTAAATGTTTTTGACCAATTTATGATGCCATCATCAAAAGAAGAGAACTCTGCAAAAGCTGGACTTGAAAGGGTTAGAAATGAATTAAAGGATGAAAATTCAAAGTGGGTTTCCTTTGGTAGCGACATTGTAAATGGAATTGATGAAAATATTGTAAAGACTTCTGTTAAAAATATTGGCTACAATGCAGCTTACAAGGGAAATTCTTTGAGGAATAAACTTCAAAAAGAATACAATTGCAACATTCCTTGGACAATTTTATTTGACCCAACTTCTGCCTGCAACTTAAAATGTACTGGCTGCTGGGCTGCTGAATATGGTCACAAAAACAATTTGACCTATGAAGAAATGGCAAGCATTGTAAGACAAGGCAACGAACTGGGAACATATTTCTTTATCTTAACTGGTGGGGAACCTCTTGTTAGGAAAGATGATGTCATAAAGCTTGCAAAAGAGTTTAATAATTCTGCTTTCCACATTTTTACAAATGGAACTTTAATTGATGAAGAATTTTGTAAAGAAGTTAAGGAAGCGGGAAATATTTCATTTGCCCTAAGTATTGAAGGAACTGAAGAATCAACAGACTTTAGAAGGGGAGACGGAGTCTTTAAAAAAGTCATGAAGGCCATGGACCTAATGAAGGAGAATAAACTTCTCTACGGAGCTTCTATTTGTTACACAAGTAAGAACTATGAGTACGTAACAGACGACGACTTTATAAAAATGCTTGTGGATCATGGATGTAGACTCGCTTGGTTCTTCCACTACATGCCTGTTGGCAAGGGAGCAGACACAAGTTTACTTCTTGACCCAGACCAAAGAGAATATGTATATCACAAGGTTAGAGAAATTAGGTCAGCTGAGTACCCTCAAAATATTTTTACAATTGATTTTCAAAATGATGGGGAGTTCATCAATGGTTGTATAGCTGGTGGAAAAAATTATTTCCACATTAATTCCTTGGGCGACATGGAGCCTTGCGTTTTTATCCACTATTCTGACTCAAACATCAGAGAAAAGACTATTAAGGAATGTCTAATGAGTCCACTATTTATGGGCTTCCACGACAATCAACCTTTTAATAAAAACTTGTTAAAACCATGCCCAATGCTTGAAAACCCTGGAAGACTTACTAAGATAGTTAATGATTCTGGTGCAAAAAATACTGACATGATTGAGCCAGAAAGTCCTGAGGAATTACAAGAAAAGACTACGCCTTATGCTATGAATTGGAACAAGAAATCCAACGAACTTTGGAATGCTTCAAGAGAAAAGGCAGAAGCTTTTAAATAATAATTAGATTTATTTTGATAAATTAAAAAATCTTGAAAGATTAAAAATTTTTAATTTAAAATTTAAATTTAAACACTCATAAAAATGTGTGGCTTAATATTTTATTATAAAGTCATAAAAGTAGATAAAAAAATTGGAGGATTGCGAGGTCCTCCTTTTTTGTTAGGGTTAATAATATTTTTATTTTTTTAGATTTTTAATCTTACTGTATTATCTAATTTCATTTTGTCAGCAAGTTATTATAATTTTTTGCCAAAAAATTTCACGATTCAATTTTAATGAATTATAGGATTTCTAAAATTTCTTTTATGGAATTGATTTTGTAAGTCGCATCCTTGCCTTCTTCTTCTGGTCCAAAGCCATAGGTGCAGAAGATGCTCCTCAAATTATTTTTGTGGGCTGCAGCCATGTCGTGGTGTCTGTCGCCAACAAATATAATTTCTTCTTTAAGATTTTTTCTCTCTTGCTTAATGATTTCGTCCTTTGGGATAAAGTTAAAAATCTCTGCTGGATAATATTTTTTAAAATATTTTTTTATTCCATAGATATCAAGGGCTTGGTCCAGGTAGGACTCACGACAATTGGAGAGGATGTAGAGATCGTAGGTCTTTGAAAGTTTTTCCAAGACTTCTTCTGTTCCATCATAGAGTTTTCCAAGCTTATTTTTTATATTTTCATCCATCTTTTGACCAACATGGGTCATGACTTCTATCTTAAAGTCTTCATCAGCATCTTTTGCCAAAAGGTCGTAGGCAAAGTTTGGTTTTTCACCTAAAAATCTTTTTACATTGTCTTCAGAAAGTTCGAAGTCCTTGGCATAACCATGGTCCTTTAAAATTTTTACTCCCTCAGAGAAAGCAGGGTAGTAAATTTTTATGGTGTCGTGAAGGGTTCCGTCAAAGTCAAAAATTATGCTTTTGACATTTTTAAGGTCTTCCCTTATAGAATTTTTATCCACGGATCTCACCAAGAAGATTTGCCATTTCAATAGCAGCTGTTGCAGCATCGAAGCCCTTGTTGCCAGCCTTTGTGCCCGCTCTTTCAATTGCTTGTTCAATATTTTCTGTTGTTATAACTCCAAAGATAATTGGCACTCCAGTTTCAAGTGAAGATGAAGCTATTCCCTTGGCAACTTCAGCTGATACAAGTTCGTAGTGGGTAGTTGCTCCTCTTATAACTGCTCCTAGGGCAATTACTGCGTCGTATTTTTTACTTTGGGCAAGGGCCTTGGCAGCTAGGGGAATTTCAAAGGATCCTGGAACCCAAATCACTTCGATTTCATCGTCAGTAACTCCATGTCTCTTTAGACCGTCAAGACAGCCATCTAATAATTTTGAAACTATAAACTCGTTAAATCTCGCTAAAACAATTGCGTATTTCTTTCCTTGTGATTGTAAATTTGCGCTGTAAACTTTCATATTTCCTCCAATTATATTTTAAATTTTATTTTTAATTTACTAACTTATTTATTATTACTAAATTCTGACAAGATGTGGTTCATCTTTTCTGCCTTAGTCCTCAAATAGAACTCGTCGTGTTTTGTTGAGTGGACTTCTATTGGAACTCTTTCCTTTATTTTCATGCCAAATTCTTGAAGTGAATAAACCTTGTCTGGATTGTTTGTGAGTAGTCTCAACTCTTTAACACCAAGGTCTTGTAGAATTTGTGCACCAGTTGAATAGTCTCTTGCATCTTCTGGGAAACCTAGAGCCAAGTTTGCCTCAACTGTGTCCATGCCTTGGTCTTGGAGGGCATAGGCCTTGATCTTATTTACAAGTCCAATTCCACGGCCTTCTTGACGCATGTAGAGGAGGATTCCCATTCCTTCCTTGTCGATTTGGTTCATAGCAAGGTGGAGTTGGTTGCCGCAGTCACATCTTGATGAGCCGAAGCAGTCACCTGTTAGACATTCAGAGTGGACTCTTGTTAGGACGTCCATGCCATCTCCAATTTCTCCCTTGACAAGGGCAATGTGGTGTTCGCCAGTTACCTTATCAATGTAGGCGTGTGCCCTAAAGTCTCCAAACCTTGTTGGAAGTTTAGCCTCAGCAACTTTTTCTACGATTTTTTCGTGTCTCTTTCTATAAAGGAGAAGCTCTTCAGTTGTTGTTATCTTCATGTCAAGCTCTTGGGCAAGTTTAAAGAGGTCTTCACCACGCATCATGTGGCCATCGTCTTGCATGATTTCACAGCAAAGTCCAACTTCCTTGAGGCCAGCAATTTTCAAAAGGTCAACAGTTGCTTCAGTGTGGCCACGTCTCACAAAAATCCCATCTTTTTTTGCAACAAGGGGGAACATGTGACCAGGTCTTCTAAAGTCTTCTGGCTTTGCGTCATCTTCTGCAAGTTTGTTGGCAGTTAGGGCTCTTTCCCAAGCTGAGATCCCAGTAGTTGTGTCTACGTGGTCAACGGAAACTGTAAAGGCAGTTTCGTGGTTATCGGTGTTGTCTGCAACCATTTGATTTAATTTTAACTTTTCTGCATACTCCTTTGACATTGGCATACAGATTAGGCCCTTGGCAAGGGAAGCCATTGTGTTTAGACTTTCTCCAGTGGCAAACTCTGCTGCCTGGATCATGTCGCCTTCGTTTTCTCTGTCTGGCTCGTCAGTTACTATAATGATTTCGCCCTTTTTAAGAGCTTCAACAACTTCTTCAATAGAATTAACTTTCATTTTATCTCCTCTCAATTTAAAAACCATTTTCTAGTAAAAATGATTTAGTAATTTTGCTTTCACTTTTTGTATTTACAAAATTGTAGACATAGCGACCAATTATATCTGTCTCTATATTAATCATGTCTCCAACTTTTTTATTTATGAGATTGGTGTCCCTAATAGTTGTTGGAATAATTGAAACTTCAAAATATTTTTCTCCAACCTTTGAGACTGTAAGACTTATACCGTCAAGTGCAATAGATCCTTTGGGGGCAATGTACTTAAAATTGTCTGAGTCAAACTTTATCCTGTAGACAATTTCATTTTCGTGGTTGAGGATAGAAATTATCTCTCCAAGTCCATCAACATGGCCTTGGACTATGTGGCCGTCAAGCCTCTTTGAAGGGCTTAGGGCTCTTTCAAGATTTAGTTTTTCTCCTCTTTTTAAATTTTTAAAAGTTGTAGAATTTATTGTCTCAACCATAACATCTGCCTTGTAAAAGTCTTGACCTAATTCTGTGACAGTTAGGCAAACTCCATTTGTTGCAATAGAATCGCCCCTCTTAGTTCCCTCTAAAACTTTGCTGCAAGCAACTCTTAGGCTGTAGAGGTCGCTTTCTCTTTTAATGTCACTAAGGCTTCCAATTTCTTCAATAATTCCTGTGAAAATTTTAATCACACCTTCCAGTGACAAGTATGTCATCAAATAATTTTTCGGACTTCATGTCCTTAATCCTTATTGCATCCTTTAGCTCGTCTATTTCAAGATCTCCTATAGCAGGGATTCCCTTGGATCCAAGTAGGATTGGGGAAATGAAGAAGTAAAATTTATCAACTAAATTATTTTTTAGCATCTCTGCATTTAAGGTCCTTCCACCTTCAAGTAGGATGGAGGAGATGTCGTAGTCCTTTAACCTTTCCATAAGGTCTTTAAGGTCAACCTTCTTGTCTTTTTCCTTACAAATTATGACTTCAACATTCTTCATTGCTTTTAATTTTTCTAGCTTATCCTTGTCACAAGCTTCTGTTGTTGCTATTATTGCGATTGAATCTAAGTCATCTCTTAAGACTTTGGCATCAAGGGGGATCCTCAAGCTTGAATCTGTAATGATCCTTATGGGATTATTTTTATATTTACCATGACGGGTGTTAAGAGTAGGGTCATCAGTAAGGACTGTTCCTATTCCCACCATTATTGCATCAAGTTGGCCTCTTAGTTCATGACCGTGAGCTCGTGAAAATTCTGATGTAATCCATTGGGACTCGCCTGACTCTGTTGCAATTTTTCCATCAAGGGACATGCCAGCCTTTAGTACCACAAAGGGTCTCTTATTTTTTAAATAAGTGAAGAATCTTTCATTTAGGTTTAAACATTCTTCTTCGCAAAGACCTTCTGTAACAGAAATACCCGCATTTTCTAAAATTTTTATTCCCCTGCCAGAAACTTTTTCAAAGGGGTCGGCTGTTCCAATGACAACTCTTCTTATTCCTTCTTTTACAATCCTCTCAGCACAGGGAGGAGTCTTGCCATAGTGGGAGCAAGGCTCAAGGTTAACATAAAGGGTTGCACCTCTTATGTCTTCACCACGAGACTTTGCATCTAAGATTGCATTTACTTCTGCATGGTTGTCGCCAAACTTTAGGTGGGCGCCTTGGCCAATTATCTTGTCATCTTTTACAATCACGCAGCCAACAAGAGGGTTGGTCTTTGTCTTGCCAGTTCCCTCTCTTGCAATTTCAAGGGCACGTTCCATGTAAAAAATATCGTTAAAATCTTCTAAATACATTAAATCACCTATAAAAAAAGAGCCCATGCAGGGCTCAAAAAATTCAAAAAATTATCTTCTTTCATCCAGACTATACTGTCGGTATTGGAATTGCACCAATTCAGCTTTCGCTCGCGGACTTTACCGCCGGTGAGGAATTGCACCTCGCCCTGAAGAGTTTTATTAACTTATAAATTTATAATAACACTAGAAATTAAATTGTCAAGAAAAAGTAAATCATTTTCCTTCCTTGATATTTTTCATAAGGCTAATTACATCTTCAAAGACGGAGTCTATATCCCTGTCAGCATCAATGATGTAGTCAGCGTAGGGGTCAAGGTTTTCTAAGACATCAAGTCTCTTTTCTATATCATTTTCATTGTCGTGTCTCTTTATCATCCTGTCCCTCAAAGTATCCCTTGAGCACTTTAGATAAATTGATTTGGCATTTTCAAATTCTTTTTTTATAGCTATGACGCCTTCCTTGTCTACTACAATTACGCAGTCCTTATCCAGGTTGTTATTCTTTTCAAGGTCTTCCTTTAGAGTTGAATAATAATTTCCCACGTAGCAAGTTGTCCCAATAAATAAATTGTCCTTGTCCATCTTCTTAAAAAGATCTGAGTCAATGAAGTTATAATCCATCCCATCAACTTCAGAGATTCTTGGTTTTCTAGTTGTGTAAGTAATTATTTTTTCTATTCCGTGAGAGGTCAAGGCATTTCTTATAGTAGACTTGCCTGAGCCAGAGTGCCCTAGTATTAAATAAATCATAATTGCTCCTTAAATTTTAATTAATTAAAGTATAACATATTTTTTCTATTATACTTTACAATTATAAAAATTTGAAGTAATATGGAAAAGATAAAATATTAGATGGAGGTTAGGATGAAACATTTAATTGAGCCACTAGATTTTACAACTGAAGAATACGAAGAAATTTTTAGACTAGTTGATGACATTATTGCAAATCCAGATAATTATTCTCACGTTTGCGACAATAAGTTATTGGCTAGTCTTTTTTTTGAGCCTTCCACTAGGACAAGACTTTCCTTTGAGACTGCCATGCTAAGATTGGGAGGACAAGTAATTGGTTTTTCTGACGCAGGTGTAAGTTCATCGACAAAAGGAGAGACCCTACTTGATACAATTAGAGTTATAGAAAACTATGCAGATATTTGTGCCATGCGTCACCCTAAGGAAGGGGCAGCCCTTATGGCATCAAAGACTGTGAAGACCATGCCAATTATAAATGCAGGAGACGGTGGACACTTCCACCCAACTCAAACTCTTGCAGACTTAATAACAATTAGGCATTACAAAAAATCCTTTGACAACTTAACTGTGGGACTTTGTGGTGACTTAAAATTTGGAAGGACAATTCACTCTCTTGTGAGAGCCCTTAACCGATATGAAAATGTGAAATTTATTTTTATTTCGCCAGAAGAACTCAAGATGCCAGATCCTTTTAAGAACTTTATAGACGAGGAAAACTACAAGGAGACTAGGGACCTTGTAAGTGTAATAGATGACTTAGACGTCCTCTACATGTCAAGAGTTCAAAAGGAAAGATTTGTTTCTTCAGATGAGTATGAAAGGTTAAAGGACTACTACATCTTAACTGAAGAGAAATTAAAAAATGCGAAAGAAGACATGATTATCCTTCATCCTCTACCAAGAGTAAATGAAATTGCGCCAGAAGTGGATAAAGACCCTCGAGCAGTTTACTTTGAGCAAACAAAATTTGGAATGTATGGTAGGATGGCACTGATCATGAAACTTTTGGAGGTTACAAAATGATAAATGTTTCAAAAATAAAAAAGGGAATTGTACTTGACCACATAGAAGCTGGTAGGGCTCACGTTCTTTATAAGGCCCTTGAACTCGACAAAGTCACAGATGCAGTTGTACTTATGCAAAATATTTTCTCAACTTCCATGGGCAAGAAGGACCTAATAAAAATAGAAACTGACTACGACCTGGACTTCACAGTCCTAGGACTAATTGCTCCTCACACAACAGTAAACTTTATTGAAGATGGGGAAAGAGTGAAAAAAATTCGCATGGAAATGCCAGAGGTTGTGGAAGATGTCTTGACTTGCAAGAACCCAAGATGTATCACAAACTCTGAGAGAGAAATACCAGGTCACAAGTTCTTCTTATACAGCAGGGACAAGAAAGAATACAAGTGCGAATATTGTGACACAATAACCACATATGGAGAATGATATGGCAAAGATAATAGAAAACATTGATGTATGCAAGGACTACTTCATACTGAGAACAGACTTAGATGTAAAAGTTTATCCAGGACAATTTTTTATGCTAAGGGCATGGGATTCTTACCCAACTCTTTCAAGACCGATTTCAGTTTATGACGTTACAGAAGGAGTTGACTTCTTAATTGAAAAAAGAGGAGAGGGAACAAGGATCCTTGAAAGTTTAAAGAAAGGCGACGAGATAAAATTATTTGGTCCCTTTGGAAATGCTTTTTACGCCAACCTAGATGAAGTTGCCCTAGTTGGTGGTGGAGTTGGAGTTGCTCCCTTCCACTATCTAATTAAGGAAATTCAAAAACTTAAACCAAATTCAAAAATTACTCTCTACATTGGGGAAAGAGAAGAACTGGAACTTGAAAATGCCTTTAAGGATATTAGTTGTGACATAAAAATAAAAAAAGGCGGCTTCATAACAGATATAATTGATTTCGAAAACCACGACTTAATTTACACTTGTGGACCAGAAATTATGATGAAAAAAGTTGTTGAACTTGCAAAAGACCATGACATCACTACTTATGTTTCATTAGAAAAGAGAATGGGATGTGGAGTTGGTGCCTGCTTATCATGTTCTTGTGAGACAAAGAAGGGTAGGAAAAGATCTTGCAAGGAAGGACCAATATTTAAGGGGAGTGATTTAATTGACTTCTAGGACTGAAATAGATTTAGCAGGGATAAAATTAAAAAATCCAATAATAATGGCAAGTGGAACTTATGGATTTGGAGAAGAGTTTAAAGACTTTTACGACCCAAAAATCTTAGGGGGAATTTCTTCCAAGGGGATCACAAGACATCCTAAGAAGGGAAATGATGGAATAAGAATTTGGGAAACTCCATCGGGGATTTTAAACTCAATAGGACTCGAGAACCCAGGAGTTGAAGAATTTGTTAAGACAAAAATCCACGACATGAATAAACTTGGGACAGAAGTCTTTGTAAACCTTGGTGGCAATACCATAGAAGAGTATATTGAGTCAGCAGAAATTTTAAATGACTATGACTTTGCAGCCATTGAATTAAATATATCTTGCCCTAACGTTAAGGAAGGTGGCATGGCCTTTGGAATGGACAAGGACTCTGCCGCAAAAGTTGTTAGAGAAGTTATGAAGGTTACAAACAAAAAAGTTTTTGTAAAATTATCTCCTAATGCTGGCGACATTGTTGGCATAGCCAAGGCAGTGGAAGCCGAAGGTGCAACAGGTCTTTCCCTTATAAACACAATTCTCGGCATGGCCATTGATTTAGATAGAGAAGAAATTCCCTTTGAAAATACTTACGCAGGCCTATCAGGTCCAGCAGTAAAACCAATTGCTTTAAGGATCCTTCATCAAGTTGCAAAAAATGTAGATATTCCAATAATTGGCATGGGAGGCATATCTAACTACAGGGACGTCTTAGAGTTTTTGATGGCAGGTGCCACAGCTGTAGAGGTTGGAACCTATAACTTCATGAATCCCAATGGAGGAGCAGAAATTATCACAGATCTTGAAAGCTATTTGGAAGAAAAAAATAAAAATATAAATGACTTTATAAAAAAATTAGTTTAAAAATTATAAATTTTAATTTCAGGACTCCTGAGTAGGGAGTTCTTTTTTATTAAGAAAAATTTTACATGATGTAAAAATTATTATAGTATACAGAAATTTTGTACATAAAAAAGGCAAAAATTGATTAAAACGAAGAATTAATAATTTATTATATTATTTTACTAAATCACGGTTTAATTTAAATTAAATCTTAGTTATAATAAATATATCGAACATTGAGTCTTTGCTTAAAGGATTTAATAGATTCGAAATTTTTTGAAAGGAGATGAGTTTATGGATTTATTAAGTATTTTAAATTCAAAACCACTTTATCTTTTAGTTGGAGTATCGTTAGCTATAATTTTTGGAATGTGTATCTTTTTTTGCAAAAGAGCAATTAAAAGAGCAAAAGAATTGAACATTACGCAGGACAAGATTAATTCTGTAATTAGATCTTCAGTAATTTTTTCAATAGTACCATCAATTTCTGTTATTATTGGACTTATTACTCTTGCACCAATTCTTGGAGTACCATGGCCATGGTTTAGACTTTCAGTTGTAGGTTCTTTACCTTATGAACTAATGGCAGCAGACCTTTCTGTAAAAGGAGCAGGTTTTTCTGGATTTGAGGACTTCCTAGCAAATGGTACATCGACTGTAATTGGAGCAATTATGTTTGTAATGAGTATTTCTATTATGGCTGGAATGGTTTTCAACATTTTTGCTCTTAAAAGAGTACATACAGGAGTACTTAAGGCTGGAGAAAAGGACACACCTTTTGTAGACCTTGCCTTATCAGTTCTTGTAATTGGTATGATGTCCGTATTCGTTCCAGTTCAATCAGTGAAGTCAAAAATTCACTTACTTACAATTATAGTTAGTATGCTCATTACTGTTATTTGTTCAAAGCTTGCAGCAAAGTATAAAATTTCATGGTTAAACGATTTTACAATGTCCTTTGCCCTTGTTGGAGCAATGGCAGCCGCAGTTGTTTTTACTAATATGGGAATAGGAGGTTAATTATGCAAATGTCAAATTATATGAGAAATACTTACAGATACGGAATTATTGCAACTTTAATTGCAATGACACTAATGCTTGGTATACCAGCTATAATGTGTACAATTTATGGAATGTGGCCGGAGTGGTCACTTATTGGGTCAGTGGCAGGACCATTACTTGCGTTATTCGTACCAACAGCACTTGCAGAACAACTTACAATGATACCTATAGGTGGTACGACATGTTATCTTAATTCAATTTTAGGAAATGTAATGAATATTAAATTCCCTTGCTACCTTTCAGCAATTGCAACTGTAGATGCAACTCCTGGTACAGAAGAAGCAGACGTTATGGGAATGATTGCAGTAACAGTTTCAGGAATGGTTTCAATGATTACTATAGTAATTGGAGTTATTCTTTTGGCACCATTAAAACCAATCCTTCAAACAGAAACTGTTGCAACAGCCACAACTTATATTTTACCAGCTCTATATGGTTCAATGGGAATTTCTGCCTTTATTTCAACAAGTGCAGGTTCAAAATACAAGGCACCAAGAAGACCATTAATAGCAATTGTAGCTTTAGCAATAGTATATGCTTTTAACTTCTTAGTAATGCCAATAGCAGGAAAAGAAGGTTATGCCATGTTAATTATGTTAGTTGTGACACTTCTAATTTCCTACTCTTTTTATAAGTCAGGAATCGTAAAATTAGTGAAGAAGGAAGATTAATATGGATAATTTTTTAAATTCAGTAATAGAATATGGAAAAGATTTTGTAGATCAAGGCAAACTAGTTGATTACATTCCAATTTTAAAAGATGCAGATAAGACTGCTTTAGGAGTGTGTATTATTGATAAAAATGGAACTGTTTATGAAGCAGGAAAATCTCGAGAAAAATTTGCAATAATGTCCATTGTAAAAGTAATACTTTTCGAAATCGTGCTTGAAAATTATGAAATAGAAGAAATAAAAAAATATATTGGATTTAAAGGTTCTTCAAAACCCTATGATTCAATTTTAGACTTGGAAATGGAAAACGGAAAGCCAGTAAATCCTTTTATAAATTCAGGGGCAATAATGTCTTCTTATTTAATTTTCAAAAAATTTAAAGAAAAATCAATAGATGTTCTTTTTGAAAAGGCAAAAATTTTAACAGATAATGAAGATATTGATTATGCTAGAGAGTTATTTAAAATAGCCGGTAAAGGTGGAGATAATAATTTAGCTCTCACTTATATATTAAAAAAGCATGGCAGTATTGATAAAGAAACAAAGATAGAGGACGTTCTTTATATTTACAATTTAGCATGTTGCCTCATGGTTAACACAAAAGATTTAGCTATTTTAGCATCTATTATTTCTAGGAATGGAATAGGAATAGATGGTAAAAGAGTAATAGACGAAGAACATGCTAGAATTTTAAGGACTCTTATGTCAATTTGCGGTACTTATGACTATTCGGGAGATTTTGCTATAAATATTGGAATTCCAGCTAAAAGCGGTGTTGGTGGAGGTATAATGGCCACTACTAATAAAGATATTGGTCTATGTACATTCTGTCCAGGTCTGGATAGTTCAGGGAATTCAGTAGCTGGAGTAAAGATGTTAGAAATGATTTCTAAAGAACTAAAATTGGGTTATTATTAAATCGAGATTTATAAAATAATTAAGAAAGAGAGATGATTATATGACAGGCGCAATGCTAACTACTTTATTTCAAAGTGTTTGCTTTTTAGCACTATTTTTACTAATAGGATTTTTTATGAGAGCAAAAATTAAAGCTTTTCAAGAAACTTTCATACCAGCGAGCGTAATAGGAGGTTTCATATTGTTGCTACTTGGACCTATAGGATTTGGAGTCCTTCCAATTCCAGAAGAATGGATTAAAATTTGGTCGTTAATACCTGGTATTTTAATTGTACCAGTGGTTACAGCTACTCCGCTTGGACTTGATTTAGGTGGAAAAAATGCGATGAATAAATTTAAACCAGCAGTTCCACTATTTTTTATTATGTTCGCAGCTTATTATCTTCAAAATGCTATTGGTTTTGGTACAAACGAGTTATTTAGATCAATGGGTCAAGATTTGTATGATACTTTCGGTTGGGAACTTTGTATAGGGTATACTGGAGGACATGGTACTGCGGGTATACTTGGAAATATGCTAAGTGAACTTAATATTCCATATTGGGAAACAGCGCAAGGTGTTGCAGTAACTATGGCTACATTTGGTCTAGTTGGAGGAATCCTAATAGGTATGGTTCTCATTAACTGGGCTGCAAGAAAAGGCGAAACTTCAGTTCTTAAAGAACCAGGGGATATCCCTCGAGATGTTAAGATTGGATATCAAAGAGATATAAGTAAACAAGGTTCTCTTGGTAGAGAAACAACAAAATCTGCATCAATGGATACTGTAACTTTCCATTCTGCAATAATATTTTTGGGTTGTTTAATTGCCTATGGAATACTTGCTATTTCTAAAAAATATAATATTCCAGGACTTAAATCTATTTCTGTTTGGGCATATGGAATCATTGTAATGTTTGCTATATGGGGAATAATCAGGAAATTAAAGTTAGATTTCTTGATAGACTCTAATGTGAAGGGAAAAATCACAGGATCACTTACAGAGTTTGCTGTAATCGGTGCTGTTGCATCACTTCCTTTAAAAACTGTATTTACTTACTTTGTTCCTATAATGGTAATGGTAATATTAGGATTTATTGGAACGGTTGCAATACTTTTATTCTTATGTAAGAGATATTTAAAAGTAGATTGGTTTGAGCATATGATTGCCACTTTAGGAATGAGCTCTGGTGTGTTTTTAACTGGACTTTTACTTCTAAAAATTTGTGATCCTGATTCAGAAAGTACTGCTCTTGGAAATTATTCAATTTCCTTCTCAATAATATCAGCTGTAACATTTGCTATCATGCCGATAATTTTAAATATCATATTGACAAATGGACCAGGAACAGCGTTTATATTAACTAGTGGTCTTACAGTGTTTGGAATAATTGCAACAATTATTTCATCTAAGATTCTTTTAAAAGATTGAGATATCAAAAAATAAATTTTAAGGAGAATGATATGGATAGATATAATGATGAACTTATAGAACTTGCAAAAGATATTTGGGGATATGCGGAAATTAAGTGGAAGGAATATAAATCCGTTGAAGCTCAAAAAGAAATTTTAAAGAAACATGGTTTCAAAATTAATGAAAATTTAGCAAATCTTCCGACAGCTTTTAGTGCAGAATACGGAGATTCTGATGGAACCACTATTGGTTTCTTAGGAGAATTTGATGCTCTTTCCGGACTTTCACAAGTGGAAGATTTAGCTGAGAGGAAAGAAAAAGTTAAGGGAGAATGTGGTCATGGTTGTGGTCACCACCTCTTGGGAGCGGCATCTATTGGTGCAACTCTTAAACTTAAAGATTATATTGTTGAAAATAATCTTAATGGCAAAGTAGTTTATTTTGGATGTCCAGCAGAAGAAGGCGGAAGTGGAAAAGCTTTTATGGCTAAAGCAGGTTGCTTTGATGATTTAGATATTGCAATAACTTGGCATCCATTTAATGGAAACGCAGTTTTAACAGGCTCACTTCAAGCAAACAAGCAAGTTTATGTGAGATTCAAAGGAAAGGGAGCACATGCTGCAGGAGCACCACACCTAGGAAGATCGGCTCTCGATGGTCTGGAACTCGTGAATATTGGAGTGCAATTTTTGAGAGAACACATGCAGGACTTTGAAAGAATTCACTACTCAATAATAGATCCTGGTTCTGCATCTCCAAATGTTGTTCAACCTTATGCAGAAGGAATATATTTGTTGAGGTCAAAGGATACTGAACATGTAAATAGACTTTATGAGAGATTTGCAAAAATAGTTGAGGGCGCAGGTCTAATGACTGAAACTGAGCCAGAAATTATTTTTGACAAGGCTTGTTCTAATGTAATTCCAAATTCTGTAATTGAAGAAGAGCTTTACAAGGCTTTCTTGGAAGAGGGGCCAATGGAATTTACAGATGAAGAAATAGAGTATGCTAAGCAATTTAGAGATACTTTTCCAGAAGAAAACATTGAAAGTGAAACTACAATAGGATTTTCAGAAGATAAAAATGCAGAACTAGATTATTTAAAAGAAAATATTTTGTATGATAAAATTTTGGATTACAAACATTCAGATGGAATAATGATGGGATCCTCTGATGTAGGCGATTGTTCTAATGTTGTACCAACATCTCAAATAATAACAGCTTGCTACGCTATAGGAACAGCAGGACACTCTTGGCAAGAGGTTGCTCAAGGGAAATCTTCAATTGCAATGAAGGGAATGATTAAGTCATCTGATGTAATGGCAAGGGCAGCGATCAGCTTCATTGAAAACCCTGAACTAATAGAGAAAGCTCGTGAAGAATTTATAAAAATTCGTGGAGAAAAATTTATATCTCCTATTCCTGACGGATCTAAACCAAGGATGGACTGAAATGGATAACATATTAAGCAAATCAAAGGAAAACCAAAAACTTTTGATAAAAATAAGAAGAGAACTTCATATGAACGCTGAAACTTCACAAAATGAAATTGAGACTTCAAAGATAATTATGAAATATCTCGATGAATTCAATATTCCTTATAGAAGTGATGTTGGCGGGCATGGAATTGTTGCAGAAATAAAAGGTAATGAACCAGGTAAAATTGTTGCTCTAAGAGCTGATATGGATGCACTAGAAATGGAAGAAGAAACTGATATTGACTTTAAATCCAAAAATAAAAATGTTATGCACTCATGTGGACATGACTCTCATATGACTTTTCTTCTTGGAGCAGCTAAATTATTAAATGATAACAAAGATAAGATAAAAGGCAAGGTAAAGCTTGTATTTCAACCAGCAGAAGAACTTTCTCCAATTGGTGGAGCACCAAAAATTTTAGAATCAGGACTTCTTGATGATGTTGATGCAATATTTGGTTCCCACGTATGGCCTGATCTTCCGTTTGGGAAAATTGCTGTAAAAGAAGGACCTATGATGGCTAACTCTGATCATTTTACAATAAAGTTTATAGGAGCGTCATCTCATGCGGCTAAGCCTCACGAAGGTGTTGATGCTGTCGTAATGGGTTCACAATTTGTAAATGCTATGCAAACATTAATATCTAGAAATACTGATCCAATGAATTCCGCGGTTTTAACTGTTGGAAGATTTATAGCAGGGACAAGGTATAATGTTATGGCAGAAGAAGCCCTAATTGATGGAACTTGCAGAACTTTTTCATATGATGATAGGATGAGAATTTCTAAAGATATGGAAAACTTGGCAAATGCCATTGCCGAAGTGAATCATGGAAAATGCGAATATAATTATGGATTTGGTTATCCAGCAGTTATTAACGAAAAAGAGTCTGTAGGAGTTGTAAAAGAAAGTGTTGCAGAACTTTTTGGAAAAGAATCTATATTAGATATAGAAAAACCAGCCATGACTGCAGAAGATTTTGCTTTTTATCTTGAAAAGATAAAGGGAGCTTTTTATTGGGTAGGAATTGGTAAAGAAGGCGAAAAAAACTATCCTCTTCACAGTAAAAGGTTTTATCTAAATGAGGATATTTTATACAGAGGCGCGGCTTTAATGTATGAAATAGCCACAAAATTTTTAAACAAAAATTATTCAAAATAAATTTTTAGGTCTCTTCGGAGGCCTTTTTTATTATAAGGGGAATAAAAATTTTTCTTAAATAAATTCTTTTATTTTATAAAAGCCAAATTCATTTTACAAATTCACTTTAGCATATTATAATATCAAAAAAGGGTATAGTATACTAAATCTTTATTTATAAAGGAGACGAAATGGATTATAGAAACGGATACAAGGAAACTATAAAAGCTAGAGAGAGAATTAGGGACAACATTTATGAAACTCCCTTAATAAGACTTAATTATATATCTGAAATGCTTGGTACATCTGTATATGCAAAGCTTGAAAATATGCAAAAGACAAATTCCTTTAAGATTAGAGGAGCATTAAATAAAATCAGGAAGCTTTCTGATGAAGAATTAAAAAGAGGTGTTGTCACAGCTTCTTCTGGCAACCACGGCAAGGGGATTGCAACTTGTGCAAAAATCTTGGGCATACCTGCAAAGATTGTCTTGCCAGATACTTCTACTGAGACAAAGAGACAAATGATAAGAGATCTTGGAGCAGAAATTGAAATCACAACTGTTGAAAAGAGATTTGAAGTTGCAAAGGAAATTGCTGAAAGGGAAGGCATGACTTTCATCCATCCCTTTGACGACTTAGATGTTTCTGAAGGACAAGGTACTATTGCAGTGGAAGTCTTAAATAAGATGGATCACTTGAAGATGATTGTTCCCATTGGTGGAGGTGGACTAATCTCAGGCATTGCCATGTACACTAAGGGAGTGACAAGATGGTCTAAGGTCATTGGAGTTGAACCAGAAAATGTTGCAAGGTACACTTTATCACTTAAGGAAGGTAAGCCAAGTGAAGTTAAGAGGGGTGAGACTCTTGCCGACGGACTTCTTTCTGTTAAACCTGGAGACCATGTATTTCCTCTTGTAAGAGATCTTGTTGACGATGTTGTAACTTGCCAAGATAAAAATATTAAAAAAGCTTTAGATTTGTTGTATAATAAAGAGAAATTAATTGTTGAGCCATCTTCTGCAATAGGCCTTGGTGCAATTCTAGAAGGTAAAATAGAATATGATGACAGAGATAAACTTGTTTTAATAATCACAGGTGGCAATGTAGAAGGCAGAGCAATTGAAGAAATAATCAATTCTTAGGGAGGAAATTATGAGAGATTTTATTTGTAGTAAGTTTAACAAGGTGGGACCATCTGGCATTAGGAAGATTAATGAAAAAACCATTGAGATGGAAAGAGCCGGCAAAAAAATCTACCACTTTGAAGTAGGCAGACCAGACTTTGACACTCCAAAGGTAATAAAAGATGCCACTATAAAGAGCATTGAAAATGGAGATGTTTTTTACACATCAAATTATGGAATTATGCCTCTAAGAGAAGCTGTGGCTGAAAAACTTAGAAATGAAAATAATTTAGACTATACTGCAAAGGAAGTCTTGATAACAGCAGGTGCTACTGAATCTATTTACGATTCTTATTCACTAATCCTTGAAGAAGGCGACGAGATCCTTTTACCAAACCCATGCTGGCCAAACTATGTTAACGCAGCCCACATTATGGGAGCTGTACCTGTAAGATATAGCCTTGCAGAAGAAAATGACTTCCAAATTGATTTTGATGAACTTGAAAGCCTTGTTACAGAAAAGACTAAGGCCATAGTAATTATTAACCCGTCAAACCCAATTGGATCTATGTTCACACTTGAAACTTTGGAAAAGCTTGCTGACTTTGCAAAGAAAAAAGACATCCTAGTAATTTCTGACGAAATTTATGAAAAGATTGTCTATGGAAACAAGGACCACATCTCTATGGCATCCCTTGATGGAATGAAGGAAAGAACTATTACAATTAATGGTTTTTCAAAAACTTATTCCATGACAGGCTTCCGTCTTGCTTATATTGCAGCTCCAGAAGAATTTATTAGAGTCTTGAATATTATCCACCAACATAACACTTCTTGTGCAACTTCCTTTGTTCAACATGGAGGTATCGCTGCTCTTAAAGAGGGCAATGAAGGTTCAGAAAAAATGGTTAAGGAATACAAGAGAAGACGTGACTACATTGTTGAAAAAGTTAATTCCATTGAAGGACTTAGTTTAAATGCTCCTGATGGTGCTTTTTATGCCTTTATTAACATTAAGGACCTAGGAGTTTCTTCAGAAGAATTTTGCAACTACCTTCTCGATGAAGAATGTGTTGCAATTGTTCCAGGAACAGTTTTCGGAAGTGCGGGAGAAGGCTTTGTTAGATTTTCCTACGCATCTTCCTATGATGATATAGTCGAAGGTTTAAATAGGGTTGAGAAAGCTTGTAAGCATTTTTTAAATAAGTAAGTAATCATGATTTTATAATCAGGTGAAAGAATGAAAAAATTTTTAATAATTATATCAAATGTTATTATTTTCGCACTAGCGTCAATATTACTTTCAAGATCTCAAAAAAGTGGAGATTTGATGTTAAAATTAATTTATTCAATAGCCCTAGTTAAGGCAGGATTTAATATAACAAAAGCATTAAAAATAGAGTAGGTTTCTCTTTGAACCTACTCTATTTTATTTGCATAAGTTTTTAAAAATATTCCAACTACCTTGTGGAAGCGAGCTATGTCAGTTATATAGGCGTAGTCGTTGCCGTAAATCTTTTTGATGTTCATGCTTTCTGCTTCTTCGCCAGTGAAGACTCCAAAGGTGTTGATTCCCTTAAGCCTTGTCAAGAGGACTTCCTTTGATGTATCCATTACAGCTTCTTCGTCCTTGTAATTTTCTCCAGGAGTCTTTGATGCACCAACTATTCCAATGTCGATTTCGTCAAAGGGAAGGCCATCAGTCAGGACAATTAAAAATCTTCTTGCGTCCCTGTTTTTTGAAACCAGATGTCGCATAAATTTTATTGCAAGGCCATCTCTGTTAGAGCCCGAAGGGGAGTACTTAAAGATGTCCTTATTTTTTATCCTTGGGTCATTGTAGTCCCTGTATTTTTTTATTACAAGATAATTGTAAAAATTGTTGTAAGAGAAGACCCTGGTTTTTATATTTAAAGAAGTCAGGGCTTCAGCAATAATATAAGTTTCCGTCGCAAGGATTTCCTTCCTATCATTTTGTGAAGCAGAGGAGTCTAAGAGTATGTCTACAAAAATCTCATTGGAGTCCTTCCTGTTAATTTTTTCAAAAATCCTATCTTCATTTAATTCTCTGGTCTTCCAAATTTCTGATGGAATGACTTTTCCAGAAGTTGATTTTAATATCTCATCTTCAGATTCCTTCAAGAGGGAATTTTTTATAACCCCAGCTAGCTCTCTAATGGCACGAGCATTTTGCAGCTTGTTATTCTCATAGAAGCTTAAGTTGTCAGAGTAATTTCCCAACTCTTCCTGAGCATAATATGAAGATTTATTTTCAAACTCTCCCACAGGGAAGAAAAATTTAATATCTTCATGAATGCCTGTTGAAATTTCTTGGGCAATCCTATCTGCAGTGTGTCTTTTTATTTTTTCTATCCCATAGCGTTTGACTAGGGTCTTGTAAATATTTTTGTCTCCAAACTTATTCACGGGAGCATCTTCTATGACGTTAATGTCTCTGAAGTCGTCGTTAAAAAATGTAAACTCAGCTGACTCAATGTTGTACCTCTCGAGAAAAGTATTGTCCTTGAAATTTTTTCTCTGGTAGGGAGAATTCTTCTTGGAAGTAGAATTGGATTTAGCTTCTTTCTTGAATTCTTCATAGGACTCTTCTGTGTCATGGGGAAGGTCCTTGTTTACGTGAAAATATTTTTTGAAAATATATCTTAGGAAGTCAAGATACTTGAAGGTGTCTCTTTCCTTAAAATTATAAATTTCTCCTAACATCTCTTCCAAGATTTTTTGGACTTTGGGATACTGGCCTCTTTCTTTTCTGATGTAGCCAATTTTAAGCTCCGTAGTCATTATAATTTTTCGCCTGTTGAGATTTTTTAAGATTTCTTCGTCGTGGTCCTTTTTAAAATCAAGGGTTCCAGGTCTTTCCAAAATCATTTCTTTTGAAAAAATATTTTCCAAAACTAATTTTGAAATTTCCCACAAGTCTTTTTTGTTGTTTAAAGAATTCACATACTTCTTGAAGAAGTCGTCAAGGACATAGAAATCAAAATACCTAGCAGCATAACCAAGAAGAGCAGCCTCATAGGAGTCCTCTGGTTTTAGTGAAAATTTAAAAATATCAAAGTCATAGAAGTCTGAAAGGGTCCAAAAAATATTTTTTAGCCTATTTTCATCCTTCAAAGAGATCAGCTCTTTCGATATTTTTTACAAAAAGGGTGTCAATGACGTCGTTGACAATTTCCTTTTCGTAGGAGTCGAAGGTCTTGTCAACAATACCAAGGTCAAGGGACTCTCTTATGCCAAGCCCACGATTCATGAGCTCAATACTTGACATAAGTCCACGAAGGTCTATGGCCTTGGAAGAAATTTCTGAGTTGAGAGATTTCTCTTGAAGGTCTAAAAATAATCTTGTGAAAATTTTTATGGCATCCTTGTTGAGATTTGTGTTTTCTTTAAATAACTTGGCCAAATCTTCTTCAGTGATAGTTGGCATGTCGATTACCAAAAATCTTGAGACCAAAGCTTCGTTAAGGTCACGAGTGCCAATGTAGCCGTAGTTCATAGTGGCAATAAACCTTGTCGCGTCGTTTAGCATAAGTCTGTCGTAGCCAGAAATATCAAGGACTCTTCTGTAGTCAAGAGTGGAGTGGACAACAGAAAGGGCTTCGTTCTTAGCCATATTAATTTCGTCAAAGACTGCAAAGCCACCTTCTTCTGCTGCTTCATAAACTGGTCCCTTCTTAAGAGTGACCTCGTTGTTCTTAAAGGTATCAGATCCAATTAAGCTTGATGGGTCTGATGCAATGTTTAAAGAAACTGTCCATAGTGGTCTCTTAAATAGATAGGCCAAGTTTTCAGCCAAAACATTTTTGCCCGTTGCCTTTGGTCCAGAGAGGAGGATGTTGTCGCCAGATAAAATTGCAGCGATGGCCTTCTCCCAAGTTTTTTTGCCGTAATATTTGTATTTTATATTTGGGATTCTATATTCAAAATCCTTATTTAAATCATGTTTTTCTATAAATTCATCTACTCCCTTAAGTAGATTTTCTGAAACGCCTTGTGAAAGTAAAAACTCTCTCATTTCATCACCTCTTGCCTATTATAACAAAAAGAAAAAATTATGTGCGTAAATAAATTTTGTAAAAGATTAATTATATTGATATAATGTAAAAAAGTATAAAGGAGGAATCATTATGGCTTTTACTACTTCTAATTCACTTATTGCTTTAATTCTTGGCTTGGGAATTTACATAGGTGTTTTTGTACTTATAATTTTGGCAATCCTTGCCCTCATAAAGTATCTTAAAAAATAAAAAAGGCTTAGCAGCCTTTAAAAATAGAAATATTGTGTTATAATATAGATAAAGAGGACACCGTTAAAAGCGGTCGCCTTATAGTTAGTTTTATACTAAAACCACTTGTAGTGCGATACAGGTGGTTTTTTCATTTTAACTACTTCTTATCGTAAAGTGTTAAGATGATGACTATTAGTGTTGCAAACTCTATTATTAAAGATAGAATTTCATAGTCACTCATAGTCGTCCCTCCTAATATTTTTATTAGGCAACCACCATCTGTATGTCCTCACACTTATTATACATATTTTATAAATCTCCATCAATTCATCTTAATAAAATTACTTTAAAGTACAAAAAGCTTGAACTTATTTTTACTTATGTTATAATAAAAAAAACTAAAAAAGGCGATAATTGAGAATAGTAATTTTAAAAAGTTTTTAAGAGAGCAGGTGGCTGGTGAGAACCTGTAAATTTTTTAAGATGAATCCACCTCATAGTCTATGAAATTTTAAGTGAACCATTTGGTTAATTAGGGTGGCAACGCGGGTCTCTCGTCCCTTTAGGGATTGAGGGGCTTTTTTTATTTTAAGGGAGGATATATGTTAGACATTAAATTTGTAAGAGAAAACCCAGAAGCAGTTAAGGAAAATATCAAAAAGAAATTCCAAGATGACAAACTTCCACTAGTTGATGAAGTTATAAAGATTGACGAGGACCTAAGAGCTGCAAAGACTAAGGGCGACAACCTTCGTGCAGAAAAAAACCAAACTTCAAAAACAATTGGTGGCTTTATGCAAAAGGGAGAAAAGGACAAGGCAGAAGAAGCAAAGAAAAAAGTTGCAGAAATTAATGAAGAGATAACAAATCTTGAAGCTGCTGAAAGAGATCTTGCTGAAGAACTTAAGAAGAGGATGCAAGTTATCCCACAAATGATGGATGATACAGTGCCAATAGGAAAGGACGACAGCGAAAATGTTGAGCTTGAAAGATTTGGCGAACCAGTAATTCCTGACTTTGAAGTTCCTTACCACATTGACATCATGGAAAGCTTTAACGGAATTGACCTTGACTCTGCAAGAAACACATCAGGTGCAGGCTTCTACTACCTAAAGGGAGACATTGCAAGACTTCACTCTGCAATCCTAGCTTATGCAAGAGACTTTATGATTGATCGTGGCTTTGAATACCACATTCCACCATTTATGATTAGATCAGACGTAGTTACTGGTGTTATGAGTTTCGCAGAAATGGAAAACATGATGTACAAGATTGAAGGCGAAGATCTTTATCTAATTGGTACTTCCGAACACTCAATGATTGGTAAATTTATAAATACAATTACTCCAGAAGAAGATATGCCTCTTGCACTTACTTCTTATTCTCCTTGCTTTAGAAAAGAAGTTGGAGCTCACGGTATTGAAGAAAGAGGAGTTTACAGGATCCACCAATTTGAAAAACAAGAAATGGTTGTAATTTGTAAGCCAGAAGAATCAAAAGACTGGTACGTAAAATTATGGCAAAACACAGTGGACTTCTTCCGTTCACTAGATATCCCTGTTAGAACTCTTGAATGTTGTTCTGGTGACTTGGCAGACTTAAAGGTTAAGTCTCTTGACGTTGAAGCCTTTTCACCAAGACAAAATAAATATTTTGAAGTTGGATCATGTTCAAACCTTGGCGATGCCCAAGCAAGAAGACTTAACATCAAACTTCGTGGCAAGGATGGCACATACTTTGCCCACACATTGAACAACACTGTAGTTGCTCCACCAAGAATGTTAATTGCCTTCTTAGAAAATCTACTTCAAGAAGATGGCAGCGTAAGAATTCCAGAACCACTACAAATGTATATGGGTGGAATGACAAAGCTAACTCCAAAAAAATAAAAATAATTTATTAAAGATTTATAGATTGTTTTAGGCAAATTAATTTGATATAATTTACTCACTTAGGGGAGTAACTTTTAAATTTTCAGTCGTCATTACGGCATTGCCCGGCTGAAAAGCTTATTTTGTAAGTATGTGAGACCGATGTAAGAGTCGGTCTCTTTTTTGTATTATAAAGGAGGAAGTATGGAAAAAAATTGGTATAATCAATCCCCAGACGAAGCCCTAAAAAATCTTTCTACGACGAAAGATAAAGGACTAAGTCAAGATGAAGCTAAGACTAGGCTTGAAAAATATGGGGACAATGCTCTTGAAGCAGAAAAGAAAAAATCCTTTGGAGAAAAGTTAAAGGAACAAATACTTGATCCAATGATTATCATCTTAATGGCAGCAGCCCTTGTATCTGCCTTCAATGGAGAAGCACTTGATGCAGGAATAATTATTGCCATTGTAATTGTAAATGCCTTTCTATCTATCTACCAAGAAGGTAAGGCAGAAGAAGCTATTGAAGCTCTACAAAAGATGTCTTCACCAAAGGCCAAGGTAATAAGAGATGGAGACCATGTTGAAGTTGATTCAAACACACTTGTGCCAGGAGATATTATCATCCTTGAAACTGGTGATATAGTCCCAGCAGACCTAAGACTTCTTGAGTCATCAAATCTAAAGATTGATGAGTCATCCCTAACTGGTGAGTCAGTTCCAGTGGAAAAGGATGCTAGTGTGGTTTATGATGGCAAGATGGAAATTGGTGACAGGGAAAACTTGGCTTACTCATCAACTATTGTGTCTTACGGTAGGGGTATGGGACTTGTTGTAGAAACTGGCCACGAAACAGAAATTGGAAAGATTGCAACTTCAATCGCCACAGTTGGAGATGAACAAACTCCCCTTCAAAGAAAACTTGCAAAACTTTCTAAGACTCTTGGTATTTTAGTTCTTGTAATTTGTGCAGTAGTTCTTGCAGTTGGCGTACTTTATAAGCATGACCCAAGAGAAATGTTTATGACAGCTATTTCCCTTGCAGTAGCAGCAGTGCCAGAAGGGCTTCCAGCTATTGTAACAATTGTACTTTCAATTGGTATGGGCAAGATGGCAGAAAAAAATGCTATTGTAAAAAAACTTTTGGCAGTAGAAACTCTTGGAACAACTACAGTAATTTGTTCCGACAAGACTGGTACACTTACACAAAACGAAATGACTGTTGTAAAGGTATTTACTGACGGACACGTTTACGATGTTTCAGGAACTGGTTACTCTCCAGAAGGTGACGTAACAAGAAAAGATTCAAAAGTTACTATCGAAGAAGATGAAAATATTAAAATTCTTTCTTCTATTGCAGCCTTAACTAATGACGCAAAATTACAAGTTAAGGGTGAGGAAGCGTCAATTATTGGAGATCCAACTGAAGGTGCCCTTCTTACTTTTGCAGAAAAAGCAGGAAATGGACTTAAGGAACTTTATAGTAACATTGACAGAATTGAAGAAATTCCTTTTGACTCTGACAGAAAGATGATGACAACTTTCCACGACAAGATCTTTGATGACATCACATCCTTCACAAAGGGAGCACCAGACGTTGTTCTTGATAGATGTAGCAAGATCTTAATTGATGGAAAAGAAGTAGACCTTGATGACAAATTAAGAGAAGAAGTTTTAGAAAAGAATAGCGAGTTCGCAAGATCTGCCCTAAGATGTCTAGGCTACGCTTATAGAAAACACAGGGACATGCCAAGTGAAATCACATCAGAAAATATTGAAAAAGATATGGTTTTTGTTGGACTTACAGGTATGATTGACCCATCAAGACCAGAAGCAAAGGCTGCAATAAAAGAATGTAGGACTGCAGGAATAAGACCAATTATGATTACAGGTGATTACCTTGAAACAGGTCTTGCCATTGCAAAAGACCTTGGCATTGCAGAACATGATGATGAAGCAATCATGGGTAGGGAACTTAACGAAATGTCTGAAGCAGAAATGAGAGAAATTGTAAAAGAAAAATCTGTCTTCACAAGAGTTTCTCCAGAAAACAAGGTTCAAATTGTTACAGCCCTAAAACAAAATGGTCACATAACTGCCATGACTGGTGACGGAGTTAACGACGCCCCAGCAATTAAAAAGGCAGACATTGGTATTGCCATGGGTATAACAGGTACTGACGTTGCAAAAAATACTGCAGAAGTAATTTTGACAGATGACAACTTTGCAACAATTGTAAACGCAGTTGAAGAAGGAAGAATTATTTATTCCAACATCAAGAAGTTCGTTGCTTATTTACTTTCATGTAACTTGGGAGAAGTTTTAATAGTATTGATTTCAATCCTAATGAACCTTCCAGTGCCACTTATTCCAATTCAATTGTTGTGGCTTAACCTTGTTACAGACTCCTTCCCAGCTCTCGCTCTTGGAGTTGAAAGAGGAGAGGCAGATATAATGAATGAAGCACCTCGTGACCCAGACGAGCCAATCCTTGACACAGAAATAAAAATCACAGTTGCTATCCAATCTATTGCAATCACAGTAGCAACTCTACTTGCATATATAGTTGGACTTAAGTGGTATGGCCAAGGCGAAGGACTTGGACACGCAAGGACAATGGCCTTTGCAACCCTAATAATTTGTGAGCTTCTAAGAGCCTACTCTTCAAGATCAATTGACAAGACTGTATTTGAACTTGGAGTATTTACAAATAAAAAATTAGTATTTGCAACTTTATTCTCATTCTTGTTAATGCTAGTAGTAATTTATGTTCCAGTATTAAACGATGCCTTTGGACTAATGGACTTAGGACCAAAAGAAATCGCAGTTGTACTTGGATCATCACTTATACCACTAGTTGCAGGAGAAATCCAAAAGAAAGTAAGATTCAAGAAAAAATAAATAAAAATTAAAAGATAAAAAAGAAGTGTCCTTAAACTGTAAAAAGTCTAAGGACACTTTTTTATTATATATAGTTTTATAGAAAGTCTTATTTTTTGAATAAATAAATAATTAGAGAAACAATAAGACCAAATAAACTATACCCCATTGAGTCTTTTGCTAGACCATACAAAGACATACCAAATATTCTTTCGACACCTGATAATTTATAAAAGATGAAGAAAAGGATTCCTAATATAAAAAATATCACAGTTATTTTACAGGCATTTGATAAGTAAAAATAAACGTCGTCATTTACATCAATTTTTTTATAGTGTTTTAAAATAAATTTTTCAAACAATAAATTTATTTTTTTCATAAATTCTCTCCTATGCATTGAAAACTATTGTAAATGTAATTATGACATTAGCTACATATTTCACACCATAAAATTATCATAAATTTTAAAATCAGTCAACCATTAATTTAATATTAGTAAACCTTTTTATTATTTCCATATTTAAAGTTACTAGAAAAAACTTTCTTAGCTATTATCTAGATAAGTAATATCACTTTGTTTTTCTATAGCACTCAAAATTGGATAGCTTATTATTTCATTTTACATGATAAAAAAATTTTAACGTGTTATAATGTTTACTAATTAACTTTAAGGGAGAGAAGAGATGATAAAAAATTTAAAAAAAGTTTTTCCAATTACAATTCCAATATTAATTTCCTTTTTATTTATTGGACTTAGCTTTGGAATATATACATCTTCCTTTGGATATGATTTTTGGATGCCACCATTGACATCAGTGGTAATCTTCTCGGGATCAATTCAATTTGTAGTCGTTGAAGCCATGCACTCAGGCATGGATGTCTTGTCCTACATCTTAATACTTGTCATGATGAACATAAGACACTTCTTCTATGCCCTAACATGTCTTGGCAAATTTAAAGATATGAGAGGAAAGAAAAAAACTTATGCCTACTATGCCCTTTGCGATGAAGCTTACTCCATGATAATGGGAACAGAAGTGCCAGGTGATATGAAAAAGGAAGATTTTTATCTTTCAATTTTAATCTTGCTCCAGTCCTATTGGTTCCTTGGCACAATCCTTGGGGGCATCCTTGGCAACTTTATAAAGTTTGAAATCCAGGGAATAGATTTTATCTTGACAGCCCTCTTCCTTGTAATATTTTTGAGCCAGTGGAAGCAAGTGGAAGATCACTTCCCAGCCCTTCTTGGGCTTGTGGCTTCGATTTTAGCTTTGATAATCTTTGGAGAGAACTTCATCCTTCCTGCCATGATTATCATCTTATTTGTCCTTTATCTAGCTTACAGGAGGGAAAAACATGACTGAAATGAAATATATTTTTCTCGCTGGAGGAATAACAATTCTCGCAAGATTCCTCCCAAGAATTATTTTTAGGAAGAGAGAACTCCCAGGCTTCATAGCCTATCTTGGAGAAAAACTTCCCTACTCACTTATGGGACTCCTTCTAATCTTTTGTATAAGAGGAGTGGACTTTACAAGTTCAACTGAAGTCCTGCCCCTTGGGCTTGCCTTCGCAGGTATAATTTTGTCCTTTAAGTTTTTGAAAAATTTTCTATTCTCAATATTTCTTGGGACAGGGATATACATGGCTTTGATTTATTTTATGTAAATAGGAATTAAGAAGAAAAAAATATAAATTAAGAAGAAGAGAAGACTAATTAAATTTAGTCTTTTTTTATTGGAAATTTTTATAAAAATCTTGACAAAAATATTTACTGGGCTTATAGTGTAAATATAAAGTATATACACTTAAAATTCAAGAAAAGGAGTTGAAGAAATTATGAAAAAAGATTTAAAAATTTTTATTGGCATATCATTTATAATTCCCTACTTAATGGGAATTGCCATCTATTACTGCAAATTACACGACATAAGCATAAGTATTTATCCCTTATTTCAAATGTTTATTCCATTTTTGGGCGTAGTGGCACTTTTGCATAAAGAAAATAAAAATATCATAAAAATTTCTGCTATTAGAATATACCTAGTGGCAAGTCTTATATTATTTGCACTTTCAATAATAAATATTTTTTATCCAGAGTTTAGTGGGTTGTCTGAATTTGTTATTTTAATTTCTGCTATTGCAATGATAATAGCCATCTTCACTATGGATAAAGACCTTAAAAAGAAATTATCTCTAAATAATCCAAATAAAAAATCAACTTTACTTATGTGCTTACTTTTTATAATTATATATTTTTTGAGAACTTTTTTAGGTTATGTATTGCAAGGGGAAACAAATGAATTTTTTAAAATTTTAAATCTAAAGAGTTTAAGAATTTTCATTTCAATTTTTATTTTTTCTTTTTTAAATATTATGCTATTCATAGGAGAAGAATACGGTTGGAGGGCATACCTAGCACCAAGACTAAAAGAAATTTATGGTGTTAAAAAGTCTATTTTAATGACAGGTTTTATTTGGGGAATATGGCACTTACCCCTTAATTTATTTTATTATTCAGATGGGCTTTTAACATCACAAATTTATTCCATATTTGTACAACTTGTATTTTGTATATTTTTAGGGATATTTTTAACTTATGCCTACAATAAGACAAATTCAATTTGGGCTCCAGTTATGATTCACTATTTAAACAACAATCTTGCCCTACTATTTGTCACAGATTTTTCTAAAGATATATTTTCTGGACAACACTATGATTTAAAAGGAACTTTATTTTCAATAGTAGGTTCAATAATATTTTTTGGAATTTTTATGTTTTCAAAATACGTTAAGGATGAAAATCTTTGGGAAAAATCTGTATATGAGAAAATTAAGGAGTCTTAATTATTTTGTGCTCTTTATAAAAGTATTTAAAGTATCAAATATAAGTATTTAAAAAAAAAAAAACTATATACACTTAAAGGTGGTGTGATATGAAAATTATTATTTCAAATGACTCTGGCCTTCCAATTTATGAGCAGATAAAAAATCAAATCAAGGCTCAGATAGTTGCTGGAGACTTAAAAGCTGACGAAGGGCTTCCTGGTATGAGGACTCTTGCCAGCGACTTAAAGGTTTCTGTCATTACAACAAAGCGTGCCTACAATGACTTGGAGCAAGAGGGATATATTTATTCCATGCCAGGCAAGGGTTCCTTTGTAAAAAAATTAAATGAAGAAGTTGTGAGAGAGAATGCTCTTGCAGAGATTGAAAAATATTTTACTGATGCAATGACTGTTGCCAAGGCTGCAGGCATTGACATAGACGAATTGCAAGAAATTTTAAAGACATTAGATGAAGTGGGTGACTTATGAAAACAATAGAAATAAATAATTTGAGAAAAGAATTTAAGGACTTTGACCTTGATATAGAAAATTTAGAAATTCCTGAAGGAGCAGTACTTGGCCTAATTGGGGAGAATGGTGCAGGCAAGACAACACTACTTAAGTGCATCCTGGACCTCTATAAGTATGATGGAGACATAAAAATTTTTGGAGAAGAGATCCATAAGGAATCCTTCGAGAAAATTGGGGCAGTGATACCTGACTCCTTCTTCAACGATACTTTTAAGATAAAGGACGTTGTTGATATTTTAAAAGTTGCCTACAAAAATTTTGACGAAGAAATGTTTTATGACTGCGCAGATAAATTTAAGATGCCAAGGGACAAAAAGTTAAATGAACTCTCTACCGGTAACCTAATGAAGCTAAAAATTATTTCTGCCATTTGTCACGACCCTGACCTCTTGATCCTTGACGAACCAACTTCTGGCCTTGACCCAGTAATTCGTGACGAGATTATAGGATTTTTGTTTGACTACATCAAGGATGGGGACAAGACAATTTTATTTTCATCACACATCTTGTCTGACATAGAAAAAATTGCCGACTATATAATTTATATCCACGAGGGAAGACTAATCTTATACGATGAAAAGGACAACCTCATCGAAAAATATGGAATTTTAAAAACTTCTGAAGAAAATTTAAAAAATTATGGAGAATTTGTCTTAAAGACAAGAAAAAATAAATACTCAACAGAAGCTTTGATAAAAAATGTCCAAGTTTTTAAAGAATTTTATCCAAATGAAGTTGTTGACAGGGCAAATGTGGAGGACATAATGATATTCTTATCAAGAGGTGGACAATGAAAGCAGTATTAATAAATGAGTGGAAAATATTTAAGTATTATTTTTTAGCTTCTATCCTAGGATTGGTATTAATATTCTTAATTTTTATTAATAATATAGAATCAGATAACAGGTTTTTTATTTATTGCATAGGGATTGTCACTTATACACTGAGAGGTCAAATTATATTTGGAGATAAGTACAGTGACATGGGTAAGTTCCTAACAATGCCAGTTTCTATTAATGATTATGCTCTTGGGAAAATCATTAGGAATATAATGGTTTATATAATAACGTCAATGGCACATCTAATTTCCTTAGCAATTTTTCGAAACAATATTACTGTGGAAATTTTAATAAGATATATATTTTATTTTTTAGCGATTGATTTTAGCTTAATGAGCATCTTTCACGTATTTTTTTCAAAATATAAAAAATCTTATATTTTTATAATTTATATATTATCTGTTTTATTAGTTGGGATGCCATTGCTTAGATACACCAAGTATCTTTTGAATTACAAAATAATTTTTATAATTCTTTCCATAGCCTTACCAGTAATTTCAGTTTTTGTGGATTATAAATTCTCATCAAAACTTTTAAAGGAGAATGAGATAGTATGAAAGCAGTTTTATATAATGACTTTAAACTTGTAAGGAATATTGCCCTTCCAATGGTAATTGTTATTGGGGCAATTCTAGCTTTGAGTGTTGTGATTACAGGGGAAAAATCTGAGCAATTTTTTATACAATGGGCTTTTATTATGGTCTTTACTTTGAGGTCACAAGTTGTTTTTGGAGATAACTTCAAAGATTTTCAAAAGTTCATGACTATGCCAGTATCTATAAAAGATTATTCTCTTGCTAAGATTATAAAAAATTTAATAATATTTATTCTTACTTCTATTGTATTCTTAATTGGATTAATTGCTAGTGGTGACGAAGACAGACTTATTTTAAATATGTATATCAACCTACTAATAGCCTTGGACTTTTTCGCCTTTAGCCTAAGTCACCTTATTTTTACAAAATACAAAAAAGGTTTAGTGGCATTTCTCTATGGTCTATTGATTGTTGGATTTGCTTTAATTTTTGGTTTGATCTACATGACCAATTATGACATTTTAATTAACTACAGACCAATATTTATAGTAGGCTCAATAATAATTTGCATCTTGTCCTTTAGCTTAGACTATAGATATTCCACAAAATATTTGAGGGAGAGGGGGATAGTATGAAAATTCTTTTAAAAAATGATTTTAAAATTAGGAAAAAATTTATTATTGTTTATCTCATATTTATTGCAATGATTTTTGCCATTAAGAGCCTAGGACTTTTTACAAAAGAATTTAGTTTCTTTGCAGAAAAACCCTTTGCCCTATTTTTTCTAGCAACTATCCTATTACACTTCGTCTTATACGTAATAAGTAGTGAAGGCATGATGATTGACAAGAGCAAACCCTATTTATTATGTATTGGTGCATCAAGAGCTGACATAATAAATGTAAAGTTCTTGAAGGTATTAAGTATATTTATAATAGATTCACTTTTAATGACTTACATCTTACAAAATATTGAAATAAATGGTCTTGAATTTAAGATTGGACTTTTTATTTCAATTTATATGATGGCATATTATCTTATAAGTATCCCAATCTATCTTCACTTTGGACAAACTAGTGGAGTGGGTACAATGTTTACAGCATCACCAGCTCTTCTACCTATCTTAGATAAGTTTGGAGCAAACCCAGCAGGATTTTTTGTAGGCATAATAAAAAGAACAAGTTCTCTTAAATTAACTTTATTTTTACTTGCCTTTGTAATAACAATTTATATAATCTCTCGAATACTAGGAGAAAGAAAAGATTATTAGAAAAGAAAGACTTTTGAAGCCCCACTTCAAGAGTCTTTTTTTGATTTAAAAATTATTTTCAAAGAAAAAATTTATCAACATCCTGCCATTTGTCTCCTAATGTGATAGAATTGAAAATGTATTTTAAATGAGGAGGAAAAAATGGAAACAAATTCAAGTTTTTTAGAAAGAACTTTTTCTCTCAATGAGAGGAAGACTAATGCCAAGACAGAGTTTTTGGCAGGGCTTACAACTTTTATGACAATGTCATATATTCTTGTTGTAAATCCAAATATGCTATCTGAAACTGGAATGGACAAGGGTGGAGTTTTCACTGCGACCATACTTGCTTCAATTATTGCAATGATCTTTATGGGATTTTTTGCAAACTTGCCCTTCGCACTTTCAGCAGGAATGGGACTTAATGCTTTCTTCACTTACACAGTTGTCCTAAGCATGGGTCACGACTGGTCTTACGCCCTAACTGCAGTATTCTTGGAAGGTATTGTATTTATAGTGATGAGCTTCTTCAATATTCGTGAAGCCATATTTACTTCAATACCAATGTCACTTAAGAATGCAGTATCAGTTGGTATTGGACTTTTCATTACCCTAGTGGGACTTATCTCAGCAGGAGTTATTGTTGATAACGACGCAACTCTTATTGCTCTTGGAGATATTGCATCAAGACCATCTCTTGTTTTTATAGTATCACTTATGGTGATGGCACTTCTTACTGCAAAAAATGTAAAAGGAGCACTTTTATATGGAATTATAACTGGAACTGTGCTTGCTCTTATCTTAGGAGTTAGTCACTTACCAGGAGGAATGTTATTTTCACTTCCACCATCACTTAGTCCTGTTGCCTTTAAGCTTCACTGGGGAGACATATTCACTTTTGATATGTTCTCTGTAATGTTTACATTCCTATTTGTAGACTTATTTGACACAGTGGGAACTCTTACTGGAGTTGCAACTAAGGCAGACCTAATTGATGAAGATGGAAACCTACCAGGAGTTGGTCGTGCACTTTTATCTGATGCCATTGGAACAGTTATTGGTGCCCTTTTAGGAACATCTACTGTTACAACTTTTGTTGAATCAGCATCAGGTGTTGCTGACGGAGGAAGAACTGGACTTACAACTATATCTTGTGCCTTCTTCTTCTTTATATCACTATTTTTATTCCCGATTTTTTCAATTGTGCCAGCACAAGCAACATCAGCTGCTCTTGTAATGGTAGGACTTTTTATGATTAGTCCAATTAATCAAATAAAATTAGATGACTACACAGAATCAGTTCCAGCCTTTTTGACAATGGTGACAATGCCCTTTGCTTATTCAATTGCAGAAGGTATTTCTGTGGGAATGATCTCTTATGTAATCTTAAAGGTGACAACAGGACGTGGAAAAGAAGTTTCACCTGTTATGTACCTATTGGCCCTTATATTTACACTAAGATATCTAAGACCAATCTTACCTTTATAAGAAATTTATAGTAAATCTTTAGGACTTCAAAAATTATTTTGGAGTCCTATTTTATTGTTATGGATTTTAAGTTTGTGAGTGAAAGATTTTTTATAGGATCATGGTTAATGATTGAGTTGTAAATGTTAATAAAGTCATAAATATTTATTAAGTTATAAATTAGTATAAAGTCATATTTTTTTACAAAGTCATAGTTACTTATAAAGTTATAACTACGTATCAAGTCCTTTGATTTTAAAATTTTACAAATGCAACTTAGCAAAAGTTTATTTTAAAGTAAGCATGACAGCTTACATTTAAAAAAGCCTCATTTATTGAATTGTTAAGGCCCCTTTAGTATAATTATAAATATATTAAGGGGGCGTTCTTATGAAAAAATTGTTTTTATACATTCTTATGGCTTTCACTCTTTTTGTAAATGTCTTTGCAGCTGAAGACATTCAAGTTGTCTTAGAACAACCTGGACTATCTCAGGCAAAGAGTGGGGACACTCTAAAGTATAATTTAATTGTAAATTTGCCAAGAGACTACAAGGAAAAATATTCATCTTTCTCTGTAACTCTTTTGTTCGATAAGGCACTTGATGTAAAGGAAACAAGGCTACTTGATGAGAAGGAAGTGGCTGGCAAGTTAGACATTAGGGAAACTTCCATTAAGGGAAAGGACCAAAACATTGTAACAATCAATGCCAACGACCTATCTGTTATCAAGGGCGACAGGCTAAACCTAGAAATTTCTACTAGGGTAAAAAGTGATGTTGGATCAAGTTCCAACTTAAAAAACTCCTTTGTCCTATCCTATGTGGACAAGGAAGGGGACACTAAAAGTGACCAAAAAAATCTTGAGTCCTCAACGAAAACTCAAAATGGAGTTTTGACTATCAAGGATGTTTATGATGGATCAAGTGAAATCCAAGGCACAACAGAAAAAAATGCTGACTTAAGACTTGCCATCGATAAAAAACTTGTTGCCACTACAAAGGCAGATGAAAAGGGAAACTTTAAATTTGAAGGTCTAGATTTAAAAGAAGGATCTTATCTTAGGATTGCAGCAAGCACAAAGGACAAGGAAGCAAGCCTAGATTACATGGTAAAAGCTAAGCTTGAAGCCAAAAAATCAACAGAGCTTGTCAATGAAAACAACGACGAACTAGAAACTTATAGCACAATAAAAACTCTTGAAAAGTTAACAGACTATGTGGACTTTGCGAAAAATCTTTCCACTGCCAAAGCAGGAATTCAAAATGAAAGAAGACTTCGTGCAGCCATTGCATCAGCTGAATATATTGTAGTAAAAAGCGAAGTTTCAACTGATGAAATCAATAAGTCTCTTGAAGAACTTCAAAAGTCTATTGAGCTTATTAGACTTCCATATATGGCAGGTATATCTAGTGATAAGTTCGCTCCAAACGAAAAAATAACTAGGGCAGAGGCTGCTTCAGTTTTAAAGAGATTAATTGACGACAAGGCCAAGGCAAATGGAGAGTCTTCTTTTAGCGACTTGAAGGAGAGCCAATGGTTCTACGACAACATTGTCTTCATAGAAAAACAAGGTCTAATTTCAGGTTATGAAGATGGAACTTTTAGACCAAAAGAGCCAATGACTAGGGCACAGTTTGCCAGCATGATGGCAAATTATCTGAAATTAAATGTTGGTAACAACCCAATTGAGTTTAAAGACGTAAAGGAAAATTATTGGGCAAGTGATGCTATAAATGCCTTGTCAAGTCACGGAATTATGGTTGGAAAGTCAAAAAATGAATTCAAACCAAATGATAAAATAACAAGGGCAGAAGCTGCCACTATATTTAATAAAGTTTTAGATAGGAAGATCAACAAGTCTTTCTTGGATAAGTATTCAAAGAACCCATTTAAGGACCTTAAGAGGAACCACTGGGCTTATTATCAAGTTATAGAAATTACAGCAAAGTAAATAGAAAAATAAATAGAAAGGAAGAAATAATGTCAGATATTAAATTAAGATTTGCACCATCACCAACAGGTTACCTTCACATTGGAGGTTTGAGAACAGCTCTTTACAATTACTTATACGCAAAGAAAAATGGCGGCAAATTTGTTTTGAGAATAGAAGATACAGATAGGACAAGATATGTAGAAGGTGCCATAGAAAACCTAATTGAATCCCTTGAGTGGGCAGGCATATCTCATGACGAAGGTGTTGTTGTTAAGGATGGCAAGCTAACAGAAGTTGGCGAATGTGGACCTTACATCCAATCAGAAAGATTAGACATCTACAAAAAATATGTTGATCAACTAATTGAAGAAGGACACGCTTATTACTGTTTCTGTTCAAAGGAAAGATTAGATAATCTTCGTGAAGAACAAAGAATTAAGGGAAAGGTGCCTAAGTATGATGGACTTTGCCGTGGAATTCCTCTAGAAGAAGCTAAGAAGAGAGTTGCAGCTGGAGAAGATTATGTTGTAAGACTTAAACTTCCAAAGAACAAGGACATCACTTTTAACGATGCAGTTCGTGGAAAAGTTACAATAAACACTGATGAAATTGACGATCAAGTATTAATGAAGTCAGATGGTTTCCCAACTTACCACATGGCTGTAATTGTTGACGACCACCTTATGGGAATCACTCACATTGTAAGAGGGGAAGAATGGCTTCCATCAACTCCAAAGCACGTTTACCTTTATGAATGCCTTGGCTGGGATGCACCAGAATTTGTTCACCTTCCTACAGTTTTAAATAAGGACAGGAAGAAACTTTCTAAGAGACAAGGAGATGTTTCTGTTGAAGACTTTAGAAAAAGAGGATACCTACCAGAAGGTATAGTAAACTACCTTGCACTTGTTGGCTGGTCTCCAGAAGATGGGGAAGAAATCATGTCCCTAGATGAGTTAGTAGAAAAATTCTCCTTTGACAGGGTAGGAAAGTCTGGAGGAATTTTTGACACAGACAAGTTAAACTGGGTGAACTCTCATTACATGAAGTCCTACGACTTAGAAAAACTTGCTGAACTTGCAATTCCTTTTGTAACTGAATCAGGCCTATTAAGCGAAGAAGAAATTAGAAACAACTTTGAATGGTACAAGATCTTAATTGACACAGTGAGAGAAGCTTGTGACAAGTTAGAAGATATACCAGAACACATCAAGTTCCTATTTGGTGACATCGAAATCACAGAAGACCAAGCTAAAGAAGAGCTAGCACAAGAACACGTGCCAGGACTTCTTGACTCCTTTATAAAAATTGTAAAATCACACGATGAAATTGACATGGAAACTGCCAAGGGACTAATGAAGGAAGTTCAAAAGGACTCTGGAGTAAAGGGCAAGAAACTTTACATGCCAGTAAGAGCAGCAATCTCTGGAAATGTTCACGGACCAGAAATGCAAAATGTTCTTTACCTATTAGGAAAAGACAAACTTATTGAAAGAGCAGAAAAAATTAAAAATTCACTTTAATAATAAATTAGGACTAGTCATAGAGATTAGTCCTATTTTTATTTTAAACTTAAGATCTAAATTTTTTAAGAAAATAATTTTTTATTTTTTAAATTGTAAATAATTTTTAAATCAATAAACTATAATATTATTACAAATAATTTTTAGGTGGGGATATAGTTGAATAGAAATATAAAAAAATTTTTACAGGTAATCCTATGGCAGTATCCTAAAAGATCTAATATAATTTATAGGATTTTAATTCATGCCTTTATAATATTTATAAGCCTGGGTTGGGCTTATATTTTTATTGATAATATAAGTATTACTTTTATAAAAGTCCTTCTTATTATCTATACCTATCTTAGTTTTTTATCTTTTTTACCCAGCCTATTTATCCTTGGAAGTCTAGATGAAAAAAGTGAAAAGTCTTTATTTATTGTCTTTATATTATTTTCTTACATTTTGGCCTTTGTCAGCCTATTTATTTTAATCTACTTAATAAAAAAGGACTTAGTTTAATTTAAAAATTAATAATCTTGCTTTAATTTAAAATAAATAAGGCAAATAAAAAGAGGACTGAAAATAAAATCAGTCCTCTTATTTTTATAAACTTTTTGAAATTAAAATTATTTTAAAATTCCAAATTCATAGCCCCTGTCTCTAAAGTATTTTATAACTTCTGATAGGGAGTCAGCTGTCAGTTGTTTGTTTCTTGCGTCGTGGGCAAGGACAACTGCAATTTTTGTGTTCTTATTTTTATTTAAGCTCCTGTCAAGATATTCTATTTGACCTTGGGCACTTGTTGGTCTAACAGACTTTTTCTCTGCATCGCCAACTAGGCAGTTCCAGTCAATCCAATTTATATCTCTTGATGCTAGATAAGAATTAGAAGCCTCTGTGTTGCCCCAGGACATTTCACCGCCTGGATACCTAAAGACCTTTGAATGGAAAGCATCCCCTAAAATATTTTGAAGTCTTTCATTAGTCTTTTCTATTTCTCCATAAACTCTTTCTGGACTTACAACTCTTCCTGGATAGAGGTAGTCGTAGTCGTGAGAGAAGGAGTGAGTTGCAATGGCATTGCCATTTTCAAGAATTTCTTTTACACGTCCTGCAGTCTTATCTCCAATTGACTTACCAACTAAGAAGAAGGTAGCACGAACATCTTCTCTCTTTAAGGTGTCTAAAATTTGTGGAGTGATTTCATTGTTTGGTCCATCATCAAAGGTCAAGAATACAATTTTCTTTTCTCCCTTGTAGTTTTGATGAACTGTGTAGTCACGAATTTTTTTTGCGTCATAGGCATACTTGTCAACCTTCTTAAGGTGGTTGGATCCCTTGACTATAAATTCATCCTCCATTTGACTTAGTTTATCCAAGGCAACATTGGAAATGTATTCTTTTTCATAAAAGATTGGCCTTGGCCTGTCCTTATAAATTTCATTTGTGTAATACCACATTAGGGCAGGTGAAACTTCTGTGTCTTTTGAATGTTTAATACCAGAGAAAATTTTTGAGAAAATTAGTATAAGTATTAGTGCAAAAATCGAAATAGAAATAATTTGCCTAATTCTCTTTTTTCTTCTGGCTTTTTGTCTTCTTAATCTTTTTCTTCTTTCATAACTTGTTTGGGTCATAAAAAACCTCCCATTGATAATATACATCAGTGGGAGGTAAGAAGCAATTACAAAAGAATTACAATTACTTTATTGAATTGTATATAATGTATAAAATTTCCTCAAGGGTCATTTCCTTGTTTGGATCTATGTCGCCATCAAGAAAGCCGAAGCCCTTGGCGATTATATAATAAGATTCGTAGTCGCCCAAGGATTTTTGATTTTTAAAGATGTCCTCTTTAAAAATTCCCTTGGCCTTGGTAAATTCCCCTAAGCCCTTGTCTATTACTAAAATTTTCACAACATCTTTTTCAGGAATTTTTTTGTCTTTGACTTTATCCTTGTCTAAATCATAGCGCTTAAAGTCGTAATAGTCGTCGCTGTAACTATCATTAAGTAAACTTAAAAATTCCTTGTAAGTTATTTTGTCAGATAATTTTTTACCAATAGTTCCAATTTCCATGTCCTTTAAAGAATTAATGGCTTCCTTATCCCTTGCCTTATCAAAGTCTTCATAGGATATTTGATCCTTAAAGTTGACTATGTTTCCAAATTTGTCTCGCAAGATTTTATCTTCGCCAACTAAAGGCACAATGTTCTTTATTTTTCCATATAGAAGTTTAGGACCCTTTTCAGTCATTTCATACTTGAGACCAAAGTTTTTAGAATTTAGATAAATTTTATTTGCTTCATCCTTTGTAAGAGCAATATCTTTTGCCTTGCTAAAATCTGCTGTTGAAAAATCTTTTTCATAGGTTACAACATTTTTCTCGTCATCAACTGTAATAGTTAAGCCTTCATCTAGTACTGGAAGAGAGTTCACATACCTTGGTATTCTAAGGATAGTAGCGTAGTCAAATTTACTTATATCGATTTTATCTAAATTAAGTTCAGTCTTATCGCCATACTTTTCTAAGAAGTTAAGGGCAATATTTTTAGCTTCTTCATCAGTGACCTTGGTCTTTACATCTCTTTTGTCTGCCAAAATATCTAAGCTGACTAATTTCAAAGTCTTGGCATTTAAAACAAGACTGCCAATATTTTTTTCCTTTTCAAGAATTATTCTGTAATAATAATTATCCTTGTCTGAGGAAAGGGCTATGCTTTCAACCTTATAAGATTTACCAACAATTTCAAGAACCTTATTTTTTGCCTCTGATTTTTTCTTTAAATCCTTTAGACCGTCAATTTTTTTAACCTCAACTTCACTTAAGCCTACTGAATCCTTTGCTTCCTCATTGGCATAAGCAACAAAAGAATCCACAAAATTATTTTTAAAAACTTTACCAGTAAGGGCGTCAATATCAACTACATCAGATGAAAAAACTTTTTCAGCAGACTTTCCGCCTCTAGAAACTCTGTAGGAAAGAGTGAGAGGTGATTTTTCTAAAAATAATTTTTCTGCATCTTCAAGACTAATTTTTGACTTCTCTTTAAAGTCCTTGTCTTTTAAAAATGTTGTTGCATAAGCATTATATCCCATAAGCATCATGTCAGTTATTTCGCCAGTCTCAGTTGAAAAGCTGACATTCAAATAATTATCAGCAAGAGGTACTCCAGCTAATAGCCTTTGATAGGAAAGTTCTATAATTTTGCTGCCAGGACGTTGACTAAAATCAGATAAAATATATTTCTTGTCAAAATCCTTTATTGCTTTCTTTAAAATATTTTCTGCTGCTTTTAGGGCATCATCTTTTGAATATTTTTCCTTATTAGTTTCCTCATCACTAGAATTTCTCCACTTATTATAGGAAATAAATTCTCCGTCACTGCTGTAGGAGACGCTAAGTTCGCCTAACTTTTCATCAGACCACCTGTAAGTAGTAATGGACTTATTTTTTATTAGCTTATTTAGGTAATCACTTCCAGTGTCACTATTCATTGGGTCACTTGAAATAGTAAAACTTTCGTAATTGCCAGTGATGTTAAAAATTTTTTTGATTTCTTCAACTTTTTTCTTTTCAGCCTCTGTTACTTCTAGGGGCATTGCCTCATCTGTTTCAATATATTTGGAGCCACCATTTACTGCAAAGTCTTTATCTATACTTGCGTAGCAGGTGCTTGTAAGTAAAAGTAAAGTGGCACCTAAAATTAATTTTTTATTCATACTGACCTCCTATTAAAGTATTAAAGTATTTATGTAAAAAAAGAAGAGGTCCCTGCCTCTTCAAAATTAAGCTTAGATTAAGCTTCTGCTTCTTCTTTGCTATCTTCATTAAGAGCAGCTACAAGCATATTAGGATCTATACCATGAACCATTGCTGCTTCTTCAAGAGTTTCCATTTGAGAAGATGGGCACATGATACATCCCATGCCGAAACTCATTAGGGTACCAATTGATTCAGGTTTTTCTGAAAGAATTTGTCCGATTAACATATCTTTTTTAATTTCCATTAACTAACACCTCCTTAATTTATATACCCAAAATTATTTATACTTAAAAGATGAGTACTTAACAAAATGATCCTTGCTTTTTGCTCCAAGACTAATTTCAAATTCGCCTGTGGAGTCAAAGCCCTTTGATGTCAAAGTTTTTGCAACTTCAAATTCCTTTTCATAAGGGAAGACTTCAGACTTTTCTCCTTGGTCAATCTTTATATAAGGAGTGTAAGTGAGTTTGCCGTTATACTTAGGAGAAGTTGGTAGAACTTCAACAATATTTTCTGACTTAACATAAGTTGACTCACCAGTTAGCTTGCCTTCCTCAGCTGTTGCTAGTACTTCGTTTTTAATATTAGCAAGAAATTTTGAAATGTCAAGAAGAGGGTCTTTTAAGATGTCTAGGTTCTTTTCATCGTAGTGAGTTGCGTAGTCAACAATTTTTACATCGACTTGGTTGTTGACAAGAGAACGACCAGGAATTGATTTTGAATCAATTAGAACAGAGTTATTTTTTTCGTCGAAGTTAACATCGAAACCAATTGTCTTGCCAAGTTGTCTCAATTGAAAATAATTGTAACCGTCAATTGTGTAGACGCTAAAGGAATGTCTAACTCCATTTACAAAAACCTTGTGAGTTGATTTTTTTATTTCACTGTCGCTGTCCTTTAAAGGTGCTAGATCATTTTCAGTTTTCTTGTAGTCAGACTTGCTCGTAATCATAACAGCTTCTCTGTCGTTATCGTAAGAAACATTAAATTCAGCATCCTTGCCATCAAGTAGTGCTGCAATGTCTCTTAATTTAAAGTAGTTGTTGTCGGCAATGTTGTAGCCTTTAACGCCAGTGTCCTTTCCGTCCACGCAGACGCTTTGACTGGAAACTTTTGCTCCTGCAAATACATTTGTAATTAAAACAAGGGACGTAAGCCCTATAGAAATTATCTTTTTCATAACATGACCTCCTAGGTCTATTGTATTTTAAAAGAATGCCCTCGACAAGCCCAAATATTTAACCTATAATTTAATGAGGTGATTTTATGAGTAACTTACTTATGGGTTTTAATATTGTATCGCCCGTGTTTATAGTTTTGCTACTGGGATACTTTGCAAAACAAAAAGGATACATTGACAACAACTTCGTAGATAAGGGAACTTGGCTAGTCTTTTATATGGCCTTGCCCTTTAAATTATTTTATGACATAAAAAATGCAAGTATCGAGTCCCTCCATCCAAAATATGTTGCATACATACTCTTGGGGATTATCTTTGTAATTTTTCTTGCCCTGATAATCGGCAAATCCTTTAGGATTAAAGACAGGAAAAAATTATCTGCTTTTATTCACTGTGCTTACAGGTCAAACTTTGTTTATGTTGGATTTCCAATTTTAGATATTATATACAATGGAGCTCCATCAATGGAACACATGATAGTAATAATTGCTTTTGGACTTACCCTCTATAATATTTCTGCAATTGTCCTCTTGACTTACTATTCTGAATCAGAAGACAAGTCAATTTCTATTTCCAATATACTTATAAAGATTATTAAGAACCCAATGATTGCTGGTGTAGTCTTTGGTGCGATTTTTAACTTCTTACACATACCAGTTTATCAGGGAGTGGACAAGGCAATAGAAATGGTGGCGAAGATTTCAACACCAATGTCACTGATATTAATTGGAGCCAGCCTAAACTTTGAGTCATCAAAGAGTGATTTCAAGCTTATGTTTACATCAGCTTTTATAAAAACAGTTTTAGCTCCTCTTATTCTAATTCCAATTGGAGTGAAACTTGGATTTACTAATATGGAGCTGGGAATAGCCTATGTGTTTTGGGCAACTCCTTGCGCAGCCAACTGTTTTATATTTACAAAACAGATGAAGTCCGATCATGAATTTGCTTCAAAGGTAATAACTCTTTCTTTTATCATGAGTATTATTACTTATCCTATAGGCATATCCCTAATGAACTATTTTAATTTGTTGCACTAAAAAATTTTAAGTGCTATAATCTAATCTACAAAATATAAATAATACCTTATTGAGAGTGGTGGAGTGAATGGGCACTGTGAAACCCGGCAACCTAGTTGGTGCTAAATCCCACAGATTTTTATCTGGAAGATGAGGTTTAATGGTCCTCACTTTTTGCGTGGGGATTTTTTTTATGGATTAAAATTTAAAAGACTTTACAAATTTGACTAAATAAAAAAGATTCATACATTAAATCAAGGTATTTAAAATGGAGGAAAGAATAAAATGAAAAAATGGCAATTTAGTTCAGAGTCCGTTACAGAAGGACATCCTGACAAAGTTTGCGACCAAATATCAGATGCCATCTTAGATAAGATTTTGGCAGAAGATAAAAATGCTAGAGTTGCATGCGAAACTATGGCATCCACAGGAATGATAGTAATAACTGGGGAAATATCAACAGAAACTTATGTTGACTTCGAAAAAACTGCAAGAGAAGTCCTAGAAGACATTGGATATAATAGGGCAAAATTTGGTTTTGACGGAAGAACTTGTGCAGTCCTTTCTGCAATCAAGGAACAATCTTCTGACATAGCCATGGGTGTAGACAGGTTTAAGGAAGAGGGAGTAGACGAACTTGACTCCTTTGGAGCAGGAGACCAAGGTATTATGTTTGGCTTTGCCTGCAATGAAACAGAAGAGCTAATGCCTCTTCCAATTTCTCTAGCTCACAAGTTATCAAGAAGATTAACAGAAGTTAGAAAAAATGGAACACTTGACTACTTAAGACCAGATGGAAAGACTCAAGTTACAGTTGAATATGAAGAAGACAAGCCTGTAAGACTTAAGAATGTTGTAGTATCATCTCAACACGCACCAGAAGTTTCTATGGAACAAATTAGAGAAGATATTATTAGAGAAGTAGTTGAAAAAGTTGTGCCAAAAGAATTTATCGACAAGGACACAGAATTTTTCATCAACCCAACTGGCAGATTTGTTATTGGTGGACCAATGGCTGACGCTGGACTTACTGGTAGAAAAATAATTGTTGATACCTACGGTGGCTTTGGAAGACATGGTGGGGGAGCTTTCTCAGGAAAGGATCCAACAAAGGTTGATAGATCTGGTGCCTACTACGCAAGATACATTGCAAAGAACCTTGTTGCAGCAGGACTTGCAGATAAAGTTGAAATTGGACTTGCCTATGCAATTGGTATTGCAAGACCAACTTCAGTTTATGTAGAAACTTTTGGAACTGGTAAACTTTCTGACGAAGAAATCGAAAAAATTATTATGGAAAACTTCGACATGAGACCAGCTGCAATTATTCGTGACCTTGACTTATTAAGACCAATCTACAGACAAACTGCATCTTATGGTCACTTTGGTAGAAATGATTTAGACCTTCCTTGGGAAAGAACAGATAGGGTAGATGACCTAAAGAAGTATCTAAAATAAGCTTGAGTTAAAAATTAAATTTAGGGTAAGATAAAAATAGCGGTTAAAAAAGACTAACTTAGTATGCTATAATTAAAGAGTAAATTTATTTTTAGAGTCAAGAAGAGGATGGTTATGAAGAAAACTTTTAATTATTTTAGAGCGAACCCATGTGGAAATATAACAGGCTTTGTTGTAGCTCCTGTATATCCAGGATATAGAAAGGCCTACACAGACTGTATCATTGAACAAATAGATAAGGACGTTGAACAAGTTGGATTTATTTCTCCAGCTTATGAAGGTGCACCTCTTAGGATGGACATGATGGGTGGAGAATTTTGTGCCAACGCAACAAGAGCTTATGGACTTTACTCTGCAGGCTTCTATGACACTGATGGACTTGTTGATATCGAAGTTTATGTAAGTGGTCACGAAGGAACAACTGATGTAATTGCAGACGTTAAAAATCAAAAGGCTTATGTAGCTTTAGATGCTCCTATTGGAAGAGAAAACCTAACAATAGATGGCAAGGACTGTACTCTTATTAAGCTTCCTGGCATTAGCCACTTAGTTGTTAAGGAAGAGGAAGATAAGGAATTTGTAGACAAGGCTCTTGAAGTTCTTAAGAAAGATCACAAGGACGAAGCCTATGGAGTTCTTTTCTTCAACAAGGAAAAACTTGAACTAATACCTTACGTTTATGTAGAAGGTTCTGAAACTTTATTTAGGGAAAGCTCTTGTGGATCAGGTACTATTGCTATAGTTAATTATCTTGAAGGTGACATTGATAAACTTGATGAAGATTACAAGATAGCAATTAACAACCCGGCAGGAGAGCTTGAAGTTTTTGTTTATGAATTTGAAGACGGTAAAAAACTCTGCGTTGGTGGTAAGGTTGAACTTTCTGAAGTAGAAAAGAAATCTATTGAAATCCCACAAGACGTAGCCCTAGCAGTTATAGCTGAGCACGACAAAATTGTGGAAGAACACAAGAAGAAAATGGCTGAAGAAGAAAATCAAGAGCCAGTTGACGAAAACGACCTTACTGATGAAGAACTTAAAATAATGAGAGATAAATTTGGATTTGATTAATCCTTAAGAGGAGGGGGAAACCCCTCTTTTTTTTATGCCAAAAATAAAAACTTAAAAACTTGAAAAAATAAAATTGTAAATTAGTTTAAAATATTTTTCTTTTGCATAGACTTAAGAAAATTTTTTTATTAGCAAAGACAAAGAGATAATTAAAAATTTTTTATAAACTCCTAAACTTTATGTGTATAATGTTATCAGGTGATTAGAATGATAAATGTTGTTGGACTTGGTTCCACTTCTTCAAGAGACCTTACCCTTGGAGCAGTAAAAATTATGAAAAACGGAAATAAAAATTTTTTGAGGACTGACAGACATGAAGCCCTTTCTTTTTTTGAAGAAAATAAAATAACTTACCAATCCTTTGATTACTTATACGATGAGATGGAGAGCTTCGACCAAGTTTATAATAAAATTGTAGAAATACTAGTAGAAGAATCCAAACATGAGGACATAAATTATTTTGTCCCTGGGACTCCCTTAGTTGCAGAAAAAACTGTAAGGCTTTTAATTGATAAGAAGGAAGATATAAATATTATAAATGGAATTTCTTTTATTGAACCAGTCCTTGCAGGAGTTGGAAGAGATGCTGTTGATGGACTTTTGTTTTTAGATTCCGATGCAAAGAAGTTTGACTTCGACACAAGGCGTGACACCCTAATAACTCAAGTCTATAACAAGAGGATTGCATCAGACCTATCACTTCTTCTTCAAGAAATTTATAAAGAAGAGGACATGGCCTATGTAATTACCAACGCAGGCCTTGATGATGAAATCGTGAGGAAGGTTGAGATTTATAAACTTCCAAGACTTGATGATTACAATCATCAGTCCTGCATTTACATCCCAAGGACAAGTGGCAAAAATTTTCAAATAATTATGGATCAGCTAGAAAATATTTTAGAAGACAAGGACCTATACTTAGATGATGAAAGTTTTGATAAGATCAGAAATCTTTTAATAGAAAAATCTAAGGAGATTTCTTTGGACTATGAAGAGGAAATTGAAACTCTAATTCTGTCCTTATTGATGCTTTTCTTAAAAGAGAGAGAAGGTTTAGTTGATTTCCGTGAAATATTTGATGAAATCTATAAAAAATTGGATAAAATAGCGATTATTTTAAAATAAATGTAGAAAATAAAGTGAACTTAGGTTATAATTGTAACAGTCTTAGCAATAAAGCCCTAAAAGGTCTTACAGATTAAAGACTTACAAGGGTTTGTAACTAAGGAAAAACTATAGAAAATTCTTCAAGGAGGATATAAAATGAACAAATCAGAATTAGTAGCAAGCATTGCTGAAAAATCAGGTCTTACTAAAAAAGACGCTGAACAAGCTTTAAACGGATTTATTTCTTCAGTTCAAGAAGCTCTTGCAGACGGAGAAAAAGTTCAATTAGTTGGATTTGGAACTTTCGAAGTTAGACAAAGAAAAGCTAGAGAAGGAAGAAACCCTAGAAATCCAGAAGAAGTTATTAAAATTCCTGCATCTAAAGCTCCAGTTTTCAGATCAGGTAAAGCTCTTAAAGAAGCTGTTAATAAGTAAGAAAAGAGAAGGCAAGGCCTTCTTTTTTTATGCTCAAATCTTGTCTAAGTATTGATATTTTCTTTTCTATTTGATATATTCATAGATGGAGAGGATTATGAGATTAGATAAATTTTTAAAAAACTCAAGACTTATAAAAAGAAGAACTGTAGCAAAGGAAGCTTGCGAAAAGGGCCTTGTAGAAATTAACGACAAGGTTGCCAAGCCATCAGACGCTGTGAACATTGAAGATATTATTTCACTCCAACTTGGTGAGAGAAAAATTAGGGTCAAGGTTAAGGACATTTCTGATGTAAATTCCAAGAAAGATGCAGAAACTCTTTATGAGAGAATAGATTAATTGAGGTTAGTAATCTAATTGTGTATAAGGTGGGAGAGACTTATGATGGTAAAAAAAAGAAGATTTCCCTTGGCTCTTGCCATTATAATTATAGGGTCTGTACTCTTTGGCTCAGTAAAAATTGGCAAGTCAATATCTCTAAGAAATCAAAAGCTTGAGATTATTTCTGCCAACAATAGAGAAATTTCTAATTTAGAACTTGAAATAGATAATCTGAAGTCTGAACTTGAAAATTCTTCCTCTACTGATTTTATTGAAAAGGTAGCGAGAGAAGATTTAGGTATGGTTAAACCAAGAGAAGTTATCTATGTTGATAAGAACAAGGATAAGACTACAAATACTGATAAGGGTATTTAAAATAAAATTTAGGAGGAAGTTATGGATTTATCGCCAGGCGATATAGTTGAAGGTGTAGTTACTAAGGTTGCTAAGTTTGGAGCCTTTGTAGATTTAGAAGATGGCAAAAGTGGTCTAGTACATATTTCGGAAATTGCAGACACTTTTGTTAAGGATATCAATAATCACATTTCTGAGGGTGATGAAGTTAAGGTCAAGGTCCTTAGCATTGATGAGAAGGGAAAGATTGCCCTTTCAATTAAGGATGCTATTGAAAAAAAAGAAGAGCCTAAAGATGAAAAGGTGGATCAAAGATTCGAAGACATCTTGAGCAAGTTCCTCAAGGAAAGCAATACAAAGCTTGATGAAGCTAGAGCAAGATACAATCAAAAGACAAAGAAGAAGAATTCTAGAAATTAGTAGTGGTAACTATCTTTTGATAGTTTGCCACTTTTTTTATTTTTAATTATGGATAAGATATTTTACGAGAACTTAATAAAACTAAATATAATAAAAAAATCTGACAAGCTAAGTCTTGGAGTTTCTGGTGGGGCAGATTCCATGTATCTTTTTTATAATTTTATAGATTTAAAAGAAGATTGGGACCTTGATATAATAGTTTGCCACCTAAACCATGGGATAAGAGAGACTGCCAAGAGAGACGAGGAATTTGTAAAAAAATCTTGTCAAGCTTATGGAATAAAATTCATAAGCAAGACGGTTAACATGGACGAATTTGCAAGAAAAGAAAAAATTTCATCGGAAGAAGCTGGAAGGATTTTAAGGTATGAGTTCTTTAGAGAAAACTCTCAAGGCAGGAAGATTTTAACAGCTCACAATGCTAATGACAGGGCAGAGACAGTCCTTTTTAATGTCATGAGGGGGACAGGTCTTAAGGGTCTTTCTGGCATCTCTCACGTCAATAAAGATATTTACAGACCTCTAATAAATATTAATAGGGAAGAAATCGAGGACTATCTTCACAAGAATAAGCTCCAATACTTTGATGACGAGACCAACTTTGAAGAAATCTACACGAGAAATAAAATTAGGCTTGGACTTATTCCAGAACTTAAAAAATTTAATCCAGATATAATAAATTCTCTTCTTAGGCTTTCTGACAACGCAGAAGAAGCTAATGAGTTTATAGGAGAAATTCTAGAAGAAAATTATAATAATTGCTTGGGAGATAATTTTTTAATTCCATCTGAAATAATAAAATTAAAGAAGTTTCTAGCCCAAGAAGTAATAAAAAAATACTTAGAAGAAAATTTTTATAGTGAAAATATTTTAAATAGGTCCAATATACTTGCTATCTATGATCTCTGCCTTGGTGAAAGTGGAAAACAAATTGATCTTGGCAAAAATATTGCTGCTAGAAGATCCTACGACAAAATCTTGATCGAAGAAGTGATTGACCAAGGTGAAAAGATAAGCAAGGACTTGGAGATTGGGAGGAACGCAACTGACTTTGGAGAAATTTTTATCTTGAGAGATAAGGAAGAAAGTCATGAGGATTCCTTTATAAAAGTAATAGACTGTGATAAAATAAAGGGTAGTCTTCACATAAGGAAGAGAGCCCCGGGGGATAGGTTTAAACCATTGGGGATGAAAAATAATAAAAAGCTAAAGGACTATTTTATTGACAGAAAAGTTGACAGGCTTTTGAGAGATGAAATAGGACTTGTATGTGATGACGAAAAAATCATCTACGTTCTTGGGATGGATATTTCAGAGGATGTTAAGATAGATAAAAACACAAAGAACAAACTCGTTTTGGAGGTTAAGGATGTCAGATATTAAAGAAGTTCTTTTTTCTGAAGAAGAAATCAGAGGCAAGGTTAAAGAACTTGGTGAAAGAATAACAGAGGACTACAAGGGTAAAAATTTATTCTTGCTTGGAATCTTAAAGGGATGCGTTCCCTTTATGGCAGATATTATGAGAAGTATTGACTTAGAGCTTGAGTACGACTTTATGGATGTTTCTAGCTACCAAGGCACAAGGTCCATGGGAGAAGTTAGGATCCTAAAGGATATTTCAACATCAATAGTTGATAAGGATATTTTAATAGTCGAAGATATAATTGACACAGGTGTAACTCTTTCTTACTTGACTAAAATTTTAAAGTCAAGGGGAGCAAGGTCAATAGAAATTGTGACTATGCTTTCAAAGCCATCTAGGAGAAAGGTTGAACTACCAGTTAAATACAATGGATATGAAATAGATGACCACTTTGTAATTGGTTATGGGATGGACTACAACGAGAGATTCAGAGGACTTCCTTACGTTGGAATACTAGATGAGTCTGTCTATTCTAATAGTGAGGAGTGATATTATTGAATAAAAAATTTGGAGGAGCAGGATTTTATATTGTCCTAATCCTTGTATTAATACTATCTATTAGATTTTTTGGACCACCAGCAAATGTTGTGGAAGAAAAATCTTTTACAGAGTTTGTAACAGAACTTGAAAAGGACAATGTAAAGTCTGTGAGCTTACAAAATGGAATTGACTCCATTGCCAGCGTTAAATTAAAAAATGATGATTCTTTCAGAACTGTAATCCCACAAGAGGCTGCAGATTCTTTCTATAAGGATTATTTAAAGGAAAAATCTGATGCAGGAACAATTGATGTAGTTTCAAGTCCGACTAAGCAAACTTCTTTCTTAGTTGAGTGGATTCCAACTCTTCTTATGTTTGCCTTTATTGTTTTCTTCTGGTACAGGATGATGCAACAAGCTGGTGGTGGAGGAAAGATGAACTCCTTCGGCAAGAGCAAGGCAAAATTAATTAACAAGGAAGATGGAAAAAACTTAGTTAAGTTTAAGGATGTTGCAGGTTTAGAAGAAGAAAAGGAAGAGCTAGCAGAAATAGTTGACTTCTTAAAAAATCCTAAGAAATTTATAAATATGGGAGCCAGAATCCCTAAGGGAGTCCTACTAGTAGGTCCTCCAGGAACTGGTAAAACTTATCTTTCAAAGGCTGTTGCCGGCGAAGCAGGAGTTCCTTTCTTTATAATGAGTGGATCTGACTTCGTTGAAATGTTTGTTGGTGTTGGTGCATCAAGGGTAAGAGATCTTTTTGAATCTGCAAAGAAAAATGCACCTTGTATAATTTTCATTGACGAAATTGATGCAGTGGGAAGAAAAAGAGGGGCAGGTCTTGGTGGTGGCCATGACGAAAGAGAACAAACTCTTAACCAACTTCTTGTTGAGATGGATGGTTTTGGAACTAACGAAGGAGTCATAGTTATGGCTGCAACAAATAGGGCAGACATACTTGACCCAGCAATCCTAAGACCAGGTAGATTCGACAGGACAGTTTATGTTGGCAAGCCAGACGTTCGCGCAAGAAAAGCAATCCTTGAAATTCACTCTAGAGGTAAGAAGCTTGCAGATGATGTAAATCTTGAAGTAATTGCAAAGAGAACTCCAGGATTTACTCCAGCAGATCTTGAAAACCTAATGAATGAATCGGCCCTACTTGCTGCAAGACGTGGCGAAAATGCAATTTCCATGGAAGATGTTGATGAAGCATCAATAAAGGTCCAAGCAGGTCCTGCAAAGAAGTCTCGTGTTGTATCAGAAAAGGAAAGAAAGCTAACAGCAGTTCACGAATCTGGACACGCAATTGTATCTAGACTTCTTCCAGAAGAAGATCCAGTTCACATGATTACAATTATTCCAAGGGGAATGGCTGGTGGATTCACTGCCTATCTTCCTGAAGACGACTTATCTTTTATGACAAAGAAAAAAATGGAAGCTTCCATTGTATCTCTTCTTGGAGGAAGAGTTGCTGAGTCTCTTGTACTTGATGATATTTCAACTGGTGCATCCAATGACATTGAGAGAGCTACAAAAATTGCCCGTGCTATGGTAACCCACTATGGTATGAGTGAAAAACTAGGAACAATTAATTACGACTCATCAGAAAATGAAGTCTTCATAGGAAGAGACCTTGGTCGTTCAAGAGACTATTCCGAAAGGACTGCAGCAGAAATTGATGATGAAGTTACAAGAATTATTAACGAGGCTTACGCAAAGTGTAAGGAACTTTTAAGCGAAAACTTAGACAAGTTGCTTGCCCTTTCTGATGCCCTTCTAGAAAAAGAAACTATTTACTCTAAGGACTTTGAGAAAATCTTTAATGGCGAAAAGCTTGATGAAGAATCTATTGACCTTGAAGACTCAATAAATGAAGAAGACTTATCTGAAGAAGCAAAAGAACTTATTCATAAGAATGATAAGTTGGATGAAGCAGATAAGGAAGTTTCAGAAGAGGATAAAAGTTTATAAAATAAAAAAAGCTCCGAGAGGGGCTTTTTATTTTGTCCTTTTTTAAGTTAGGAAATTGTTGAGTTTGAATTATAAGTAATTAGATTTAAGAGTTTTATTAAGTTGTAAATAATTAGTTTAGAAATGCTATTAGTTAAGGTACTACGAATTTAAGTTTAAGAGAAAGATTCTTAATGAAATGTTTTATAAAATAAGATGCGAAAATAAAATTGGGGAAATATATTTAAGAAGATTTAATTTGAAATGAGTAGAAGATTTAATGCAATATTTTTTAAAAAGATTTGTTAAAGAAATTCTATTTAAAATATATTATGCAAGAAAAAAACTGGAGCATGACTCCAGTTTTTTTAATCTTCATTATTGATAAGTGACTTAGAAGATTTTTTCTTCTTGTCCTTTGAATTGTTGTTATTGTTCGATGACTTCTTACTCTTCTTGTTGTTATTATTGTTGTCGTTATTCTTCTTATTTTCTTGTTTCTTCTTTGTAGAAGGCTTGTAGAAGCCATATTTATTTGTATAGTGGGCCTTAGTTCCTTCGGCAAATATTTCTCTTCTACCACCTGAATACTTAGTGTAGATGCCTTCAGGTTCTTCGAACTTTTTGCTATCAAGATCTTGGTGAATAGACCTCATAATTTGCTTCCATAGATAAGCTGATTGAGTAGATCCAAATGCAAGTTTTTGATTTTTGTCATTACCAATCCAAACTGAGCAAGTGTAGTAAGGAGTGTAGCCAATAAACCAAACGTCCTTCCTGCCATTATGCTCGTCAGTTGATGTACCAGTCTTGCCGGCAACTTCTTGACCAGGGAAGGATGCATTTCTACCAGTACCACGTCTTACAACATCCTTTAACATATCTGTCAAGATGTAGGCATTTTGTGGAGAGGTAACTTCTTTTTCCACAGGGTCAACTTGGTAGATAACTTCACCAGTGTTTGATTCGATTTTTGTAATTACATAAGGGTTGGCATACTTTCCTTCGTTGGCAATTGCAGTGAAGGCGCCAGCCATTTCAAATGGACTAATACCATAGCTCATGCCGCCAAGAGTAAGTGGGGCATAGTCCATGTCATTCCATGTTGGGTTGTCGTCCTTTTCAACTATGGTAGAAATTCCAATTGATTTTAAAGTTTCCACCATTTTGTTTATTGATTCTTCGTCGTTGTAGGCCTTAGAGTAAGTTGAGTTTCTGTTGACTTTTGCATCCTTGTCAGCAGAAATATCTCTTGCAACTTGGTAGGCACCGACGTTTGATGATTGACGAAGTAGGTTTCTTATAGTTGTCCAACCTTGGTAGTAGTTACCAGCATTTCTTGGTGAGTGACCAAACAATCTTTCTGGCATCTTTTGGTCTAGGTAGACATCTCCAGCAGTTGCTCCGTTGTTAAGAGCTGTCAAGTAAACTGAAATAGGTTTAATTGATGAACCAGGTTGTCTTGGAACAAGAGCCCTATTTAAAAGTCTACCACCACTTACGTTCCTACCACCAACAAGAGCCTTAACTTCGTGAGTCTTTTGGTCGATGATGACAGATGCAACCTGTGGTTGGATGATTCCGTTCTTGTCTGTGAAGCCACCATAATAATATTTTGGGTTGGAAACAACTTCTTCAAGAGTTCTTTGCATATTTATATCCATTGGAGTATAAATTTTTAATCCTCCATTAAAAAGTTTGTTTGTTGCTTCTTCTTGTGAGTAGCCAGATTCTTTTAAAATTTTGATGGCATTCTTTTGAACAACATCTGTATAGAAAGAGGAGATTCCACTTTCTTTACGGGATCCGATGTTGATTTCTATTTTTTCATTTACAGCCTTGTCGTGATCTTCTTGGCTAATTAGTCCTTGGTTAAGCATCCTCTTTAATACAAGTCTTTGTCTTTCTTGAGAAGTTTCGTTAAAGACTGCTTTAACAGGAACTAACATGTCATTTTGAATTTGAATTAAATCAAAGTTATCGATTTGTCCAAGTTCGTTTAAGTTCTTGGCAATTTCTATAATCCTGTCAGAGTTTGGCTCAGAGTTTTCATTTTTTGGAAGAAGAACTATTTCAATGTTTCCTAAGTCGTCTGAGTCTTCTATTTCTTGAGTGTTGTAAGGAGTGTACTTTTCTGGAAGATTTGTTACACCAGCTATAAGGGCACACTCAGCAAGGTCAAGCTCTGATACGTCTTTGTTAAAGAAAGTTTTTGCAGCAGCTTGAACCCCAACAGTTCCCTTGGAGAAGCCTGCAGAGTTTAAGTAAGCTTCAAGAATTTGTTCCTTAGAAAGTTTTTCTTCTATTTGATAGGAATAGTAGACGTCCGTTATTTTTCTCACTACACTTTTCGAGAAGGAAGTGTATAAGTTTTTGGCAAGCTGCATAGTTATAGTTGATGCACCTTGTTCAAAGGATCTTGTTTTTATGTCGTGAACTATAGCACCAGCCACCCTCTTGTAGTCAACTCCCTTATGTTCAAAAAACCTTTCGTCTTCTATTGCCACTATGGCATTTATTAAATTTTTAGGTATGTCCTCATAGGGAACGAATTCACTAAATTGATCAGAGATAAGTGATTCAATTAGTTTTCCATCACTTGAATAGATCCTAGAAGTTTCAGAAAGTTGTGATCTATATTCTGCTGGATCTATTACAGGAGCTTTTTTAAAAATACCTAACACAATTGATGTGACAAGTGAGCCTAAAATAATAATTGCAGCCACAACAATTAAAAGTAGTATTTTTAATACGCTTGAAAGTTTTATCATTCCACGAGGTTTATTGTTTCTATTGTCTTTCATAACAACCTCCTATTTTGTTATTATATCAGAATTTTCAGCATATAACTATAAATATAAATTAAAAAAACCTCGCTCTTAAGCGAGATTCTTTTAAAATTATTCTATTAAATATGAACTAAATTATTTCATGGCCTTTAAAATTCTTGGAGCAATAATAGCAGCTACTAGAGCCTTTGCCATGTCAGGAATAATAAAAGGAATCATTCCAATAGTGAAGACCTTTGATATGTCCATTGGGTTGCCCATGACAACATTTAAGATGTAGTACATGTAAGGAAGTCCAATTGCATAGAAAATAACTTCTGCAATAACTAAGACTACCATAATCTTTCCAAAATTTTTTTCACCGTGAGCAAACTTAGATATAAATGCTGCTCCAATTATAAAAGCAATTAAAAATCCAAAGCTTGGCTTTAAAACAGTTTGAAAGCCTCCAGTGAATCCTGCAAAAATTGGCACACCAATTAGGCCAAGTAGGACGTAAATAAAAACTGTGAGCCCTGCGTAAAAGGGTGTAAGTAAAAGTCCAGTCATAAATACAAAAAAGTTTTGTAATGTAAAGGGAACTGGTCCAATGGGAATAGAAATAAAAGCTCCCACTGCTATAAGTGCTACTAGAAGTGCCATTTTTGTTATGTCTCTTGTTTGTATTTTCATTTTTAACCTCCAGAGATATCTTACACAATGTTTACCTAAGTGTCAATATGGTTAACCTAATTAATTTTAACAAGGAATAAATTATCAATCTAAAGAAAATAATTAGTTGAAAGTGTTAGTTTTTAAATATATAATGATTACAATTTGTTAAATAGAGGTGTAAAAATGTTATTAGTAATAGATGTAGGAAATACTTCCATAACTTGGGGTGTTTTTAAAGGAGGAGAGCTTGTCAATGATTTTAGGACTTCCACTGTGAAGACTAGGACATCTGACGAGTATGGTCTTATCTTTATAAATACTCTTCTTCATGCCAATATAGACCCACAAGATATTGAAGATGTAATTATTTCTTCAGTTGTACCAAACCTTATGCACACACTTCCTTCTATGATTATAAAATACTTCAACAAGAGCCCAATGGTTGTAAGCACAGATCTTGAACTTGGACTTAATATTAAATACGATAATCCAAAGCAAGTTGGGGCAGATAGAATTGTCAATGCTGTTGGAGCAATAGAACTTTATGGCGAACAATCAATTATAGTTGACATTGGAACAGCCATGACTTTTTGCGTTGTAGATAAGGAAAGAAATTATCTTGGTGGACTTATTATGCCTGGTATTGGAATTTCTGCTGAAGCTCTTTTCATGATGACTTCAAAGCTTCCAAAGATAGAAATAATTGCACCGAAAAAAGTTATTCAAGCTGACACAGTTGGTGCAATGCAAGCAGGACTTTACTACGGCTACACTGAAATGATTGATGGAATTGTTGCAAAGCTACTTAAGGAATTAAATTGGAAGGAAGAGGACACTAATATTATTTCAACTGGTGGCTTCTCAACAATGTTAACTAAAGATTCAAAATATAATTTTATAATTAACAAGTTCTTGACACTTGAAGGTTTAAAAATTATTTATGAAAAGAACAACAAACTTGAGGGAATAGATTGAGAGTGATTTTTTGTTAAAGATTTTAGCCCCCATGGCAGGCTACACAGACATAGCCTTTAGGGAAGTGGCTACTGAAAAGGGTGCAGACATAACTGTAACTGAAATGGTATCGGCCATGGCACTTGTATATGAAAACAAAAAAACTATAGACCTCTTGGACATATCTCCCAAGGAGAAGAAAGTTGCAGTCCAAATCTTTGGCAGTGACCCAGATGTCATGGGAGAGGCTGCGAGAATTTTAAATGATTACGACTTTTCTTATGTTGATATAAATATGGGATGCCCTGCGCCAAAGATTGTAAAAAATAATTCAGGATCCCATCTTTTAAGTGATCCTTCACTGGTTTACGATATTGTAAAATCTGTTGTAAAAAATTCTAATAAGCCTGTAACTGCAAAGGTACGCAAGGGAATCGGTGGGGTATCTTCCATGAAAGCCATAAAAAACATTGAGGCGGCAGGAGCAAGCTTTGTCACAGTTCACGGAAGAACGAGGGAAGAATACTACACAGGTAAGGCCGACTGGGACTTCATAAAAGAAGTAAAGGAAAATGTAAAAATTCCTGTCATAGGGAATGGAGACGTTGATAGTCCAGAAGATGCCATTGAAAAAATAAACTACTCAAAAGTTGACGGCCTTGCAATAGGTCGTGGTGCAATAGGAAATCCTTATATCTTTAATCAAATAGAAGAACTTATAAAAACTGGCGACTACTACAGGCCAAGTGACAAGGAAAAATTATTTTTAATGATTGACGAACTTGAAAGAAAGATTTCTTACAAGGGAGAAAAACTTGGAATCCTTGAAATGAGAAAGGTCTATGCAGAATATTTTAAGGGAATGAAGGATTCTAAAGAAGTTAGGAACAAGCTAAACAACTTAAAGGACAAGGAAGAAATTTTAAAAACAATAAGTGACTATATAGATAAAATCTAAATTTTTAAACTCTGTAATCTTTGCAGAGTTTATTTTTTTATAAAATTAAAAAATTGATGAAAGTCTTCTAGTCGCTTAATCTTCTTGACATTTACAGGCCTATAAATTATAATGGCTTAGATTAAAAGGTTTTGTTAAAGGCGGCTTACGCCTTATTTTTTATATAATTGAGGGAGAGAGAGTTTTGGAAAAAGATATATTTTTTACACCAGAAGGTTTAGAAAAAATCGAAAATGAAATTGAGTATTTAAAAACAGTTAGAAGAAAAGAGGTTTCTGAAAGAATTAAGGTAGCTCTTGGCTATGGTGACCTTTCTGAAAACTCTGAGTATGACGAAGCTAAAAACGAACAAGCACAAGTTGAAGAGAGAATCGCAAAGCTTGAAATGATGGTTCGTAATGCTAAAATTATTGATGAAAAAGATTTAAATACAGATGTTGTCAACATAGGATCCAATGTAAAAGTTAGAGAACTTGACACAATGGAAGAAGACGAGTACACAATTGTTGGTTCAGCAGAAGCAGATCCACTAGAAGGAAAAATTTCTAACGAATCACCAGTTGGTTCAAAACTTATTGGCAACCGTGTTGGCGATGTAGTTGAAGTTGAAGTTCCAGATGGAATTATCAAGTACGAAATTTGTGGAATAACTATTTAGGAGGCAGTTTGTGAAGAAAACAGAAGAAGCAAATCTAAATGAAATGCTTTTGTTAAAGAGACAAAAGCTTGAAGAATTAAAAAATGAAGGCAAAGATCCCTTTGTAAATGAAACTTATGATGTAACTGCACACTCAGTAGGAATCAAAGAAGAATTCAACGAAGCAGATGAAAGAGAAGTTTCTATTGCTGGACGTATTATGAGCAAGAGACGTCACGGAAAAATTTGCTTCCTAGACCTTAGAGATTCTCAAGGTAACATCCAAATTTTTGCAAGAAAGGATGTCCTTGAAGACAAGTATGAAGACGTAAAGGGCATTGACATTGGAGATATTGTTGGAGTTAAGGGAATTGTATTTAAGACAGAAGCTGGAGAAATTACAGTTCGTGCAACTGACATAACTCTACTTTCAAAGTCACTACAAATTCTTCCAGAAAAATTCCACGGACTTAAGGACCCAGACCTAAGATACAGACAAAGATATGTTGACTTAATTGTAAATCCTGAAGTTAAGGATGTATTCATTAAGAGAAATAAAATTATCAAGAAGATTAGAGAATTCTTAGACAACAAAGACTTTCTAGAAGTTGAAACACCAATCCTTGGTACTGTAGCAGGTGGAGCAAACGCAAGACCTTTCTACACACACCACAACACTCTTGACATTGATATGCAACTTAGAATTGCCAATGAATTGTTCCTAAAGAGACTAATAGTTGGTGGCTTCGACAAGGTTTATGAAATGGGCAAGATGTTTAGAAATGAAGGAATGGACACTAAGCACAATCCTGAGTTTACAAACATTGAACTATACCAAGCCTATGTTGACTACGAAGAAATGATGAGGATAACTGAAGACCTATTCGAATATGTAGCTCTTGAAGTTCTTGGAACAGATACAATTAACTACCAAGGCACAGAAATTTGCTTAAAGGCACCTTGGAAGAGAATCACAATGATAGACGCAGTTAAAAAGTACGCTGACGTTGACTTTAACGAAATTGATACAGACGAAAAGGCAAGAGAAATTGCAAGAGAAAAGGGACTTGAAGTTCATGAAAATGATACTTGGGGCAAACTTCTTTCAGAAATGTTTGAAGAATTCTGTGAAGAACACCTTGTTGAACCAACTTTTGTAATTGGTCACCCAGTAGACGTTTCTCCACTTGCAAAGAGAAATCCTGAAGATCCAAGACTTACACAAAGATTTGAAGCCTTCATTAACACTTGGGAATTTGCCAATGCCTTCTCAGAGCTTAATGACCCAATAGATCAAAGGGAAAGATTTGAAGCTCAAGTTGCAGAAAAGGCAGCAGGAGATGACGAAGCTCACCCAATGGATTCAGACTTCATCAATGCAATTGAAGTTGGGCTACCTCCAACAGGTGGACTTGGTATTGGTGTTGACAGGATGATTGTCCTTCTAACAGATCAACCAAGCATTAGGGACGTATTATTATTCCCAACAATGAAGCCAATAGGCTTAGAAAAGGCAGAAAATAGGGATTCGTCAAAAGAAACTTACGAAACTTACGACAAACTTACGACAGAAAAAATCGACTTTTCAAAAGTGAAAGTTGAACCATTATTTGAAGATATGGTAGACTTTGAAACTTTCTCAAAATCTGATTTTAGAGTTGTAAAAGTCAAAAACTGCGAAG
>JAWGHR010000006.1:0-97057 GCA_032560695.1 Peptoniphilus harei | reverse complement strand
CAATGGACACACCTGTACCCATACCGAACACAGAAGTTAAGCATTAGTCCGCTGATGGTACTTGGTTGGCAACGACCTGGGAGAGTAAGTTATCGCCAGTTAAAAGGTCTATTGATGCAAGGATTCCTTTGTCAATAGACTTTTTATTTTAAATACTCCTTTTAAAATTAGTAAAATATTTTGCTTTAATTATTCCACAATGAGTAATCTCATTACATATTAAAGATAAGAAGATCTTCCAAGATTCCTTGGGAGATTTTTTTATTGGAAAAATTTATACAGTATAGAAATCTTTAAATTTATTATAAATAATCTGTCTGACCTTAAAAGTTGATGATATTGAATTATTTTTAGGGTAAACTATAGGTAGGTGATATTATGAAAAGCAAACCCAAGAAATTTTTTAAAATTTTATTTATTATTGCAGCAATTTTAATTGTTCTTGCAATGATTTTATTTGTAGCAGCCCAAATTTATTTTTCACCAACTCCAGAGTCAAAAAGAAATAATTCTGTCCATGGGGTTAAGGTAAATATAAAGGTGTCTAATGACGAAAGGGAACCAATTGTAAGGACTTTTGAGAGAGAGAAATTTGAAAATTTTTCTGAAAAAGAAATAGTGAAATTAAGAGATACAATTGCTGGTAGGGTAGAAGGAGACATACCTTGTATACACTTAAGTGAAGACAATAAGATTTATTTTACTTTTGAAAGCGGAGGAGAAGTCTATCAGCCTGAGATTCCAAAGATTAAAATCTTTGCCTCTGCCTCTCACTATGATGACAATCAAAAGCAGAGGGTAATAGAGGGAGAACTAGACAGGCTTGATGATGGCAGATATTTTTATGAGACTAAGAGATACAGCACTCAATTTGAAAAATATTTTATTGAGTATTTAAGGGTTGAAATTTATTATACTATTGAACATGTGGACTATGTTTCTACATTCGGAACCTTCCAAGATAATGCAAATGAAGGGACAGACTTCTTTGACAATGAAGAGTTAGAAAAGCCAATTCCTCCAGAAGAATAAGACAAAAAGATCTTACCTTCGTGGAAGATTTTATTGTGAATTTTATTATCAATTGTTAAAGGTGTAATAATAAATTAGGTGATATTATGATGAAAAAATTAAAAAATATTTTTTCTATTATTTTAATTCTTCTTGTGACTTTATTTGTAGGTCTACATATTTATCGTTCTCCAAAGCCAGAAGCAAAGAGAAATAATTCGGTCCATGGCGTCAAGGTGAATATTCAGGTGTCTGATGATGAGAGGAAACCAATTGTTAGAACTTTTGAGAGAGCAAAGTTTGAAAGCTTGCCTGAACAAAAAGTTATGAGGGTAAGGGATACAATTGCAGGAGCCATAGAAGGAGACATCCCTTGTATACACTTAGACGAAGATAATAAATTTTATGTAGAGTTCATAAATAAAGGAAAAGTTTATGAGCCAGAAAGTCCAAAAATTAAAATATTTGCCGACTCTTATTATAATGACAAAACAAGGGAGACAATAATAGAAGGCAAGTTAGATAGGCTTGAAGACGGCAGGTATTATTTTGAAACTAAAAGATATAATACTCAATTTGAAAAAATTTTTATGGAATACTTAAGGATTGAAATTTACTACAATATTGATGGCGTGGACTACATTTCTACCTTCGGGACCTTCCAAAGTAATGCCGATGATGGAACAAACTTCTTTGACAATGAAAAGTTAGAAGAGCCAATCCCTCCAGAAGAATAAAATAGGACAAAAAAACCTCAGCAATGATGTATATCATCAAGGCTGAGGTTTTTTTATCTTAATTTTTAATTTATATAAAAGGGTTTATTAAGTCTTATAAAGTAATTAATTAGATAAAAAATTCTAAGACAAAATTTACAAATCAAACAAAACTACTTCATTGGATTCTAAAGATTTTTGAACGTCTATTATCCTTTGGTTGGAAGATCCTCTGAATCTAAGACTTAAGTCTTTTAGAGCTTCAACAAATCTTCCATCAACTAAGACGTCACACTCTTCTAGGAGTTTCTTCTTGTCCTGGTCTTTTAAAATTTCTTCATAAGTATAGCCAGAGAAGATCCAAATTTCCTTTTGGACTTCTTTTTTTATGTCACGAAGAACTTGCAAGAGGTCAACTTCATTTTGGAAGGGCTCACCACCTAGGATGGTTAAGCCCTTAACTTCATCTAGCTTTAAGTCTTTTATAACTTCATCTGTTTCTTTTTGGGTCCAAGGATCACCAAAGTTAAAGTCTTGGTACTCTTCATTAAAACAATTGTGGCACTTGTGGGTGCAGCCTGTCACAAAAATTGTGGTCCTTATGCCAGGACCATTGGCAACATCATACTTTCTTATTTGTGCAAAGTTCATTAGATGTGAAGAACCCTTGCGTTGATTTCCTTAGTTCGTCCTTCGTTCCAGAAGTTTTCACCAAGGTAACCACAAGTACGTCTTACAACAGTAAGGCTTGACCTGTCTGTGTTGTGGCATTGTGGGCATTCCCAGTCGCCATGGTCATTTAGTTTGATTTCACCGTCAAAGCCACATTCTGCACAATAGTCTGACTTTGTATTAAATTCTGCGTATTGGATGTTGTCGTAAATATATCTGACAATTGTCTCTAGGGCTTCGAGGTTGTGGCCCATGTTTGGAATTTCTACATAGGATATGCAGCCGCCAGTTGACTTGTCTTGGAACTTTGCTTCGAAGTTAAACTTTTCAAAGGCAGAAATTTCTTCACGAACGTCAACATGGAAGGAGTTGATGTAGTAACCCTTGTCAGTTACATTTTCTATGATGCCGAATCTTTCTCTGTCGATGTTGGCAAATCTTTGTGTAAGTGACTCAGCTGGCGTTGCATATAGTGTGAACTTAATTCCATATTCTTCAGTCCACTTCTTAACAGCATCGTTAAGTGCATCCATAATCCTCATAGCAAAGTCGTAGCCCTTCTTGTCTGTGTGGCTAACTCCCTTAATTAGCATAGTTGCTTCATAGATTCCAATGTAGCCAAGGGAAACTGTTGAGTAACCATTTTCTAATAAAGGAGCAATAGGTTGGTGCTTGCCAAGTCTTGCAATGGCACCGTGTTGCCAGTGGATTGGAGATGAATCACTGTTAACCTTCTTTAGGTGTTCGTAACGTAAAAGTCCAACCCTCTTAACTAGGTCTAGTCTCTTTTCTAGGATTTCAAAGAATTTTTCTTCGCTTCCTCCTGCAAGGATTCCTATTTGAGGAAGGTTGATGGAGCAAGCTCCCATGTTAAATCTTCCTTCAAACTTGTAGTTGCCCTTTTGGTCCTTATATGGTGGAAGGAAGGCCCTACATCCCATTGGAGAAAATACGTTGCCCTCGTAGTTAGCACGCATCTTCTTGGCAGAAATGTAGTCAGGGTACATCCTCTTAGCAGTACATCTAATTGCAAGAGATGTTAAATAATAATATTTTGAGTCCTTGTTGATGTTATTTTCATCAAGAACGTAAATTAACTTAGGGAAGGCTGGTGTAACATAAACACCTGCGTCGTTTTTGATGCCTTGAATTCTTTGCTTTAAAATTTCTTCTATTATCATTGCAACTTCGTCAACATATTGGTCATCATCTTCAAGCCACATAAATAAAGTAACGAAAGGTGCTTGACCATTGGAAGTCATTAAAGTATTTATTTGATATTGGATAGTTTGGATTCCACTTTCAAGGTCTTTCCTAGTCATTTGATTTGCCATTTTTTCAGCAAGTTCAATATCTCCAAGAGTGTCAAGGGCAAGAGAAAGATTCTTTTCGTAAGATCTTCTTAAGTACTTGCCAAGGCAGGAAATATTAATACTTTGACCGCCGTATTGGTTTGATGCAATTTGGGCAATGATTTGTGTCATAACATTGCAGGCAACTTGGAAGGACTTTGGAGTTTCAATCATCTTTCCATTGACAACAGTTCCATTGTCAAGCATGTCCTTCATGTTAACTAGGCAGCAGTTGAAAATTGGTTGGATGAAGTAGTCCATGTCGTGGATGTGGATGGCCCCAGATTCGTGAGCTTCAACTAAGTCGGCTGGTATCATTTTTCTCTTGGCAATATCCTTAGAAACTTCACCAGCTATAAGGTCTCTTTGAGTAGAGGCGATAACAGCGTTCTTGTTGGAGTTCTCATCCATTAGATCTTCATTAGTTTCATTTAGTAGGCCAAGTATATCCTCGTCAGTAGTATTTTGTTCACGCTTGTATTGTTGAACTGACTTGTAAGATTCATAAGCCCTAGCAGTAGCTGGGTTGTCGTTTTGAATTAAACGGTAATAAACTTCTCCCTCAATGTCATAGATTGATAGAGGAAGGTCTTTTGAGTTTGCAAGTTCTTCAATTTCCTTGGCAATTTCAAGAGCTTGGTCTTCTATGTAGACACCGGAACTTGAGTGCATAGCTTTTTCAATAGCGATTACGATTTTGCCCCTGTCGAAGGCAACCTTCTCGCCATTTCTCTTAATAACTTCTGGCATTTTTTCCCTCTCTCCTTTTATATAAAAAATAATAATTCCTTTTCTAATGCAGCTATAATTATACTACATATAGTATATGAAAACCAGAAGGAAAACATATATTGTGGTAAATATTGCAAAATTTTTAAAAGTCAAGTCTTTTAAAGAAGAATTTGCTGAAAAAATTTTTTCTCTTTGATATAATCGACCTAGATTAGGAGGGCCTATGTTAAAAATTTTTACAGATGTATTAGATCCCTTTTTGTGGGGACTCTTTCCAATAATTAGAAAATTCGAAAGAAAATATAAAAATTTTTCCTATGAATTTGTCATGGGAGGACTAATTGGTGACTACGAAGAATTTTTGCCAAAGAACTTCAGGGACAAAAACTCAGTTGATCTTGGTAACAAAATCCTTTTTGACATGTATAGGGCCACTGGAACTATTACTCACATGCCAGGCTTTAAAATTTCGCCAGACCTCTTCACAGAGGATTACAAGTCATCCTATCCCTTGGACAAGTATTTTATATCAGTGGAAGAAATGGACAAGGACATAGCTAGGGACTACATGAGAAAAATCTTGGAGGAAGCCATAGTCTTTGAGAAAAACATATTTAAATTAGAAGTGCAAAAAGAAATCTTAGCTAGATTTGGCTTAGACTATGATGAGTTTTTATTTAATTACGAAAACTCACAGGACTTGTTTTTACAAGACAGGATGGAATCCTTTGACTACAGAATAAAAAAACTTCCCGGCTTCTTGATTACAAAAAATAATAGAGTCTTGCAAAACATTATGGACTTCTCAAGAGTAGAAGAGTTTTTCTTAGAGAACCTAGACCTAGAAGAGAGAAAAGAAAACTTAAGCGACGAAGAAAAAATTATGGACTACATAAGGTCCTACGACTTAGTCTTAAAGGAAGAAATTAAAATAGCTTTTGGAGAGGAAAATATTTTAGAAGTCCTTATAAGAGATGGAAAAGTTGGAATTAAAAAAATAAATTCCTTTGAGATAGTAGAAATAATTTAAAATTTGTAGAGAAGGTACTAAATTAGTGCCTTTTTTTCTGCAAAAATTTATTAGATTTGTTATAATATTGCCGGAGACGGTATTATTTTTATAAACCGTACTTAAATATTTATAATTAAATATTTCTCCAAAATAAATTTTTAAGGAGAGAATGATGAAGGTACTAAGAAACGTACAAGAAGCTTTGGAATTTACTAAGGGAAATTACCAAAAGTCTGTGGGTTTGGTTCCAACTATGGGATATTTGCACCCAGGTCACAAGTCACTTATGGATGAGGCGAGAAAGAACAACGACGTCGTAATCGTGTCTATTTTTGTAAATCCAACACAATTTGGACCTGGTGAAGACTATGAATCTTACCCAAGAGACGAAGAGAGAGATTTTAAACTCTGTGAAGAGGCTGGAGTTGATGCAGTTTTCACACCAGACCCAGAGGAGTTTTATCAAAATCACAAAACTTATGTAACTATCGAAGATTTAAAGGACAACTTATGTGGCAAGACTCGCCCAATTCACTTTAGGGGAGTTTTAACTGTCTTAACAAAGTTATTTAACATCTTTAGACCTACTAGAGCCTACTTTGGCAGGAAGGACGCCCAACAATTTTTAATTGTTAAGAAGGCTGTCAAGGATTTGAATTTTGGAATCGAAATTGTTCCTTGCCCAATTAAGAGGGAAGAAGATGGCCTTGCAATTTCATCAAGAAATGTTTACTTGTCTGATGAAGAGAGAAAGGCTGCACCAGTTCTTCATAGGGCCCTAGAAAAGGGTAAGGCTGCCATGACAAAGGGCATGAAGGCAGAAGACTTAATTAAGATTATTGAAGATGAAATAAAAACTGAAGAACTTGCCGATATTGAGTATGTTCAAGTTGTTGACACAGAAGAGATAAGGGACATGGATGTCATTGACAGGGACTGCCTTGTTGCTCTCGCTGTTAGGTTTGGCACAACTAGACTTATAGACAACTTTTTCTTCGAGGTGTGAAGTGTTTAGAAAAATTTCACTTTATATAGAAAAATACTTGATCCTAATTATCCTACTGCTATCTGCAACTGCCTTAAGGTATCCAGATGCCTTTAAGGGAATGACTAATTACACAGCCTTATTCTTGGCAGCAGCTATGTTTGGCATGGGAACTAGCATAGAAGTTGAGGACTTTAGAAATCTTTTAAAGGCGCCAAAACTTATATTTTTGGGAGCACTTTGCCAGTACACAATTATGCCCCTCTTGGCACTTCTCTTATCAGTGATTTTTAAATTGCCAAAGGACATAAGCCTTGGGGTTATACTTGTTGGGACTTGCCCTGGTGGAACGGCTTCTAATGTATTGAGTCACATAGCTGAAGGCGACCTTGCCTATTCTGTTTTACTAACAGTTGCTTCAACTTTGCTTGCGCCAATTATGACGCCACTTCTTGTCTACATGATGGCAGGATCTCTTGTTGAAGTTTCCTTTATGGCCATGTTTATGTCTATTGTTAAGGTAATTGTCCTTCCAGTGGGACTGGGAATTATTGCCAAGGCTCTTTTAAGAGAAAGAATTAAGAAGGTGGACTTTATCTTCCCACTTATTTCATCTATGGCAATTGCCCTAATTATCGCAGCTATTGTGGGACTTAATGCAGAAAAAATTATGACTTCAGGACTTTTAGTCTTTGGAGTAGTTATTATCCACAACATTTTGGGACTTGGTCTTGGACTAGGACTTGGAAAGTTAATGGGACTTGATTACGACAAGCAGTCAACTTTATCAATTGAAGTTGGGACACAAAACTCTGGTCTTGCAGTAGTTCTTGCAAACACAAATTTTGCCATGAATCCACTTGCAGCACTACCAGGAGCAATTTTCTCTGTGGTTCAAAATCTAGTTGGTTCAATTTTTGCTCATTATAGGGAAAGTCAAAGAGAAAAGAAATTAGAAGAAGTCGAATTAAATATATAAAAATAAAACCAAGGTTTTAGGTGAAACTAAGACCTTGGTTTTTTTGCGATTTTTTATTTTTCGTGGACTCTCTTGCAAGTCATGTGCTGGATGTTAAGGGAGTAGACTAGGGCATTTTTAAAACTTCTCTCCATAACTCCATTTATTTCTGACATTGAAGGATAATATCTTGAAGCAAGTTCAATTAATTTTTCTGCAGCTAAGTCCCTGTCCTCTATGATTTCAATTTCTCCAAAGGCCACTAGGCTCTTTAGATAGTAGGACCAGCCATTTTCTGAAAGCTCTTGGTCCCCATAGGTCACGAAGCAGGCCTTATTATTTTTCTTGATACAGTCAAGCTTATAGCCAGTCTTTGCTCCGTGAAAATAAATTTTATTTTCTTCCTCGTCATATAAAAAATTTATGGGAATGGCATAGGGGTAGTTATCTTCGCCATTTATGGATAGGACTCCTCTTTTATTTTTTATAAGCAAGCTCTTAGCTTCTTCAAGGGGAAGCTCTTGCTTTATTCTTCTCATTTCTCTAAACATTTTCCACCTCTTTTTATAATTATAGCAAATTACTTTGGTCTTATATATTGAGATTTAAAGTCGTGATATAATTAGCCTATGGATAAATTATACAATATTTTTAAAAATATAAAATTCTCTAAATATGGAGAAATTGAAGAAAAAATTTACGAAGATGAAGAGATAAAAGTTATTAGGACCATGTCTCTAGACCAAGTCACGGGATTTTATGACCAAGATGAACTTGAAATAGTATTTTTGTTAAGAGGGAAGGCACAAATAGAATATGAAGATGGGAGGAGACTTGATCTAGGAGAAGGGGACAGCCTTGTGATAAGACCCCACGAGATCCACAAGGTTTCTTGGCAAGAAAGGGCAGTCTGGCTCTGTATTTTTAAAAAGTAGGACTTTATTGGAAAGTGGGAAAACTTTAAAACTTGTAAAAATTTGTTAATTTTAGATTATTTACACTTTAAAAACATTATTTTTTTAATTCCACATTTATCGCATTATATATGACAATTTTTCGAGCATGAACCGCCTATTTTATATAAATGAAGAGGAAGTCCTGCTAAAGTTTTAGCAAGAACCATGGCAAATGAATAATCTGCCATCATTTGCATGACAGTAAATTAGTTTACTCTCCTCTCAGCTGTTGTTCTCCCAAATAAAAAATATGATGAAGATATTCTATATTCGTCTTTAGACATGTCTATTGACTTGCTTGTGCCCTTATGGGTAAATATTAAATTTACAATGGCTATATTATCAGTTCCTAAAATTTTAATCATTTATGATATAATATTAATATATTTACTGGAAGGACAAACTATGAACATATATATCGATGAATCAGGAACAATTAATAATCAGTTTAAAAATGAATACTTTATTATAACGTTAATAATTCCAGATAATTCTAATACTCTAAAAAGATCCTATAAACGGTTTGTAGCCTCTAATCTTAAAGAACTTAAAAGAATAGATAATAGGCAAAAAATGTTTTTAAATGGAACATTTCATGAGTTAAAAGGTTCTGCTTTTGATAAACCTATGAAACAGGAATTTGTAAACTTCTTTGCAAGGAAAAGCAACTTCAGTATTTTCTACATAAAAGTTGACAATTCAAGACTCAAAGATACTTTTTGTTCAAATACATCTAGAGTTTTCAATTACCTATTAAAAATAGCACTGGATTACTTCATAAGAAATAATTACATACCAAGTGATAATCATTTTTTACAACTTGATGAAAGAAATGAAAGAACCGAATCGAGATTCTTTCTTGAGGACTATTTAAACACTGAGCTTTGCATAACTGGGATTAATCAAGGGAATTTTGCAGTTTCATATTTTGACTCTGCCAATAACTCAAATATTCAAATCGCTGATGTTTTCTCAAATATCTTGTATTCTCATCTAAAAACAGGTAATTACGCAGATGAGTTTAAAATTTTAAGAGACAATGGTATCTTAAAATGTATTTTTGAATTCCCCCTATAAAACTTGACTTTTTTCTATTTTTAAAGTATCATAATCATACCAACAGTAAGTCTTATTCAAGTGCCATTATCTAGGTAAGCGATATGTGTTATCGTCACTCATAAGCAATTGGTATACATATTTTAGCCACCTATATGGTGGCTTTTTTAATTATAATAACCCTTCCAACCAAGGGTATTCTAATCACAAAAATAGGGAAGAGGTAAAACTCTTCCCTTAATTTTTATCTTTATAAGCTTATTTATTTCTCAAAAATTCATCTATAGACTTTGCGGCATTTTTACCAGCACCCATGGCAAGGATTACTGTTGCTGATCCTGTAACTGCATCTCCACCAGCAAAGATTTCTTGGCGAGATGTTTGAGACTCTTCATTTACAATGATGCCGCCCCATTTTTCTATGTCAAGATTCTTCGTAGTTGAAGAAATGAGTGGGTTTGGATTTGTTCCTAGAGCCATGATAACTGTTTGGAAGTTCTCTTCGTAGTCGCTTCCTTCAATGGCAACTGGTCTTCTTCTGCCAGATGCATCGGGTTCTCCAAGTTCGTTTCTCACGCACTTCATTCCCTTAACCCAGCCTTGGTCGTCTCCAAGGATTTCAACAGGAGCAGTTAGCATTTCAAACTTAATGCCCTCTTCTTTAGCGTGGTGAACTTCTTCAGTTCTTGCAGGTAATTCCTTTTCAGTACGTCTGTAGACAATGGAAACATCGGCCCCAAGTCTCTTTGCAACTCTTGCAGCATCCATGGCAACATTGCCGCCACCAATAACTGCAACTTTTTCTCCAACGTTAACTGGGGTGTCGTACTCTTCATCAAAGGACCTCATGAGGTTGTTTCTTGTCAAGAATTCGTTGGCTGAATAAACTCCATTTAGATTTTCACCAGGAATATTCATAAACTTAGGTAGGCCGGCACCTGATCCAATAAAGACTGCTTCAAAGCCTTCCTTGATTAGGTCGTCTATGGTTTCAGTTCTTCCTATTACAAAGTTATTTTCAAATTTAACTCCAAGCTTTTTAATATTTTCAACTTCGTATTCAACAACTTCGTCTGGAAGTCTAAATTCTGGAATACCGTAAATTAAAACTCCACCAGATTGTTGGAGGGCTTCAAAAACTGTAACGTCGTAGCCCATTTTTGCAAGTTCACCTGCACAAGTAAGGCCAGCTGGACCTGCTCCAACTACGGCAACCTTCTTGTCGATCTTTCTGATGTCAGCATTTTCTTGGATTTGGTGACGTCTTGCATAGTCAGCTGCAAACCTTTCAAGCTTACCAATGGAAACTGCGTCGCCCTTATTTAAGAGGACACACCTTTCTTCGCATTGGGATTCTTGTGGACAAACCCTACCGCAAACTGCTGGAAGGGAAGTGTAAAGGGAAAGAACCTTGTAGGCTTGCTCGAAGTTGCCATTTGCAATTTCCTTTATGAAGCCAGGGATGTCAATGGAAACTGGGCAACCTTCAACACAGCCAGGTTTCTTACAGTTTAGACATCTTGAAGCTTCTGTGGCTGCTTCTTCTGCAGTGTAGCCAAGGCAAACTTCCTTGAAGTTTTTGTTTCTCTCATCAGGTGCTTGTTCAGAAATTGGAACTTTTTTGAACCTGTCTTCAGCTTTTTTAATTACAAGACCTTCATCATCCTTTGAAGAAGTTTCAGCTAGGTGGTCAGATACTGCAAGGTCCATTGTGCAGTGGTGGTCAGCAATTGTTTGAGTCTTCTTGTTGTCTATATATTGTCTTTGCCTCTTCATGGCAGAATCGAAGTCCACTAGGTGACCGTCAAATTCTGGTCCATCGACGCAGGCAAACTTAGTTTTTCCATCAATAGAAACACGACAGGCACCACACATGCCAGTTCCATCAACCATAATTGGGTTTAGGGAAACTGTTGTTGGAAGGTCGTACTTCTTAGTAGTTAGGCAGACAAACTTCATCATTATCATTGGTCCAATGGAAACCACTTGGTCGTAATGTTTCTTTTCATTTTCCACAAGGTCCACAATCTTGTCAGTTACAAGACCCTTGAAGCCATAGGATCCGTCATCAGTTGCTATGTATAGGTTGTCGCAAACGGACTTTAATTCATCTTCAAGGATTACAAATTCCTTGGATTTTGCACCAATGATTATGTCGCAGTGAAGACCATTGTCTTTGAAAAACTTAGCTTGAGGATAAACTGGTGCAGTACCAACTCCACCTGCTACGAATAAGTATCTCTTGTCCTTTAAGTCTTCTAGGTCCATGTCATAAAAATCTGATGCGTGACCAAGGGGTCCAACAAAGTCCTTAAAGCTTTCGCCTTCTTCAAAGGCTGCAATCTTCTTTGTAGATTCACCAGAAGCTTGGACAACTATTTGGACGCTACCTCTATCTATGTCGTAATCAGAAATAGTTAGGGGAATTCTCTCAGAATACTTGTCGGCAATTAAAATAACAAATTGACCTGGTTTTGCAGATGCTGCAATTTTAGGCGCATATATGTCAAATAAAAAAATATTTGGCGCAAGTTCTTTTTTTCTTAAAATTTTAGGCAAAATAATCACACTCCAAGCTTATTATAGCATAAGGGTAATTATAGGTGAGGGAGAAATTTAATATAATAAGATTATTTATTTAATTGAATTTATAAGCTAGAGGAGAAAAATATTTACTAATGTGTAAATTTCAAGTATATTATACATAAGGTGGTTGAAATGAGAAAATTTTCAAGAGAAATAAAGAAAGTCGTGATAAAGGTTGGATCATCTTCCATAACTCACGACAATGGAAAAATAAATTTACAAAAAATCGACGAGCTCTGCTTTGAGATAGCAAACTTAAAGAATCAAGGCTATGATGTTGTCCTTGTTTCTTCAGGTGCCATTGCAGCAGGCCGTGCAAAATTAAATCTAAAGGAAAGACCAAAGGAAACTTCTGACAAGCAAGCTGCTGCAGCAGTAGGTCAAGTTGCCCTTACAAATATTTACGATAGGTCTCTTGTGTCCTATGGCTACAATTCTGCTCAAGTTCTACTCACAAGGACTATTGAAGTTGACGACGAGATGAGGGTTAATGCAGAGAATACCTTTGACAAGCTCTTAGGTATGAATGTAATCCCAATAATAAACGAGAACGACACAATTTCTACTTATGAAATTAAATTTGGGGACAACGACACCCTTTCAGCAGTTATTGCCAGGATGATTAATGCAGATTTACTTATTATGCTGACAGACATAGAGGGACTTTATACTGACGACCCGAGAAAAAACCCTGATGCAAAAATCATCCACGAGGTTGCAGACATAAATGAGGTGGAAGGCATGGCCAAGGAAACTGAATCCAACCTTGGAACAGGTGGCATGTACACCAAGATAAAGGCTGCTAAGCTTGCCATAGAAAAGGACATAGAAGTTGTCATTGGATCTGGAGAAAAAATGAAGATAATAAGAGATATAGTTAAAGGAGAAGAAATTGGAACATACTTTAAGTGTTAAGGAATTGGGGAAGATTGCAAAAGAAGCTTCCCACAAGTTAAAGAAATTAAAAACTAAGGAAAAAAATGCCATGCTTCTTGAAATCAAGAAGGCTCTCTTAGATGAAAAGGAAAATATTTTAAGGGCTAACGAAGAGGACATCATTAAGGGCAGAGAAAATAATATGCCAGAAGGCCTAATCGATAGACTTCTCTTAACTGATGAGAGGCTTGATGGTATGGCAAAGTCCATTGACGATGTAATTGACTTTAAAGACCCAGTGGGCAAGGTCCTATCAATGGAAGAGAATTACGCTGGACTCTTAATTGGTAAGAAAACTGTCCCAATGGGAGTTATTGCCATAATTTATGAGTCAAGACCTAATGTAACACTTGATGCGGCGATTTTATCTCTAAAGGCTTCAAGTGCCATTATTCTTCGTGGAGGCAAAGAGTCTATCAAGTCCAACATAGCCATAGCAGATGCCATTAGACTTGGGATAAAAAATGCTGGCTATGATGAGAACTTTGTTCAAATTGTAAAAGACACATCTAGAGAATCCTCAAAGGAATTGATGCAACTAAAGGGTTATGTTGATCTCTTACTACCAAGAGGATCAGCATCACTTATTAATTCAGTAGTTGAAAATGCCAAGGTGCCTGTGATTGAAACTGGAGTGGGCAACTGCCACATCTATGTTGACGATAAGTGCGACATTGAAAATGCTGTAAAGATTATTGAAAATGCAAAGACTCAAAGGATTGGAGTTTGCAATGCAGTGGAATCTCTTGTCTTAAATAAGAATTTACCAGACAAGTTCTTTGACTTATTCAATGAAGTAGTAGAAAAACACAAGATAAAAGTTCACGCTGATGAAGCAGTTCTTCCTAAGCTTAAAAATGCAGTGAAGGCAGAGGAAGATGACTACGGTAGAGAATACTTGGACTACGAAGTTTCTGTTAAGACAGTGGATGATGTCGATGAAGCTATTGACCACATCACAAGATATTCAACAGGTCACTCAGAGTCCATCTTGACAGAGTCCTATGAGAGGGCGATGAAGTTCCTAGAAGAAGTTGACTCAGCCTGCGTCTATGTAAATGCCTCAACAAGGTTTACAGATGGAGGAGAGTTTGGCAAGGGAGCAGAGCTTGGTATCTCAACACAAAAACTTCACGCTAGAGGACCAGTGGGACTTGATGAACTTGTGAGCTACAAGTATGTAATTTTTGGACATGGGGAATACAGAAAGTAAGAAAATTTATTTTGAGATGAAAATTATTAACTTGAATAATTTGTAAGTTTAAATTGCTTAATAGTTACACTTAAGTTAATAAAAAGATAAGATAAATCTTAAAAGAATTTGCAGTCTAATTTAATTAATAAAATAAGATTACTTGAAAGTCGACAGGGATAACTTGTCGATTTTTTCTTGTAGTGATATGAGTTTATAATAAAAGCTTCAGACTTAAAGTAAGTAATATGAGTTTATAAAAAATTTCAAACTTTAATGAGTAAGATGAATTTATGAAAAATTAATGTAAAATTTTTCTAGCACAAAATCAAAAAATTTTAAATAAAAAATGGCAATGAAAAAGAGGCTATAGAAGCCTCTTCTTTTATTTTATAAATTTAAAGAATATTTTAAGCTGGAATAGTACCATCTTTATCTTTGTTAAGAACTTTTTGAGTAACAAAGATAATTGCTAGGGCACCAAGACCAATGGCATCTGTAAGAAGCTTTGGATCAAGTAGTGCAAAGGCAGCTCCAAGAAGGATTACTCTTTGCCAAATTCTTAAATTTCCAAATAGGTAGGATTCAACTGTACCTGCCAAGCAGATTGTACCAATAAGTGCAGTTACTATTGTTGGTAGAGCAGCTGTTACTGGAAGCCAATTTACTGTTGTTCCTACTATGGAATCTACCATTATTAAGTGTGGGTTAATAACAAAGATGTAAGGTATTATGAAGGCACCTATTGCAAGTTTGAAGGCTTGGAAACCAGTCTTCATTGAGTTAGCACCTGCGATACCTGCTCCTGCGTAAGCAGCTAGGGCTACTGGAGGAGTAACGTCGGCAACTACACCAAAGTATAGGATAAATAGGTGGGCTGACATTAAGTTTACACCAAGTTTTGTTATTGCTGGAACAGCCATTGTTGCAAGTACGATGTATTTTGCGGTAGTTGGAAGTCCCATGCCAAGGATAATTGAAGATACCATTGTAAGAAGTAGTGTAGGGATAAGTCTACCTTGAGCTATTTGTACGATTACTTCTGCTATCTTTAAACCGAAACCAGTAAGTGTTACAACACCTACAATCATACCAGCACAAGCACAGGCACAAGCTACACCAACGGCACCCTTAGCACCTGCTTCCATTGCTCCAAGTATATCCTTAGGAGTAAAGGAATTGTCTTTCTTAATAAGTGAAGCTGCAAAAGCAACTATAACACCAATTACTATACCAGTTAAAGCAGCCATTGTTGGTGGATATTGTTTAACCAACATGAAGATGATAGCGATAAGTGGTAGAGTTAAATAACCTTGTTTTCTTAAAATGTGTGAAACCTTTGGAAGAGATTCTCTAGGCATACCCTTAAGACCAAGTTTACAAGCTTCCAAGTGAACCATTGTACCAACAGCTATATAATATAGAACAGCTGGGATAATGGCAGCCTTAACAATTGAGATGTAAGGGAAACCAGTGAAGTCTGCCATGATAAAGGCAGCAGCACCCATTACTGGAGGCATGATTTGTCCACCAGTAGATGCAGTAGCTTCTACGGCACCTGCATAGTGAGGTTTGTAACCAACTGATTTCATTAGTGGAATTGTAAAAGCACCAGTAGTAACTGTGTTAGCTACAGATGAACCTGAGATTGAACCCATAAGTCCTGAAGAAAGAACTGATGTCATAGCTGGACCTGATCTTGTAGAACCAGTTAAAGCGTAAGCAAAGTCTATAAAGAATTCGCCAACACCAGTCTTGTCTAGGAAGGAACCAAACAAGATAAACATAAATACGAAAGTAGAAGATACTCCAAGAGGTGTACCCATAATACCTTCAGTAGTCATATACATGTGAGAAACAATTCTTGTTACGTTAAAACCTCTGTGGGCAAATATACCTGGCATATGTCTGCCAAAGTAGGCAAATAATAGGAATATTATTGTAACAATTGGAAGTTCAGGCCCAACAACTCTTCTTGTTACTTCTAGAGTAAGAAGAACTGCTAGAACTCCAAGCACCATATCAGTAGTGGACATTTGACCACCCTTAAGGGCAATTGCTTCTACATTAAAGAATATGTAGCCCCATACTCCAATTGATAGTATCATTAGTACCCAGTCCATAATGTCGATTTTATCCTTGGATGATTTTTTAAATCCAGGATATAGGGCAAAACCAAGTGTAAAGGCAAAGATTAAGTGAAGTGATCTTTGCTTCATTGCTAATAATGTACCATGCCATGCAGTATATAAATGGAAGGCAGACATTAAAATAGCAACGATTGTAATAAATAAGGCAACCTTACCAGTTAGCTTACGAAGCTTACTAGTTTCAAGGTCATATTGTTCCATTAACTCATCTACGTCCATAGCACCAAGCTCTTCAGCTGTTTTAACCGCGCTGGCATCTGTTTCAGTAGTTTCAGTTTTTTCAGTTTCTAAATTTTCATTTAATTTTTTATCTTTTTCGCTCAATTTGGCACCTCCTTAGTGCGTAATCCAAAAGTGAAATATGTTCGGTAGAAAATTCTAAGGCTTCTCTTGGCTCAGAAAAATCTAAAAAGGGAGTAGTCTTTCCATTTATTACAAGTTTGTGGTTGGCTACAACAGCCCCAGTCCTATAAATAACAGTTTCAAAGGGAACATTCATATCGTAAAGACAAAAACTTCCATCTTCAGTATACTTAAACTTGTAAATTAAATTAACAGGAAGACCAGCGCCCTGGTCGCGGTATCTTTGTTCCATTAAGATGAGCTTTCCATCTCGAACTTCATACCATTCACTAGTCTCAGACCTTTCAACAGAATGGGTGTAGACTATGCCGAACCTCTCCTTATCCTTTAAGTGACAAATCTTTAATACATCTCCATTAAAATATGATTTTATAATTATTGCATCGATTTTCACAAAGGATAAAATAAAAAAAACTAATATAATAAAGAGTATTGGAAAGATCAAAGTCTTTCCAATGCCCTCTTTATTCTTATCACTCATTATTTTTTAACTTCATCAAAATATTTTTGTGCACCTGGGTGTACTTCAATACTCATACCATCAAGAGCCTTATCAAGAGCGATGTCTCCACCTCTTGCGTGAGATTCCTTCATAGTATCAAGGTTTTCAAATAATAATTTTACGATATTATAAGCATCTTCGTCAGCCATTCTTTCGTCAACAGCTAGCATAGATTGTACTGCTACTACAGAAATTTCTTCATCTTGTCCCTTGTATTCAGATGGAGTGATGTGTAGGTTAACATAGAAAGGATACTTAGCAATAAGAGCTTCAGCCTTATCTTCTGCAATTGGAACTAGGTGAACATCGTGAGTAGTTGCTAGTTCAGTAATAGCTGAAGATGGGATAGCTGCAGTTAAGAATGTAGCGTCGATTTGACCAGATTTGATTTGGTCAGCAGCTTCTGAGAAAGATAAGAAGTCAACTTTTCCTAAATCATCGTAAGTAATTCCGTGAATATCAAGAATTTGTTTTACGTTAACTTCAACACCAGAACCTGGAGAACCAACAGCCACTCTCTTGCCCTTAAGATCATCAATAGTTTTGATTCCAGAATCATCTGAAGCAACGATTTGTACGATTTCTGGATATAGACAGCAAAGTCCTCTAAGACTAGGTTTTTCTTCTCCTTCAAAAGTATCAGTACCGTTTACTGCATAGTAAGCAACGTCGTTTTGAATAAATGCGATTTCTGCGTCTTCCCTAGTTACAAGTTCAACGTTTTCTTTAGAAGCACCAGTAGCTTGTGCAGTTGCTGTGTAGTTAACACCTGCATTGTTAAGAATGTTAGATAGTGCTCCACCTAGTGGGTAATATGTACCACCAGTACCACCAGTTGCAACTGACATAAATCCACCCTTAGTTTCCATTAGGCCTTCAGCAGTAATATCGCCAGTAGCTTCTTCAGTTTTAGCTGTTTCTTCAGTCTTAGTAGCGTTTGCATTTTCTTTCTTTGCATTGTTTCCGCCACCACCACATGCTGTTAGTGTAAGTGTAACTACAGCAATAAGCATAATCAACGTCATTAATTTTTTCTTAGTCATAATAAACCTCCTTGACTTTATTCAAATAAACTGACTTATGAAAATGTTTATTTGATGATTTAATAGTACAATAATCGAGGAAAAAAGTCAATCAATTAATTAGCTTGGAATAGGGGACAAGGATGATGAATTTATAAAAAGTAAAAACTCTGAAAACGGTTGTATTATCTCTATTGTATTAATAGATTTAAAAATAAAACTTTATATTGAAATATTATTAAGAAAGAAGCTAGGATAATAAGCTAATTCTATGGAATACAAAAATATTTCTTCTAAAAAAGTTGGTATTTATAGTAAAATAATTGTACTTGATAAATAATTATACAAATATTAACAAAAGAAATAAGAACAACAAAAGGAAAAAAAATGAACAAAAGATTTACTAATGAAAAATTAAGAAAGATTCAAATTTTAAATGGAGCTCAGCTTAAGTACATTGCCTTTGCTTCCATGTTAATTGATCATATAAATAAGGCATTAATTTGGCCCAACTTAGAGGTCGGAGGTAGCTTATCACTTATAAGTTCTGTTTTTGATGTTATAGGACGTATTGCTTTCCCTTTATTTTCCTTCTTTATAGTAGAAGGATTTTTTAGGACACATGACAAAAAGAAATATCTTCTAAACTTATTGTTTTTTGCAGTTATATCAGAGATTCCTTACGATATGTTTTCGTCTAAGGTCATACTAGAGTTTAGACTTAACAATGTCTTGTTTTCTCTTGCCCTATCCCTAATTACAATTTGGATCCTAGATGAATTTAGAAAGAGGTACGAGGTGAAACTTGGCAAGGCTTGGATTTTATTTTCCATCCCACTCTTGGTTATCATGTTCTTCGTTTCCACTTTTGTATCAGGGGACTACGACTTTCATGCGATAATGACGGCCTTTGTCTTCTATATACTTTATGAGAGACCAGTGGCTGGAGCAATTTGCGCTTACCTGACAATAGTGAAAGAAGTTTGGTCCATGCTTGGATTTGGCTTAACTGTGATGTATAATGGTAAGAAAGGAAAACAGAATAAAATTTTTAATTATTTATTTTATCCAGTGCATCTTTTAATTCTTGGACTTTTGAGGATGTATCTTAATATTTAAAATTTTTAGTAAAGACGCTGAAGCGTCTTTTTATTTTTTGAATAAGCTTTTAAATTTGGGAATTACATAAAATAGGAGGTAATAGATGAAAGAAGAAAATATTTTAGGAAAAGAAGATATAAAGAAGTTGCTTATACAGTTTGCCCTGCCAAGTATTTTTGCCCTAATAATAAGTTCTCTTTACAACATAGTTGATCAAATTTTTATTGGCAACTCTGTGGGAATGTTAGGGAATGCTGCTACAAATGTTGCCTTCCCACTAGTGACAATTTGCACTGCTCTTGCACTCTTGTGTGGAATTGGTGGAGCTGCAAATTTTAATATATCATTAGGTAGAGGAGAAGATGAGCTTGCAAGACACTACATTAGAAACTCCATAAGTCTTGCCACTATATCTGCACTTATTTTTACAATAATAACTCACATATTTATGGAGAGATTTTTAAAAATTTTTGGTGCCACAGAGGAGATTATGGACTATGCCATAGAATATGTGTCCATAACTTCTTATGGGTTTGTATTTTTAATTCTCGTAAATGTAGGTTCTACTTTAATAAGGGCCGATGGCTCGCCGAAATTTTCTATGTACTGCATGGTAGTTGGTGCTGTAGTAAATCTAATTTTAGATCCAATTTTTATTTTTGTCTTTGATATGGGCATGGCAGGTGCAGCTTATGCAACTGTTCTGGGACAGTTATTTTCTTTTCTACTTATAATATTTTATTTTGCAAGATGCTTTAAGTCTGTAGACTTAGAAGGTAAATATTTTGACTTTCAATTAGATAAAATTATTAACATTGCAAGACTTGGAGCAGCAAGTGGATTTAACCAAGCTGCTATACTATTTGTGCAAATACTGATGAATAATTTTTACAGATACTATGGAGCTTTGTCAGAATATGGATCTAACATACCTCTTGCTGCAGTAGGAATAGTCATGAAGGTTAGCATGGTATTTTTCTGTGTCAACATCGGGCTTTCCCAAGGACTTCAACCAATCTCATCTTTTAATTATGGTGCAAAAAATTACCATAGAGTTGTAGAAGTTTATAAACTTGCAATTAAGTATGCCCTAATGGTGTCATCAATTTCCTTTATAATTTTCCAAGTATTCCCAAGACAAATAATTATGCTCTTTGGGGGAGGCAGCGAATTATATTTTGACTTTGCCATAAAATTATTTAGGATTATGCTCTTCTTTACTTTTCTAAATGGAGTGCAACCAGTTACCATGGGTTTTTTAACTTCAATAGGCCTTGCCAAGAGGGGTATTTTAATTTCTCTCTTGAGGCAAGTTCTCCTTCTAGTTCCCTTTGCCTATCTCTATGCAAACCTATTTGGTGTCAAGGGACTTTTGTACGCACCGCCAACAGCAGACTTTATAACTGCAATAGTTACCTTTGCCCTTGCAAAAAAAGTTTTAGACGACCTTAGGAATAAAGCAATTAAAGAATAATCAAAGACCTTCGGAAAAACTATTAACTTAAAGTAAATATAGAATGGTTTTCCAAGGTCTTTTTTAAAGAAAAGTGTTAATTGGTACAAGCTCATAAATGACCTTGAAAAAGATAAGGATTTCATCTAAAATATAAATGTAACGAAGTACATAAAATTTTAAGGAGGATGTAAATGAAAGCGTTAATGGTAGATTATATGTCAGACGTAATTGACAAGGGACTTGAAGAAAGAGGTATTGAACTTGATAAGGTTATGCTTCCAACTTCAGAAAAATTAGCAGAAATTATTGAACCTTATGATTTCCTATTCATGAGAGTTGACCCATTCATCAACAAGGAAGTTCTTGATGCTGCTAAAAACTTAAAGGCAATTTTTGTTGGTTCAACAGGAACTAACCACATTGACCTTGACTATGCAAAGGAAAAAAATATTCCAGTTAAAAACTCTCCAGGACAAAACGCAAACGCAGTTGCTGAACTTGTTTTTGCTAAAATGTTAGACCTTTACAGAAACTCTGTACAAGCTCAAAACGAAGTTAAGGGTGGAATCTGGAATAAATATAGATGGATTGGTAGAGAACTTAGAAACAAAACTCTAGGAATTTGTGGTTTTGGTGCAATCGGAAGAAGAGTTGCTGAAATCGCTAATGTATTCCACATGGACGTTCTTGCTTATGACCCATTCCTAAAACCAGAAGACATTAAAGTTGATTATGTTAAATTAGTTGATTTCGACGAAATCGTAGCTAACTCTGACATTATCACTCTTCACATGCCACTTACTCCAGACACTAAGGATCTTTTCTCAGCAAAAGAATTTGAAAAGATGAAAGATGGAGCTTGCATTATCAACGCTGCACGTGGTGGAATTGTTAACGAAGATGACCTATACGACTACATCAAGAATGGCAAACTAGGTGGAGCAAACTTAGATACACTTTCTAACGAACTTGGCTCTGGCGGACTTGACACTCAAGATGTTCCAGTAGAAAACAAATTATTCGAACTTGACAGACTTTATGTAACTCCACATATTGGTGGATCAACAATTGATGCTCAAGACGATATCGGAAATGTAATCCTAAGAAACTTTGACGAACTTTTCGGAAAATAAGAATAAATAAAATTTAATTTTTAAAGACTGCTTGCTTGGTGAGCAGTCTTTTTTCTTGCAAATAAATAGCTTTTGTTGACAGAAAAAATAAATAAGGCTAAAGTTTAATTAAGTAAATCATAATAAATAAGAAAGCAAAAGTTTTCAAGTTTAAAAGGAGGCACAATGAAGGACTACTATTCAATCATAATTTTGTTTTTTGTCTTCATAGGGATTATCTTTATTTATAATCTCTATGTGAAAAAGAGAAATGAAAAAATCTTAAGGCAGGAAATAAGAAAGAACTTTGGAAAAGTTCATTCCAAGAAGTTCAAGGGAAAAATCGATGGACTACATAAGAGGCTTGGGGGAAATGTCAGCGACATCACTGCCAATGACCTAAATCTTGATAAAATCCTAGAGAAGATGAACCATTCCATGTCGAAAATGGGCTTAGAATATTTTTACTATAGGCTTAGGGATTTGATTTTAGATAAGGATGAACTTATAGGTCTCCAAGAGAAGAGAAAAACTTATGAGGACAGGGAAGATGACCTTGAGGATTTACAATTTCAACTTGGAAAGCTTGGATACTTTAAGGAAGATGTCCTTGAACTCATTGAAGAAGAAATTGAGATCCAAAGAGAACTTGAAGTTTTGGCGAAAGTTTTTTCCTTTACGGCACTTTATATCTTGATTTTATTTATAACTTTAAGAGCCCAGGCAATTTTGTTTATCTTTGCCCTCTTGGCAACTAACACCTTTATCTACAAAAAATTTAACGAGATGACTTTTGGAAAATTAGAGGCTCTTGTTAGACTCAAAGGTCTTCTCAATGTGTCAGAAGGCATGCTCAAAAATAAAAACCAAGTTTTCACAGATGAAATAAAGGAGATAGAAGACATTTTAGAAGAAACTACACCATTAAAGAGGAGCCTGAGGTCCTTTGGGTTCTTGACTGGAAACTTGGAGATGGACTTTGCAGAAACTTACAAGAACATTCTGTTTTTGTCAGAGGCAAGGAGCTTCTCAAAAACTCAAAAATATTTTAAGAAATACAAATATGAAATCTTTAGACTCTATTACCTCTTGGGGAAAATCGACTGCGAAATAGGAATTATTTCTCTATCAAAGGCCTACGATACTGGAGAAGCAAGTTTTGGAAATAAAATTGTTGGAAAAAATCTCTACAATCCTTTGATAACAAGTCCCGTTCCCAATGATCTTGACTTGGAGAAGTCAATTATCTTGACGGGGTCTAACGCATCGGGTAAGTCAACTTACCTTAGGACTCTTGGCATAAACGTGGTTTTTGCCCTTAGCTTTGGGATGTTTTTTGGAGATGAATTTGAAATCAAGCCAATGAAAATCACTTCAGCAATAGATATCAGCGACTCAATAATGAAAAATCTCTCCTACTTCATGGCAGAGTCCAAGACAATTGGAAAGATGATAGAAGATGATAGCGAAAAAATAATTTTGCTAGATGAAATCTTTAGGGGGACTAACACGATTGATAGGATTGCATCGGCAACTGCAACTTTAAAGTACTTGGCAAAAAATAATCACGTCATAGCAGCAACCCACGACATAGAGCTTACAATTCTTTTAAAAGATTTATTTTCAAACAAGCACTTTGAAGAAAAGATAGAAGATGGTGACATAAAGTTTGACTACCTTTTAAAGGATGGACCAGCAAGAAGTCGTAACGCCATTGCAATCTTGGATAGCCTAAATTATCCAAGAGAAATAATAGAAGAAGCAAAAAATCTTTCGATAGAGATGGAAGAAAAATAAAAAGTTTAAATTTTCACTGGATTAAATTATAATCTAGTGATATTTTTATTATGATTTTATGAAATTGATTTCATTATATTTATGATATATACTTTTGTTAATGAATTAAATCAAAAATAATTAGGAGAGGACATGAGTTACAAGAATTCTAGAGGGAAATCAAGAGATATTAATCTTTTGAAGGCAGAGAGTTATTTTGATAATTTTGTAGACCAAGATACAGAAGACAAAAAAAGTTATTTAATACAAGACTTTGAAGGAAGGTGTAGCGTAGGAACTTATTTTTTAATTGAGAGCATTGGAGATAAAGAAAAATATTTTATAGAAATAGTGAAAAACTCTGAGCAAGATTACAAATTCAAATTAAGCCCTGATAATGCTACCGCTATTAAATTATCTAGAACAAAGCGCGGCGAATACATACAAATTAATAGAGAGTTTTATAAAATAATTAACATTGGTCATTATGATGCTGGATTAAAAATAGGAAATATAATTGAACAAGACCTTTCTTATAGTGAAATTGACAATACTATAGAAAATAAGAATAAGGATAATATAAAGACTAATGGAAATAAAAAAATTCGAAAGAACAAGAAGAATATAAATAAGGACTTAAATAAAAATAATAATCTTAAACAAAAGTTAAGTACTGGAGATATTTTCAAATTAAAAGACTTAGAGACTGGAGATATCCTTGATTTTGAGATAGTTGAAGAATTAGATGAAGACATATCTAGAAATAAAATATCCAATGATTATTTGCTAGCTATTGAAGTTGCTAATTTAAGAACAAATGAAATAATTAAAATTCAGGGAAAAGAAAAATTTAAAATTTTAGAAATTAATAAAAGCTTCAGAAGAGATAAGAAGAAGGAGCTAAATAATTTAGAAAATAAAGAGGATAATTTGAAAATAGGGAATGCCTTCAAATTAGAAAATATAAAAACCAACGCAATAGAAGAATATGAAGTAGTAGAAGATGAAAGAGAGAATGAAAGATTAAATTTACTAGGTTTTAATTCTGAATTAGTAAAATTAGTAAACAATTCAGAGGTTGGTGAAATAATTAAAGTTCCTTCGGAATTATTTTTTGAGAAATATAAAATTATAGATAAAGGATATAAACCTTCAAAAATTAAAAAAGTTAAAACTAATGAAGAAGAAAACAGCTTCTCAGATTCTAAGAAAGAGCAAGTAGAAATAATAAAAAACACTTGTGAAAATAATCAAAATCATACAACAGATATATTAGAGATATTGGATTTAAAAGAAAAAAGGTTTCAATTTGGATCGTCTTTTAAAGTAGTAAATACTTATAATAAAAAGACATATAAATACAAAATAGTTGGAAAAAAACGACAAAATTATAAGAAAAGATTAATAGGTCCTGAATCAGACTTGGCAATAGAAGTTGCTAATGGAAAAGTAGGAGATATATTAAAGTTTATAGGAATAAACTCTAAATATATTACTAGATATAAAATAACTGAGATAAATGGGACTTATACGGAAAGGAAAAATCCTTATGGTAATAAAAGACTAAAGATTGGAACAATAATAAAGCTTAGAAATCTTGCAACAAAAGAAATTCAGTATTATATGATAGTGAAGAAAAGTAAAGTGGATTTAAAAAATAGGTTTATAACAGATAACACACCACTTTCATTAACTGTAGCAAACCATGAGATTGGAGATACAATAGAAGTTAAAAAAAGTAAATATAAAATTTTAAATATAACAAATAATGTTAGATGTTAGTTTTAAATTTAAATTTCCACTGGAGTATGCTTCAGTGGTTTTTTAAAATCTTTTATTCCTTTAATTGTTTTTTCTAATAATATATACTATTAATAAGTGAGAAAATGTTTTTATAGACTGTGGGGGAAAGATGAGAATTTATTTTACTAGACATGGGGAGACTGAGTGGAACAAGCTTGGAATTATCCAGGGACAATTGGACTCGGCATTAACTTCTGAGGGCATTGATATGGGTAAGAGACTTAGAGAGATGTCTAAGGGCCTTCACTTTGATAAGGTTTATTCATCTGATCTTGGTCGTGCCTATGACACTGCAAAGTTAATTTGCCCTGACAGGGAAATTATTAAGACTCCCCTTCTTCGAGAAATTGATGTTGGGACTTGGTCAGGGAAAAATATCAAGGACGTCAAAGTAGAGGATGAAGTCCTTTACAAAAAATATTTTGAAGATCCCAAAAATTATGAAAGACTTGATGGAGAAAGTATCCATGACCTTAGAAATAGGGTGGAGAAATTTTTTGAGGAAGCAATTTATCCAGCAGAAGATGAAAATATCCTTATTGTGACTCACGGTGTTACCATTGTTGCCATTTATTCTCTAATGGAGGGGATTCCTGTCGAAGACTTTTGGTCCAACAGGGTAAGGAGAAATGGCGAGTTTAATATAGCAGACTACGAAGAGGGGAGTTTTAAAATCATTAAGAAGGCTCCTAAGAATCCAGTGGACTCAATTTGAGGTGATAATATGAATACTTATGATTTAATAATTATTGGTGGAGGAGCGGCTGGCCTTAGCTCAGCAATATATGCAGGCAGGGCTCTTTTAAAAACTCTTGTAATTGAAAAGTTTTCCTTTGGTGGCAGGGTCAACGATACTCCTAAGATTATAAATTATCCTGGCTTTAAGGAAATTTCTGGCAGAGACCTTATTAATGAATTTAGGAAGCAAGCAGAGAGCTTTCCTACTAACGAATTTGCCTTTGGAACTGTGAAGGAAATTGAAAAAACTGAAGATGGTTTTGTTTTAAGGACTATGAGAAGGAGAGAATTTACTGCCAAGGCTGTTATTATTGCAACGGGAACCTATGCCAAGATGCTAAATGTGCCTGGTGAAACTGAATTTGCAGGACGTGGAGTTTCCTACTGTTCCACTTGTGATGCAGATTATTTTAAGGACAAGGACATACATATCCTAGGTTCTGGGGACTTGGCTCTTGAAGAAGCTGACTATCTTTCCAACTTCGCCAACTCTATTAACATGATAATTATCCACGAAGAAGGCAAGTTTGATGGCAACAAGTTGGAAGTGGAAAGAATAATGAAAAATCCAAAAATTTCCTACACTTGGAATTCAAAACTTGAGGGAATAAATGGAAATGAAAGGGTCAACAGCCTTGACATCCTAGACCTATCTGATAATTCAAAGACTAGGGTGACTTCTGATGGAATTTTTATCTTTGCAGGCATGAGTCCTAACTCCAACTTCGTTAAAAATCTTGTAGATCTTGATGACTTTGGATTTATAAAAACTGATGAAGCTATGAGAACTTCTGTAGAAGGAATTTTTGCAGCAGGAGACATTAGGGACAAGGCCCTTAGACAAATTGTAACTGCAGCCAATGATGGTGCAGTGGCAACAGTTTATGCAGAAAAATACATTAGGAAGAGGGGTGTTTTATGAGAGTCTATCCAAGAGGGACAGTAGTTTACAACAGAGAAAAGGCCTATAATGGCATAAATTTAATTTCAACTGCCAAGGACGGGGCCCTTATAACAAAAATGGATGGAACGGAATTAAAGAGATATTCTGTTAACCCCATGCCGGCGAAGATGCTGCCAAATAAAAACATCATGAGTATTTCTTCCTTTAGGTCATCGGACTTTGGTGTCAGTGATGGGATTGATCTTTTGGAATTTGATAAGGATGGCAAAGTTGTCTTTGACTTTAATAAATTTAAATTTACAGAGGACAGGGGCTACAGACCTAAGTGGATGGCAAGGGCCCACTCTGACTTCCAAAGAGAAGGCAACTCTGTTGGATATTATTATCCAGAACAAAAAATTGTGAAAAATGGGAAGACCTTACTCCTTGTTCACGATGCCATTGTTGACACAAGGATTTCTGACAAGGCTCTTCTAGATGACGTGATATTAGAAGTAGATGAAGAGGGCAATATTATATGGAAGTTTTCCTTTAGTGAGCATTTCGACCAGTTGGGATTCTCTGAAGAGGCCAAGAACGTAATTTACAGAAATCCTAACTTGAGGATTACAGAAAGACCTCTGGGTAACTACCTTGACATAACTTCAATTTCAACAATTGGAGAAAACAAGTGGTATGACCAGGGAGACCCACGCTTCCATCCTGACAACATTCTATTTACGGCGAGGGCTGCAAATATTATTGGGATAATTGACAAGAAGAGGTCGCGAATTTGCTACAAGTTGGGACCAAACTTCTCTGACTTCACTAAGGTGGACCCAGTTGTTGGATCTGCCTTTGCAAGTATTGTCCCTAAGGGTCTGCCAGGAGAGGGCAACCTATTAATTTTTGACAACGGGGGAAGGTGTGGCTACGGTTCGCCAACTCTTACATCTCCTTCAGGCTTGTTACCTTTTGTGAGAAACTATTCTAGAATTCTTGAGATAAACCCAGTTACTCTTGCAGTGAATTGGTCTGTGGACCCAAGGGATTTTGGCTTTTCAATTCCAATGAATGGCTACAAGTTTTATTCTCCTTATGGTGGCAACCTTCAAAGACTTCCTAATGGGAACACCTTGATAACTCTTGCCACAGAGGGGCTTGTAATTGAAGTTACACCATCAAAAGAAATTGTCTGGCAGTGGACTTGCCCTTATAGGACAACGACAGAAAACCTCTTGAAGAACAACATGATTTACAGGGTTTATAGGTATCCTTACGAATACCTAGACATTGATGAAGAAGAAAATGAGATACAAGAGATAGAAGACGCTTCCTACTTCAAACTTCCTGGAGCAGGAGACTTCAAATCAGTTGAAATTACAAATGTAAACAGGAGTGAACTGTCAATTGATATCGACCCACTTTCTCAAGAATCAGAGTCTGTAAGAGACCTTGTGGAAAATAAAAAGGTAATCAAGCGAAATGAATCTGTGATTAAATACATTGCAGCAAGTCATTTTGAAGAGACAATAAAAGAAAACAAGATGGCAATATTAATTTATGGGGCAGAGAGGTGCTCTCACTGTGAGCCACTTATGGAAGTTATGGAAGTCCTCTTGGAAGAAGAATTCAAAGAAGTTACTTGCTTCTACATGGACCTTGACAAGAACAAGTCCTTTGCAGAAAAATATGAAATTTTCCAACTTCCTAGAGTTTCCTTCTACAAGGATGGAGAAAAAGTTTACGAGTTCATGGGAGAAAAATCCTATGACGAAATTGCTGGCCTAATAGAAGAATATCTTTTAGAATTATATTGAGACATAAAAAACTGGGATGACCTCCCAGTTTATTTTTATGTCTTCACATATTAAATTATCTTTGAAATTTATTCAGCTTCTTCTGTGTGCCAAGACAAGTTTTCGTAGCCCTTCTTCTTGACCTTAGAGTTTATTAAAAACCTATTTTTTGTCATCCTAAGCATATACTTGTCATCCTTATAGGAGTCGGAATAGGCAGAGGAGTTTTCGTAGTCAATTTCAATCCCTTCTTGTGCCAAGAGGTCTCTTATGTTTTTGACTTTCACACCCTTTTTATTGTTGCCTCTTGTGAGCTTGTAGTCTCCTCCAAGGTCAGTCCCAATTATGTAGTCAAAGGGGTAGAGGTCCCTTACATACTTTAAGTAGGGAGTGGCAGATGCAGAGCAAAGAATTTTTATTGTGTCCTCATCATGGGAATAAAATTCGTCTTCAAACTCCACAAAGAAAAATTTGGGGAAGAGGTAATCTGTTACAAAGTCTCTTAACTCATCTTCGGTAAAATATTCTATAATAGAGACCATTTGGTTCTTCATGATGTCAAAATCAGATGCCAACTTAGATCTTATGTAGGCAGAAGCAAGACCACCCATGGTCCTCACAAATTTTATTTTTTTATTTTTAAATCCATACTTATAAAGCTCTACAATTGATTCGCAATCAACTACAGTTTTGTCAAAATCATAGAGCGCAAGCTTTCTTTTCAAAATCTCACCTCAATAGAATTATATCAAATAGACTTCATTATAAAAAGTTATATGATATACTAAAGTCGTGATATTTATGGGAATTATTATACACGTTGACATAGACGCCTTCTACGCATCAGTGGAAGAGCTTGATGACAAATCTATAATAGGCAAACCAGTAGTCGTAGGGGGCAGGTCCAATCATGGAGTTGTAACTACGGCTAATTATGTTGCAAGAAAGTATGGGATCCACTCTGCAATGCCCATGTATATGGCAAAGAACCTATGCGACCATCTTATAATAAAACCCATGAGAAGAGAGAGGTATCTGGAGAAGTCTCGAGAAGTTTTTGAAGTCCTAAAGACCTACACAGATAAGATTGAAAAAGTCTCCATTGACGAGTCCTATCTTGACATAAGTGGGCTAGGCTACGATGAAGACATTGTATATGACTTGCAGAAGAAAGTTTTTGAAAAGACTGGCTTAAGCGTCAGCTGCGGCTTGAGTTACAATAAATTTTTAGCAAAACTTGCCAGCGATTGGAACAAGCCCAAGGGAGTAAAAATTATCAGAAAGTCAGACATTCCAGAGATTTTATTTACCTTAGACATAAGAAAGGTCCACGGGATTGGGAACAAGACAGAGAAGAGGCTGAGGAACATAGGAATAAATACTGTTGAGGACTTATATTCCCTTTCCTACGATTTTTTAGTTAACATGTTTAAGAAGAGTGGGGAAGAAATCTACAAGAGGATCAGGGGTATTGACAATAGGGAGGTCACTCCTAACACTGTGAGGAAAAGTCTTGGGACAGAGTCCACCTTTGAGGTGACAAGCAAGAGGGATGAATTGATTTCTCACTTGAGAGATTTTTCTAAAGAAGTCTCAGAAGATTTAATTGTAAAAGAAATTTCTGGCTACACCTTGACCCTAAAGATGAAGGACGAAAACTTCAAAGTCAAGACCAGGTCAAGGACTTATGAGAATGCCATCTATGAAGAAGAGGATATCTTTAACAAGTCTATGGAAATTTTTGAAGAAGCTTATGAGGGCGACAAGCTTAGACTCATTGGTATTACAGTTTCAAACCTTGTGGATTTAAACATAAGACAACTTTCATTTTTTAATGTATAAAAAATTCAATCTTTTTTTTGAAATTTTATGCTAAAATATTCAAGAAATAAGAAAAAGGAATTTAATTATGAGAAATTTTTGGGACTTAGACTATGGTGAAGTTGGATTTAAATTTTACGGGACCTACCACCTTGCTTGTCTTGCTATTATTTTTGTATTTGGAATAGTTTTATATAAACCCTGGAGAGAAAGGAAAAACTTTAGAATCTTTCTTGCCTTAACACCAATTAGCTTGGAGATGATTAGACTTATTGGGGTTCTAATAAGTGGTCATTACGACTCTTCCTACTTGCCCTTCCACCTCTGTCTAATTGGATCCCAGTTCATGGCAGTAGATACCTTTGTGGATAGGAAGTTTATAAAGGCTTGTCTATATTATTTGTTTATGCCAGCAGCCATTTTGAGTCTATTTACTCCAGGCTGGGACATGGTAAATAAATACTCCTATGTGGCAATTATTTCTTGGATCATTCATGGGGTCAATGCATTTTATCCACTCTATCTGGTACTTTCAAAGGAATACACTCCAAAGCTAAGAGATATAATATATCCAATAATTTTTATACTTGTGACTCTTCCAATAATAAAATTTTTAAATAAAAAGCTTAATGCAAATTATTATTTTATAGAAGAGCCCTATGAGGGATCAGCCCTTGCAACTATAAAGGATGTATTTCCAAATTATGTGGTGGGACTTTTTATAGTGACAGTCCTTGTAATGGTGATGACATTTTTTATCTACAAATTAATAATTAGAATAAGAAAAAAATAAGACGAGGTAAGAGAACCTCGTCTTATTTTAGTTTTCGCTACCTAAAAAATAATAAGTTATGGCAACTAAAGAGCCGCCGATAATATTTCCAATAGTAACAGGTATTAAATTTTTTAGAATTAGCCCCATAGTAAATTCTGGATTTAACATTTTTGCTAGGGCAAAGCAAGTCATATTTGCCACGCTATGCTCAAAACCAAGGCTTACAAAAGCCAAGATACACCAGAAGATTAAAATCAACTTTGATGAATCAGATATGGGTCTAGAGCAAATTAAAACTGCAAGACACACTAGAATGTTACACATTATTCCCTTAAATAAAAGTGCAGTGAAGTCAAAACTTGACTTTGTTGTTGCTAGTTTTAAGAGGGCTTCGTTATATTCAGGGGAAACTCCTGTCATTTTAAATAAGAAAGAAATTAAAATTGATCCCAAAAGATTTCCTATGTAGGAAAAAACTAAAATCTTTAAAAGTGTGGAAGTTTCAATTTTTTTGTTTAATCTTCCAATACTTGTCACAAGGACATTACCTGTGAAAAGTTCGCCACCAGCAAAGATTACAAAGGAAAGGGCGAGGGAAAAGACAAAGCCATTTATAAATTTAACAGCTGGAATTTCAAGTCCTGAAAAAACACTTGCAGATAGGGTCATGATTAACATTCCCATTCCAATAAAAAATCCTGCAAGAACTGAAGCGACCATGTACTTAAAAAGAGAATTTTCAAGTAAATTTTTCTTAGTGTTTGCAGAATTTGTAAGTCCACCAATTATGTCCTTATACATATCACACCTCTTTTTTTATTCCATTAAACATTATATCAAAAAGAGGTGACTTTTCAATTGGTGAAAGACTCTTTATGTGAAAATATATAAAAGTTTTCTTTATAATTTATATTTTATTTTGAATTTGCATCTAACTTATATTTATTAGCTTCTATTGCCACAATTATTACTTGAACAAGAGGCATCAATAGGTTAAAAAACAAAAATGGTATATAGTGAACTGTAGAAACGCCAAGGACTGTTGACATATAAGTTCCACAAGTGTTCCAAGGGATCATTGCTGATGTAACAGTTCCACCTGACTCAAGAGTTGATGATAGGAGTTCAGGATTTATATTCCTATCTTTGTATTCATTTTTAAACATTCTTCCAGGTACAACTATGGAGATGTACTGCTCAGGCATAGTTGCGTTAGTAAAAAGACAAGTTAAGATTGTAGAAACTACAAGTCCAACAACAGACTGAACTCTGTGGAGGAATTTTTTAACTATGGCTTCGAGTATTCCAGTTTCTTCTGCAATACCACCAAACATCATGGCAATAATAGTTAGAGAAATGGAAGACATCATGTTGTTTAAGCCACCAGTAGTTAGGAGTTTATCCACTGCCTCAAGGCCAGTGTTTGAAACGTAACCATTGAGTCCCGCTGATAAAATGTCTCCAAAGTTTACCCCTTGATAGATTGGTCCCAAGATTGCAGCAATAATAATTCCGAGACTAATGCCGGGAACTGCTGGGAGTTTCTTGGCAATGGAAATTATTACAAGTAAGGGCGCCAACAAAAGGACAGGAGAAATTGTAAAAGATTCTTTTAGTCCCTTAGCGATGACATCTACATTTGATAGGTCGGCGCTAGCTCCCTTGTACTTGAGAGATAAAAATCCAAAAATCAAAAGAGTCAAGACATAGGCAATAAGAGTTGGTTTAAGCATTGCCTTGATGTGGGTGAAGACATCTGTACCTGCCATGGCTGGAGCAAGGTTTGTTGTATCAGAAAGAGGACTCATCTTGTCGCCAAAGTAGGCTCCAGATAAAACTGCACCAGCAGTTACAGGAGCAGGTATCCCAAGGCCACTTGCTATCCCCATAAGGGCAATCCCCATGGTGCCAGCAGTCCCCCAGCTTGTGCCTGTTGCAAGAGATGTTATGGAAGTAATCAAAACTGTTGCAACAAGAAAAATTGATGGTTTTAAAATCATAAGCCCATAGTAAATCATTGTAGGAACAACGCCAGCCAAAATCCAAATTCCTATCAGGACCCCAATTATTGCAAGGATTATTATGGACTGCATAGCTTGCGAAATTCCCTTGATCATTGAGTTCTCAATAAATTTCCAAGAGTAGCCAATCTTTAGAGCAACAAGAGAGGCAATTAAAACCCCAATGAGCATGGGGATATGGGGACTCTCTTCGTATTTAATTATGCTTATAAACATAATTATTGTAAGAGAGACAAAAGTGAAAAGGGCTTCACCAAAGTTTGCCTTCCTCACTTTTTTTTCATAATTATTTATATTTTTCTGGCTCATAAAACACCTCTTATAAATTCAAAAATTTAACTCATTATATCATTAAAAAGTCCTTATTTAAAGTTTTTATTGGACCTTAAAGATGGTATACTATAAGAGAATGGGGGAAATTATGGAATTAAAAGACACAATTCGTGCAATTGAAGATTATCCAAAAGAGGGAGTTATCTTTAGGGACATAACCACTCTTTTAAAGGATAAGGATGCTTTCAAAAAATCTGTTGATGAAATGGCAGCAAAAATAGATGAAGACGTTGATAAAATAATTGGTATTGAAGCAAGAGGTTTTATCTTTGGAGCAGCTCTTGCCTACAAGTTAAACAAGGGCTTTATTCCTGTGAGAAAACCTGGCAAACTTCCTTGGGACAAGTTAAGTGAGTCCTACGATCTTGAGTACGGTCAAGACTCCATTGAGATTCACAAGGATGCCATAGAGCCAGGAGAAAAAGTTGTAATAGTTGACGACCTACTTGCAACTGGTGGAACATCTAAGGCTTGTTTAAAACTTGTTAGAAGTCTAGGAGGAGAAGTATCTTCACTACTTTTCTTAGCAGAACTTGAAGGACTTAAGGGAAGAGATGTATTAAAGGGCGAAAAAGTCCTTTCTGTAATTAAGTATTAAAAACTTATAAGAAGCTATGACTCGATGAAGTCTTGTAGCTTAATAAAAATTTGCGACTTATTAAATATTAATAACTTTATAAAAATTTTGACTTAAGAAAAAAGTATAAAAAACATCTGTGAGATAAATTCTTACAGATGTTTTTCTTTGCAAAATTTTAATTATTTCTTGCCGCTGTGTCCTTAATATTATTTACGCAAAGGGTGAGGGCAAGTAGGGCTTCGGTGTACTTTTCATCATAGACACTTAGCTTATAGGTATCAGCCAAGGAAAAGAAGGTTTTTTCGATTTCTCCAATTAAGTCCTTGTCCTTATAGATTTCAAAATTTAAATCTGGAAATTGTCCTTCCAAACTTAGGGACTCGCCATCATAATCTACATGAATCCTCCTAACTAGAAAGCTAATTTTTGATTCTACCCTCATGAACTTGCCGTCAGAAAAATTAACATTAAACTTTTGGAGGAGGGAGAAGAGTTCCTTTTCAATTTTTAAAATCTCATTTCCACCTATATCAGAAATTTTCACATCATAGCCAATGAGTGTAAAATCTTGGTCTACATAATAAACTTCTCTTCCATCATCATCGAGGATGGGATAGTGGTCTGTGATCTTAAAAAGATTTTCTTTAAAATAATAATTTTTCATGACTCCTCCTTTAACAAAAGTTATATCTTAAATTGATTTTATAAGTTTATGAAGCAATTTACAATAAAAAAATAAAACCCCACAGAATCCTGCGGGGTTTTAAATATTTAGATATTAGTCGATATTAAGTGAATCAACAGCATTATCAATTAATTCATCCTTAACAAAGTAAGGAAGTGTAATGTGTCCGAATTCATTATCTTCGTTAAATTCTTTTGAAACTTCAATTGCGTGTTCGTTTCTAGCCCAGTTACGTCTAGCAACACCACTCATAACGTCCCAAGTAAGTGATAGATCGATAATTTCATCAACCATTTCAGATCCGTCAAGAACTAGACCGAATCCACCGTTAATTGATTTGCCAATACCAACTCCACCACCATTGTGAAGAGCAACTAGTGACATACCTCTAGCACAGTTTCCTGCGAAACATTGTGTAGCCATGTCAGCTGTTACGTTAGAACCATCTTTAATGTTAGATGTTTCTCTAAATGGTGAGTCTGTACCAGATACGTCGTGGTGGTCACGTCCCATCATAACAGGACCGATTTTTCCTTCTCTAACAAGTTCGTTAAATTTATGAGCTATTGCAACTCTACCCTTAGCATCTTGGTAAAGGATTCTAGCTTGAGTACCAACAACTAATTGGTTCTTTTCAGCATCTCTAATCCAGTTGTAGTTGTCACGGTCTTGGTATCTTCTGTCAGGGTCGATACATTCCATAGCTGCGTGGTCAGTAGCAACTAAGTCTTCGTGTTTACCGCTTAGGCAAACCCATCTGAATGGTCCATATCCATAGTCAAATAGAAGTGGTCCCATGATGTCCTCAACGTAAGAAGGCCAAATAAATCCGTCTTTATCATCTTTACCGTTCTTAGAAATTTCTTTAACGCCTGCATCATATACAGCCTTTAAGAAAGAGTTACCGTAGTCGAAGAAGTAAGTTCCCTTTTCAGTAAGTTTCTTAATAACTTCAAAGTGTCTTCTAAGAGTTTTATCAGCAAGTTCGTGGAATTTCTTCTTATCAGTTCTTAATAGTTCAGTTCTTTCTTCGAAAGTGATTCCTACTGGACAGTATCCACCATCGTAAACGTTGTGGCAAGAAGTTTGGTCAGAAAGTAGGTCAATATGAACATTTTCTTTTTCCATATATTCAAGAAGGTCTACGATGTTACCGTGGAAGGCAATTGAAAGAGCTTCTTTCTTTTCAAGAGCATCTGTAGCAAGCTTAACAGCTTCTTCAGGGCTTTCAGCAAGTTTCTTGATCCAGCCTTGTTCAAGTCTAGTTTCGATTCTTGAAATATCAACTTCAGCGATGATAGAAACAGCGCCTGCGATATCTCCAGCCTTACCTTGAGCACCTGACATTCCACCAAGTCCAGAAGAAACGAATAATTTACCAGCTAGGTTATCTTCATTTCCAAGACCAAGTTTTAATCTACCAGCGTTAAGGATTGTGTTGTAAGTTCCGTGAACGATACCTTGTGGTCCAATGTACATCCAACCACCAGCAGTCATTTGACCATAGTTAGTAACGCCCATTTCTTCTGCAACTTCCCAATCTTCAAGGTTGTCATATTCACCGATCATAAGACCGTTAGTGATTATAACTCTTGGAGAGTTCTTTCTTGATTTAAATAGTCCAAGTGGGTGACCTGAAGCCATTACAAGAGTTTCATCATCGTGCATGATTTCAAGATATTGTTTGATTAGGTTGTATTGCATCCAGTCGTGACAAACTGAACCAGTTTCTCCATAAGTTACAAGTTCATATGGATATAAAGCAACATCAAAATCTAAGTTATTGTCGATCATTACTTGGAAGGCTTTACCAGCTAGACAATTTCCCTTGTATTCGTCAATTGGTTTACCGTAAATTCTTCCTTCTGGTCTGAATCTGTATCCGTAGATTCTTCCTCTAGTAGTAAGTTCTTCTAAAAATTCAGGAATTAGTTCTTCGTGATATTCTTCTGGGATATATCTTAGAGCATTTCTAAGAGCAATCTTAGTTTGATCCTTTGAAAGTCTAAATCCTCTATCAGGAGCTCTTCTAATTCCTTGTTCAAAAGATTTTTTTTCTGGAAGGTTCTTAATTTCTACCTTCATAATCTTTTGAACTTCTGCGTTATGATTATTTATCACTTTTATCAACCTCCATTTAATAGACATTATAAAATAAAAAAATTGAAATGTAAACACAAAGGGAAATTAATTTCCCAAAATTTTAAAAATATCTCAAAAAAGCAATTAATTTTCTTAAATTGTCTTGAAAACACAAGTATCAAGGACATATTTCCTTAAAAAAGATGATTAATTTACCATGGTAAACTAAAGAAATGAATCGTTTTCAAATTTAATAAAAATCTTTAAAATAGAGATTGAGAAGTTTCTTCTATTAGTTGATAGGAATAGATGATAGGAAAGAATGAATATTAAAACTTTTGGACTTGTCAATTATTACAGAGTTACAAAGTATTATAGGCTTCCATACTCTTGTAAACTTATAAGCAAATACAGACATATAAATTTATGTGGACTTGTAATTTTTTATAGAGCTATAGAAAAATATCAGACAGTCACTGTTTATAGAGTCTTAAATATTTAAAAAGTCGCAGATATTTATGAGTTTAAAATTATTATTCAACTATAAATACTTATATAGTTAAAAAAATTGTAGAGAAAGAAATAATTGAAGTAATGAAAAAATTTTTATTTTATTTTTTATTTTCTTATTTTATTTATAGAAAGAAAAATTTTTCGTAGAGGATTTGGGAATTTGTTTTATAACTTGCTAGAAAAATATCTTTAAAAATTATGAAGATAATTAAAAATCCAAATAAAAATATTTTCGTATTTATTGGGTATATAATATGTGTTAAGATATTGACATAAAAGGAGGAATTTATGAAAGCGGATAAAATATTAGTTAATCTTGAACAGGTTTTCTCACCAAGGGACATTGGTAGACCACTCAGGGGAGAAGAAATGAACCAAGCTGACATATTAGAAAATGCTTACATTGCTATCAAGGATGGTAAGATCTTAGAGGTTGGCGAAGGTAATGGATATGAAAATTTAAAAGACGACAATACTGAAATAGTTGATCTTACAGGTAAGACTGCAACTCCAGGTTTAATTGACGCTCACACTCACCTTGTTTATGGTGGAAGTCGTGAAAATGAATTTGCCATGAAGCTTAATGGAATGGAATATCTTGAAATCCTTGAAGCAGGTGGAGGAATTCTATCTACACTAAAGGCAACAGATGCAGCAAGCTTTGACGAACTTTATGATAAGACAAGAGATCTTCTTGAACACATGCTAGTTCACGGTGTAACTTCTGTTGAAGCAAAAAGTGGTTACGGCATTACTCTTGAAACAGAATTAAAGGAACTTGAAGTTCTTAAGAAATTAAATGAAGATTTCCCAACAGAACTTATCACAACATTTATGGCAGCTCACGTTATCCACGAAAAATATAAGGATAATCCAGATGAGTATGTTGATATCGTAATCGATATGATGCCAGAAGTAGCAAAGAGAAATCTTGCAGAATTCTGTGACGTATTCTGTGAAAAGGGAGTATTTACTGCAGAACAATCTGAGAGAATTCTTGAAGCTGCTAAGGAACATGGCTTTAAACTAAGAATCCACTCTGATGAAATTGAAAATATCGGTGGAGTAGATGTTGCTGCTAAAGTTGGAGCAGTTTCTGCAGAGCACTTAATGGTAGTTGATGATGAAGAAATTGAAACTCTTGCAAAGGCAAATGTAATTGGAAACCTTCTTCCAGGAACAACTTTCTCACTAATGCTAGACACTTATGCTCCAGCAAGAAGAATGCTTGAAAAGGGAATGGCAATCACACTTTGTACAGACTCCAACCCAGGATCATGTCCAACAGCAAACCTTCAATTTATTATGCAACTTGGTTGTCTAGAAATGAAACTTACACCAATTGAAGTTTATAACGCAGTAACTATTAACGCTGCTTATTCAGTTGACAGGGCAAAAACTATTGGATCCTTTGACAAGGGCAAGAGAGCAAACATTGCAATCTTTGATGCACACAACATTGACTACACACTTTACTTCTTTGGAACAAACTTATGTAAACAAGTCTATGTTGATGGAGAACTAGTAGTTGAAGATAGAAAGCTTGTAAAATAATTAAGCAGGAAAACAATATAGGATATAAAATAAAGGGGCTTCGGCCCCTTTATTTTTTTGCACAAAATAATGTTTCTTAAAAAATTAAAAAAATACAATAGTTTATATTATAAAACATTATTCTGAATTTTGCATAAGAGAGAGAAAATGGAAAGCTATAAAAGCTCATAAAATCAAGTAAAACAGTAATAGTTGGAAATAATCACTTTAATAAATTAATAGAATATTTAGACTAAAGGATTGTATAATTTAGTATAATAGAGAATTAGTTTATTGACAAAAGTACAATAATGTGAGAAAATAAAGAAAACATTTTCAAAGGAGGAAAAAAATATGTTGTTATTTAACCCCGTAGTAGTGTCGGTACTATTACTCGTAATCTTATGTATGTTAAAACTTAACGTACTACTTTCACTCTTAGTAGCAGGTGTTGTTGCAGGATTAACTGCAGGCATGCCATTATATGTATTTGAAGCAGATTCATGGCAAGCAAATACAGTTGGAAAGCTTCCAGGATTTGGAACTGAAGGCGACGCAATTATTGGTACAATCATTGGTGGTATGGGATCAATGGCAGAGACAGCTCTTGCTTATATCCTAATTGGTATGTTTGCTTATGCAATTGGTAAATCAGGACTTATAACTATTCTTGCTCAAAAGATTTCTAAGTTAGTAGGAAACAATAAATTTTACTTAATTTTCCTAATAGCATTTATATCAATCTTTTCACAAAACCTTTTACCAGTTCACATTTCCTTTATACCTATTCTAATTCCACCTCTACTAGGACTTATGAATAAGTTAAAGATTGACAGACGTGCTGTAGCATCAGCTCTTTGCTTTGGCTTAAAGGCACCTTATATTTCAATTCCAGCAGGATTTGGACTTATTTTCCACAACATTATTGCATCAAACATGACAGATGCAGGTATGCCAACAACAGTTGCAGATACTCAAAAAGTAATGTGGATTGGTGGACTTTCAATGTTAATTGGTTTAATCTTTGTAGTATTTGTTCTTTACGGAAAAGACAGACACTATGATGATGTTGAAATCCCTGGAGTTATTTCTCTAGACCAAGAAGTTCACATGACTGGACAAGCTTGGGGAGCTTTAATCGCTGCTCTAGCAATGCTTATAGTTCAAATCATCACAACTAATCTTCCATTCTCAGCATTAATTGGTATTATATTCCTATTAATTACTCGTTCTATTAAATGGAATGAAATCGACGAAATGGTTAATGGTGGACTTGACCTAATGGCATTTATCGCATTCGTAATGTTAATAGCAGGTGGATTTGCTAACGTTCTTAACACTTCAGGTGCTGTAATTGAATTAGTTAACAATACAGCAGCTATGATGGAAGGCGCTTCACTTGTAGTATCAGCAATTGTTCTATTAGCAATTGGTCTTGTTATTACAATGGGTATCGGTACATCTTTTGGTACAATCCCAGTAGTAGCAGCAATCTACGTTCCATTAGCTCAACAATTGGGATTCTCAAAATCAGCTATTATCCTATTAATTGGTGTAGCAGCAGCTCTTGGAGATGCAGGATCACCAGCATCTGACTCAACAATGGGACCTACATCAGGTCTTAACGCTGACGGACAACACGATCACATTTGGGATACTTGCGTACCTACATTTATCGCATTTGACGTATTCTTAGTAATCGGTGGTGTAATTGGATCAGTATTATTATCTTAATGAGATAACTTAAAATTTGACTTTAGTCATTAAGACAGGCACTAAGTAGGTGCCTGTTTTTTATTTGTAAATTAATGCTTTTAAAAAGAAATCAAGAATAATTACTTGTAAAAGCATTAGACTCAGTGAAAGTAAAAATTATTGAAGTCTAGATTAAAGATCAAGTTTAGAGTTAAGAAAAGATCTAATTATTAAAGCAAGTAATTAAAAAATAAGTAGTTAGAAAAATATATTTTTAATTACTTGCTAATTATAAATTTAAAAAAAGATATAGATCCAGATAGAATGAAAGGATGAGATAAGTTAGATTTCTATTAAAACATAAAAAATTTTTTGTAAATATGAAGAAATAAAATAGGAAATAAAAATTTAGAAAACAATAAGAAGTATGCAAAAATATCTATTAAAAAATTAATAAAATATTTTAGCCTTAAGACTAAGAAGGTGAATCATACAATGATTCATCACTTTTAATTGAGAAATCATGGGTCGTAAAAAGCACCAGAATTGATATATGAAAATTAAAAATACTATTTCAAATTAGCATAAAAATCTAATAATATATTGTATAATATTAAATGCAATTTAAAAATTGCTCTTAGATTTGCAGTTGACTAAAATTCATAAGAGGAGTAAGATGAAGCTAGAAAACATTTTCAGTGGTACAAAATTTCAACAAATGTATCACAGACATGCCAATTTTTTATGACGTGCCTTAATGTTTTAAGGAGGTTTTATTTATGAAGAACGACGGTCAAAAAGCTGTTAGACTACCTAGTTTTTTCGAAGCAATTCTACCTATTTTAACAATGGTAGCGCTAATGGTATATGTTTTCAAATTTAGTGATGAGGCTTATGATGCTGCTCATATGCCACTAATCATAGCACTTATAGTTACTGTAACTATTGGTGTAATTTGTGGACATTCTTTTGAAGAAATGTTGTCTGGTATTATTGACAGAATAACAGCGACATTGGATGCAATTTTAATTTTACTTACTGTAGGTCTATTGGTATCATCTTTCATGATTTCAGGTACAATTCCAGCTCTTATCTATTATGGACTTGACTTTTTATCACCACAAACATTCCTACCAGTTGGTTGTCTACTTTGTGCAGTAGTTGGTTTAGCTTGTGGTTCATCTTGGACTGCAACAGCAACTGTAGGTATTGCTTTTATGACAATTGGTGCTGGACTTGGAATTAATCCTGCACTAACAGCAGGTATGGTAATATCTGGAGCCTATGTTGGAGATAAATTCTCTCCACTATCTGATACTACTAACCTTGCAGCTGGTGTTGCTGGAACAGGTTTATTCGATCACGTTGCAGCCATGGTATCTACAACAGGCCCTGTTTTCTTAATATCTCTTATTATTTATACAATCTTAGGTATGAATATTGCAGGCGCTGGATATGATCCAACAATTGCTGATGGTATTAGAGAAGCAATCTCTTCTAACTTTAATGTTAATCCTTTAGTACTACTTCCAATTGTAGTAATTGTAATTATAATGGTATTAAGAATCCCTGGTCTTCCAGGCGTACTTGGTTCAGTTGCAGTAGGTGTTATATTTGCTCTTATCTTCCAACAAAGATATTCAGTAGCAGATTTATTCTCAATCCTTCACTATGGTCCATCAATTGAAACAGGAAATGAATTCCTTGATGGTGCTCTTGCTAAAGGTGGTATGGATAACCAAATGTGGACAATCAACCTTATTATTCTTGCAGTATCCTTTGGTGGTGCTCTTGAAAAATGTGGTATCGTTGAAAAATTATTTGGTGGAATTAAAAATAGAATCAACTCTGTTGGTGGAATCGTTCTTGCTACAATGCTTACATCAATATTCTGTGACGCAGCAATGTGTGACCAATTCTTAGGAATCGGTGTTCCTGCTCCTCTATATGATACAAAATATGATGAACTTGGACTTGCAAGAAATATGTTATCAAGAACACTTGAAGATGCTGGTACACTTTGGGCAGTAATGTTCCCATGGACAGCTTGTGGTGCTTACCAATTTAGAACACTTGGTGTTAACCCACTTGCATTCTTCCCATTTGCATTTGTTAACTTACTAAACCCAATTTACGCTTGCGTAACAGCTTTTGCTGGTAAAAATATATTCTGGGCTGACGGTTCTTATACAAATCTATTTGGTAAGACTACTATGAAGAAACAAGCTAAAGCTCCAGAAGCAGCTAGAGAAGTAGCTATGGCAGCTCTTGAAAGAAGAAGAGCAGAAGGAAAAGCTCCAAAACTTAGTGCTTAACTAAATTTTTCTCACTAATATTTTATAGAAAGAAGTGATTATGTGTCAGAGATAAAATTACCTTGGGATGATGACAGCGAAGCTATTAGATACGAATATGTAAATCCTAGAAAAACATTTTCTGAAAAATATGCCTACGTAGTCACTTCTGTATTGATTATTTTAGGTATTTTCACAAAGTATAAGTTGACTTTAATATTGGCACTCTTACTATTGCTTTCGCTACTTACAAAAAAGTATGTTGCAGTTACTAGCAAGGGACTAGAGATGTGTAATGATATGAAGATCACTAAGACCAACGAAGTTTGGGATTGGTCAAAAATCGATGCGATTACTTATGAAAAAAAACCTGCTGAGCCAGATAAAATTCTTCTTTACTTTACTAAAGGAGATTTAACAAGAAGATTTTTCTTTAAAGAAGAAGACAAAGAAAGAGTTTTTGATCTAGCTCACAAATACAACAAAAAAATAAAAATTTACGATGCCTATGAATACAAAGAAAATCTTAAACATTTCAAAAAAGAATTGAAAAAAACTAAGAGGAGATGGCAAAAGTAAATAAATTTTTTTTAAGAGACTTCCGGTGTGAGGTCTCTTTTTTGTTGGTTAAATGATTTTCAAAATGTTGACTTGATAATAATCTGTTAAGTTATGGAAAACTATAGGCTTGGAGTAAATTACAACTTTGCAAAAAATAAGGACCTCAGAAGATTTTACAACTTGATAAAAGATAAAGACTTCAGAAGATTTTACAACTTAATAAAAACCAAAGACTTCAGAAGTTTTTTTAATTCAGTAAAAGGTGTGGACTTAATAAAACTTTATGGCTTTGTAAGAGTTAGGAAGTCAGTGAGCTTTATTGACTTTGTGAAAGGAAAGGATTCAATGAAGATTTTTGATTTTGTAGAAGCTAAAGACCTCATGAGACTTGTTGACTTTGTAAAATATAGGGCCTAAATAAGCTATTTTAAGCTTTTAAAATCTATGGTTTTTATAAGACTTTATATGAAGCTAGAAGTTGAATTATTTACTGTTTAATTATAGAATAAACTATGTTAGTAGACACTTATTTGCGAAGTTGCTTACATGAATTAAAAATAAAATTTTTATAAATTTTTTAAAAATAGATTGAGTGAACAAATTTAATCTTATTTTGTTTAAGTTATATATAAGGTAAACTCATAGAAATGTTTTAAAGGATGATAAAATGAATTTTGATTACAATTCTTACCCCTATCCTTCCACAAGGAGGACAATTTTTGGGAAAAACGGAATGGTTGCCACATCGTCACCCTATGCAACAAGTGCTGGGGCGAAAATTCTTCTTGAGGGAGGGAATGCTATTGACGCTGCCCTTGCGGCATCTATGACCTTACCAGTAGTTGAACCTACAGGCAATGGACTTGGGGCAGACATGTTTGCCTTAATTTATTTTGAAGGAAAGCTCTATGGAATAAATGCCAGCGGCAGAAGTCCTAAAAATATTTCTATTGAAAAGCTAAGAGAAAAAGGCTACGATAAGATGCCTTCATGTGGGGTAAATGTAATTAACACGCCGGGACTAATTGGTGGAGTCATGAAAGTTCATGAAGACTTTGCTAGCCTCAGTCTAGATAAAATTTTTGAGCCTGCAATCTCTTATGCAGAAGAGGGATATCCAGTTACCCCTCAAATTGCAAAACTTTGGGGAGAAAGCGTAGAAAAATATAAAAAGTTAAATAGGGAAGAGTTTGAAGAATTTTTTAAGTCCTTTACTATAGATGGAAGGGCGCCAAGGGCGGGAGAAGTTTTCAAATCTCCTGACATGGCAAGGACCCTAAGAGAAATTCGTGACACTAAGGGAGAATCCTTTTATAGAGGAGGACTTGCAGAAAAAATTACAAGTGAAGTTAAAAGACTTGGGGGTTTTTTAAGCCTTGATGACTTAAAGGACTTTGAAGTAAGATACGTTGACCCGATTTCCACTAACTACAAGGGAATTGACATTTGGGAAATTCCTCCTAATGGCCACGGCATATCTGTCTTAATGGCTCTAAACATTTTAAGTGAAATGGAAATTAAAGACCGTGAAGATCCAAGAAGCCTTCACAAGATTATTGAAGCCATAAAATTAGCTCTTACTGATGCCAAGACCTATGTGGCTGACCCAGCAAAGATGAAAATTGAAATTGAAAGGCTCTTATCAAAGGAATATGCTGATAACAGGAGGGTAAAAATAAGTGACAGGGCAAAAAGTCCTGAAGCTTTTAAGATAAATTCTTCTGACACAGTTTATTTTGCAACAGCTGACAAGTATGGCAACATGGTTTCTATGATTCAGTCAAACTACGCAGGGTTTGGTTCAGGTATTGTTGTTCCTGGAACTGGTATAAGCCTAAACAACAGGATTGAAAACTTTTATTTTGAAGAAGGACTTGCCAACTCTCTTGAGGGAGGAAAGCTTCCTTATCACACAATAATTCCTGGTTTTATGACAAAAAATAATGAGGCGCTTGGAGCCTTTGGGATAATGGGAGCCTTTATGCAACCTCAAGCCCATGTCCAAGTCCTTATGAATATTATAGATTTCAATTTAAATCCACAAGCTGCCCTTGATGCACCAAGGATTATGTGGATTGATGACAAAAAGATTCGGGTAGAAAAGGACTTTAAGCCTGAAATAATTGATGAACTTAAAAATCTTGGCCACGAAGTTGAAGTTGTAAGTGACTTCAAGGATATGGGTAGAGGCCAGATTATTTTAAAAGATAAAGATGTATATATTGGTGGAACAGAAAAGAGGACGGATTCCAATATTTTTTCTTACTAGAAGGTGATTAAATGAAATTTAAAATTCATTCTGAATACAAACCCACAGGTGACCAACCTCAGGCCATTGATAAATTAGCTGAGGGGATAAACAAGGGTTACAAGCACCAAAACCTACTAGGGGTAACAGGATCGGGCAAGACCTTTACCATGGCAAATGTAATTGAGAAGGTTCAAAAGCCAACTCTTGTAATTGCTCACAACAAGACTCTTGCCTATCAACTTTGCTCCGAGTTAAAGGAATTTTTTCCAGAGAATGCTGTAGAATTCTTTGTTTCTTATTACGATTACTATCAACCAGAGGCATATGTGCCAGGGACTGATACTTTCATTGAGAAGGATTCATCTATTAATGATGAAATAGATAAGCTTCGTCACTCTGCAACTATGGCGCTTTTCGAAAGAAAGGACGTAATTATTGTTGCATCAGTTTCTTGCATCTATGGCTTGGGGGACCCAATTGACTATGAAAAGTTGGCCATTTCTCTAAGACCAGGCATGATAAGGGACAGGAACGAAGTCATGAGCAAGCTTGTGGACATCCAATATGTGAGAAATGATTACGAATTTAAGCGTGGGACTTTTAGGGTTCGTGGAGATATTTTGGAAATCTTTCCAGCTTCTTCATCAGAAAACTCTATTAGGGTTGAATTTTTTGGCGACGAGATTGACAGGATAACAGAAGTTAATGCCCTGACAGGTCAAGTCCTCCACTATCTTAACCACGCCTACATTACTCCGGCATCCCACTTTGCCACTTCAGAAGAAAAGGTAAAGCGTGCCATAGTAACAATAGAAGAAGAACTTGAGGAAAGACTCAAGGTATTAAAGGACCAAGAAAAACTTTTAGAGGCTCAAAGGTTGGAGCAAAGGACAAGGTACGACTTGGAAATGTTGTCTGAGATGGGCTTCTGCTCTGGTATAGAAAACTACTCAAGGCACCTATCAGGTAGGGCGCCAGGCTCAAGGCCTTATACTCTAATAGATTATTTTCCAAAGGACTTCTTGACAATAATTGACGAGTCCCACCAAACTATTCCTCAAATTAGAGGGATGTACAATGGGGACAGGGCCCGTAAGGAAACTTTAGTTGAATATGGTTTTAGACTTCCTTCGGCTTTAGACAACAGACCTTTGAGATTTAATGAGTTTGAAGAAATGATGAACCAATGCGTTTATGTTTCTGCAACTCCAGGGCCTTATGAACTTGAACACACTGAGCAAGAGGTTGAACAAATTATTAGGCCAACAGGTCTTCTTGATCCAATAATAGAAGTAAGGCCGATTAAAAATCAAATTGATGACATAATAAATGAAGTGAATGGAGCCATTGAAAGGGAAGAAAGAGTCCTTATCACAACTTTAACTAAGAGAATGTCTGAAGATTTATCAAGGCATTTAAAGGAAATTGGGTATAAGGTAACTTACATGCACTCTGATGTAGATACCTTGGAGAGGATGAAGATAATAAGAGACCTAAGACTTGGAAAGGTTGACGTCCTCGTTGGTATTAACCTCTTGAGAGAGGGTCTTGATCTGCCAGAGGTTTCCAGGGTTTGTATACTTGATGCAGACAAGGAAGGTTTCCTTCGTTCTGTCACATCACTTATCCAAACTGCTGGTCGTGCAGCGAGAAATGCTGATGGAAAAGTTATTATGTATGCTGATACTATAACTCCTTCCATGAGAGTAACTATTGATGAAACTTCTAGAAGAAGAAAGATTCAAGAAGAATACAATGAAGAGCATGGAATCACTCCAAAGACTATAGTCAAGAGTGTTCGTGAAGTCATAAATACTGCCATTGCTGCAGAAGAGTCTATTGACTTTAAAGATATTAAAGATGAAGAAAATGAATTTACTAAGGATGAAATAAATGAAATGATAGATGCCCTAAAACCTGAAATGTACAGGGCAGCTGAAGAACTTGACTTTGAAAAAGCTGCTGAAATTAGGGACAAGATAAAGGATCTAAGGGAGAAGAAAAAATCTGCCCTCCTTTAAAGAGGTGTTATATTGAAAGACGAAATAATAGTAAAGGGAGCTAGGGTCAACAACTTAAAAAATGTTGACCTTAAAATTCCTAGAAATAAATTTGTGGTTTTCACAGGACTTTCTGGATCGGGTAAGTCATCCCTTGCTTTTGATACAATTTATGCAGAAGGTCAAAGAAGGTATGTGGAATCCCTATCTTCCTATGCAAGACAATTCTTGGGACAAATGGATAAGCCTGAAGTTGACTATATCGAAGGTATGAGTCCATCTATCTCTATTGACCAAAAGACTACCTCAAAGAACCCAAGGTCAACTGTAGGAACGGTTACAGAAATCTACGACTACCTAAGACTCTTGTATGCAAGAGTTGGTCACGCTTTTTGTCCAGAGTGTGGAAGAGAAATTTCTTCCTATACTATAGATCAAATGGTGGACGAAATAATGAAACTAGATGAGAGGACAAGGATCCAAATCCTTTCACCAGTTGTTAGACATAGGAAGGGCCAACATAAAAAAGTTTTTGAAAAAATAAAAAAAGAGGGCTTTTTAAGGGTCCTTGTTGATGGAGAAATGCATGACATTGGGGAAGAGTTTGAACTTGAAAAGAATAAAAATCACGACATAGACATTGTCATTGATAGGATTATTATAAAAGAAAAAATTGAATCAAGACTTGCAGACTCACTGGAAATTGCAACTAACTTAAGTGATGGCATAGCAAAGATAAATGTAATCGATGGAGATGACATGATTTTCTCCACAAAGTTTGCCTGCCCTCATTGCAACATTATAATAGAAGAAGTTACTCCAAGGTCTTTCTCCTTTAACTCTCCTATGGGAGCCTGTGACGAGTGTAAGGGACTTGGATTTTCAAAAGAAGTTTCAAGAGATTTGGTTATCCCAAACAAGGAACTTTCCATAGATGAGGGAGCAATTGCCTGCTACTCTAACTCTAAGGGGACTTATTATTATGAAATAATTGCACAAATAGCTAAGAAATTCGACTTTTCTACTAAGGAGCCTATAAAAAATGCTCCAAAGGAATTTATCGAGGCAATTTTTGAAGGCTATAAGGGAAAACTTAACTTCTCCTTTAATTCCTTCTTCTCTGGAGAGAAAAAATACTCTGGAGGATTTGAGGGAATCTTAAAAAACCTAAAGAGAAGGTATACTGAATCAAGCTCTGACAGGATGCTTGATAAGATTGACGAGTTTATGGAGGAAGTCCCATGTCCTAAGTGTCATGGAACAAGATTAAAAGACTCATCTCTTGCCATAAGAGTTGGAGGTCTAAATATCCATGAGCTAACAGAACTGTCCATAGACAAGTCCTTAGAGTTTTTTGAAAATCTAGAGTTTACAAAAAATGAAATGATAATTGCTGAAGAGCTATTAAAAGAAATTAAATCAAGACTAGAATTTTTGGTTAACGTTGGTCTTGAATATTTATCTCTATCGAGGATGGCTGGCACACTTTCTGGTGGCGAGGCCCAAAGAATTAGGTTGGCAACTCAAATTGGTTCCCAACTTGTTGGGGTAATTTATGTTCTTGACGAGCCAAGTATTGGACTCCACCAAAGGGACAACACAAAACTTCTCGAATCTCTTAGAAATCTAACAGATATTGGCAACACACTAATTGTTGTTGAACACGACGAGGACACCATGTTTGCAGCAGATGAAATTGTAGACATTGGACCCCTTGCTGGTATTAACGGTGGAAGGATTGTTGCCCAAGGTACGGCAGAAGAAATTATGGAAGTTCAAGAGTCCATAACTGGGACCTACCTAAGTGGGAGAAAGAAGATTGAAGTACCAAGGGAAAGAAGAGCATATACTGACAAGTCCATCATGGTAAAGGGTGCAGAGGAAAACAACTTAAAAAATATTGATGTTGAATTCCCATTGGGACAATTTGTCTGCGTGACAGGAGTTTCTGGATCAGGTAAGTCTTCCCTTGTAAATGAAATTCTCTACAAGAGTCTTGCCCAAAAGATAAATAAGTCTAGAATAAAACCTGGCAAGCACAAGTCCATTGAGGGCTTAGATAATATTGATAAGATTGTTGACATTGACCAGTCGCCAATTGGTAGAACACCAAGATCAAATCCTGCCACTTATACAGGTGCTTTTGATATAATAAGAGATATCTTCGCCAATACCAATGAAGCAAAAATGCGTGGCTACAAGAAGGGAAGATTTTCCTTTAACGTCAAGGGAGGAAGATGTGAAGCCTGCAAGGGTGACGGAATCTTAAAAGTTGAGATGCACTTCTTATCTGACGTTTATGTTCCCTGCGAAGTTTGTCATGGCAAGAGGTACAATCGTGAAACTCTTGAAGTTAAATACAAGGGCAAAAATATTTATGATGTCCTAGACATGACAGTTGAAGAGGCCATTGACTTCTTCAAAAACCATGAGAGAGTCTTGAGAAAACTTGAAACCCTAAGAGACGTTGGACTTTCTTATATAAAATTGGGACAGTCATCTACACTCCTATCAGGTGGAGAGGCCCAAAGGATAAAACTTGCAACAGAATTATCTAAGAGGGCAACGGGAAGAACTCTCTACATTTTGGACGAGCCAACAACTGGTCTTCACTCAGAAGACGTAAATAAATTAATTAAGGTCTTGGAAGAACTTGTGGACAGGGGCAACACTGTAATAACTATTGAGCATAACTTAGATGTTATTAAGTGCGCCGATCACATTATTGACCTTGGACCAGAAGGTGGAGAAGGTGGAGGTCAAATTATCTTCACAGGAAGGCCAGAAGAAATTATTAAGTGTAAGGATTCTTATACAGGAGAATTCTTGAAGAATAAATTGGAGGATTAATTTGAAAAAAATTAAAAGAATGGGAGCCCTTATCTTGGCAGCGAGTCTCTTGCCAAGTTTTGTTTCAGCAAAGGGATTTGTGAGACAAAATGACTTCATGGATAAGTCTGGCAGCGAGAGGACTCATGCCTTAAAGAAGTGGCAGGCAAGGATGAACCTTCCTGTGACTGGTGGGATGAATGATAAGACAAATCAGGCTCTTTACACAGAAAATTATGAAGTTTATGACATGGTAACTAATCCACCAACAAAGGGAAATTGGATAGTGGTTAACAAGTCTAGGAGAACTCTTACTCTTTATAAGGGAGGGCAATCTATTGGAAAGTTTCCTGTAACTCTTGGGACAGGATCTACTCCAACGCCATCAGCTAAGGCAAGGATTCACAATATGCACAAGAACCCAGCTTGGGGTGGAATGGGAGGTAAGTACACTCCAGTTGCAGCCAATGACCCAAAGAACCCTCTTGGAGAAAGATGGATGGGCTTAAGCATACCTGGTAAAAGTGGTTATGGAATCCATGGAAACATTAAACCCTTCCAAATTGGTGGCTACTATTCCAATGGTTGCATAAGGATGTTTAACTACGATATAGAAAGTATAGTTTTTCCAAGTATGAAGGTTGGAGCTCCAGTTTGGTTGGGGACAGATACAGAATTAGAATCTTGGGGAGTTTATCAATTTTCAAGACCTAAGAAGGTAGAGGCAAAACCAGTAGAAAAACAAGATCCTAAACCAGTGGAAAAACAAGAACCTATTGAAGAAAATAGTAATCCTATAGAAAAAGTGCCAGCAGAGGACCTTTTAGAATTTTAATTTAATAAAGTGACCTTAAGTCATTGAAAATCATGTTTTTTTGCGTTATAATGTTTTTTAAAATTAAAGTGAGAGCTTTAGGAAGGCTATTTTAAATTAAAGTCGGAGGTTATTATGAAAAAGAAAATTTTTAATATTGCACTTATTGCAATGACAGCCCTTTTATTATTTGGCTGTGGCAAAAAAGAAGAAACTAAAGAGGAAGCCAAGGAAGCAGTAAAATTTGAAGTGACAACTACTGGTCCTACAATTGATGCTATAAAAGAAAAGGGAAAAATAGTTCTTGGAACTTCAGCAGACTTCCCACCAATGGAATGGACATCATTCCAATCTGGCAAAGAAGAATTCACAGGTGTTGACATTGCAATCGCACAGTCCATTGCTGATTCACTTGGGGTAGAACTTGAAATCAAGAACATGGCTTTCGAAGGACTTCTTGCTTCTCTAAACTCAGGCGATGTTGACATAGTTATAGCAGGAATGGGAGCTGACGAAGAAAGAAAGAAACAAGTTGACTTCTCTGATGAGTATTCACAAGGACAACAAGTTTTACTTGTAACTGAAGAAAACAAGGACAAGTACAAAACTTTTGATGACCTAGAAGGTGAAATTGTTGGTACACAACTTGGAACACTTCAACACAAGTTTGCAACAGAAAGATTTGGAGACAAGTGTAAGGGCTTTGACCTTAACAATGTTATAATTGAACAATTAAAGAACAAGTCCATTGATGCAGCCTTCTTATCAGAACTACCTGCTAAGCAATTTGCTTCAATCACTGATGGACTAGTTATTATAAAAGATTTGGGAATTCCAGACGATAGTGGATTTGCAGTAGCAGTTAAAAAAGGCAACGACGACTTAACAGGAGCTGTTAACGAAGTTGTTAAAGGATTAAAAGATTCAGGCCAAGTTGACAAATGGTTTGATGAGTATATTGAACTATCTAATAAAGAGGCAGTAAAATAAATTAAATATTCCCTACATTAAATGTGGGGAATTTTTATTTTTAAAAAATTAAGGGGAAAAAATGGGAATTATGAATCAAATATCTTTCATAGAGAGGTACTTACCAACCTACTTAAATGGAGCCATAACGACAATTGAACTTTCAATAATCGGTGTCATTTTAGGCTTTACACTTGGGGTAATTCTTGCTCTAATGAAAATATCAAAATTAAAAATATTAAATATCTTATCGAGTGTTTATATTGAGATTGTAAGAGGAACGCCAATGCTTGTTCAAATAATGATTGTGTACTTTGGACTTAAAAAAATTATTCCAGAACAATTCACACTTTTGACGGCGCCAATGTTCTTATGTGCCCTTTCTATATCTCTAAACTCTGCTGCCTACATAGCAGAAATTATAAGATCTGGAATTAGTTCAGTTGACTTTGGACAAATGGAAGCTGCAAGGTCTCTTGGACTTAACGAAAAGCAAGCCATGAGAAAAATCATCATGCCACAGGCAATAAAAAATATTCTACCAGCCCTAGTGAATGAATTTATAACACTTATTAAGGAATCATCAATAACTTATACAGTTGGCGTTGGTGAGTTAATGTACGCAGGTAAAAGTATTTCATCAGGAACTTTTGAACTAGTAAGGCCCTTTATATTTACAGCCTGCATCTACTTCATTATGACTTTCAGCCTTTCAAAGGCAATGGGACGTCTAGAAAGGAGACTTGCAAATGATTAAGGTAGAAAATCTTACAAAATCTTTTGGAGAACTTGAAGTCCTAAAGGGAATAGATCAAGAAATAAAAGATGGAGAAGTGGTAGTTGTAATCGGGCCATCAGGTTCAGGGAAATCAACTTTTTTAAGGTGCTTAAATCTTTTGGAAACCCCAACAAGTGGTAAGATCTTTGTAGACAATGATGAAATTACATCAAAAGAAATTGACATAAATAAGGTTCGAGAAGAAATGGGAATGGTATTCCAATCCTTTAACCTCTTTAACAATTTAAATATCTTGGACAACATTACTCTTGCTCCTACACTTGTAAAGAAAATGGAAAAAAACAAGGCAGAAGAAAGGGCAAGAGAATTACTTGCAAGAGTTGGACTTCCTGACAAGGCTGAGGCCTTTCCAAAGTCTCTATCAGGTGGACAAAAACAAAGAATTGCAATAGCAAGAGCCCTTGCCATGAATCCAAAGGTAATGCTATTTGACGAACCTACGTCAGCCCTTGACCCAGAAATGGTTGGAGAAGTTCTTGACATAATGAAGGACCTTGCAAGGGAAGGAATGACCATGGTAGTTGTTACTCATGAGATGGGATTTGCAAGAGAAGTTGGTGACAGAATTTTATTTATGGATGGCGGCTACATTGTGGAAGAAGGTAGTCCAGAGGAAATTTTTGGCAATCCACAAAACGATAGGACTAAAGACTTTTTAGGAAAAGTTTTATAAGAATTAAAGTAAAATGACTTAGCTAAGGCTAGGTCATTTTTTATTGGATATTTTTATTTTCTATCATTAAGAAGTTTTGGTGTATATAATTCTTTTAATTTTAAATTATTTTCTAATGGTATAATTGTTTTAAGGAGTGAGCGCGATGAAGTGTTTAATGAAAAATTTAATAATACTTTTTGCTCTTATGTTTTTGGCTCTCCTATTCCTTGGAAGGACTGCCTACAAGTCTTACAGTGAAGGTGGGAAAGAATCTAAGCAAGAAGTGAAATTAAATGAAGGCAAGGGCAATAAAAATTTTGAAATTTTTGAAGTGACTGGCGATAAGAAGAAGCAAATGGAAGAAAGTCTTGGCTATGAAATTGCAGAGATAAAACACATTAAACTTATTGATAATGATGACTACACTAAAGAAGAAGTAATTAATAAAGAAGCTTACACAATTGAAAATATTTCAGAAGTTAAAAATGCAATAGAGTTTAGTGGAAGAGATGTCTGGGAGTTAAACTATAAGAACAAAGAGTATAAAAAAGCTGGAATTAAAATAGGAAATAAAATTTTAAAAAATGATTATATGGTGGACCTTCCCATGGACGCAAAAATAATTTCCAATGCCTTGGGATTTGATGTGGAGAAAAAGAATACAATTGACTTAGATCTTGAAATAAAAGTTGAAGGAAAAACTTTTGCAACACTCAGCCTTTACCCTGAGATAAATGACTATGACTTTGAAATACATAAAGATGGAGAAAAAAAGTCAGAGGGAAGTGCAAAGGAAGTTGTGGGAGCTTATTTAATAGTAAGAAAGGAGCAAATAAATGAAAGCTAGAGACAAGTATATTATCACTGGCGTGGTATTGACAGTTTTATTGATAATATTCATTCACTTCATGCCACTTTTGGACTTGAAGTTGACATCGTCTTATCAAAATAATTTAATTGATTATCTTAAAGATGACCTTACATTAAAAATTGCCCTTATACTTTCCATAGGACTTATTGTCTATGGACTAATAAAGAAAGATTAAGATAAATTTTATGACTTAGGCGACTAAGTCATTTTTTATGTAAACTTTATTCTTAGTATTTTTAATGGGATTTTAAACATAGATTAAAACTAATAATAAATTTTATTTAAAGTATTTTATGAAAAATAATAATATTAATAAGATTTCAGGAATAAAAGATAATAAGTTACATTATAACATGCAAATTAAGAAACATACTATTGAGAAAACGTATTAAAAGATTGTACTTTTTGAGTGAATAGAGTTTTATTTTCCTGAAAATTATTGACAAAGATTTATATTTAGAATAAAATCTAGTTAGAAAACATTTGCAAGGATTCACCATGCAAATGAAGAAATTTTGGCAACTACTTTTTCAAAAGATGACTTAATATTTCATCTTTAATATTTTCTTTTGAATTAGTAAGTAAGATGCAATGTATTAAAAGAAAAGGAGTACAATTATGAACAAAGTAGTATTAACAGGTAATGATCTTGATCTTGAACAATTAGTAGCCGTATGTAGAGACCACGTAAAGGTAGAAATTGATGAAAAGGCAATTGCTGATGTAAACAAATCAAGAGAATATGTTGAAGAAATTGTAGAAGAAGAAAGAGTTGTTTATGGAATCAACACAGGTTTTGGTTCTCTATCAAGAGTAAGTATCTCTAAAGAAGATTCAGCTCAACTTCAAGAAAATATTATTAGAACTCACGCTTCTGGATTTGGCAACCCACTTCCTGAAGATGAAGTAAGAGGAGTTATGCTTATTAGAATCAACTCACTTCTAAAGGGTGTTTCTGGTATCAGACTTTCTACTATTGAATTACTTCTTGAAATGTTAAATAGAAACGTAGTTCCATTTATTCCAGAAAAAGGATCTCTTGGAGCTTCTGGTGACTTAGCACCACTTGCACACATGGTTCTTCCAATGCTTGGTCTTGGAAAAGCTTACTACGAAGGCGAACTTCTTCCAGGTAAAGAAGCTATGGAAAAAGCTGGTTTAAAACCAATCGCACTTGCAGCTAAAGAAGGTCTTGCACTTATTAACGGTACAACAGTTCTTACAGCAACTGGAGCACTTGCAACTTACGATGCACTAAATCTTTCTAAGATTGCTGATATCGCAGGAGCTATGGCTTGTGAATCTGCTAGAGGAATCATCGACGCATTCTGGGAAGAACTTCACACAATTAGACCACACGCAGGATCACTTAAGACTGCTGAAAACTTAAGAAATATTCTTGAAGGTTCAACTTATACTACTCACACAGCTGAACTTAGAGTACAAGATGCTTATACATTTAGATGTATGCCACAAATTCACGGTGCTTCTAAAGACACTCTTGAATATGTTAAAGAAAAAGTTGAAATCGAACTTAACTCTGCAACTGATAACCCAATCATCACTCACGATGGTAAGGTAATTTCTGGTGGTAACTTCCACGGAGAACTTATGGCACAACCATTTGACTTCTTGGCAATTGCAGTTTCTGAACTAGGTAATGTTTCTGAAAGAAGAATTGAAAGAATGGTTAACACTACACTTTCTGGAATGCCTTCATTCTTAGTAAAACACCCTGGTCTAAACTCTGGTTTCATGATCACTCAATATGCAGCAGCTGCTTTAGCATCTGAAAACAAAACTTTATCTCACCCAGCAAGTGTTGACTCAATAACATCTTGTGAAAACCAAGAAGACTTCGTTTCTATGGGTAACTGGGCATCAAGAAAAGCAAGAGAAGTTATTAAGAACACAGCTAGAATCCTAACTACTGAACTTATGATAGCTGCTCAAGCTCTTGACTTCAGAATGGAAATGGAAGAAGGCAAATTTGAACTTGGTAAGGGAACAAAAGTTGCTCACGATGTAATTAGAAATCAAGTAGCATTTATCGAAGATGACAAGTCTATCGAAATCTACGAAGAACTTGAAAAAGCTCAAGAACTTATTAGCACTGGCAAACTTCTAGAAGAAGTAGAAAAAGTTGTAGAACTTTAATGTTAAGGGAAAATAATATATAATATAAAAGGAAAGAAAAAAAGTTATAAGTAATCTATATTTAGGAGGAAAATCAATTGAAAAGAGTAATGTGTATTCCAAACTATTCTGAAGGTAGAGACCTTGAGAAAGTTGAAAAGATCACTGAATGTTTTAGAGCAAAGGAAAATCTAAAATTAATCGACTATCAACCAGATGCTGACCACAACAGACTTGTTGTTGAAGTAATTGGTGAACCAGAAGCTGTTATCGATGCAGTTCTTGAATCTGTAAAGGTTGCTTCTGAAATTATCGATATGTCTAAACATGAAGGTGCTCACCCAAGAATGGGCGCAGTTGATGTTATACCATTCGTTCCAGTAACTGAATGTACAACTGAAGAATGCGTTGAATATGCTAACAAAGTTGGTAAGGCAATAGGAGAAATGGGAATTCCTGTTTACCTATATGAAGATGCTGCAACAACTCCAGAAAGAAAGAACCTTGCTAAGGTTAGAAAGGGACAATACGAAGGATTCTTCGACAAAATCAAAGAAGAAGAATGGAAACCTGACTTTGGTCCACAAGAAATGAACGCTAAAAGTGGTGTAACAGGTGTTGCTGCAAGATTCCACCTTATCGCATTTAACGTAAACTTAAATACTGACAGATTAGAAGTTGCTCAAGAAATTGCTAAAAAAGTTCGTCACATTGGTGGAGGACTAAGATTTGTTAAAGGTATAGGTCTTGCTCTAGAAGAAAAGGGCCAAGTACAAGTATCAATGAACCTTGTTAACTTTGAAAAAACAAGAATCTACCAAGCCCTTGAAATGATTAAATCTGAAGCTAAGAGATACGGAGTAAGTGTTGTTAACACAGAACTTATTGGACTTCTTCCACTACAAGCTCTTGTTGATTCAGCAGCTTACTACATGCAAATAGAAGACTTTAAAGCAGAACAAGTACTAGAAACACTTTTAATTGAGGAGTAATTAAATAAAATGGGATTTAAAACAGATATACAAATAGCTGACGAAGCTACAATGCTACCTATTGAAGAGGTAGCTGCAAAGGTTGGTTTTGAAAGAGACGATCTTGAATTTTACGGAAAATATAAAACTAAAATCTCTTGGGATGCAATCAAGAGAATCGAAGAAAACAATGAAAATGGTAAACTAATTCTAGTTTCTGCTATTTCTCCAACACCAGCAGGTGAAGGTAAATCTACAGTTTCTATTGGTCTTACTCAAGGACTTAATAAAATTGGTAAGAAATCAGCAGTAGCTCTTCGTGAACCATCTCTTGGACCTGTATTTGGTGTTAAGGGTGGAGCTGCAGGTGGCGGATACTCACAAGTAGTTCCTATGGAAGATATTAACCTTCACTTCACAGGAGATCTTCACGCAATGACAGCTGCAAATAACCTTATTTCAGCTTGTATAGATAACCACATCCACCAAGGAAATGCTCTAAGAATTGACTCTAGACAAATCACTTGGAAGAGAGTTATCGACATGAACGACAGATCTCTTAGAAATGTTGTTATTTCTCTTGGTAAAAAAGCAGATGGCTTCCCTAGAGAAGACCACTTTATGATTACAGTTGCATCTGAAATCATGGCAGTTCTTTGTCTATCAGAAAACATTGAAGACCTAAAGAACAGAGTTGCTAGAATGATCATTGGATACAACCTAGACAACGAACCAGTAACAGTTGCTGACCTTGAAATCCAAGGTGCAGTTGCAATGCTTCTTAAAGATGCATTAAAACCAAACATGGTACAAACTCTTGAAAATACACCAGCATTTATTCACGGTGGACCTTTCGCTAACATTGCTCACGGATGTAACTCAATCCTAGCTACTAAACTTGCACTTGCAACAAGTGATTACGCAGTTACAGAAGCTGGATTCGGTGCTGACCTTGGTGCTGAAAAATTCATGGACATTAAATGTAGAATGGCAGGTCTTGCTCCAGATGCAGTTGTAATTGTTGCTACAATTAAAGCTCTTAAGATGCACGGTGGAGTAGATAAGAAAGAACTTAAGACTGAAAATGTTGAAGCTCTTGAAAAAGGATTTGCTAACTTAAGACGTCACGTTGAAAATGTTAAGAAGTTTGGCGTTCCAGCAATTATCGCAATCAACAGATTTGCTGATGATACAGAAGCTGAAATTGCTAAATTAGAAGAACTTTGTAAAGAACTTGGAGTAAGAATTTCACTTTGTGAATGTTTCGCAAAGGGTGGCGAAGGTGCAGAAGACCTTGCTGAACAAGTTGTTGCACTTATCGACGAAGAAGAATCTAACTTCAAACCACTTTACGATGAAAATGCATCTATCGTTGACAAGGTAAACACAGTTGTAAGAGAAATCTACAGAGGTAGAGAAGCTAAATTCACTAAGGCTGCAATGAAACAAGTTAAGAAACTTGAAGAAATTGGTCTTGACAAGCTACCTATCTGTATAGCTAAGACACAATTCTCATTTACTGATGATCAAAAGATAATGGGAGCACCTACAGACTTTGACATTGAAATTCAAGATGTAAGAGTATCTGCAGGAGCAGGCTTCATCGTTGTTCAAACTTCAAACATCATGGTAATGCCAGGACTTCCAAAAGTTCCAGCTGCTAACAAGATGGATATTGATAACGACGGAGTTATTACTGGATTATTCTAATTCATGGGAGGAAAAATGCTTAAAGATTTAAATATAGTAGAATTCGCTAATGAAACAGCTTCAGATTCACCAGCACCTGGTGGTGGATCTATTGCTGCACTAAATGCATCAATGGCTGCTTCACTTCTTGCAATGGTTGCTTCACTAACTATTGGCAAGAAGAGATATATGGACGTTTCTGAAAGAATGGAAGAAATTCAAGCTGAACTTGTAAAATACAAGGATGAATTTGTTGAAGGAATCGACAAAGACGCTAACTCTTTTAACGGAGTTATGGATGCTATGAAGCTTCCTAAGGAAACTGAAGAAGAAAAGGCAGCAAGATCAGAAAAAATTCAAGAAGGTTACAGAAATGCAATTGAAGTACCTCTTGGACTTGGAATGAAAGTTACTGAATTATATGACTATGCAAGAGAACTTGCTGAAAATGGTAATTCAAACGCAATCACTGACGTAGCAGTAGCTCTATTAAACATTGAAGCTGCAGTTCACGGAGCTTTCCTAAATGTAATCATCAACCTTAACTCACTTAAGGATCAAGATTACAGACACGAACTTGAAGAAAAAATGGAAGCTACAAGAAAGATTGTAGAAAAGAATCACGCAGAAATTATGAAAGTGGTAGATGAAAAATTAGCATGATTTATCTTTTAGTCGATGTTGGATCAACTTATACGAAGTTGCATTTAGTGGATACAAATAAAAATGTAATTTTGGCTGGAGCTTCAAGTTATACTACTGTGGAGACTGACGTTAGAGAGGGCTTTAACAAGGCTTACAAAAAGCTTAGGGAAATCTCTGATGTTGAATATGATAAAATATTGGGTTGCTCTTCAGCATCAGGAGGACTAAAGGTTATAGCTATAGGTTTTTCAAAAAACCTTACTACTGACGCTGCAAGACTTGCGTCACTATCAAGTGGTGCCAGAATTTTAAATGTTTATTCTTACGAACTCAGGGATGAGGAAGTGGAAGAAATAAAATCTGCTGGTGCCGATATCATAGTATTATGTGGTGGTACTGACCACGGCAATAGGGACAACATAATCTACAATGCAAAAAAACTTGCAAAGGGATCTGTTAGGACTCCTGTAGTTGTGGCAGGAAACATTGACACTCATGAAGAAATAAGGGACATCTTTAATAAAGCTGATGTCCCTTGTGACTTTACTGAAAATGTTATGCCAACAACAAACACAATAAATTATAGGCCCCTTAGAAAGACAATTGGAGATCTTTTCATTAAGACTATAGCCCATGCCAAGGGAATTGATTTACTAAGTAAAGATTTTGAAATACTATTGCCAACTCCAGTTGCAGTTCAAAAGGCCATGTCTGTTTACGCTAAATACTTGGATAAAGTTATTTTATCTGTGGATATTGGCGGGGCAACTACAGATATTCATTCCATAGGTAAGACTTATTATGGAGAAGAAAATGTCATCTCACCTCCTATTGATGAGCCCTATGAAAAGAGAACTGTGGAAGGCGACATGGGTATGAGGTATTCTGCTACTGCTCTTTACGAGTCAGTTGGAGATGAACCCTTCCTAAAGTTTGGAATAAAGGATGCGAAGGAAAAAACTGAATTTCGCTTTAACCATACTAATTACATTCCAGACAATGATGAGGACCTCTACTTTGATAATACCTTGTGTTATATAGCAACTCATACTTCGCTTATGAGACATATTGGCCACATAAAAAAAATTAAGACACCTACTAGAACTATTTATGAACAGTATGGAAAAGATTTGAGACCGGCAGAAATGTTTATTGGAACTGGTGGATCTCTCATCAACTCTGATGATCCAAAGAAGATTCTATCAGCCATTAGGGACTTAGATGAAAAATATCTAATTAACAGGGACGTAAAGTGTTATTTAGATAAGGACTATATCCTGTCATCAGCTGGACTAATTTCTACTGTTGATGAAGAAGCTTCATACAATTTATTAAAGAAATATCTTAAAGAACTATAAATTTTTTAGAAGTTACCAATTTTGGTAGCTTCTTTTTTTATAAAAATTTTAAATTGCCTTGCTTGATAAAATAAAGAAACTGTTATTATTAAGTTTAAAGAAATTGAAAGATTATTATTGCTTAAGAGCTTTTGACCTTTGAATAAAAATAAAATGCTTTTGACTTGAAAGAAAATTTTTATATTAATACTAATTTGAAAAAAATTAATAGGAAGCTAGGAATTATAAATTAAAAATTGAAATTTATAGACAAAAGTTATATTCTAAACTTATAAAAGATAAAGGAGCTGTGACATGAAAATAAAAAACATAATGAAGCTTACAATTTTATTTGTCTTACTGCCTGTTTTTGTCTTTGCAGAAAGTTTTAAGTCTATAAAAATTGATGCAGACATAGATAAGGATGGAGTTGCCAAGGTAAAGGAAGTTTGGCAAATCGATGAAGACAATAAGGACTATACAGAGAGATACAAGAGGATTGAGAACTTACAAGGCATAAAGATAGAAAATTTTTCTATTAATGCTCTTGGAAGGGACTTCACTGAAAAGATGCCTTGGGATCTTGATGCTTCCTTTGAGGATAAGGCCTACCACTATGGAAGAATCGACAAGGAGGACCAAGTTGAACTCACTTGGGGGATAAGTGAATTTAAGGACAACACCTACAACTTGTCCTACACAATAAATCCCCTTGTTGTGGGACTAAATGATGCTGACATGGTTTTCTTTAATTTCGTGGGAGAAAACTTTGACCCAAAGCCAGAGAATATCGAAATTAACATCAAGGGTTTTGAAGCCTTTAAGGATGTAGAAATGTGGGGCTTTGGTCTTGAAGGTGAAATCCACAATGTAGATGGTATTATAAAGATGATATCCTCTGGCTATGTTGATTATGCAACTGTCATGCTAAAATTTCCAAAGGGATATTTCAATACTGCCTACAAGATCGACAAAAACTTTGATGACTATGCCAATATGGCAGTTAAAGGGTCTGACTGGTAAAATAGAGAAGGTCAGGCTTATGAGGAGCCAATGTCAAACACAGAGAAGTCAGTCTTAGGTCTTGTGGGCGCTCTAGTACTTGGAGTGATTTATTTTGTGGCAAGAGCTGTAAGCCTATCCTTTAACAAGAGAAAAATCCAAAATAAAAAATCTCTTCCAAGAATAAAAGACTTAAAGGGAGAGTATTACAAAGACATACCCTATGATGGACCAATGGAAGACTTGTCCTACTTCATAGGTCAAGCCTATCTTGTGACAAGCGACTTAGTTGGAAATTATATCAATGCCTTTATCTTGAAGTGGAGCCTTGAAGGTGACATAGAATTTATAGAAGAGGGCAAGGGCTATGCCGACAACAAGATAAAAATTTTGAAAAGACCAGAAAATATGGGTCCCATGGAAGAAGAACTTTTTGACATGATTAATGCTGCCAATGAAGAAAGTGAAGAAGATTACATCACTGCCAAGGACTTTAAGAGGTATGTCAAGGGCCACAAGAAGGAAATGGAAAATTATTACGAAGGATTTCAAACTTCTTCTATTAGAAATTTAAGAGAGGCAGGCTACCTAGAAGACTACACTTATGAAAAGAAATTCCTAGGATCAAGAAGGACTGGCAAGGAGCTAAGGGTCACTGAAAAGGGAAAAGTCCTTTATGAAAACCTAATTAAGTTTAAAAATTATTTAAAAGACTATCTTGATGAGGTTACAGAAGAAGTTGACTTTGAAAAGTGGCAAGAGTATTTAATTTATTCCTCAATTTTCTTCTTGGATAAGGAATTTGTAAAAGGAGTCAAGGCCTATCCAGCCACAGCAGGTGAATTTTCTGTTTACAATGCACACCTTATTGCATCGAGAAACTTCTCCAGCAAGTTAAACAGGTCCTACCAATCAGGCACTGGTTTTGCCAGTCCTGGAGTTGGAGGTGCAACTTCCGTTGGAGGCGGAGGAGGATCTTTCGGTGGTGGCGGCGGAGGCGGTCGCTAAGACAAAAATTTAAAATTTAATAAGCCAATAAAAAATGCTGTTTGTAAGTCATTACAAGCAGCATTTATTTTTATAAAAATTTTATTTTAAAGATTTAAAAATCAAAAAATAATTTTCAGCATAAAGAATTAAATTAAGTAAAAGAAAGCTAATGAAATAATTTTTATTCACAGCTTCAAGCTTTGAAAACTTATATAGGTTTAAGAATAAAACAAGTCCAGCAAGTATGAGACCAAGATAAATATCAGAAGATCTTGTGAAGCCAGATTCAGTAAGGGGAACAAAGATGCCTAAATCAAAAATAATAAGTAGGGGCAAGATAATCAATATAATGAGTTCAAAAAAAATTGCTTTAAGGCTTTTGGCCTTATTATTGTAAGCGTTAATAAGGATCCCAAGAATTAAAATTAAGGAAAAAATTTTCATTTGATTTAAGAGCAATGCAAACAACATGCAGGTGTACTGAATATTTGCTGCAATTGTATTTAGATCATCTACTCTATTATTAAAATTTGGAAAATAATTTATAAAAATAAATCCCAATAAAAATATAATTAAAAGCACTCTTTGAAAGTTCATATGATCACCTCTTTATCCTATTATAACACAGTTATGAAGAGCCTCTAAAATAAATTACCTAGAAATTTTAATTGTTTACTTTAATAAAATCTACTGAGTATTGAAAGGTCTTTTGGGTAAATGTTAACTAAGTAAGTTACCATAAAATTTTTAAGGAGGTAAACTATGGCAGAGGATAAGAAAAAAATGGACCCAACGGCAAAGAATAAATCAGGGGACCCAATCCCTAGTAGAAATCACAATGTTGATGATCCAGAATTAAGACGTGCAGGTGGACAATTAGTTGATAACGACGAAGACTCCATGACTGCAGGTATGGACGGTCACCTTTCCGTACAGGACCTTTGGTTATTTGAAAAACATGCCCACTTCAACAGGGAAGTTATCCCTGAAAGAAGGATGCACGCCAAGGGATGGGGTGCCTGGGGTGAATTTACAGTAACTCATGACATCACAAAATACACTAAGGCCAAAATCTTTAGCAAGGTTGGCAACAAGTGTAAGGTGTTTTCAAGAATGTCAACTGTCGCTGGTGAACGTGGTGCAGCTGATGCTGAACGTGACATCCGTGGTTTCGCTGTAAGGTTTTATACAGAAGATGGTAATTGGGACGTAGTGGGCAACAACACACCTGTATTCTTCTTTAGAGACCCAATGAAGTTTATCGACTTAAACCACGCTGTTAAGAGAGACCCTAAGTCTCACTTGAGATCTCCTAACACAAACTTCGACTACTGGTCATCACTGCCAGAATCATTACTACAAACAACTATTATAAATAGTGACAGGGGTATTCCTTCTTCCTTTAGGTATATGCACGGATTTGGTTCTCACACTTACTCCATGTATAACGAAGAAGGCACAAGAGTTTGGGTTAAGTTCCACTTTAGAAGTCAGCAAGGTATCCTAAACTACACTGACCAAGAAGCTGAAATGGTAAATGGTAAGGACAGGGAATCTTCTGGACGTGACCTATACGAAGCTATTGAAAATGGAAATTATCCAAAGTGGAAGATGTATATCCAAGTTATGACAGAAGAGCAAGCTGAAAAGCACCCAACAAATCCTTTCGACCTTACAAAGATGTGGTTAAAGGAAGACTATCCACTAATTCCTGTGGGAGAATATGTTTTAAATAAATATCCAGACAACTTCTTCCAAGATGTTGAGCAAGTTGCCTTTTCACCGGCAAATATAGTGCCAGGAATTGCTCTTTCTCCAGACAGAGTTCTTCAAGCTAGGGCTTTCTTCTATTCAGATGCCCAAAGATATAGACTTGGAGTTAACCACCACCAAATTCCTGTTAACTCACCACAAGGTGTAAAGCATCCTCATGACTACCACAGAGACGGACAAATGAGAGTCGATGGAAATAAGGGAGCAGAACTTCATTACAGACCAAACTCCTATGGTGGTTGGCAAGATCATCCAGACCTAGAAATACCACATGACAAGGGTGGAGAAACTAAGAGATATGACTATAGGGCAGACGACAGCGACTACTTCACTCAACCAGGTATGCTCTTCAATAGGATGACTGATGAACAAAAATTAGTTTTATTTGAAAATACTGCAAGAAATATGGGCGACTCAACTATGCAAATCAAACACAGATATATTAGGAACTGCTATGCTGCTGACCCAGAATATGGAAAGGGAGTTGCAAAGGCACTTGGAATTGATATAGACACAGTTGACCTAGAAATGAAGGCACCAAAGTCTCGTGAAGAATGGGAAAAATTAAATGCAAGAGATGCTGATTTAAACTATCCAACAGATCCTGCTGAACCAGAATCTGCAAAAGACCTTCCACCTGAAGGAAGAGATACAAATGCTAAGGATCCTAAGACTTTAATAGCTTGGGAAGACGACCCATATCTACTTTAATAAGTAAATAATTTTTACAAAAAATGCTGGGACAAGTTCTCAGTATTTTTATTTTTTTATGTCTTATTTTACTCAAATAAAGTCTTTATAATCTTTAAAAAAGACCCTAAATAGTGTAAAATAACTGTAAGGAGTTTTGTCGTGGAATATTGGGATGTATATGATAAAAAGGGAAAATGGAAGAGGCGAGTCATAAGAAAGGGCGAGCGTCTTAAGAATAGTGATTACCACCTTATAGTTGAGGGATGGATCCTAAGGGACGATGGAAATTTTATTATCCAGAGGAGGTCTCTTAATAAAAAATCCTTTGCTGGCATGTGGTATTGCTCTGCAGGTGGGTCTGTTATATCGAGAGAGACTCCCAAGGAGGGCATGATCCGTGAGTTCAAGGAAGAGCTTGGCATCGACATAAGGGAAGATGAGCTCAAGCTCAAGAGGATAATCACTGAAAAAAATACAATATTTTATATTTTTCTAGTGCGTAAAAATGTTTCTCTTGATGAAATAATCATGCAAGAGGAAGAGGTTATGGATGTTGACATAGCCAGCGTGGAAAAGATTCAACAAATGATTGAAGACAAAACTTTTATTGGACTTGATTACTACGAAAAATTTTTCAGAGGTATATAATCGTCTCAATTGAGGCGTTTTTTTATAGGAGGATTTATGAAATTATACAATACTCTAACGAGGAAGAAGGAAGACTTTGTGCCAATTAAGGAAGGCGAAGTTGGGATTTACAACTGTGGTCCAACTGTTTACAACTTTATCCACGTTGGTAACGCAAGGCCTCTAGTTGTCTTTGATACCTTGAGAAGGTACTTTGACTACAAGGGGATGAAGGTTAAATTTGTAGTTAACTTTACAGATATTGACGACAAGATGATTAACAAGGCAAATGATGAAGGCGTTAAGGTTTCTGATATTGCTGAAAGATATATAAAAGAATTTAAGAAGGATGCAGGTGGACTTCACCTTTATGACTACGAAACAATAAATCCTAGGGCAACTGAACACATTGATGAAATTATAGACTTCATCCAAACCCTAATAGACAAGGGTGCAGCTTATGTTTCCAATGGAGACGTATACTTTGACATTAGCCATGCCAAGGACTATGGCAAGCTTTCAAAGAAAAATCTTGAAGACCTAATTTCTGGACACAGGGTTGATGTAAATGACAACAAGAAAAACCCACAAGACTTTGCCCTTTGGAAGAATAAAAAAGAAGGAGAACCCTACTGGAAAGCACCTTGGGGAGAAGGAAGACCTGGCTGGCACATTGAGTGTTCTGTAATGGCAAAGACTATAATTGGAGACAACATTGACATCCACACTGGTGGCGAGGACCTACAATTCCCTCACCACGAAAATGAAATTGCCCAATCAGAAACTTGCAACGACGTTCCTTTTGCCAACTACTGGCTTCACAATGGAATGATAACTGTTGACAACGAAAAGATGTCAAAATCTAAGGGCAATTTCTTCACTGTTAGGGAAATTTCTGAAGAGTTTGACCTAGAAGTCTTGAGATTTTTCCTTTTGACAACTCAATACCGTTCACCAATTAACTTCTCAAGAGAAGTAATGGAACAGACAAAAAATTCAAGTAAAAGACTTTACAATGCAAAGTACAAGCTTGAAGATGCCATAGAAAAAACTTCTGTAGAAAAAATGACAGAAGATGAAGAAGCCTTATTAAAGGGCTATGACAAGCACATAGAAAAATTTGAATCAGCTATGGAAGACGACCTAAATACAGCTGATGCAATTACAGCAATTTTTGACCTAGTTAAGGACATCAACTTAAATCTTGATGAAAATTCTTCAAAAGAAATCCTAGAAAAATCCTTAGAACTTCTTAAGAAACTCACTAAGGTTCTTGGAATTATGGAAGAAGAAAGAGAAGAGATCTCAGGCGACATAGAAGAACTTATCAAAGAAAGAAACGAAGCTAGGAAGAACAAGGACTTTGCTAGGGCTGATGAAATTCGTGATGAGTTAAAGAATATGGGAATTGAAATAGAAGATACGAGAAGTGGAACAACTTGGAAGAGAATTTAAATTTTTTAGAAGTTAAAAATTACAGCGAAGCTGAGGTAAGGGAGCTAAGTCCCCTTGCCCTAGCTTACATAGGTGATGCTTGTTTTGAAATCTTAGTTAGGAGTGAGATCCTAGATTTGAGGAAAAACCCCAACAAGCTTCATAGGGAAAGTATAAGGTATGTAAGGGCCAAGGGCCAAAGAGAACTTTTTGAAAAAATAGAAGACATCTTGACAGAAGATGAAAAGAGGATTTTTAAGAGGGGAAGAAATGCCAAGTCCCACACAGTTCCCAAGAACGCAGACCCTATAGACTATAGGATTGCGACTGGTGTTGAGGCCCTTTACGGCTACCTCTACCTCTTAAAGAGATACGATAGGATTAGAGACTTATTTAAGGAGATGATAGGATGAAGGTAAAAATTATTTCCCACACAATGGATCCAGACAAGACTATTGCTGCAGCTGCTAAACTTTGCTATTCAAGAGTTGGTGTTGAAGAAATCACGGAAAATTTGACAGAGGAATCTACAGAAAAGTTTTTAAATAGACTTATGTCCTTTTCTCACTTATCACCACTTGAACACGTTAGCTTTACCTTTGCCATTGAAGGGGTTTCAAGGACTCTTACTCATCAACTTGTAAGACACAGACTTGCATCCTATTCACAACAATCCCAAAGGTATGTAAAACTTGATTCCTTTGAATACATTATTCCACCTCAAATTGAAAGAAATGAGGAAGCAAAAAAAGTTTTTATAGAAGCTATGAAGAGGGACCAAGAGGACTACGACAAGCTAGTTGAAATCCTAGTGGAAGAAAATGCAAGACCACTAATAGCAGAAGGAATGGACGAAGCTAAGGCAAGAAAGTCTGTGGAAAAAATGTCCATAGAAGATGCTAGATATGTCTTCCCTAATGCTTGTGAGACAAAAATTGTTGTCACAATGAATGTTAGAACTCTTCAACACTTCTTTACAGTGAGATGTTGCGAAAGAGCCCAATGGGAAATCAGAGAGCTTGCAACAGAAATGCTAAGAGAAGTAAAGGAAGTAGCACCACTTTTATTTAGGGACGAAGGACCAGCTTGTGTAAGTGGACCATGTCCTGAAGGCAACATGACTTGTGGCAAGGCTAAGGAAATTAGAGAGAAGTTTAAGAATTTAAAATGAAATATATATACGGAAGAGGCCCCGTTATGGAGGCCATTAAAAATGAAGAAGTAGAAAAAATTTATGTAGGGAAAAATGCCAGTGGTTCTATTAAAAAAATTATTGGAATGGCAAGGGATGCAAAAATCCCTACAGTTACAAGTGACAATGAAAAGCTAGAAGAACTTGCTGGCACAAAAAACCACCAAGCAGTAGTTGCCCTTGTAAGTGACTTTGAATATGTTGAGCTAGAAGACCTAATAAGAAAGTTAGAAGAAAAGGAAGATGCAAGGATTTTTATACTCGACAAGATAGAAGATCCTCACAACTTTGGTGCCATAGCAAGAAGCTGCAACTTCTTTGGAATAGATGCTATAATCTTTCCAAATAGGAGGGCTGCAACAGTAAACGACACTGTGGTAAAATCTTCTGCTGGCGCTATTTATGACATTGATGTCTGTAAGGTTTCAAATATTTCTCAGTCCATTGACAAGCTAAAGGAAGCAGGATTTTGGATTTACGCAACAGACCTTGAGGGAGAAGACATAAGAGAGTGCGACTTCTCTGGAAAGGCAGCTGTGGTTATAGGCAACGAAGGCAAGGGAGTTTCAAAAAATATTTTGAAGAACTCAGATAAGACTATAACTATTCCAAACTTTTCTGATTTTGATTCTCTTAACGCTTCAGTTGCAGCAGCAATTGTAATGTATGAGATTAGAAGATAATAGAGAATAAAAATGAGAAGGCGAGCAAGTAGGTACAGAAGAGATGTAAATTATCTCTTTGTTGATGGATACAATATAATAAATTCTTGGCAATCCTTGATAGAATTAAAAAATGTGTCCCTTGAAGATGCGAGGAATGAGTTGATCGATATAATGATTGAATTTTCTCACACAAGAAAGGAACACATAATCCTAGTCTTTGATGCCTACTTGGTTAAAAAATCTGGTGGCAAGACCTACAAGAAAGATGGAATTGATATAATCTTTACCAAGGAGTTTGAGACAGCAGACCATTATATCGAAAGACAGCTAGATGAAATAGGAAGGCTAACCAATGTTCGTGTAGCCACAAGTGATAATGTAGAGCAGCAAATAATTTTATCTCGTGGTGGAACTAGGATTTCTGCCAGGGAACTTGAGGCTGAAGTAAACAATTCCAAAAATAAAGTGAATTATGTTGCCAAGAGACTAAAAGAAGAGAGGGTTACAGCCCTTGATGATGATATAATTCATAAACTTAGAAAATTAAAACATGACATGTCAAAGAAAAATTCTTAGGAGGCTTGAGATGAAGTGCAGAAATTGTGGAAAAGAAAATAAAGAAGATGCTTTATTTTGTATGGACTGTGGTCACGATTTAAGAGAAGATAGAGATTTTTCTAAAACTGAAATAATTGACAAGGACCACAATTATTATGAAGAAGACGATGATAATATAATAAGAAACAATTCCTTTAAAGATGATTCCATGGGCTTAAAACAAAAGGGTCTAGTCTTTGGTTTAGTAGTCGTTGGATTACTAGCTTTCTCTTTAATATTTAATTTTGGATTTAGTAAGTACAAGTACTCGAAGTTAGAATCATCTGCTAGGGCTAATCTTGAGGCTAAAAATTATCAAGAAGCCAGAGAAAAATTTAGCCAACTTTATGAAAAGTCTTCTGATAAAAAATACTTAGATGAAATCAACAACATAGATAAAATATTAGAAACTAAGGAACTTTTAGCTAAGGCCAATAAAAAATATGAAGCGAGAGACTATGAAGCTTCTCTTGCCAACCTAAAGGAAATTCAAGTTGAAGAAGACGATGAATTGCAAGAAAAGGTTGATGGACTTATAGAAAAAAACTATGCTGGAATGAAGTCTGAAATAATGCAACTAAAGTCAAGCAGAAATTATGATGGAGCCATCAACAGGTTAAATGAATACCTTGCTCTTGATCCTGACAATGCAGACTTTAAAAAGATGCTTGAAGATATAAATCTTGAAAAGACAAACAACGAAAAGAAAGCTCAAGAAGAAAGTGAAGCTACAAAGCAAAAAGCCAGAGCCGATGAGTTAGAGGCTCAAATACAAAGACTTCAAAATCGTGAAGTATCAAGCTTAGTTGGCACTTATCAATTTGTAACTTCAAGCAAGGCAAATGTAAGAAGTGGACCGGGATTCGCTTACAGTATTTCCTACATTCTTCACAAGGGTGATCCAGTTTATGTTTACGACACTAGAAGAGCTGACGGAAGAACTTGGTGTAACGTGGGCAACGGATGGATAAGCTACAGGACTTTAAATGGTGAAGCAAAATAATAAATTTTAGACAGTCGAGAGGCTGTCTTTTTTTATTGGAATATTTTCTTTGATATAAAAATTATGAAGTCGTAAACAATTATGGACTTAGAAAAGACAAGTGACACAGTAAAAAAGTTTGAGCTTTAAATAATAGGTAAGTTATAAAAAATTATAGACCTATTAAGGCTTATAAAGTTAATAAAAAATACAAGGTCACAAATTTTTATAAACTTGTAAAAGTTTATGGCCCTGCAAGTATTAGTAAGGCTATTAGAATTAAAAATTCATTAGGCCATAGAGTTCAAATAAGCTATAAGAAATTATTAAGTAATAGAATTCAAATAGATTATAAAAATTTATCAGGCAATAAAAATTAAAGAAATTACTAAAATTTACTATCTAACAAAAAATAAACGAGCCTTTCTTATTAAAATTCTTCTATTATATTGGCCAATAAAAAAAGAAAATTATAATATACAAGGCAACATAAGAAAGAGAAATCAAAAATATTCTCAATCTTAAAAATATTCAATTTTTTAAAAAAATTGGGGAATTGATTTAAATTTTCAATTACCTATGTTATAATAATTAAGCAAATGATAATCAAATTCAAATATTGATTTAAGTTTAATGGATTTATATAAATTAGAAACGAGTGATCAAATGCTTAGCTTATTAATGGCTCCCTTAAATGTAAATTTTAAGATTTTAAGGGTTAAGACTCTTAGGAACAGTGATGTAACAGAGTCTCATCTGGCAAATCTAGGTTTTGTTAAGGGCGCAGTTATAAAAGTTGTAAATGAAAATGACGGCAACTTAATTGTTTCCATTAAGGATGCAAGAGTTGCAATTGGCAAGGATATAGCTAGAAAAATTATGGTAGAGGAGATGTGAGCTTGCAAACTTTAAAAGATGCAGTAGTAGGAAAATACTATAGAGTGAAAAAAATTAATGGTACAGGTCCTCTAAAGAGAAGGATTATGGACATGGGTATAACAAAAAATGCTGAGGTTTACATAAGAAAGGTTGCACCCCTAGGTGACCCTATTCAAATTAATATAAGAAATTACGAGCTCAGCCTAAGACGAGCTGATGCTGAACTGATTTCTGTCGAAGAAATAGAAAAGGAGGATTAAGATGGCAATAACTATTGCACTTGCTGGTAATCCCAATAGTGGTAAGTCCACACTTTTCAACAGTTTAACTGGTTCCAACCAATATGTTGGTAACTGGCCAGGGGTAACTGTTGAACAAAAGACTGGTAAGTATAAAAAAGACAAAGAAGTTCACTTTACAGATTTGCCGGGAATTTATTCCCTTTCTCCCTACACTTTGGAAGAAGTTGTATCAAGGGACTATCTTGTAAATGAAAGACCTGATGTAATTATAGATGTTGTTGATGCAACAAATATCGAGAGAAACTTATTTTTAGCAACTCAACTTCTTGAACTGGGCATCCCTGTGGTGATTGCCCTAAACATGATGGATGTTGTGAGAAAGAACAACGACTTCATTGACATCAAGAAATTAGAAAAAGATCTTGGTTGTAAGATTGTTGAGATTTCTGCTCTTAAAAATGAAAACATTGATAAGTTAATTGAGACTGCAAAATCAGTAGCAGGTCAAAAGAAGATGACTTATCAAGAGTTTGAAGAAGATGTAGAAAAATATATTAAGGAAATCGAAGAATTTTCTGTTATCAAGGACAATCCTGCTAAGAGATGGCTTGCAGTTAAGTTCTTTGAACAAGACGAAAAAATAATAGAAGAATATCCTCTTTACGGCAAAGAAACTAGAAGGCTTGAAGAAATTATTGAAGAAGCTGAAGAAAAGTATGACGACGATGGAGAGGGAATTATCACAGACGGAAGGTACAACTTTGTTTCAAATGTTACAAAGGACACCGTGAAAAAGGGAAGAAAGGGAATGACAACCTCTGACAAAATCGACAGGATTGTCACAAACAGATTCCTTTCAATTCCAATTTTTGTTGGAGTTATAACTCTTGTTTATATAATTGCCATTAACTTCGTTGGAGGTCCAGTGACTGACTGGGTAAATGACGTTTTCTTCAAAGAAATTATTGGCGAAAACTTTAGAGGATTTTTAGAAAATGCTGGCACATCAGAATTCCTATCATCACTATTAGTTGATGGTATTATTGCTGGTGTTGGGGCTGTACTTGGTTTCTTACCAGTAATTGCAGTTTTATTCCTATTTATTGCAATCCTTGAAGATATTGGTTATATGTCAAGAATTGCCTTTATCCTAGACAGGGTATTTAGAAAGTTTGGTCTATCAGGTAAGTCTTTCATTCCAATTCTTATGGGAACAGGTTGTTCAGTTCCTGCCATTATGGGAACAAGGACAATTGAGTCAGACAACGACAGAAGGATGACAATAATGACTGCCTCCTTCATGCCATGTGGTGCAAAGCTTGATGTTATTGCCATGTTTGCTGCCTTCTTAGGTGGCAGCTGGTGGTACGCACCTATTTGGTACTTCGGAGGGATAATGGCAGTAGTTGTTTCAGGTATAATCTTAAAGAAGACTAAGTACTTCTCAGGAGATCCTGCACCTTTTGTAATGGAACTTCCTGAATATCATATGCCAAGTGCAAGAAATATTTTCAAAGCAACTTGGTTTAGATGTAAGGCCTTTATTGTTAAGGCAGGTACAGTAATCCTTCTTGCAACAGTTGCAGTCTTCTTCTTAAAATCTATCTCCCTTGATGGACACTTCGTGGATTTCAATGCAGATCCAGAAGATTCAATTTTAGCAGGATTTGGTAAAATTATTGCACCAATCTTTGCTCCACTTGGATTTGGAGATTGGATGGCAAGTGTTGCTACAATCCTTGGCCTAGTTGCCAAAGAAATTGTAGTAGGAACTTATGGAGTTCTTGCAGGTATAGGAGAAGTTGGAGCAGAGGATTCCAGCATGGTTGCTCTTGTAGCTTCTAAATTCTCTGTGGCATCAGCCTTTGCCTTTGTCTTCTTTAATCAACTTACAGTTCCTTGCTTTGCAGCAACGGGAGCAATAAAAGAAGAAATGGGTTCAAATAAGTGGTTTGGACTAGCAATTGGTTACCAATTACTTTTCTCTTACACAGTTGCCTTTATGATTTACCAATTTGGAAGAGTAATCGAAGGCGGATCCTTTAACCTAATGACAGGTCTTGCAGTAGTAGTATTATTTATCTACGGATATTTACTCTTTAGGAAGGATAGGTCAAAGCTTGAAAATAAAAATTTTTCAAACAAGGAAAACGACGAGGTGGTAAAGTATGAATCCAATTAATATTGTTATTGGTCTAGTAATTATTCTTGCACTTGTACTTGCAGGAAGAAGAGTTTTTAGTAAAAAAGATGGATGCGGTTGCGGATGTGACTCTTGTCACGCAGCTTGTCCAAGTCATGAAATAGAAAAATAATCTTTGAAGAATACTTCTTAGGGAGTATTCTTTTTGGCTCTATGTTAAATATTGGGGAGACTCGTTAACTCGAGTCTCTCTTTTCATTTAAAAATCAACACTTAGACGCTAATTAAACTATCAAATCTAAAATAACAAAAAAACCATTAAAAATAAGCATAGCAACAAAACTCCTAGGGGTTTTGTGAATTTTTCCGTTTTCCTATCACTACTTACATACAAACATAATTCTTTTTCTATATAAATTAAAATTTTTCATACCAAAATAATTTCTCTTTAAAGTTTTTATCTTAGTATGTGTGCCTTCAAGAGGACCATTAGACCAAGGATAGTCAAAAGAATTGCATATTTCATCAAACCACTTATTAAAAGCAGTGACACAAGATCTAAATTCTTTTAAATTTTGTTAAATATATTCTAAGAAAATCATGTAAAAATTTAATAAAATTACACACTATAATTAAAAATGATGATTAAATGATATTAATTACCAATTTACATTTAATTAATGTAATTTTCAAAAAAATATAAACACGTTTTTATATTACAATGTCATCAATAAAGATAAGTAGAAAGGATAATTAAAATGAGTAGAAAAAAGATTTTAGGATATATTTCTGCTATTATAGGTCTCTTGTTAGTGCTTGCACCAAAATTTATAACACCAGTTTGTCCTCCTATGGAAAATGGGATGTTCATGAAATGCCATTGGATGGGAAATATGACTATGGGTATTGGCGCAGTCATTTTAGTATTAGCAATCATTCTTATTGTAGTTAAAGATTCAAAAATATCTTTAGGATTATCTATTTCAAATATAGCAATTGGTATTTTAGAGATACTAAACGCTCATGTACTTATTGGTGGATGCATGAAAGCTGATATGGCTTGCAGAGCAAAAACCATTCCATTTTGCACATTGTTGTCAGGCATATTGGTTTTAGTTAATATTTATTATTGTATGAAAGAAAGAAATTCATAATGGAATCAATAATTAAAACTGAAAATTTAAGCAAGAGTTTTAAGAGAGGTTCTAATACACTTTTTGCAGTTAAAAATGTAAACTTTACCTTGGAGGGGGGAGATTTTGTCAATATAATTGGCAGAAGTGGTTCTGGGAAGTCAACTTTTTTAAATCTTTTGTCTGGTTTATTAAAACCGACTGAAGGTAAAATTTTTGCTAAGGGCAAAGATATGAGTGATTTTTCTGATAGAGAAATTAGCAAATATAGGAATGAAGTCATAGGTTTTGTGCCACAAAGTCTAGGAACACTTCCAAATTTAAATGTTTTAGAGAATGTGTCTCTTCCTTATTATCTATTTAAAAGAGATGACTCTGCTTATGAAAAAGCAGCTATGCTTCTTGATGAGATGGGAATTTTGCATTTGAAAGATGATTTTCCTAAAAATTTATCTGGAGGAGAGCTAAAAAGAGTGCTGATAGCCAGATCTATGATTAATTCGCCGGAACTTTTGATTTTAGATGAGCCTACAAGTGATTTGGATAAAAATACTACTATGGAGATAATGGATTTATTAAAAAAAATAAATTCTAAAGGTACTGCACTTATTATAGTTACTCATGAGCTTGATATTTTAAAATATGGCAATACACTTTGCCAAATGGAAGATGGAAGTTTAATAAAAAAAGAGGGATAGAGATGAATTTATTAAAGAAAAGGACTAGCATTTTTGCAATGATAGTAATCATGATTAGCCTCACTTTCATGCCTGCTTTTGCAGCAGAAACAAATTATAGTAACTGGGTTGAAGTCGCTGATGCTATGTCAGAACATTTACAAAAAGCTGTGGAAGTTTACAAGCCTGGAGATAAGGATGCTAAAAAAGCAGCCACAGATGCAATTAATGTTGCTTACTTTAAATTCTATGAAAAAATTGGATTTGAAAAAACAACTATGTCTGCAATTTCAGGCCAAAGGGGTTCAATGGTTGAACATCAATTTTACAGAGCAAAAAATTCTATCAAAGAAGATGCAGACCCAAAAGAAGTTAAAGATGAAATTGATGCACTTATAACTTATCTTCATGAAGATGCCCACACTCTTGATGGAACCTCTGGAGATTCTAAGTCCAGTGGTCAAAGTCAAGAAGATGCAAACAGCCTTTCAACAGGTCAGTTGTTGGGAGAGCTACTAAAAAGATTTGGCACATTTTTTGCAGTTCTTGGACTTACACTTCGTGAAGGACTTGAAGCCATTTTAGTTGTAGCTGCCATTGCTGCATATTTATCAAAGACTAATAATAGAATTTATTTAAAAGGTGTATATATTGGAGCCTTGCTAGGCATTGTTTTTTCAGCAGTCCTAGCTGGAGTATTTAATATCATCGCCAATACAGTGGGAGAAGTTGAGTCTGGAATGGGACAAGAAATATTCGAAGGAATTGCGATGTTTCTTGCTGTTATCGTACTATTCTATGTATCCAATTGGATGCTTTCTAAATCTGAAGTTGAAGTTTGGAATAGATACATTAAAAACAAAGTTGAGCAATCTGTTTCCAAGGGTAATTATTTTGCCTTATCTTTCACTTCATTCTTAGCAGTAGCAAGAGAGGGTGCAGAACTTATTTTGTTTTTCCAAGGTATGAGAACAGGTATTTCTGATAATCCAATGCATATGTGGATTGGACTTTTAGTTGCCGCGATAATACTTGCAATTGTATATTATTTAATTGCTAAAGTTTCTGTAAGGCTACCATTAAAACCATTCTTTACATTTACTTCTTGGCTAATGTTTATACTTTGCTTGTCTTTCTTAGGAAAGGGCATAGGAGAATTACAAGAAGCAGATGTAATTGGCAGAACTGTAGTTCCTTGGATGAATGGATGGTCTGCTGAAGTTATAGGTATATACGATAGGTATGAAAATCTTATTCCACAAATTATTCTATTAGTAGTAACCATTGTTTCTGTTATCTATCAAAATAATAGAAACAAAAAAATTAGAGCTGAGCTTGAAGCCAGCCAAGAAAAAAAATAGGAGGGTATTATGTTAAAAAAGAAAAGTTTATTTCTTGTTGTTATGACGCTTGTGTGTGCATTAATGTTTACAGCTTGTGGTAAAAAAGAAGATACAAAAGCTAATAATACAGCTAAAACTTCTACTGAAGAAAAAACACCAGCTGAAGGAAACAAGAAAGAAGCAGGAGATGCAAAAGTTGCAGCTCCAGGAGAAGATGCAGGATTTGAAGAATTTCCAATTGGTGATGATCATACTGAAGGACCTCTAGTAATCTCAGGTGTATATTTCCAACCAGTAGATATGGAACCAGCAGGAAACTCAATTCCTAAAGAAGAAGCTGATTGTCATATTGAAGCTGACATTACAGCATCACAAGAAGGTGCGACATTAGGTTATGGTGTTGGTGATTTCGTTCCATGGTTACAAGTAAAAGCTTATTTACAAAAGGAAGGTTCAGACCATGTTCAAGAAGTAGCCTTCATGCCAATGAACGCATCTGATGGTCCACACTATGGTGCAAATGTTAAATTTGACGAAGGTGTTGGCGTTTATAATGTAAAATTTGAAGTTACTGCACCAGGTAATGACTACTTACTACACGTAGATAAAGAAACTGGTGTAACAGGTAGATTCTGGACAGAACCACTTGTTGCAGAATGGACTGACTTCGAATGGAACGGACCACAATGGTAAAGTTTTAAAAATTTATAATATTTATAAGGGGAATTCATGTTCCCCTTATATACATTTATCGGGGGTGAAATTATTTTAAAAATTTTTATTAAAGTTATGGAGGCGGGAATAGCCTTTTCTCTAATGATTTCTTTAATGCTTGCCTATTATATAACTAAAGAAAGTAAATATAAAAAGCATGTTATTATAATTTCTTTAATTTTAGGGATAATTGCAGCAATTGTTTCAATAATTATAAGAAATATACCTAATTTTATTAATAGGACAGAATTGAATTTCTGGTCTATGGTGCCCATAGTTATCTCGGTATTTTTAATATTAATTTTTATGATATTTGAAGATAAGATAAATGCTAAAATTTATGATAATTTCATTTCAGCATCGGTTGTTGTTTATCTTGTAGGAATGTGTTTTTATTATTTACCATATGTATTTAACCAATCAAACAAATTTGTATATTATGGCGAAAGTGCTGTTTCAACTATTGTACTTTTTAGGATTTTAGGCTTTGTTTTTGGGATAATCATGATGATTTTATCAGGACTTGCCATATATAAGTCCTCCGTTAAACTTGAAGGTAAAATCTTAAAGATTATTGTTTTTTTGAGCTTGATATGTTCAGGTATCAGCCAATTTAATATCATAATTCAAAGGTTTTATTCTAAAGGAATCATTCCTAGAAATGTTAACTTTTTTAGAGTTATTGCATTTATAGCTAATCACGAAAATGTGTTTTTATTTGCAACAATGTTAATTATGATAGCTATTCCAGTAATTTTATATAAGCAAAATATTAAAGTTAATGAAGAATATAGCAATAGGGCTCAGTTAAGAAAAATAAAGTATAGAATGAAGAATAAAAGACATTGGGCAATTTTTTTTCTTGCCGTTCTATTTATTAATACTTTTTCATTAACGGTTGGAAAGGCATATGCTAATAAGGAACAGGTCCTTTCACCACCTGAAGATTATCAAACTGAAAATGGAATGATTGTTATTCCTTTAAGTAGCTTAGAGGATATGCATTTGCACAGATATTTGTATAAGGCAAAGGATGGTGCACAAATGAGATTTTTCTGCATTAAAAAATCAGAAGGTTCCTATGGAGTTGTACTTGATGCCTGCGAGATATGTGGTCCATCTGGATATTTTGAAAGAGGCGATGATGTTATTTGTAAGTTGTGCGACGTTGTAATGAATAGGGGTACAATAGGTTTTAAGGGTGGATGTAACCCGATACCTTTCCCATACATTGTCCATGATAAAAAGATAAAGATTGCGCCAAAGGATCTTGACGCATTGTCTTATGTATTTAAGTAGGAGGGCTTATGTTTTGGAGAATAGTTAAAGGAGCGCTTTTTAGACAAAAAGGAAAGATGGCTCTTATTGCATTTACAGTTGCCCTCGGAGCTTCTCTTGCCACTTCAATGTTAAATACCATGCTCGGTGTTGGAGATAAAGTTAATCAAGAATTAAAGACCTATGGAGCCAATATTAATGTATTGCCTAAGGAAGCTTCCCTTCTTGATGATTTGTATGGCATGCAAGAAAAAGAGGGGCAGGTTCAAAAATATTTAAAGGAATCAGAACTTCCTAACATTAAAACTATTTTTTGGGCTTACAATATTGTAGACTATACGCCATATCTTAACACTTGGGTTTCTTATAATAATGATTCTAAACATACTAAGATGGTAGGAACATGGTTTAATAATCATATGGATTTGCCTACTGGAGAATCAGTTGATACTGGTATGATTAGACTTAAAAACTGGTGGGAAGTTCAAGGCGAGTGGTTATCAGAAAATGATAGCGATTCAGTTATGCTTGGAAAGATTTTTGCAGACAGAAATGGATTTAAAGTTGGTGATGAAATCCAACTAAAAAGCAATAATTTAAACAAAAAATTAAAAGTTAAGGGTATTTTCTCATCAGGTTCTGATGAAGATGCATTTATATATGCTACTTTAAAAACAGCACAAGAATTTGCTGGAGTTACTGGAGTTGTAAATAAAGTTGAAGTATCAGCTCTTACTACACCAGACAATGACTTAGCAAGAAAGGCTGCCAAAAACCCACTATCTTTAACTATTAAGGAATGGGAAGTATGGTATTGTACAGCTTATGTTTCTGCTATTTGTTATCAAATAACAGAAGTAATGACTGATTCTGTAGCTAAGCCAATTCGCCAAGTTGCAGAAAGTGAAGGAGATATTTTAAATAAGACTACTCTTCTTATGGTTTTAATTACAGTATTAACTTTGATTGGTTCAGGCTTTGGTATTTCTAATCTTATTACAGCATCTGTAATGGAAAGATCTAATGAAATTGGACTTCAAAAAGCTATAGGGGCGTCAAATGGAAGAATAATTGGTATAATTCTTGTGGAAATAATTTTGACAGCGATATTTGGAACAGTTATAGGTTACGGTGTTGGTCTGCTACTTACTCAGATTATTGGTCTAACAGTTTTTGGCTCAGCAATAGCTCCAACAGCTATGGTAGTTCCTATTGTAGCAATACTTATTATTCTTGTTACAATATTGGGTTCAATACCAGCTATAAGATACCTTTTGAATTTAAATCCAACGGAGGTACTACATGGCAGATAAACAAAGTAAAAATAAATTTTACTTAAAAATGATAATGACTTCCTTGGCAAGGAGACGTGCAAGAATGTTAACAGCACTACTTGCTATAGCTATGGGAGCAACAATTATTTCAGGACTTGTTACTATTTACTATGATATTCCTAGACAAATGGGTAAGGAGTTTAGGTCTTATGGTGCAAATATGTTGGTAATTCCCACTAACCCTGATAAAAAAATTACCAATGAACAGTTAGATGAAATTAAATCGTTAATTCCATCGGGAAAGCTTGTCGGTCAGGCACCCTATATTTATACAAATGCAAAAATTAATGAACAACCTTATATGCTTGCAGGTACAGATTTAAAGGGAGCGAAAGAAAATTCTCCATACTGGCTTATTGATGGGTCATGGCCTGAAAAACCAAGAGAAGTTTTAATAGGTAATGAAGTTTCAAAGGCTTTGGAATTAAAAGAGGGAGATAAAATTATTATAAATACTCCCAAAGTTAATGGAGAAGGTTCTATAGATACTAATTTTGTTGTTTCAGGAGTTGTAACAACAGGCGGTAAAGAAGAAGAACTTATTTTTATGGGTATTGATGATATTTCACAGCTTGTTAAAGACAAAAATTATGATGTCGTAGAATATTCAGTAGAAGCTGAACAAAATGATCTTTCAAAAATAGTATCAAATATTTCACAAAAGGATGGATCTCTAACTCCACAAATGGTAAAAAGAGTTACCGCCTCACAAGATATAGTTTTGAATAAATTACAAGCTCTTGTCTTCATTGTAACGATAATAGTATTATTCATAATGATGATATGTGTATCCACAACAATGATGGCTGTTGTAACTGAAAGGCGTAAAGAAATAGGTCTTAAGAAAGCTTTGGGCGCCACAAATTCGTCAGTAATTGTTGACTTTTTAGGTGAAGGAGCATTTTTGGGGGTTTTTGGTGGACTTTTAGGCGTTGCATTAGGATATATATTTGCCAATAGAGTAAGTATTTCGGTATTTGCTAGAAAGGTAAGTTTCTTGCCTCTTTTAGTACCTATGACAATTATTGTCTGTATAGTAATAACTATAGTTGCATCTTTAATACCAGTATCTAAAACTGTTGATATTGATCCAGCTTTAGTGCTTCGTGGAGAATAGAAAGGAATTTTATGGATATATTAAAACTCGTAGATGTTTCAAAAATTTATGGTGAACTTAAAGCCCTTGACAAAATCAATTTAAGTGTAGAAAAGGGCGAATGGATTTCTATAATGGGTCCATCAGGTTCTGGTAAAACAACAATGATGAATATTATTGGTGCCATGGATAAACCTTCACTTGGCGAAGTTATTTTGGATGGTGAAGATATAGCAAAAAAATCACCTAAGGAACTAACAGTTATTAGAAGGGATAAGATAGGACTTATTTTCCAACAATTTCATTTAGTTAATTATTTAAGTGCTTTGGAAAATGTAATGATGTCACAATATTATCATTCTATGCCAGATGCACAAGAAGCAATGGAAGCTTTGGCTGCAGTAGGTCTTGCTGATAGAGCCAAGCACTTACCCAACCAATTATCAGGTGGGGAACAACAAAGAGTATGTATAGCTAGAGCTCTTATCAATCATCCTGCTATACTTTTAGCTGATGAACCTACGGGAAATTTGGATGAAAAGAATGAATATATAGTTCTTGACATATTTGAAAAACTTCACAATGCAGGTTCAACAATTATTGTTGTAACTCACGACCCTGAAGTCGGTGAAGAATCTGAAAGAATGATAACTCTTGAACATGGTAAGATTACAAAAGAAGAAAAAATGAAAAGAAAAAGACCTGTTCTTGATTCTACAATAAAAGACGAAAAACTTAAGGAGTTTATATGAGAAAAATTTTAAATGCATTAATAATTTTATCTTTGGGGCTTGTCCTAGTTGCTTGTGGAGGAGATAAAAAAGAAGAAGCTCCAAGCGTAAGCTATAAGGACGGCACATATCATGGAGAATCTGCCAAAGATGAAAGAGGCGGACTTGTAAAAGTGGATATAAGTGTTAAAGACAATAAGATTGAATCTTGCACAATGCAAAACATTGATGGAGATGGAAAAGAAAAGGATGAATCTTATGGTCAAAGCCAAAATGAAGGACTATATAAGATTGCCCAACAAGCTATAAATCTTGCAAAATCATACCCAGATAGATTAGTGGAAAAAGGAAGTCCTGAAGGAGTGGACGTTATTTCGGGGGCAACAGAAACCTACAAGCAATTTATTGAAGCTTGCAACAATGCTCTTGCTGATGCAAAATAATGAAAGATTTATACACAGTTAATTTAGCAAAAAAGAATATAGAAAATAAAAAGGCAAGGTCAATTACCTTGATTTTACTTGTAGGAATTTTAACTTTTATATTATTCATGTCATCATTTATAATTTTTTCTCTTAAAAACGGCATGAAATCTCTATCAGATAGGATGGGAGCAGACATTATAGTAGTCCCAGAAGGTTATGATTCCAAAATTACAGGTGCAATATTAAGGGGAGAACCTAATACATTCTTTTTTGACAAGGATATATTAAATAGAGTAAAAAAAATACCAGGAGTTGAAAAAGCCTGTGGTCAAGTTTATCTAGCTACACTTTCTGCTGGATGCTGTTCTTTTCCCATTCAAGTTATAGGAATTGACTTTTCTGATGACTTTAGCGTTAAACCTTGGCTTGAAAAACAGATTAAAACTCCAATTAAAGCTGGGCAAGTTGTTGTAGGTGCTAACATTGTGGGGGATATTAATCATAAGGTTAAATTTTTTAATCAAGAATTTGATATAAGAGGTAGGCTTGCAAAAACTGGCATGGGTTTTGATAATTCAGTTTTTATGACAATAGAAGAAACTCATAGATTAGCCAAGGAATATGAAAAGATAATTAATCATCCGGTGGCAAGAAAAGATGATATATCTTCTATTTTAGTAAAAGTTGAAAAAAACAAAGATCCAAAAACAATTCAAAAACTTATTAAAGAAGAATTTAAAAAAGAAAAAGTGTATCCTTTATTGCCAAGAAAAATAATGACACAAGTTTCAGATTCAGCAAAAAACATGCTTGTGTATGTGTATATATTGATAGCTTTGATTTGGATACTAGCTTTCTTTATTTTAAGTCTTGTAAATACCTTATCAGTTAAGGAAAGGAAAAGAGAATTTGCAACCATAAGGATATTAGGAGCAACAAAGAAAAAACTCAGTGAAGTAGTTCTTATTGAATCTATGCTAATTAATGGTACAGGTGCAGTCATAGGTTCTGTGCTTTCCTTTGTTTTAAGTATAACTTTCAATAATGTATTTTCATCACTTTTGAATATGCCTTTTTTAAGACCGAATATATTCCTTATGATTTTAATGTTAATAATAGTAATAATTTTAGGAACCTTGTTAGGACCAATATCTTCAATTATTGCTATTAATAAAATAAATAAAGTAGAATTAATATTGATGCAAAGAGATAATGATTAAAATAGGCTCTATGTCAAATATTGGGGAGACTCGTTAATTCGAGTCTCTCTTTTCATTTAAAAATCAATACTTAGACGCTAATTAAACTATCAATTCTAAAACAACAAAAAACTACTAAAAATAAACATAGCAAATAAAACCACTAGGGGTTTTACGGAATTTTTCTGTTTTCCTATCACTACTTACAAGCAAACATAATTCTTTTTCTAAACAAATTGAAATTTTTCATACCAAAACAATTTCTCTTTAAAGTCTTTATCTTAGTGTGAGTAACTTCAAGTGGACCATTAGACCAAGGATAATCAAAAGAGTTACATATTTCATCAAACCATTTATTAAAAGCAGTGGTACAAGATTTAAATTCTTTTAAATTAGATTCCTCAGCTCTTTTTATCCATTCTCTTAAAGATTTAGTGGCTCTAAGTCTATTGGGTTGGCTTAATACATATTTATAGCCATAGGGCAAATAGTAAAATAATTCCTTTAACCTATATGTCAATTTTAAATCATTACCAAAATCAAGCATTAAAGAAACCTCTTTAGCTTGGTCAGTTGTTAGCTTAGAAGCAGGTTTTATAAATAGGCACCTACTTCTCTTAAAATACTTTCTTAGCTTATAAGAAATATCCTTTTGAATTCTCTTTCTAACATTCTCCAAAGTCCAAGAAACTTGCCTTATGAATTGATACCTGTCAACAATATGGATAGAAGTTTTAAAGAACCTATTCTTAACAGACTTAAAGGTATTAGACATATCACTTACAAAAAACTTAACACCAAGTCGCTCCTTATTAGATACTTTTTTAAAACTAATACTTATGAGAATAAGATTAAAAAATTTGCTAGCTTGTGACTTATTATTAAGGAGTAGTCTATAGAATAAGTATTGAAGTTTTGCAAATAAAAAATAAAAATAATCTCCCAAGACTTTAGTAAAAAATATTTTCGAAAATCTAAATAAAATTATTTGATGTAAAATATTTTCAATTAGTTAATAATAATTAAAAAAATAAAATAATAAATTCATTTTTTTATAAAAGTTTTAACAATAGTATTATTAGAAAATACTTATGAAAAAAATTTTTGTATATGAAATTACAAATCATTATATGGAATGTGAAAAGAATGTGAAATTTTTAAAGCAAGCGTAAATCCCTTGAATTAGAAATTGAAAGTAATATAATGAGAGTTGCGCAAGGAAATAAGAAAAGTGGTGATATATTTTGAAAGAAAGCATAGATAGTATATTAGCAATAGATAAAAAAACTAGAGAGCTTGTAGAAACTACTGACAAGGAAATTGAACAAATAAAAAAAGATTTGAGAGAAAAGTTAACAGAACTTGAAAATGAATCAATAGAGAAGTCAAAGCTACTTGGTAAAGAGAAAAGTGATGAAATTTTATCAGACTTTGAAAAAAAAGCTGACGACTTAAGAAAAGAAAATCAAAGGAACCTAGAAGAAATTGAAAATTATTACGAAAAAACTTCTGAGGACTTAATTAAAGTTGTCTTTGACAAATTGATTGGAAGGGACTCTAATGTTTGAAGGTCTAAAGGCTTTAAATGCTAAGATTTTAAAAATGTATTCAGACTTTTTAGTCTATGAGGATTTTGTGAACATGGCAGAGGGAGATAGCGTTAGGTTTTGTCTTAACTACTTAAAGGAAAAGAAATTCTCTACTATTGATTCCTTTTCAGATATATATGAAATAGAAAAATTTTTAGAAGACTACAGAAGAAGTCAAATAAAAAAACTTCAGGCCTTCTTGCCAGGCAAGTATTCAGATTTTATAAAGGCCTACTTGGAAAGAGAAAAGGTAGAAAAAATTGTAAAAATCCTTAGGTCTCTTAGGATGAATAAGGAGCCAAGAGTTGACAAGCTAATTATTGGAGCTAAGTCAATTCCCTTTAAGGAGGAAAGTTTTGAGTCCTTCATAGATAACTTAAAGGACACTCCCTATTACGACTATATGAAAAACTACAAGTCGTCAAGGGATGAGGACGCTCTCTTTTCCATTGAGATGAATCTTGATAAGTATTATTATCATAACTTAACGGAATCTGTGAAGTCCCTATCTAAGAAGGACCTTGACGAGTTCAAAAATATTTTCGGGGTCAAGATAGATTTATTAAACATCATTTGGATTTATAGGGCAAAAAAATATTATGATATTTCTCCCGAAGAAATTTTCAATTTTACAATCTTTGGTGGAAATTATAATTCTGAAAAGCTCCTCCACCTATCTTATCTGGAGGAAGAAGAATTTGAAGAGGAAATTAAAAACTCTAAATACTCAATTCTTTTTGCAGATGGCAGAGTTATAAGAACTGGAAGAACTTCCAAAAAGCTCCTCTATTCCATAGCAAACAAGAACTTTAGAAGGACAGATGGTATAGGAAAATTTATGAGCTTTTTAATTCTTCTAGATTCGGAAATTGCAAATATAGAAAGAATCTTAGAGGCTACTAGGTTTGGCCTAAGTAAAGAAGAAAAATTGAGATATATGATCGTTGGTAGAAAGGAAAGTGAAGAAGTTGGCCGTTGAAAGAATGAAGATCGCTAATATAATGGGCGAGATTCAAGATATGGATTCCATCATTTTGGATATTTTAAATTTAAAATGTATGCAATTTATGTCTGCTGAAACAAACATTGAAGAAAACAAGTTTGTTTTCAGCCTAGATGATGAAAAGAATCTTGATAAGAACCTAGAAAGAAATCTTGAGCTTAATTATATTGAACCTATTGAAGAAGATGAGTCCCACAAAGTCAGTGCAAAGAAGGCTGAAGAAATTATGAAGTTCTTGGGCATTGACAAGATTGAGGATAAGTACTTCGAAAGAATAGATATAAATGAAGATGTGGACTCCTTTGTCAAAAATATTAGCGAAAAAATGAATGAATATGAAAACACAAAGGAAAGTCTAAAGATTTTAGATACCCTAAAAGAAAATTATGAACTTTTCAAAAATGTTGATATAGACCTCAAGGATATTGCCGACCTAAAATACTTTAACACTAGGTTTGGTTTCTTGGACAAGGATGCCAGGGCTAGGTTAAAGAAAAATTATGGAAATATTCTTGCCATGATTTATCACACAGGCACAGTGGACAATAGGGAACTTTTCCTCGTTATCTATCCAAAGGAAACAGAAAAGGATATTGACAGGGTTTTAAAGAGTCTAAACTTTACAGAAGTTGACCTTCTTGGCGAAAACGTCGAAGGTACAGCAAGCTTAATCTTCAAAAATCTTGAAGAAGAAGAAGAAAATGTAAAGAGAAAGATTTTTGAAATCGAAGAGTATAAGAAAAATCTTTTGGAATCAATGGATGATGAGCTAAGAACAAGCCTTGCCCACATGCTTTCCTATGAAGAAATTGAAAAGGCAAAGAAATATATGCTTAGGTCTAATAAGTATTTTTATCTTTCTGGTTGGATTGGTCTTAGCGATACAAAAAAACTAGAAGAAAAGCTCTCCAAGTACAAGGATATTGATATTGAATATTTTGAACCTAAGAAGGGAAGTAAGAAGACACCTACAAAGCTTAAAAATGCAAATTTTTTCAAGCCCTTTGAGCTATTAATTAACATGTATGGAACTCCTAGTTACGGTGAGTTTGACCCAACAGTGATTTTTGGAATTACCTACATGATTCTTTTTGGTGCAATGTTTGGCGACTTAGGTCAAGGGGCAGTATTTGCAGTTGCTGGGCTAATCTTAGCTAAGAAGAACAAGGACTTTGGAGGCCTCCTCTTGAGAATGGGAGCATCCTCAATGTTCTTTGGTTTAATGTACGGGTCAGTCTTTGGGATAGAAGAAATTATTCCTGCCCTTTGGTTTAGGCCCTTTGAAGACATCAATGGCACACTTGTAACAGCCATTTACTTCGGCATTATTTTACTTGCCATAGCCTATGGCATTGGTATTTACAATAGATTAAAAAGTGACAGACCTGATGAAGCCTTCTTCGCAAAGGAAGGATTCTTGGGGGTTCTAATTTTTATAGCCATGATTAACATAGGTATTTCCGTAATGGGGGGTTCATCTCCTCTTCCTAAGAATATTTCTATGGGAATTTTATTTGGATCTCTTGTGATCATGCTATTAAAGAGGCCTATTCTTAAGATTTTATTTAAGAAGGATCCAGAAGAATCTGCCGCAGATTATTATATTGAGTCCTCCTTTGGACTCTTGGAAGCCCTTCTTTCTACTATGTCTTCAATTATTTCTTTTATAAGGGTGGGGGCTTTTGCAATTAACCACGTTGGTTTATTCTTGGCTTTTAAAACTCTTGGAGAAATGCTTGGATCAAGGGGAGGAAATATTGCAGTCCTAATTTTTGGCAATATCTTAATTCTTGCCCTAGAAGGTCTTATTGTATTTATTCAATCGCTTAGACTTGAGTATTATGAAATGTTTAGTAAGTATTATAGTGGGGACGGCGTATTATTTAAAGCCGATAAAATTTATTAATAAGGAGTTTAATTATGGAAAAAATTATTATTTTAGGAGTTTTAACTGTATTTTCAATGGTAGTTTCAGGTTTTTATTTTATATATAAGGGAACAGACAAGAACAGAAAGTTTGCTCGTGCCTTTATGAAATTAAACCTCTTTGTTTTCGCACCAGTTTTCGTATTTGGTCTTATATCTCTAGTTCCACAAATGGCATCAGCTGCAGCTGCTCCAACAGGTGGTAACGGACTTGGATTCTTAGCAGCAGGTCTTTCAACTGGTCTTGCTTCACTAGGTGCTGGTGTTGCCGTTTCTAATGTAGGTTCTGCAGCAATTGGAGCTGTATCAGAAGACCCTAACATTCTTGGTAAATCAATGATTTATCTAGGACTTGCAGAAGGTATCGCTATTTATGGTCTTATCATTTCAATTATGATTCTTGGAAGACTATAATGAGATCAATTCTTTTAACATCAAACGACGATATTATTAACGGCCTTCGCTTAGCTGGCGTAAGGTCTGTTAAATGTAATAACAGATCTGAACTTTTAAAAAACTTTAAATCTTACACAAAAGAAGAGGGAATTGGAATAATTATCCTAACTTATTCTTCCTTTAAGGAAATAAAAGAGGAAGTCCTAGACTTTAAATTATCTGGAGCCCTTCCCCTAGTGGTAACTATCCCAGACCTTGACGGCAAGATGGAAGATGACTTTATTTTAAAATATGTCAGAGAATCTGTTGGTGTGAAAGCTGTAGGTGATTAAATGATTTTACTTGAAAACAAAATTGCCATATTCAACAAAATTGTTTTTCTAAAGCAAAAAGAAGAGTGTGAAAAGAGAATTAAGGAAGAAAAAGAAAAGGCAGCTAAGATTCTTGAAGACAAGATAAAATCTCTTGAAGAAGATGAAAAGGCTTATGTTGATAGAAGAGTTAACCTTGCTAAGAGAAGGGGCTATGAACTTATTGCCTCTGTCGAAGAGCAAAAAAGGGTTCTCTTCCTTGAAGAAGATGAAAAACTTCTAAATGAACTTCTAGAAACTCTTTCAGAAAGACTCTTAGAATTTACAAAGACAGATGAATATGTAGAAAAAGAAGCTGAATGCTTTAGGAATATTTTAGATGAAATAGACGAAAAGGCCATCTACCTTTACGTTAAGGACGATGAGAAAAAAGAACTAGTAGACAAGTTTAAAGAAATTGCAAAGGAAAAGGGAGTTGAACTTAAGTTAGACCAGCTATTTGAATACCACTTAGGTGGCTTCATTGTGTCTGATATCAATCGAACTTACAACATCAACCTTTCTCTAAAGAATAAACTTGATGACATGAAATATGAAATTGGATCAACACTACATGAAAAATTAAAGGAAAGGGGTGAAGTCATTGGAAAGAGCAACAATTAAATCAGTTGACGGACCTGTTGTAATTGGTAAGAACATGGCTGACTACAAGATTAGAGAAATGGTCCTAGTTGGCGAAAAGAAATTAATTGGCGAAGTTATTTCTATTGATGGAGACCTTGGAACAGTTCAAGTTTATGAAGAAACTGAAGGTTTAAAACGTGATGAAGATATTATTTCCACTGGAGCACCACTTTCTGTTAAGCTTGGACCTGGTATGATAAGAGGTATCTTTGACGGTATTGAGAGACCCCTTGAAGTTATAAAAGAAAAACACGGTTCCTTTATGCCGGAAGGTATTGGACTTATTTCCCTTGATGAAGAAAAACTTTGGGATGTAAGCTTTAAGGTTAAACTTCACGAAAAGGTCCATGGAGGACAAATCTTTGCAGAAGTTCCTGAAACTGACATCATAACTCATAAGGTTATGATTCCACCAGAAGTATCTGGTGAAGTTGTAGAAATCCTTGAAGATGGCAAATACAATATTGAAACAGTTCTTTTAAAAGTTAAGGACGAATTTGGAAAGATCAACGAAGTAAAGATGTATCAAAACTGGCCAGTAAGAATCCCAAGACCAGTTAAGGAAAGACTTCCCATTGACAAGCTACTTGTAACAGGCCAAAGGGTCTTCGACGTATTCTTCCCAATTGCCAAGGGAGGAACTACTGCTGTCCCAGGAGGATTTGGTACTGGTAAGACAATGACTCAACACCAAATTGCAAAGTATTGCGATGCCGACATCATTATCTACATCGGTTGTGGTGAACGTGGTAATGAAATGACAGAAGTTTTGGAAGACTTTCCAAAGCTAATTGACCCTAACACTGGCAAGGCCCTTATGGACAGGACAATTCTTATAGCCAACACATCAAACATGCCAGTAGCTGCCCGTGAAGCATCAATTTATACTGGTGTAACAATGGCAGAATACTTTAGAGACATGGGCTATCACGTTGCCCTCATGGGTGATTCTACTTCTCGTTGGGCAGAAGCCCTTCGTGAAATCTCTGGTCGTCTTGAAGAAATGCCAGCTGAAGAAGGTTACCCTGCTTATCTTCCATCAAGAATTGCAGGCTTCTATGAAAGAGCTGGTTATGTAAATACCCTATCAGGAGCTGAAGGGTCAGTAACACTTATTGGTGCAGTTTCACCAGCAGGTGGTGACTTCTCTGAACCAGTTACAGAAAACACTAAGAGGTTCGTAAATGTATTCTTGGCACTTGACAAGGAACTAGCCTACTCAAGACACTATCCAGCTATTAACTGGATGAACTCTTACTCAGGTTACATTCCACTTCTTAAAAATTACTACGACATGAGACTTGATGGTGACCTACCAGATTTGAGAATCAAATACCTTGACCTCCTTCACAAAGAAGCCAAGTTAAATGAAATTGTAATGCTTGTTGGTGAAGATGTTCTTCCTGACGAAGAAAGACTTGTCCTAGAAATTTGTCGTGTTGTTAAGGTTGGTTTCCTACAACAAAATGCCTTTAACCCAATTGACACCTTTGTGCCACTTGAAAAGCAATTTGAAATGTTAAAGACTATAGACAACTTATATGAAAAAGGAAAGGAAGCCCTAAAGCTAAGGATTCCTATTTCTGTAATTAAGAACGACAAACTTTATGGAAAAGTAATCAACATGAAGTACGATATAGAAAACGAAAACTTAAAGAAATTTGTAAGCTTGAACAATGAAATTAACGACTTCTATGGAGAGCTTGCCTCAACTTATGGTGATGTAGAATGAAAAAAGAATATTTAACACTTGATAGAATTGAAGGATCCCTACTAGAACTTTCAAATCTTCACAGAGTTAGCTACGGTGAAGTTGTAAAAATTATTTCAAAAGACGGCAAGAGATCTGAAATTGGTCAAGTTATAAAAATAGATGAAGACAGGGCAGTTGTTCAAGTATTTGGCAACAACCTTGGTGTATCAACAAAAAATACAAAGGTAGAATTTTCTGCCCATCCTTTCGAAATACCTCTTTCATCAGATATCTTGGGAAGGGTATTTAATGGTACAGCAGTCCAAATTGACAAGGGCGGTGCCATTTATTCAAAGGATGTTTACAACATAAATGGTAGACCAATTAACCCATCAGCAAGAGAGTACCCAAGAAACTTTATCCAAACAGGTATCTCTTCTATTGATGGACTTATGACCCTAATAAGGGGACAAAAACTTCCAATCTTTTCTGGATCAGGACTTCCTCACAACGAAGTTGCTGCTCAAATTGTAAGACAAGCTAAGATTGCAGATGAGGGTGGTAAGGATAACTTTGCCATTGTCTTTGCAGCAATTGGTGTAAAGCATGACGAAGCTGACTTCTTTAGAGAAAGTTTTAAAAACTCTGGTGTAATCGACAAGGTTGTAATGTATATCAACTATGCCGACGACCCAATTATGGAAAGACTTATTGCACCTAAGTGTGCCCTTACTGCTGCAGAATACCTTGCCTTTGAAAAGAATATGCAAGTTCTTGTAATAATGACAGACATAACTTCCTATGCAGAAGCCCTAAGAGAAGTTTCATCTTCAAGAGAAGAAGTTCCATCAAGAAAGGGCTATCCAGGTCACCTTTATTCTGATTTGGCAGCTCTTTATGAAAGAGCAGGTATGATTAAGGACAGCGAAGGATCTGTGACTCTTATCCCAATACTAACAATGCCTAACGATGATATCACCCACCCAATCCCTGACCTTACAGGTTACATCACCGAAGGTCAAATTGTAGTAAGCCGTGACCTCTTCTCCAAGGGAGTTTATCCACCAATTAATGTTCTTCCATCCCTATCAAGACTTATGAAGGACGGCATTGGTGAAGGTTACACAAGGGAGGACCATCCAGACCTATCTTCACAACTTTTTGCATCCTATTCAAAGGTACAAGAGACTAGAGCCCTTGCTCAAATTATTGGTGAAGATGATATATCTGAGGACGAAAAATTAATTTTAAAATTTGGCGACGAGTTTGAAAAGAGATTTTTAAGTCAAGATCAAAATGAAAACAGAGATATTAAAGAAACCCTAGATTTAGGTTGGGAACTACTAAAGATTCTTCCAGCTCAAATGATTGATAGAATTGATCCTAAGTTAAAAGAAAAATATCTAGGTGATAATAATGGCGATTAAGGTAACTCCTACTAAGGCAAATTTAATTGCATCAAAGAATGCTCTTGTTCTTGCTGAGAAGGGTTACGACCTTCTTGACAAGAAGAGGACAGTCCTTATTAAGGAAATGATGGACTTAAATAAAAATGCCAAGGTCTTGCAAGACGAGATAGAAGAAAAGTTTGAAAAGTCTTACTCTGAACTTGTAATGGCAACTATATCCATGGGGGCATTGTCCCTCAAGGACATGGGAGAGTCAGCTCCCCTTGAAAATGACTATGAAATTATTTCTCGTTCAGTCATGGGGCTTGAGCTTCCAAAAATAAAATATGAAAAGCCCAGCGCTAGGGCAGATTATTCCCTTCACCAATCTAACGCAGCCTTTGACAGGGCAAAGATTAATATTGCAGAAATTCTTCCTGTTATCTATGAGCTTGCAGAGATAGAAACTTCTGTCTTTAGGCTTGCCAATGAAATCAAGAAGACTGCTAAGAGGGCCAACGCCCTTGACAAGATTCAAATTCCTAAGTACAGGCATATCATTAGGGAGATTGAAGATATCTTGGCAGAAAAGGAAAGAGAAGACTTCTTTAGACTTAAGAAGGTAAAGAATAAAAAGAATAAAAAAAATAAAGAGAACAAATAAAAAGACCCAAGTTGAAAATAAATTCAGCTTGGGTTTTTTATTTGTAAATTTTTTTGTAGCTGCTTTATAAAGTTTAGCTTGCAAAAATTTTTTGAACAGAAGCAGAAATTTTTTTGCTCCTCTTTTCTTTTAACCTACTAATATTTATTGTGTGATTAAGTTAAAAATTTTAATTAAAAGGCGAGAAATATTTTTTACTACTTAAGAAATTGTTATTATTTAGAAAAAATTTAAAAGGTCGCTGTCTGATCTCTTATAAAAAATTAAAAATTTATAAAAAGTCTTGCAAAAATAAAAGAGTTTGTATATAATAACTATTGTATTAAGGAGTTGACACAACAATACAAAAAACAAAGCTCTTGTATTGACTTTTAAAAATTTTAAATAAGGCAAAAGACAAAAGACAAAAGACATAAGACAAAAAAATTTAAGATTTAGATATGAAATCAAAATCTTTACTTAATATAAGAGGGACAGGTCGATTAAAAAATTAAGAAGCCAATCCCAAGAGGAGGTAAATATGGAATTTGATAACAACAGACCCATTTACATCCAGCTCCTAGAAGATTTTAAACTAAAAATTTCAAGTGGAGAGTGGAAGAGTGGAGAGAAGATGGAAACTGTTAGAAATCTTGCTCAAACCTATGGGGTCAACCCCAACACAGTCCAAAGGGCCTTGCAAGAACTTGAGAGAGAGGGTCTTGCCAAGTCAAATAGGACTAGTGGCAGATTTATAACAGATGATGAAGAACTAATAGAAGAAATAGCGAAGGGTGCCTTTTATAGGTCCTGCGACGACTTAATTGGAGTTGCAGAAGAACTCAAGATGACGAAGGAAAAATCACTGGAACTTTTAGACAAATATTGGAGGGAAGTATGAGCAAGTTAGAGATAAAAAATTTAAATATGGGCTACAAGAACAAGGTCCTTGATGACCTAAACCTAGAACTTGATAAGGGACAAATTGTTGGCCTAGTTGGACCCAATGGTGCAGGTAAGTCAACATTACTTAGGATCCTTGCAGGACTAGAAAAAACTTATAAGGGAAGCATTGTAATTGACGGAGAAGAAATTTCCTACAAGACTGCAGAAATTTTATCTTATCAACCAGACAATTTTGCTCTTAGCGACAAACTTTCTGTAAAGGAAGTTGTTAGAACTTATAAAAAATTCTTCAAGGACTTTGACGAAGAAAAGTTTTATAGGATTTACGATGAATTTAAACTTCCTCAAGGAGCCAAGGTCAAAGAAATGAGTAAGGGTATGAGAGAAAAAATGCAAATTGCCCTTAGTCTTTCAAGAAAGGCAGAGATCTTCCTCTTAGACGAACCAATTTCTGGAGTTGACCCTTCAGCGAGAAAGGCCATCATCCAAACTATTTTAGATAATTTTGAAGAAGATTCTCTAATTATTTTGTCAACTCATTTGATAAATCAAATCGAGCCACTACTTGACAGGGTCCTCTTCCTTTCAGAAGGCAAGATTAGCCTTAACAAGACAGTAGATGAAATAAGAAGTGAAAAAAATATGAGTATAGAAGACTACTTTACGGAGGTATTTTAATGGGAAAATTACTTGGACATCAAATAAGAAATCACTTTAGAAATAATTGGTTTATACCAGTTTTACCAGTTGCCCTAATTCTCTTTGGAGTGCTATTTTCTAATGTTAATCATTCAATAGGTGGCAGTGCAGTTGCACTAGGCATGATGGCGTTAGGGTTTGGATACATGGCAGCGGCTATATCAGTAATAGTTGGCGACTACAATATGTTCTTTGGCGACAGCGCCCTATTTTATGAGTCAACACCAATTAGTCCATCAGCAAAAACTTTTTCAAGATTTTTATATTATCTTATAATGTTTATTATCTATTCAATTTATGTAGGATTAATTTGTTTCCTATTTATGACTGCACCTTCTGTTGATGGTGGAGTAATATATATGTCTTGGGCAGATATAAGTAAGGCAATTAACGAAGTTGGAGTAAGAAATATATTAATAGGTGTTGCTTGGGTTCTAATTGCTTTATTTAACAATATAATTAGCATAATCTTTGCAGTTACCCTTGGTGGTGGCAAAAAACTTAGAAGATTTGGACTAGGCGGACCAGTCCTTGTATATATAGGACTAGGAATGATAGAAGGAGCAGTCATCTATATCTTAGATAAATTTGACTTGTTTACAAATATTGAGCTCTTCTTAAACAATGGAGATGTATTTATGAGGGGGATGGGAATAGGAATACTAATTCCAATGCTCTTAGAAACAATAGCATTGTTCTTTGCAGTTTATTATATGCATAAGAGTAGGATTTCAGTAAGTTGAGGAAAATGGTTCGTGGGCTTCCCACGGGCCCTTTTTTTATTTTAAGATAAAGATTTTGCAAAAGCTTCGCTCTTAGAATCAATAATAAATATTTTTTTAAAAATGTTTTGTAAAGCCCGGCTTTACTATTTATCTATAAGGAGGGGGAGCCAGGGGCGGGCGAGGCCCCTGACCCCCTCCTTAAACCTCCCCCCAGACC
>JAWGHR010000005.1:0-112690 GCA_032560695.1 Peptoniphilus harei | reverse complement strand
CTTATATATATATATATATATATATTCAAGCACTTTTTCTAGCTTTTCTTCCATTATTTTTTGCATAAACATACTCATATATTCCCAGTGGGGGTTACCGTTTTTATCTACAGGTAAAATAAATTTTTCATTTTTTATTCTTTTATCATTTATTTCCCTATTAAATGAATATTTTTCTTCTAATCTTTTAATTATGGTCGACATAAACAAATAAACATATTTATCAGCCTTTTCCAAGGTTAGTGAAGTTACATGATCACTTGCAATATACTCGTAATCATGATAAAAACAAGATCCCACACTACCACTATTAGCAAGAGAAATATTATTTTTGAATTTCCTAACCATATATTCATTTCCAATAAACTGATCGAGACCATTATTTAGTGATGTTGATGAAATATAAGGAACATTTCCATCAATATGGTCATCTTTTTTTAGTCTTTTTCCTCTTTGAATTTTTCTAAACACTTCATTAAAATAAAATTCTTTCCACTCAACATCTTCAAGCCCTACTAAATCAAATCCTGTTTCAAGTATTCTTTGCTCATAATAAGAGATTACTTTTTGAGCAATTTGTTTTTGTTCTTGTTTGATATAATCTTCCATGAATTGCCAATTTGGGTTTCCCAAGCTATCTAAAGGTAATAAAACTATTCTATCCTTAAATCTAGTTCCAGTTAATCCCTTACCATAACCAAAACCACAGTTTTTTATGCTAGTTCTAAATACCTGTACTAAAAATAATCCTATTCGCTTATTAATATTTTTATTATGAATGCTATACATCTTATTTCCAGTTATATATTCAAATTCTTGGTAAAAGAAATCTGCGTTTTCAGCTCCCAAACTAATCGAGTTTTTTCTATTAGTTTTAAAAAATTGATCAATAGAGATAATATCATCTAATCCATTATTCAATGAGGTTCTAGTAATGTAAGGGATTCCATAAGTATTTGCCGTTAATTTTTCTTTATGATATGCTTTTGAGTTTTGAACCTCGAATAGTTCCTTTATTTTAAACTCTCCCCACTCCACATCATTAAGTGATAACTTATTCTGTTTCATAGTTTTCACCGTCTTCAGCTGCTAATGATGATTTCTCATTAAATAGGTCGTCAACGTCTTCTTCAAGTCCAAATAGATATCCCCTACCGTGGGTAATCATATTTACTTCAAAGGTAATATAATCTGCTATTGTATTTCTAAAGTCTTCATCTGTTGGTATTTCATCATTGAAATAATAAAAAGAATGTAGCCATTCATCATCTGCTTCAATCGTTGTTTCAACACAGAATTTTGTCTCTGCATCAATTCGGTCGAACCACACATCAAGCAAATGTTGTTTTTTATCTTTTGCAGATGGTGTTTCTATAAGTCCAATATGTTTTGCAACTTCGTATCCGTCATCTTCGAAATTAATAAATTTACATACTTTGTCTGTATGGTGTGGGGTTCCTACTGTAAATATAGCTATGCAAGGATTTGTACCAACACCATAAAATGTATTTTTATTTAAAGTAATTACACCTTCTAGAGTGTGATGTTTTAAAATATTTGCTTTGGTCTCTTTCTCATATTTTGTTTTTCCAGTCATTGTAGATTGTGGGACTATAACTGCTACTCTTGCCCCTTCTACAAGTGATTCTAAAAGATGCTCTGTAAAAGAGATTTCATATAAATTAGGATTATCTTTTGATCCTTGAGAATATGGTGGATTCATCATCCCTACAGTGCAACCTTTAAGTTGTAACTTTGCTGTATTTTGTTTTAAAAAATCTTGATTCTCAAGATTGCTCTTTCCATCTCCTCTTAAAATCATATTTGTGGTAGCAATTGTAAACATATATGATTGATCTTCTATCCCAAAAAGTTGATTTTTTCTAATATTATTTTTTTCAAAATCATCATCTGTTTTTTGCAACATATTATGCATGGCAGCAATCAAAAATCCTGCTGTTCCACAGCAAGGATCCATAACTTTATCATCTGGTTTTAAATCAAGTAAGTCACAAAATAGTTCTGTAATATGTCTTGGTGTAAGTATTATTCCTAAACTTTGCCCATCCCCTCCAGAATAGGACATGAATTCCCCATAAAACCTACCCAAATAATCTTCGCCACTTTGATGAAATCTTATTGACTGAAAGATACTTTTGTATAAAAATTCCGTATAATGTTTATTTGGTGTTTTCTTTAATGTTGGATCTACCTGGTTAATCTTTGTTGTGTCTTTTATAACAGAGAATTGATTTAATAACTTATCTCTTTTTACTTCTGGCGATACGTTTGCTCTTTTTAGATTGTTTTTTATGGCATCATAAATTTTTTCTCCATCTGTATAGTTCTTGTCACCTGTTAATGAGTCTATCGAAAAACTTCCATATTCAATTTCTCTTAAAGCAAGCAGTATTCCTGATACAATTAGTGGTTTATCCTTATCTTGAATTGATCCATAATTCCTTAAGTCTTCGTGCAACAATGCAGCATCTTTTAATATTTCTTTGGTTTCTTTTTCAAAGTTAGTATTTTCTTTTAAAATCTCTTTTGTATAATATTCATAAATATTATCTTCATTAAATGAAATAAAAGTTTCTATCTCTGTCAGTTCGTAGTAATCTTGTCTCTCATTTATAAATAAAGGACTAATTCTATGTTTCTTTTCATTGCCTGATACACCAATGGCAATAACTTTTGTATATCCAGTATTTTTTATTAAATGCTTTCCATAAAATAAAGCTCCATTAACGGCGTAGTCACAAATTGAAGAAATGTCTTCAGAAAGAATACCTTCATCTGTTCTATTTTCATGATAAGACATTGATTTTTTGTCTTCTATAACTATGATGAAATCTTTTACGACTCCTACATATTCTGGATAACCTACTTTTCCCGTCCCTCTTTTTGATGCAGTTTTTAAAGCATCATCTATTTCTTTTATTGACGATCCTTGTGGATCTAAAGAAATATTCGCTTCTTTTAAAAGATCGTAAACCCATAAATCTGTAGCTTTTTCTTTTTTACTCATTTCTATACTCTAACACTCCTGATATTTCACATCTATAATAATTAAAAATTCTACCAAGTATTTCCAAATTTGCATTTTCATCTTTTCATCCGTTAATTTTTTCCGCAATTTGTAGTAGAAGAATCCCTTAATCCAAATTAAATTAATCTTCTACTTTGTATAATTTATCAATCTTATTATAGCATATACTAGGAAGTGGGCTTTATGATTTTACTCGCAAGAATTTAATTCATTTTTTTCTACACTTCCTATTTAAAACAATTTTTTATCTCATAAGTCTCTTTCATTTCAAAAATTTTCACTAAAAAAGCAAGTGCTATTAACACTTGCTTTTTATTTCTTAGATTTTATTTTTCAAATCCTATGTCTCATCTTATTCGTTTGACTTAAGTGCATCCAAGGCGTTTATCTTTTTTATCCTGTAGTGGAAGATTATCATTATTAGTGTATTTACAAGGGCTGTTATTATTCCTGCCAAGATGAAGGGCCTTGGGCTCAAGTCTTCTGGCAGCATGGCCATAAAGGGAACTACTATTTGTAGGACTGAGTAGTGGAGGATTTTGCCAACTCCCAGTCCAATTAAGATTCCAATTATTGCCAAGATATAGGTTTCCTTGTAAATGTATGAGGTTGTCTCTCTTGGATAAAAGCCAAGGACTTTTATTGTTGAGACTTCTCTTATTCTCTCTTCAATGTTTATGTTTGTGAGGTTGTAGAGGACTACGACTTCCAAAATTGTTGTCACTATTAGAATAATTATCTCAACCTTAGTTATTGAAAATAGGAATTGATTCAATACATCCTTCATGTCGTCAACATTTCCTATGTTAAAGACGGACTTCTTTTCTATAGTGGACTTTATAAAGGTATCTTTGTCAAAGTCACTTGGAACTTTTATGAGGTCGGTGTTGGCCTTGAAGTCTGATCCTGTTACTTTTTCAAAGTAGTCTCTGTCCATGTAGACGTTGTGACCTATATAAAACTCGCTGATGCCAGCGACTTCTACTTCGAATTCATTTCCATAGACGTCTCTAATCTCTAGTGGGGCGCCAACTTTTAATTTTTTAAGCTTGGACAACTTTTCTGTGATTATAACTCCCCTCTTTGGAAGTTCTAATTCTTCCTTTGTGTCCTTGTCAAAAAGTGACACGTACTTTTTGAAGTCTTCCTTGTCACTTGGGACTATCACATTCACTGATTGGTCTATTTCATCATAGTCAACTGTGAAAAATTCTTCATAGACTTCTGTGTAATCTAAATTTTTTTCTGCCAAGGACTTCTTATATTCTTCGTAAGAAGCTTGGTCTAGGTCCCTGTCGTAAAGGACAGATATGTCGTACTTCAAAATATTTTTAAATTGTAGGGTCTCAACGTCCTTTACTGATTCAGCTATTCCAAATCCAAGGACTAAGAGGGCTGCACAACCTAGTACTCCCACCACTGTCATGAACATCCTCTTCTTTGACAAGAATAGGTTTCTTGCTGTTACCTTTGATAGGAAGCTCATCCTGTCCCAGATAAATGGAATTTTCTCTAAAAGAATTCTATTCCCCTTGGCTGGTGCCTTTGCCCTCAAGAGGTTTGCTGTCTTTTCCTCCAAGTTTTTATTTACAGTTATCATAGCTGCCACGCTGGTAAATAAAAATCCTATGGCAATGGCGAAGATCACTCTTAGTGGGAAGATGCTTATCAGCAATTTATTTTCAAAAATTGTCTTTGTTGAGTAGGCGTTTCCAATTATATAGGTCAAGAGGTAAGACCCAGTAATTGCTCCCAGAGTCCCACCAATCAATGATGCTAGGGACCCATAGAGGAAGAACTTCTTGCCTATTTCTCTATTGGTGTAGCCCAAGGCCTTGTAGGCTCCAATGACAAGCCTGTTTTCATCCACCATCCTAGTCATTGTTGTGAAACATACTAGAAGGGCAATGGCAAAGAAAAATATTGGGAAGATAAATGAAAGGCCGTCAACTCTCTTTGCGTAATCAAGATAGGTGTTGATGTCTTGCGACAAGTGCCTTGGTGTGATTGTGTAACGAGGTTGCTTGACTAGGCTGAGGTACCTTCTTCCATCGGCAATTTTTTCTCTTGCATCAGCAATTTTTTCTTCAGCTTCTTGGGACTTGTCTTGATATTCATCTTCGCCCTTCTTCAAGTCTTTTTCTGCCTTGTAGAGTTTTGACTTGGCGTCATTTAATTGGTCCTTACCAGTTTTTAATTCCTTATCAAGTCTTTCCTCGCCCCTATCTAGTTCATCTCTTCCTGACAAGTATTTTTCCTTGGCTCTTGAAAGTTTTTCCCTGCCTTCCACGTAGTCATCATACTTTTCCTCGTATTCTTTTTTGCCAGACTCGTAGTCAGCAGCCCCCTTATTTAATTTTTCTTCAGATTCATTTATTTTGTTTTTTGCCTTTTCTAATTCTTCTCTAGCTTCTTGAAGTTTTCTCTTGTTCTTCTCAATTTCATACTTGCTCTTGGCATACTCTGCTTCTCCCTTTTCTGCCTCGGCAATTCCTTCTTCAAGTTGCCTCTTTCCCTCTTCAATTTGCTTCTTGCTGGCATCAAGAGTGGCCCTTCCTGCTGCAAGTTTCTTTTCATTTTCTTGAATAGCTGCAATGCCAGCCTTGCCTTCTTTTAATTTTGCCTTTAAGTCAGACAAGTTGCCAGTGATTCCACCTGGGACTTCCTTGTTGATCTCTTCCATTGCCTTGTCAATTTCTTCTTTTGATGTCTTTAGAAAGTCTAACTTTCTATTTAAATCAGCCTTGTTTTTTTCGAGTTCTGATTTTTTCTCTTCAAGTCCAGCAATTTGTCCCTCTATATTTTTTCTTTCTTCATCTGATAAGTCAGGACTATTTAGAGTATTTTTTAAAGCAGAGAGCTGACTATCAATTTGTGAAATCCCACTATCTACTTGGCTTATTTGGGAAGAAGTTTTTTCAATTTCATCTTCTATAGTTGGAAGCTTTTTAACAAGGTCTTCTCCAGTTTCCAAGGCCTTGTCTAGGGCGTAAATTTTTTCCACAGCATCTTCATAGGAAGAAGCCCCCATTTGGGAAACCAATTTATTTTTGCCAGCTTCAAGTTGAGCCATACCAGACTGGTAGTCTCTTTCTCCCTCTTCATACTTTTTCATGCCCTCAGCAAGTTTTTTTCTTGAATCCTCTATCTTGTCCCAGCCATCATCAAGCTTTTTTCTTCCATCAGCTAGCTGGTCTTCTCCTTGCCTAAGGGCTTTTTCTGAAGCTTCAACTTCTCCAAGTCCCTTTTGGTACTTTTCCTTGCCTTCTGTAAGCTTCTTTCTTCCAGAATTTAATTCTTCTTTGGCATTATCAAGTTTTTTCTTGCCATCACTTAATTTTTCGTAACCATCAATTAACTTTCTCTCGCCGTCATCGATTTCCACAGATGCCTTATAAAGCTTGTCCCTATTTTTGGAAATTTCTGACTCTGCCTTGTCCTTTTCCTCATTGTACTTATCAAGACCCTTCTTGTAGTCAGCCTTTCCCTTGTTGAGGTCTTCTCTACCCTTAACTAGCTTGTCTTTTGCATCAGACAACTTCGTTTCAGCATCGGTGATCTTGTCCTCTGCATCAGTAATCTTGTCAGAAATTTCTCCCTGGATGGAGGCAAGTCTTTCCTTTGGCCTAGACTTCAAGTCAATTTTAAGGGCCCTCTTCTTCTTATCCATGTAGTCAACATAATCCTTGTCTGAAGTCTTTAAGCCTTCAGTCCCCAAGAATTTTATCTTGGCAAGAGTTGGGTCGCCAGAAAAGTTTCCATCGTCAATATAGGCAAAGTAAGAAATTTGTCCGTAGCCTCTTTCAGAGTGGGCTGCGTTATTTTCTTGAAGAAAGTCCAGAGAATTTGCAAAACCAACAACCCTAAAAGAAAGCCTCTTTAAGTCGTTGTCCTCATCATCGTCGTTGTCTTCCTTGAATCTTATTGTGTCCCCAATTTTGCTACCAGCCTTTTTCATCCTAGAGTCCAAAATAATTTCATCGGGACCCCTAAGCTCTCTTCCCTCAATTATTTCTGGTTTAGAAATTTCATAGGGCATGTTTAAAACTTTTATAACAGTTGGGTCTCCCGCAAGAAAAACATCCTTGTCGTAGCCATACTCTAGCTCCTTGATATCTTCTTGGTCCTCAATAATTTGTCGGTCCTTAGCTTCAAGTCCAATGGGAACGGAAATCTTTATGTCCTCTTGATTTAATTTTTCAATTTTATCATCAATTGTATTCCTCATGATCTTGCCTGTGGAAATAAGTCCAATCAAGACAAAGACGCCGAGAAAGACAATTATCATTATAGAAATAAATCTTGGGAGGGAATTTTTTATCTCCCTTAGATTATCCTTGTCGCGAGCTTTCACACTCCACCTACCATTCTATATCCATAATATCCCTTGGATTGTCGTTTACAAAAACATCCTTAATCTTTGCATCAGAAATTTCAATTAGCCTGTCTGCAGAATTTTTAATTGCAGAGTTGTGGGTTATTAGAACCACAGTTGTGTCTGTTGTCCTCGTAAGGTCTTGCAAGAGTTTTAAAATTTGCTTGCCTGTCTTGTAGTCAAGGGCACCTGTTGGCTCATCACACAAGAGAAGTTTTGGGTTCTTTGCAATAGCACGCGCTATTGACACCCTTTGTTGCTCTCCACCAGATAACTGTGACGGAAAGTTATCCATCCTCTCGCCTAGGCCCACAGACTTTAAAACTTCAACTGGGTCCTTGGCATGTTTTACAATTTGACTGGCAAGCTCAACATTCTCAAGAGCTGTTAAATTGGGAATCAAATTGTAAAATTGAAAGACGAATCCCATGTCGTAACGCCTGTAAGTTGTCAGTTCTCTTTCACTATACTTTGCAATATTTTTTCCATCAACTAAGAGGTCACCAGAAGACGCTGTGTCGAGACCTCCCAAAATATTTAGAAAAGTTGACTTGCCGGCACCTGATGCACCGAGAATTATTGCAAATTCATTTTTTTCTATTTCAAAATTTAATTTATCATTTGCCATGACAGACCTTTCTCCAATTGTGTAAACTTTTGAGAGGTCTTTAACTTCGATAAAAGCCATAGTATCACCTGGGCTTATTATATCAAACAAAGGCTCCTAAGATAATTTAAAATTAAAAAAACGCCCATAAATGAGCGTCAATTAATAATTTATTTTCAATTTGAAATTTTTAAAGTTAATAAATTTCCTCGCAATTAATTTTTATCAAATCGTAAGTCAAGAAAAATTAATACATCGTTGCTTGGCGAAGTCTCTTGTCCACTTCTCTCTTCTTCATTGTCTCTCTCTTGTCCCATAGCTTCTTACCCTTTGCCTTGGCTATTAGGACCTTGACTCTTCCCCTCTTGAGATAAACCTTTAGGGGAATAATTGTGTAGCCTTCTTGAGTTTTAACTTTTTCAAGACGAAGGATTTCTGCCTTGTGCATAAGGAGTTTTCTCTTCCTCATGGGGTCAACATTATAAATGTTTCCCTGCTCGTAGGGTGAAATGTGCATGCCTGATACAAAAATTTCTCCCTTGTTGATGTCGCAGTAGGCATCCTTGATGTTGACATGGCCTGCCCTTATGGACTTAACCTCAGTCCCAACAAGTTCAATCCCTGCTTCATAAGTGTCCTCGATAAAATAAAGATGGCTGGCTTTTTTATTGTTTGCTATTGCATCGTTTTTTTCCTTACTCATCTTCATCACCTACCATTTTAAAATCAATGTTGCCCATGTTGAGGTCAACATTTACAACTTTTATTGTCACATCGTCGCCAATGTGAAATTCTTTTTTTGTCCTGTAGTCAATGGCCCTGTAGTTGTCTTGGTCAAATTCGTAATAGCCATCCATGGTCCTGTAACCCACAAGTCCTTCGATTAGGTTATCAAGTTCAACAAACATTCCAAAGTTTGTGATAGATGAAATCCTACCCTTGTAGATTTCTCCAATTCTCTCAGACATGTATTCAGCCATCTTGATGTCTTCAACTTGCCTTTCAGCATCTTGGGCAACTTTTTCTGTCTTAGAAACTTGCTCTGCTATGTCAGGCAAAACTGCCTTTAAGTTTGTGATCTCTCCCTTAGATAACTTGCCCTCAATTTTCTTTTTTATAATCCTGTGGATTGTGAGGTCCGCATACCTTCTTATTGGAGAAGTGAAGTGGGAATAGTGGTCGAAGGCCAAACCAAAGTGGATGTCGTTTATTTCAGAATATCTTGCCTTTGCCATGGACCTTAGGGTCATAGTTGAGACAAACATCTCTTCCTTGCTTCCCTTTACCTTTTCAAGGAGCTTTTGCACATCTCTTGGTTCAACTTTTTCATCAAAGTTAATCATATAGCCAAGAGGTCTCAAGTAGGAGTTGAGTTCTGAAATTTTTTCATCCTTTGGTCTCTCGTGAATCCTGTATAAAAATGGAATTTTCTTAAAATAATATTCCTTTGCCACGCATACATTTGCCATAAGCATAAAGTCTTCTATGAGCTTGTTGGCTGATCTCCTGTCCCTCTTGTGGATATTTTGTGGCCAACCTCTCTCGTCAACTTCAATGATAACTTCTGGTATGTCAAAGTCTATGGCGCCACCCTTTTCCCTCTTGTCTTCTAAAATTTTTGCAAGTTCATACATCTTATCTAGGGTTTTCTCAAGTCCCTTTAGGGATGGGTGGGAAATATTTTTTTCTAAGTAGTCAGAAACATTTTCATAAACTAATCTTCTCTTAGAATTAATTACAGACTCAAGGATTTCATATTTTACTACTTGGCCCGTCTTGTCAATTTCTGCAAGGACAGATAGGGTCAACCTGTCTACACCTTCATTTAGGGAACAAATTCCATTGGAAAGTTCGAAGGGCAGCATTGGTATAACCTTGTTTAAAAGGTAAACTGAGTTCCCCCTCTTGAAGGCCTCTTCATCTATGGCAGAGTACTCTTCAACATAGTGGGCAACATCTGCAATGTGAACTCCTAAGACGTAGTTGCCGTTTTTTGCAACTTCAAGAGAAACTGCATCGTCAAAGTCCTTGGAATCTGCTCCGTCAATTGTAAAAGTTGTAAGATCCCTTAAGTCCCTTCTTCCTTTTAGGTCTTCTTCCCTAACTTCTTGTGGAAGAGACTTGGCTTCAGATAGGGCAGCCTTGGAAAATTCCATAGGAAGGTCTAGGCCTGCAGCTACAGAAAGAATATCAACGTCAGGGTCTTCTGGATAACCCAAGACTTCTACTATTCTTCCCTCAGGTTTTTTATTTGCCTCTGGCCATTTTTCTATTTTTACAACAACCTTTTGACCATTTTTTGCCCCGTTAAATTTCTTCTTAGGAACATAAATATCCATTGCCATCTTGCTCTCATCTGAAACAACGAAGCCAAAGTCCTTTTTGTTTTGAAAGACTCCAACAAATTTGCTGTTGACCCTTCTAACAATGGATAGGACCTTGCCCTCTGGCTTGTCGCCAAAGGAGTCCCTGTATCTTCTGACGATGACTTCGTCGCCATTTAAAGCATCCTTAAGGTTGTTTCTTGATATATAAATATCCTCGTCAAGATTTTCGCTTATTAAAAATCCAAAACCCTTGGCATTTGTTTGAAGTTTTCCAAAAAAGAATTTATCATTGTCCACAAGTCTGTACTTCTTCCTGTGGTCCATGAAAATTAGACCCTCTTTTTCAAGTTCCTCTAGTATCCTATTAAATTCTTTCTTCTCCTTGCTCTTAATTTTAAATAACCTAGCAAGATCATCTTTTGTCCTTGGCTTCGAATTCTTAATAAGTTCTAAAATCTTTTCTTTAATCATTAGATCTTTGCTCCATAACTTGTCATATTAAATAAATTTGAATCAATTGAATAGTTATTTGCAGCTCTCTCACTGTGTCTTTCCTTGCCCAGTTCAATTAGCCTTGTGATTAAATCCTTAATCATAAGTCCATCAACCTCGTATAGGTAGAAGGCAATGGATCCTGGAAGTGTGTTGATTTCATTTACATAGGCCTTGTCGCCGTCAACTAAAAAGTCAATCCTTGCCACACCTGCACCATCAATTGCTGAGAAGGCTTTTTTTGCAAGTTCCTTAATTTCTTTTTCAAGTTCTGGTTTAAGTTCTGCTGGAAGTTTTTTGTTTTGGTGCTTTTGAGATGACTTGGCTCCCTTAGAACCAGAAACATACTTGTCTTCATACTTTAAAAGATCCTTAAATCCAAGAGGTTCTTCTGCTGCAGAAACCCTTAAGTCATCTTCATAACCAAGTACTGCCACGTTAATTTCTCTTGGGTTAACAACAGCCTCTTCTACAATAATTTTTCTGTCGTAGTGGGCTGCAACTTCAAGAGCCTTTGAAAGGTCAAGAGCATTTTCCACTCTTGAAATCCCTATTGATGAGCCTAGGTTAGCTGGCTTAACAAAAAGTGGGAAGTTTAGGTCCTTGCACTTTTCTATAAGACCCTTTAGGTTTTTAAGTTCTTCCCTGTAGAAGTACTTGTATTTTGTCATTGGGATGTCTTCTGATTCAAAGACCTTTCTCATGATTACCTTGTCCATGCCAACAGCAGCAGACATAACTCCGCAGCCAGTGTAAGGCATGCCCATAAGTTCAAAAAGTCCTTGAGTACATCCATCTTCTCCAAAGGTTCCGTGAAGGGCAAAGAATATTGCATCAATTTTTTCATAAACTTCTACTGAATCGTATTCTGCCTTAAAAAGTTTCTTTGGATTGTGCTTTACATAGTATAAGTTTTTGTTGCCATATTCCGGCTTGAAGAAGACTTCTACTCCGTCGTGAAAGTCTTGGTCCTTGTAGGACTTGAAGTTCTTTAAACTTTCCCCTGACAAGAACTTGCCATCTTTTGTAATATAAATTGGAATTGGATTGTACTTAGACTTATCCATGTTTTCAATAATTTGCATTCCTGTAATAACAGAAACTTCGTGTTCAACGGATCTTCCCCCGAAGATTACACCTATATTTTCCATTTTTTCACTCCTCATTGTAATTGTCAGGAAGGTCATTTTCAAAGAGAACGACATCTCCCGCCATTGAAATCTTTGCGAGAACTTGGGTTGCCTCGTCTAGTGAAGAAACCCTGTAAATTTTTTCTTCATCAAAGTTTTTATCCTTAAGGCCTTCATAAATTGGAAGAGTTCTCTTTTTGCCAACTAAAATTGCAAAGTCGAGGACATCTGCCATGACTTGACCTATTTTTCTATTTTCTTCTTCTTCCATATCTCCAAGCTCAACCATACCTGGCGTTATTATTATCTTCCTGTGGTCCTTAAATTCTCTTAAAACATCAAGAGCCGCCCTAAAGCCCACTGGGTTTGAGTTAAAGGCATCGTCAATAACTATGGTGTCATTTGATGATGGAATAAGTGAAAGTCTGTGTTCCACTGGCTCAACCTTGGAGATTCCCTTTTGAATTTCCTCTAGGCTAAGTCCCAAGACATGGGCAGCAGTCGCTGATGCAAGAAGGTTGGATATGTTGTGGACTCCAAGAAGTCTTGTGGAGCACTTAATTTCTCCTGCTCCCTTGATGTGAAGGACAAATTCTGATCCAGTCTCATTGACCTTTATATCGTCTGCATAGACATCTAGATTATCAAAGTCCTTAGTTCCATACCTATAAGTCTTCTTCTTTGTCTTGTCTGCAAGGGGTTTAACATAGTCGTTGTCGTAGTTAAAAATTGCAATCCCATCTTCTGGCAGGTCTTCAATTAACTCGTACTTTGTCTTTTGTATATTTTCAATTGTCTTGAAAAGGTGCATGTGAGTTGGCCCAATAGCAGTTATTATTCCAATATCTGGTTGAACAAGTTCTGCAACTTCGTGGATTTCACCTGGCACCTTGGCACCAAGTTCTGCTATGAAAACTTCCCTGTCCCTTTCAAGTTCGTTGTTGATGATCTTTGAAAGTCCCATAGGGGTGTTAAAGGATGATGGTGTATTTTTGACCCTTAGGCCTTCAGATAGAATTGTGTCTGAAATAAATTTAACTGAAGTCTTGCCAAAGGACCCTGTAATTCCTAGTACCTTTAAGCCTTCTTCTTCCTTGTATTTTTTTATTTTTGCCTGAGCTGACTTGTAAAAGCCCATGTTTATCTTGTCTTCAGTAGGTTTTGCCCACTTGTTTGTCAAAATAAGTATCCTGTATTGGTAAAAGTAAATTAAAAATGACAGGATTAGTGTAGCTAAAATTGAAAGCACATAGGATCCTGACCCATCAAAAATTCCCAGTGAAAAGACAACTACAAGTACAAAGGCAATAAAGTTTACAAGCTTGTGCTTCTTTAGAAGTCTCTTTGCCCTGTCAGTCCAAACTATGGGAGTCTTTTGATTTTTCTCCAACTTGTAGACTAACTTGTTCATCTTTTCCTTGTTGTTCTTTAAAAATGTCTTGTACTCATCATTGTCGTAGCCCTCTAATTGGAGCATGTGAATGGGAAAATTGCTCCTAATTAGGGAATAATAAAGTGCCACACATATAATTACAAAATCTATTAAAAAAATTGGCAGTCTCTGTAAAAAATATTCCATTAAAATCTCCTAATCTAAAAACGAATTAATAACTGCATTAAACTGACCAAACTTGTCAAGGTAGGAATAGTGTCCAGCCCCTTCTAGGACAACTAGGCCAGAGTTTTTTATCTCTTCTTCAAAAATCTTACCCATATAAAGAGGAGTTGCCTCATCTTTATCTCCCCAAATGAGGAGGGTTTCTGCATCAATATTCTTGAATTCCTCTCTTGTGGACTCATTAACAACCTTTACAAAGCATTTTCTCATAATTCCATCTGCTGCCTGGTAGTCATCAGACCCATGCTTTTTATAAAACTTAGCCATGGCCTCTTCATTGTTGCCATGAGTCAGCATATAGAATTTTTTTGCTGCCTTAAAGGAATATACCTTGGCATAATAAGATAGCTTTCTCTTGGGAAGGACACCTGATGCGTCAATTATTATAAGCTTTTCAACCCTGTCCTTGTTTCTTGATCCCAAAATCGTAAGGGTCTTGCCACCAAAGGAGTGACCCACAAAAGTTGCCTTCTTAATATTAAAGTGGTCAAGGAACTTTAAGAGAAATTCATAATAATCATAGGTCCCCATGACTTCTCTTGGATTTTCGCTGTCGCCAAAGCCTGGTGCATCATAGGCATAAACTGTGTAGCCCTCTGGAATGGCATTAAAAATCGGCATAATTGATTCAATATATGCACCCCAACCGTGGAGAATGACAAGGACTTTCTCGCCACCCTCCCTCTTTATATATGCAGTTTTTATTCCGTCTATTTCAACAAATTCTTTATTTATTTTCATCTTCATCTTCTTCTATAAAAATTATTGAGCCCTGGTCTTCTTCATGAGAAGAATTTTCTTCATCTCTTACAAAAATTGAAGAGGACTCATAAGCATCTTGGCCAGCATTGTCTTCTGTGAAATTTATGCCAGATGTCTTTTCACTTAAGTCAAGGCCCATCTTTAGTGAAGAAATTCTTGACTCTAACCTATTTATCTCTTGCAAGGTCTCACTTACATCGAGATCAGACCCCTCACCCTTAAGGGCATGGTATTGGTGCTTGCCAAGCTTTTCAAAGGCTTCACTTAGCTTTCTCTCTTCATTTAAAAGTTCGTATCTCAACCTTGCTGTCTTTTTAATTTCTTGCGATTCGTTCACAAGTTTCTTCTTTAGATAATTTAAATTCCCAACTAGGTCATTTAAATTGCCATCAAGACTGTCAAAAAATCCCACAATATCACCTCGAATCTATGTTATTATACCAAAAATCTCATATCTTTTAAATACTGCCCTTGTTTTCTTTATTTTTAATTGGGTAAAAAAGACTTGGAGGGATATTATGGAAAAATTAACACTTTATGTAGGAACAGTTTGCCCTTTCTGTAAAAAGGTAGAAGCCTTCATGGAAGATGCAGGCATTGACTCTGTAGAAATAAAAAATATTGACCAAGATAAAGAAGCTCGTGAATACCTAATTGAAAAAGGTGGCAAAAAACAAGTACCTTGCCTATTCATTGGAGACAAGCCTCTTTATGAATCACTAGACATTATTAAATACCTAAAAGAAAATGTAGCTTAAATTTTATAAGAAAAAGACAGGGATTACTCAATGAGTTTAATCTCTGTCTTTTTCTTTTCTTCTTCTGTTTTTCTTTCTCTTTTTTCGCGATAGCAATATATTTTTAGACTTGGAAATAGTATAAGAGTTTAAAATCAAATTAATAATATTACATAGTATTATTATCTTTATGGCAAAGACCCTTGGCATGTGATAGCTTGTCAAAAAAATCAAACTGATGATGCTAAAGATGTCAACGAAATATTCCACATACATTGTTTTTGAAAAAATTGTGTTCTCTGAAAATTTAAAATTCACAGATAACACATTTATAAAAAATAAAATCATGACAAAAGAATAAGTAGCTATGGAAATATTTATGCTAGCAGTTAAGATGTAGACTTGTAGCATAAAGTACATGGAAAACTTAACCATGAGTAGGCCTATCTCGTAAAGCTCAAGCTTTAACTTTTTGGACTCGTAGAGGTTGTCTATATCCCATTCATCCATAAGTGCATTTAAAATCTTTGTTGTCTTAATCTTTTCACAAATCCATGATGGTAAAAGGCTCAATATGAAGATACTAACTACAAGGCTCTTTAAGATGTCAAACAAACTTGTCCCCTGAAAGCGTCTAAAGTAGTTAAAGGTAAATACTATAAGGCCAATAAGGGCAGATATTGAAAGTATCTTTAAAAAGGCCTTAAAGATCTCATAGTTCTTTCCACTTAATAGGAAGTTGCCTTGGTCACTATAGGCTCCTGCAAACTCGTAGGGATTCCCCATCCTATTTAATTCTTTTTTTATGTCTTCTTCTGTGTAAATCTCTGGAAGTCTCTCACTCAGTATATCTAAAAAATCCTCTTTGGCAGCCTCTTGCTTGTCATAGGGGATGTATCTTTGCAAATAATAAATATATCTATCGACGAGTTCATGTTCAATTAATTTCATAAAATCATCCTCATACATATTATAAGTTAAATATTGGTTCTTTTAAACGACTAATCACAAATTTAAAAATTATTTTGACTTTATTTTTTCGTCCTATAAATTTATGACTTCTTCATAGTCTTTGAATTCTTTAAAGTTTTAAGAAGCTTAAAAGTTTATAAATTTTTATAAATCTTTCTTACTTCATAACTTTTAAAGACTTAGTTATCTTAAAAAACCAATAAAAAAAGTCCTGTTACCAGGACTCTCTTAATCAAGTACATAAACTTTTACATTTCTTCTTCCAAACTTTCTAGCTTGGGCATTTGAGTTGTAGAATAAGTCGATTCTATTTCCCTTAATTGCCCCACCAGTGTCTTCTGCTGTAGCATAACCATAAGTTGGGAAACCATCCATACTTTCAATGTAAAGCTTTGAACCTAGTGGTATAACCTTAGGGTCAACAGCAACTGCACCAACTCTTGCTCTTGTTCCCATAGCAGTCTTTGAACCTGCAGTTGGGTCATAAGCAGTAGCTTGCATAACAATTACTTTCTTAGCTGACTTTCCATTAGGAGCAGCAGAACCCTTCTTAGTTCCAACTTCTACAACTTCCTTTACAGGATCCTTTGTAATTTCACTCTTTAGGACTTCAGTAGATTCTAAGTTACCATTTACATAAGTGTTCTTTAGGTTTTCTACCTTTTCTCCAACTTGCCCCTTAGTGATTACTTTTTTCTCGTCCTTAAACATTTCATTGTTTTCACGAGTTTCTGTTTCAAAAGGAATTTCAACTTTGTTAACTAAGTTTTCTACAACAACTCTATCAATTTTAATTTCCATTCCTTGCTTAGCAATTTTATCAAGAGGAAGGGAAACTCTGTCAAGCTTGTTTAGTTTAATGCCAAGATTTTCAAGAACATCAGCAACAGTATAACCATTTGCTTCAGCAATTAGAGTCTTGTTTCCATCTTTTATGTGGTAAGACTTTGGTGATGTGATAAGAATCTTAGTGTCCTTAGTAATCTCTTCATCAAGACCTGGGCTTACAAGGTCCTTGTTCTTAAGAACAATACCTTCTTTTTCCAAGAAGCCACCTACTGTCTTTTCGTATGTAAATACTGTCTTAGTCTTTCCGTTGATATTTAATTCTACGTCTTTGCCTAGAGCCGTGCTAAAACCCATTGTCAGGATTGACACAAGAGCTAAGGCAATTAATATAAATTTCGCATTTCTAAAAATGTTCTTTTTATTCAAAAATATTACCTCCATAAATTCAGTTACAATTTTGTAGTTTTTGTTACTACTTTGTAACCTCTTCTAACCTTTTAAGAGTATATTAAAAAAAATAAGATTTGTCAATTTTTTTGTAACTTTTTTGTAAATCTCTATATAAATGGCTTGGTTGAGCCATTTTAAAATTTGCATAAATTAAATCTATTTTAAAATAAAAATAACATCTCTCTTAAAGCTTGATATTTAGGGATTTCTGGCGAAATATTACGTTTGTGTTACAAAATTTCACTCTTTTTTCATTTTTTTATTTATATTTTGAATAAAAACTAAGTTAATTTTATTAAATTTAATTTTTTGGCCTTATGTTTTCTATTTTCTACTTTATCTTAGGATTTTATCAATATTTATAGTTGAAAAATTTAAAATACAATGCGTTAAATTTTTCTCTCCAATAAAATAATTCCCTAACTCTTCTGTTTATAATTCTATCAGTTTGCTTATTACTATTCATAAAAATAAAAAGCTTAGAAAATTAAAAACAAAATAATTCTCTAAGCTTCTTATTATTTTAAGATTTAAAATTAGGACATTAGCTTTTCTACAAACCTTCTTGCCATCTTGGCAGTGAAACCCCAAATAATGTGACCATCATATTCATAAAAGAGGACTTCTTCTCTCCCTCTCTTGAACTTGTAGTTGACACCATTGGGAATCAAGTGGTAGGGAAACTCCTCGTTCCTCTCAACCTTTAAGTCGATCTTGTAGGACCTGGGTTTTGTCTCCAAAAAATAAGAAAGTGGAACTGTAAAGACCTTCTCCACCTCATCACTTGAAGGAATGATTTCATTAAAGTCTTTCTTTATTTCTCCAATAAAGGTGTGAATAATTGCTGCATAGGGATTTACTACAAAGTCACCCTCAGAATAAATTTCCATCTCATCTTCTGTTATTAAAAGCTCTTCAGAAGTCTCCCTAAGAGCAGCATCCATTGGACTTTCTCCCTCTTCAATCCTTCCTCCTGGGAAGGAAATTTCTCCAGGCTGATTCCTAAGGGTGAAGGCCCTCTCCTCAAATAGTAAGTGGATCTCTCCATCTCTTTTAATAAGAGGAATCATGACGGAATACCTATTTTTCACGTCAACGGGCATGGGCTTTATTGCTTGGACCTTGGCTTTAATTTTTTCTAAATTTAAGTCTTGGTCAATTGACATTTTCTATCTCCCTAATAAATTCTTCTACTGTGTAAATCCTGAACCTATCAATTTGTCTTTTAAGACCTTCTCTCTCAAGCAGCTTATATAAAAGCTCATCATACCTAAAGTTTTCCGACATCTCCAATTCTTCTGCAAGCTTGGGAGCATATTCTTCAAAGATTATCCTTGCAACTTTATTATCACTTTCCTTGACCTTATCCTTTAAGATCCTATAAATATACTTCAAGCTCTCCTCTTCTTCAAGGGGCATAATATAGTAGTCCTCTCCCCTAAGACCCTTAACAGCCCTAAAGGCATCGAAGTAGCCAAGTTTTATTAAGTCATCAGCCTTTTCCTTGTCAAAGCCAAGGGATGAACCAAGATTTTTATTTGGCTTAATAATATAATTTGCCCTCTCAATATTTTTAAGTGGCTGTTTTGAAAGTCTCACTAGGACAATATCTGTGTCTTCATCAATCATCTCCATAGGAGCTGGTGATGCGAAACCGCCATCAATAAAGTACTTGCCGTGAAGACGTTGCAATTTAAAAAAAGGAAGATAACAAGAGGCAATAATATAGTCCTTTAAAAGGCCCTCTTCAATATCCTCCTTAAATAATCTTTCAACTTTGAGGTCAGACACATTTACTGTGCAGATTCCAAAATCCACATCAGAAGCTCTAAGCTTTTCTTCATCAATAAACTGGTCCACTAGCCTGTAAAGAGGATAGGGTGACCTTGTAAGTTCTGGAATTTTTATATCATGTTCGCGAAGCTTCTCTACAATTTTTGAAAATAAATTTTCGTCTTTTTCTATTTCTTGTAATTCATTTTCAAAGGCAGAAAAGTCTAGGCTCTTCCAGGCCTTAAAGCATTCATAGGCATCTCCTTGGGCAAACATTGCTCCATTAAAGGCGCCTATGCTAGTGCCAACAATTTTTGAAAAATCAAATCCCATTTCCATAAGGGCGAAGTAGGCACCTACTTGGTAGGCACCCTTAGCTCCTCCACCTTCGAGGACTAATGCCCATTTTTTCATTCCACACTTCCTAGTTCAGAAGTACAGTGTGGACATCTTGTAGCGTTAATGTCAATGTTAGACTTACAGAAAGGACATACCTTTTCTGTTGGGGCTGGAGCTTCTTCTTCCTTCTTGAATTTGTCAGTAACCTTTGCAATTTGTTTAATCATAATAAAAATAACAAGAGCAATAATCAAGAAGTCAAAAACTGATTGTAGGAATATTCCATACTTAACTTCAGCAGTTCCCACTGTAACAGCAAGGTCTTCGAAGCTAACACCACCAAGCAAGATACCAATAAGTGGCATTAGAATGTTTTCTACAAGGCTTGAAACGATTTTACCAAAGGCTCCACCTATGATAACACCCACAGCCATGTCCATTACATTTCCTTTCGCAATAAACTCTTTAAATTCATCAGCAAATTTTTTCATTTTTCCTCCTTTATTAAAAATAATATAAATATAATTTCTTACTGAATTATTATACCCATATAGAAGATAAAAAAACTTTAAATAAAAAATCCCAAGTCAAACTCGTGACTTGAGACAATTTCTTCTATGATATGTTGATTTTAATATGTCATTTTTTTAAATTTGTTTTAACTTGACCTTATTCTTTTCCAAAAGTTCCATGGCGTATTCGTCCACCCTATAGGCTTCGTGGTAAATTATTTCTCTTATGCCTGCTTGGATAAGGGCCTTGGTGCAGTTAAGGCAAGGAAAGTGTGTCACATAAGCCTTGGCTCCCTTAACTGATATTCCTTCCTTAGCACAGTACAAGAGGGCGTTCATCTCTGCGTGGATTGTAGCTATGCAGTGGCCGTCACGCATTGTGTGTCCCACTTCGTCACAGTGGGGGTTGCCTGTCACTGATCCATTATATCCTGTTGAAATTATCCTGTTGTCAGAGTTCACAAGGACGCAGCCCACGAAGGCCCTGTCGCAAGTGGACCTTGTTGCTACCATTTCAGTTATCTCCATAAAATATTCATCCCAAGATTTTCTCATTTTGCCTCCTTTGCAAGTTTATCAACTAATTCATTGTACTTGACCCCAGAGTGGGCCTCAACTTTTATAAATTTTACTTCCAACTTGTCCTTTATAGAATCATAAAAGTTCTTGTAATAAATTGTACCTTCCTTATTGGTCTTCCAAAAGCCAAGAGCCCATGACCTTATGCCTTCGTAGTCGTAGTGAAGGTAGATTTTTTTCTTGCCAAGCTTTGCTGCCTCTTCCATGGCACGCATGGCTCCCTTGATTTCTCCCGACACATTTCTCATGTCTGAGTCCTTGAAAAATCTCTTTGAGTAAGTGTATTCTTCTTCATCGTTAAACATATAGACTCCATAGGAGTGGGACTTGTCCTTATTCCTATAGGACCCGTCAACATAGACTACAAGCTCATCCTTTTCTGCTGACTCCTTCTTCTCTTCTTCTACTTCATTTATAAAGGCCTCAGCATCTTCACGAGAGGAAAACTTTTTGAAACTTGCTCCCTTAAAGCCCATGGTTTCTCGCTTGCATTCATCCCAGGTGTGATAGATGCCAGGATTTCTTCCTATTCTAACTGCGTAATACTTCATGTTCACCTCAAAATTTTGTCATTTGTCAACTATGTCTACTTATTATATAATTAGAAGTAATTAGAAGTCTAGACTTTTGGAGGTAAAAATGAACAAAGAACAATTTGAAAGAATGAAAAATGGCAAGGGCTTCATCGCTGCTCTTGACCAATCTGGTGGATCAACACCAAAGGCCCTATTAAATTATGGTGTAAAAGAAGACGCTTATTCAAACGAAGAAGAAATGTTTGAACAAGTTCACGAAATGAGAAAGAGAATTATAAAGGATAAGGCTTTTACATCTGATAGAATTTTAGCTGCAATCCTATTTAAGGTAACTATGAACTCAAAAATCGACGGGAAGTTCACTGGCGACTATCTTTGGGAAGAAAAGGGCATAGTTCCAATCCTTAAAGTTGACGAAGGTCTTGATGTAGAAAAAGATGGAGCTCAACTTATGAAACCTTTCAAACACATTGACGAGCTTCTTGCAAATGCAAAGGAAAGAAATATTTTTGGAACTAAGATGCGTTCTGTTGTAAAGGAACTTAACGAAGAATCTATAAAAAAAGTTGTTGAACAACAATTTGACTACGCAAAGAAAATTTCTGCAGCAGGATTTGTTCCTATTATCGAGCCAGAAGTTGACATCCACGCTAAGGACAAGGCTGAAATCGAAGAAGTCCTTAAAAAATATCTTGTGGAAGAACTTAAAAAACTAGACAAGGACACTTATGTAATGTTTAAGTTAACTCTTCCAGAAAAGGAAAATCTTTACGAAGACCTTTACGACTTTGATCAAACTGTTAGGGTTGTTGCACTTTCTGGTGGTTATTCAAGAGATGACGCCAACGAAAAACTTAGAAAAAATAAAGGCGTAATTGCTTCTTACTCAAGAGCCCTTACTGAAGGACTTAATGTAAATCAAACAGACGAAGAATTTACAAAGATGCTTGACGACTCTATCGAAAAGAATTACTCAGCTTCAGTTGAAAAATAAATTAAAATTTTTAAGATCTCCATTTTTGGAGGTCTTTTTTATTTGATCCCATTAAATTTGCAAATGTTTTTATTAATTTTGAAACATAGGTAAATCCTGTATTAATACAGTTTTAATTGACAAATATTTTTTCATAATGTAAACTATTTCATAGATAATAAACATTATCTGGAGTGCTGTCCGCTAGTTAAATTTTTAATGACCGGGGTTCTCTATGGGATACTGTCCGCTAGTTAATTTAATATTAATGACCGGGGTTCCTCTATAACTTTTTTATTATTATATGGAGGTTTTTTATGAAAAAGTATCAATTAGACGTACCTACACCACATTCTTATACTTATGTAACAAAAAATATTCCAAATGTTACAGTTGAACAAAGGGAAAGAGCTCTTAAGGCTACTCACTACAATGAATTTGCTTTCCCTGCAGGAATGTTAACTATTGACATGCTTTCAGACTCAGGAACTACAGCCATGACAGACGTTCAATGGTCTGCAATGTTCTTAGGAGATGAATCTTACGGTAGAAACAAGGGCTACTATGTCCTTCTTGATACCTTTAGGGATGTTTTCGAAAGAGGCGACAATCAAAAAAGAATCATTGACCTCGTAAGAACTGACTGCGAAGATGTTGAAAAAATGATGGACGAAGTTTACCTTTGCGAATATGAAGGTGGCCTATTTAATGGTGGCTCTGCCCAAATGGAAAGACCAAATACTTTTATCATTCAACAAGGTCGTGCAGCTGAATCTGTTTTATTTGAACTTGTAAAAAAAATATTAAATGCAAGAGAACCAGGAAAGATTTATACTATTCCTTCAAACGGTCACTTTGACACTACTGAAGGTAATATTAAACAAATGGGTTCAATTCCAAGAAACCTATACAACAAAAAATTACTTTGGGAAATTCCTGAAAATGGTCACTATGAAAAGAATCCATTTAAGGGCAACATGGACACTGAAAAATTAGAGGAACTTATCACTAAGTTAGGACCTGAAAATGTGCCACTAATTTACACAACTATCACTAACAACACAGTTTGTGGTCAACCAGTTTCTATGGCAAACTTAAGAGAATGTTCAAGAATTGCTCATAAGTATGACATACCTTATATGTTTGATGCTGCTAGATGGGCAGAAAATGCTTACTTCATCAAAGTTAATGAAGAAGGTTACGCTGACAAATCAATCCCAGAAATCGCAAAAGAAATGTTCTCTTACTGCGATGGTTTTACTGCATCACTTAAAAAAGACGGACACGCAAATATGGGTGGCGTTCTTGCCTTTAGAGACAAGGGTCTATTCTGGAAGAAGTTCTCTGACTTTAACGAAGACGGCACTGTTAAAACCGACGTAGGTATCCTACTAAAAGTTAAACAAATTTCTTCTTACGGCAACGACTCCTATGGTGGAATGAGTGGTAGAGATATTATGGCTCTTGCTGCAGGTCTTTATGAAGCAGCTAAGTTTGATTATCTTGATGCTCGTGTTAAGCAATGTGAATACCTTGCTCAAGGTTTCTACAAGGCTGGCGTTAAGGGAGTTGTACTTCCTGCTGGTGGCCACGGTGTTTATATCAATATGGACGAATTCTTCGACAACAAGAGAGGACCAGAAACTTTTGCAGGTCAAGGCTTCTCTGTTGAATTAATAAGAAGATATGGAATTAGAACTGCAGAACTTGGTAACTACTCAATGGAATATGACCTAAAGACTCCAGAACAACAAGCTGAAGTAGCAAACGTAGTTCGTTTCGCAGTAAATAGAAGCCAACTTTCTAAGGAACACATGGATTATGTAATTGCAGCTGTAAAGGCTCTTTACGAAGATCGTGCTACTATTCCTAATATTAGAATAGTCAAAGGAAAGAACCTTCCAATGCGTCACTTCCACGCTTTCCTTGAAACTTATGAACCTTCTGAAGACGAAAAATAAATTTCTCTAGATCTTTAAAAAATAAAAATACAATACGCCCCTCCAATTGAGGGGCAAATTACCCTTTAAGGAGAAAAATTATGGATAACAACTTAAAAACTCGTGATGGTTTTAAAAGCAAATGGGGCTTTATACTAGCTTGTATTGGGTCTGCAGTTGGTATGGGTAATATTTGGAGATTCCCTATAATGGTTTCAACTTATGGTGGGATGACTTTTCTCATTCCTTACTTTATCTTTGTAACCTTAATAGGATCTACAGGAGTAATTTCCGAAATGGCACTAGGCAGGTCAGCAGATGCTGGACCAGTTGGCGCCTTTGGAAAATGTACAGAACTAAGATGGAAAAATAGAAAACTTGGCGAAATTATTGGACTTATTCCAGTCCTTGGTTCCCTAGCCCTAGCAATAGGTTACACTTGTGTAATGGGATGGATTTTTAAATACACATTTCTATCACTATCAGGTGGACTTTATAATATGGGACAAGATATGGATGTAATTGGTGGAACTTTTGGACAAACAGCATCTGCCTTTGGTGCAAATCTCTGGATAGTTATAGCTGTACTTGCAAGTTTTGCTATTATGGTCATGGGAGTATCTGGTGGAATTGAAAAAGCAAATAAGATTATGATGCCTGTTCTCTTTATTTTATTTGTTGGACTTGGAATTTACATCTTTACTCTTCCTGGTGCAGCTAATGGATATAAATACATTTTTACAGTAAATCCAGAAGGACTAAAGGATCCTAAAGTTTGGATATTTGCCTTTGGACAAGCTTTCTTCTCCTTATCAGTTGCAGGAAACGGAACAGTAATTTATGGTTCCTATTTACCAAAAAACGAAAGTATTCCATCATCTGCAAGAAATGTAGCAGTTTTTGACACAATAGCAGCTCTACTTGCTGCCTTTGTAATTATCCCAGCAATGGCAACAGCAAATGCACCACTTGATACTGGCGGTCCTGGACTTATGTTCATCTTCCTAGTAAATGTATTTAACGGAATGGCTGTTGGAAGAATCGTAGGAATTATTTTCTACGTCTGTGTACTTTTCGCAGGTGTATCTTCAATAATAAATCTTTACGAAACACCAGTAGCTTACTTGCAAGAAAAATTTAATTTCTCAAGACCTATTGCAACAACAACTATTCATATAATTGGTTGTATAGTGGCAATATTTATCCAAGCAATAGTAAGTGGTTGGATGGATGTAGTTTCAATTTACATTTGCCCACTGGGAGCAGCCCTTGCAGGTATAATGTTCCTTTGGGTTGCAGGCAAAGATTATGTCCTTGCTGCAGTAAATGAAGGTTCACCTAAGGGAATAGGATCCTGGTACTATCCACTAGCAAAATACGTATATGTAACAGCTGCCATAGTAGCCCTAATAGCAGGCGCAATGCTTGGTGGTATTGGTTAATAAAATTTTGTAAATAAAAAAAGTGTTGGCTTTTGTAATAGCCAGCACTTTTTTTGCTTAAAAATTTATTTTATATTCTCTAAAATTTCTAAATTTAAAAAATAAGCTCTTGTATGTTTTTTGTGTTATTATGTTACTAAGCTAAAGTATAGGTGTGCGTTACAAATCTTACTTTTTTACTAAAATATTATGTTATTAGGAGGCATAATTATGAAAAAGAAATATATTATTATTTTATTGACACTCCCCTTAATTTTTAGTGGATGTAAAAAAACTAATAGCGAAAGTGCAAATTCTAACCAAGAAGCACCGAAAAATTCTATTCAAAGTGAAAAAGTTGAAGCCGAAGACACTTCAACAAAAGAAAATAAAGTTGAAGAAAAATATAATGTTGTGGCTCTAACTAGAAATATTTCTCTTATTTTAAAAGAAATTGGCTATGAAAATGTTGGAGGAACGGTAGAAGAAGCAAAGGATCTTTATCCTGATGCAAAAATTGTTGGAAGCGAAAAAAATCCAGATACAGATGTAATCTTTGAAGTCTATCCAGATTTAATTATTACAGATTCCAATAACCAAAGTAATATTTTATCAAAAATACATGATTATAATTTTAAGAAACAATGTCGCTCTTTGACTAGCCCTCTTTCTTCTGCACCTAGTTTAGAAGAATATATTTACGCTCTCTGTAAGGTAATAGAATATCCTAAGTACAGTGAAGAAAACCCTATACCAGAAGATTTGTTAAATAAAATAGAAAAAGAATTAAATCAATAAAATTAACCTCTGGATGACCCAGAGGTTTTTTACTTAAAAATTATCTTTTTTATTTCTAAATTCTATAAACTCATCTAAATCCCTTGCTAAGAAGAAAGGATTTATTTTTTTCTCTTTTCCTATTGTTGTAGGAAGAGTGATCTCATCTTCATCTCGGAGTTTCTTTACCCTTTCATATTCCCTATCCAAGTCCTCATTTGAGATTACAGACTTTGCAAATTCTAAGTTTGCAAGAGAATACTCGTGAGCAGGATAAACTACTGTATCTTCATCTAAATTTTTTAGTTTCAAAAGACCCTCGTAGGCTTTTCTGTAGTCCTTAGTAAAGACTCTGCCGCAGCCTGCAAGGAAAAGTGCATCTCCACAGAACAATTTATCGCCCATTAAATAAGAAATATGTTCTTCTGTGTGTCCTCCAGTTAAAATAACTTTAAATTTTTCTCCAAAGATTTCAAATTCGTCTCCGTCTTTTAAAGTTATGTCGTTATATTCACTTGTTTCAAGAGGACCATAAACTTTTGCTCCGTATTTATTTTTAAGTTCTTTAACTCCTCCCACATGGTCTATATGCTTGTGAGTTAAAAGAATGTAGTCAAGATTTTTATTTTTTAAATAATCAATGACAGGACCAGCATCGCCAGGATCAACAACAAGAATCTTGCCATCCTTTTCAATTGTCCAAATATAATTGTCATTAAAAGCTTTTATATAGTTAATATTCATATTCCACCTCTTAATATTATTACTCTTATTGGTAGGATTTAAACAAGTATAGGTTTAAAAAGAAATATTTCGCGATTTAATAATGTGCTATAATAAATTTATAAAATATTAGGAGGTCCATATGAAAAGATTTTTACTTGTTCTTGCTACAATATTTTTAATTGGTGGCCTAATGTATTTTTCGCAAGATCACAATTTAAAAGAAAATTCAACAAGTCCGAGAAAACTAAGTTCCGACACGAGAATATATAAAAGTGATGACAAGGGCGACTTTAAAATATACAAGGAAAAAAATTACCAAGATGGTCACTACTTATTGAAAAAAAGAATATTTTCTGAGAGTAAGTCTAATGAATTTGATTTGTGCCTGATTTTTGGTATAGAAAACCAGAAAATAGTTTCTGTGAAAGATGTCTCCTTAGAAACTGAAGGCAAGGGCTTCCAAGGAACTGTTCATGTAAAAATCGAAAGTGATGGAAAAAGTTTGTTCTACGATATTTATGGAGACTTAAATCAGGGGCCTTTGGAAAGACCAAATTTGGATATAGAGGATACGGGAAGAATGATTGATGCATCTTTTTCTTCTTTAAATGAATCTAAATTCCTTGATCATGTGGACGAAATTGGGGTTATATTTTTACCTTGGATGTTTTAAAATTTATATGAAGATAAAGAAAGTAGTCTTGTGCTTTTAAGACTACTTTCTTTTTTTATTTAAGTTGTTTCTTTATTTTCATAATCCGACTCACTTGACAATGCTCCCTTTTCGGTCGCATGGCTGAGACTTGATCAAATTTCTGTAAGAAATTTTGATAAGTCTGCCCGCAGATTTTTGCTTGCAAACAATCTATGTTCTTTTATTTTCCCTGGATAAGATTTTTTGTCAACTTATTCGTATCTATTTTTCTGTTTCTATGTGGGTATAAAACAAAAATGATTATAAAACCAAACCATCTTGCTAAGAATATCCTATGGAAAAAATTGTCTTATTTTCAAATCGAAGAACTTCGCCTAAAATCGCATTGTTTGAGCGAAGCGAGTTTGCGATTTTAGAAGTTCGAGATTTAGAAAATATCAATTTTTGTAATGAGATATTCGAGCAAGATGCTTTTTTTGTATTAACTAGATTGATTGAAGCTATATCGCCATTGTATTTTAGTTTTTTCCTAAACAAATTAAAAAAGACAGCTACTTTTTTATGGCTGCCTTTAGTTATGCTTTTTCTGTATTTACTTAATCCGACTCCTTTGAAAAAACTCCCTACTCGGTCGTTTTTTCTGCAGTCGCTGGATAAGATTTTTCATCAGCTCATGCTTCGCTAACACTCGCATTCGCTGTGAAAACCAGAAAAACCGAGACTCGTCTCGGTTTTTCTTATCATTACATCATGCCCATGCCTGGATTCATTGGAGGCATTGCTGGTGCTTCTTCTTTTATGTTTGCTACTGCTGCTTCTGTTGTCAAGATCATTGATGCTACGCTTGATGCGTTTTGTAGTGCTGATCTTGTTACTTTTGTTGGGTCTACTATTCCGGCTTTTTTCATATCCACGTATTCTGACCTATATGCGTCGAATCCGATTCCTGCTTCTTTTGTCTTTACGTGTTCTACGATTACTGAGCCTTCTAGTCCTGCGTTTTCTGCTATTTGTTTTAGTGGTTCTTCTAGCGCTCTTAGAATAATGTTAGCTCCTGTTTTTTCGTCGCCTTCTAGTTCGTCTACAACTTTTGCAACTGCTTCTATTGAGTCGATTAATACAGTTCCACCACCTGCAACGATTCCTTCTTCTACTGCTGCTCTTGTTGCTGCTAGGGCATCTTCGATTCTTAGTTTTCTTTCTTTTAGTTCAACTTCTGTTGCTGCCCCAACTTGGATAACTGCAACTCCGCCAGAAAGTTTTGCAAGTCTTTCTTGTAGTTTTTCTTTATCAAATTCTGAATCTGTTTCTTCAATTTGGTTCTTAATGTGGCTAATTCTGTTTTCAAGTTCAGATTTTTCTCCAGATCCATTTACAATTACTGTAAGTTCTTTTTCAACTCTTACTTTTGAAGCTGATCCAAGCATTTCAACTGTTGCATCCTTAAGGTCTTGACCTAGGTCAGATGAAATAACTTGTCCACCTGTTAGGATTGCAATATCTTGAAGCATATCTTTTCTTCTGTCTCCATATCCTGGAGCCTTTACTCCAACTACGTTAAGTGTTCCCCTAAGTGAGTTAACAACTAGTGTTGCAAGTGCTTCTCCGTCAATATCATCTGCGATAATAAGAAGTGGTTTTGATTGTTGAAGAACTTGTTCTAGTAGTGGAAGAATTTCTTGGATATTTGAAATCTTCTTGTCTGTGATTAAGATGTATGGGTCTTCTAATTCTGCAACCATCTTGTCAGAATCTGTCACCATGTATGGAGATAGGTATCCTCTGTCAAATTGCATACCTTCAACAACGTCTAGGCTTGTTCCCATAGATTTTGATTCTTCAACAGTGATAACTCCATCGTTACCAACTTTTTCCATTGCTTCAGAAATAAGTTTTCCAACTTGTTCGTTAGCAGCAGAAATTGAAGCAACTTGTTCAATAGCTTCCTTTGAAGAAACTTCAGTTGAGAAGTTTTTGATTTCTTCAACAGCTCTTTCAACTGCCTTAGCTATACCCTTTTGAAGGATCATTGGGTTTGCACCTGCTGCAAGGTTTCTCATACCTTCTCTAATGATAGCTTGAGCAAGTAGAGTAGCCGTAGTAGTACCGTCACCTGCAACGTCATTAGTCTTAGTAGCAACTTCCTTTAAAAGTTGTGCTCCCATGTTTTCAAATTTATCTTCACATTCAATTTCTCTTGCAATTGTAACACCGTCATTAGTTATAAGTGGTGTGCCATATTCCTTGTCTAAAATAACATTTCTTCCCTTAGGTCCAAGAGTTACCTTTACTGTATCAGCAAGAGTGTTAATTCCCTTTATTAAGCCTTTTCTAGCATCTTCTGAAAATTTAATTTCCTTTGCCATTTTATCATCTCTCCTTATTCAATAAGTCTTATTCAATAACTGCCAAGATGTCTTGGAACTTGATTATAGTGTACTTTTCGTCGTCAAGTTCAATGTCATTTCCTGCGTATTTAGAGAAAATAACCTTGTCCCCAACCTTAACAAGTCCCTTCATATCTTCGTCTGTATCTAATTTGTTGCCAGTTGCAATAACTTCTGCGATGTTTGATTCTTCCTTAGCTGAAGAAGGAAGGACAATACCAGAAGCAGTAGTTTCTTCTTTTTCAATCTTTTTAATGACAATCTTGTCATCAAGTGGTCTCAATTTCATTTATATAAGCCTCCTAAAATCTACAATTTATTTTTAGCACTCGCTTGTACCTTCTGCTAATATGTATATGATAACTCAAAAGAAAACTTTTTTCAAGTCTTCTTTAAAGAGAAATCTTTGAAAAGTTTTTAAAAGCTGAAGCTTTTATTTTTAATAAAATATGAAAAGATTTCATCTTTAAAGATTTTCTAAATCCTAAGCCTTTAATTTTTCTTGCGAAGCCTTATTAAGATTTTATATTTAAAATGATTTTGTAAATCCAAGCTTTACTATTTATCTATTGGAGGGGACCTAGGGCGTTTCGATTCGCCCTTGTCCCCTCCAAACCTCCCCTTACCACCCCCAACGACCTGGCAGGGGCCTTTGCCTACAACCCCGAGCGGCAGACAGCCTAAAATTCAAAACTCGTTAAGCTTAAGTATTTGTACTTTTAAAACTTCTCAATAAAGTAAGATTTCATCATAAATAATCATAAACTTAATCGCTTAACTCAAACAGTTGAATTTTTTAACGGCTGTCTTGCCTTACGGGGTTCTTCAAACTTATTTCACGGTTTTACCTTTACAACTTTTCAAACTTATGTAGGATTACTTAACCCCACCTAACAAATTGAATAAACTTTTGCATCAAAAAAAGCTTAATCAAATTTGATTAAGCTTTATCTTTTTACAACTTTCTATTTAGTTATGAGCTTACGGGAGTGCCCCAGCTTGTTGAAATGTGATGAGCTTATAACTTTTGCCAATAAATAGCAAGCTATTAAAACAGTAAGCAAAAAGTTCGGAGACGTTAAAAAAATTTCACTGTTTGAGCGAAGCGAGTTTGAAATTTTTAGTCGGAGAGCTTTTTGCGTATTAATGGGTCGGGCCCCTGCCAGGGCGATGGGGTTTGGGGGGAGGTTTAAGGAGGGGGTCAGGGGCCTCGCCGCCCCCTGCGTGCCCGAATGGGTATGGCTCCCCCTCCTTATAGAAATTTAAAGCCTTAGGCTTTTAGAAAAATATTATAAAGATAAAATCTTTTATTAGATTCTTAAAGACAAAAGTCCTTAGCCATCTACTTCACGAAGTCCCCTGCGTGCCCGAATGGGTATAAGCCCCTCCAAGATTGATTCGTAAAGCTCTGCTTTACATAAACTCTTTAAAGATAAAATCTTATAAAAATTTCTAAAAAATCCTTTTTTTTTACTTTTTTCTTCCCCCTTCAAGTTCCAAGAGCCTCATCTTTACATCTACTCCCCCAGCATAACCTCTTAAACCCCCATCGCTTCCTACTACCCTGTGGCAAGGTATTATTAAGGACATTGGATTGTGACCTACTGCGCCTCCAACAGCCTGGTTGGATACTCTTTCATACTTCCCACTTGCAAGTAAGGCTTCTCCAACTTCCTTATAGGTCCTTGTCTCTCCATAGGGTATTTTAAGTAATATATTCCAGACGTCTTTTCTAAATTCACTTCCACTTACTTTTATTGGAGGAATAAAGCCTGGATCTTCTCCTGAAAAATATTTATCTAACCAATTTTCTGTAGTTTTTAAAATTTTATAATCCTCTTCCCTAGAATAAGATAAAATCTCTTCATTAACCTCAACTATATCAATATCTCTTAGTTTCTCTTCAAATTCTTTTTGACGCTCTAGGTAGAGTCCAAGCAAGGCTTCTTCATCAAATACTATTAGTATATCTCCTATCAGGGATTTGTATAATTTTTTATATAGCATATTACCTCCAAAATATTATAAAAAAAAGGAAACCCCATTGGATTTCCTTATACTAATTCTATAATTGAAATTTCTGCGCCGTCTCCACGTCTTGGACCCATCTTTAAAACTCTAGTGTATCCACCGTTTCTGTCAGCATATTTTTCTGCATACTCAGTAAATAGTTTTGTTACAACATCTTCTGAATAAATATATGCCAAAGCTTGTCTTCTTGCGTGAAGATCGCCTCTTTTTCCAAGTGTAATCATACGATCAGCAATTTTTTGAACTTCTTTTGCTCTTGTGTGAGTAGTTTGAATTCTACCTTCAGCTAAGAGAGAAGTAACAAGGTTTCTTAGCATTGCACGTCTATGACTTGAATTACGGCCAAGTTTTCTATTTTTTGCCATAATATCCTCCTTATTCTTCTTCAGGTTTGAGGCTTAAGCCTAACTCATCAAGTTTTTCAGTTACTTCTTGTAGAGATTTTCTACCAAGATTTCTAACCTTCATCATTTCACTTTCAGTTTTATTAGTTAGTTCCTCAACACTATTTATGCCTGCTCTCTTTAGGCAGTTAAATGATCTTACAGATAAATCTAATTCTTCAACTGTCATTTCGAGAACTTTTTCCTTTTGATCCTCTTCTTTTTCAACCATCAAATTGATTTCACTGACATGTTCTTTTAGGCCAATGAAGAGTTCAAGATGTTCTGTCAAGATTTTTGCTGCAAGAGATGTTGCTTCGTCAGCCTTCATAGAACCGTCTGTTGTAACTTCAAGGATTAATCTATCGTAGTCTGTTCTTTGTCCAACTCTTGTGTTTTCAACTTTCCAGTTTACTTTTTCCACAGGAGTGAAGTTAGAATCCATAGGTATAATTCCTATTTCAGATATTTCATCTTTTTTAAGTTCAGAAGCTTCATAGCCTCTTCCCTTTTCCACCATCATTTCAAGATAGAAATCAGCATCATCATTTAGGGTTGCTATATGTTGATCTGGATTAATAATACTTACATGTGGAACAAGTTCAATGTCAGAGGCTTTTATTTCACCCTTGCCCTTTTTTTCTATTACTAGTTTTACAGGCTCATCTTCAGTCATCTTTAAAACTATAGATTTAATATTTAAAACTATTTCAGGTACATCTTCCAATACCCCTGGAATTGTATCAAATTCATGTTCAACGCCACGTATATTGATAAAAGATACAGCTGCGCCTGGTAGAGAGGAAAGTAACACTCTTCTTAAGGAATTTCCAATAGTGATACCAAATCCAGCTTCTAGAGGTTCAACGACAAACTTGCCATATAAACCTGATTCATCTAATTCTTCAATACTAATCCTAGGTTTTTCAATTTCAATCATGGGTACCCTCCTTCTCGGTAAATAGTTTAGACTCTTCTACGTTTTGGTGGTCTACATCCATTGTGAGGAATTGGAGTAACATCTTTAATCATTGTTACTTCAAGACCTGATGCTTGAAGAGATCTAATAGCAGCTTCTCTTCCTGAGCCTGGACCCTTAACATATACGTCAACGCTCTTTAGTCCGTGTTCTTTAGCTTTTTCAGCTGCTTCTTGTGCTGCCTCTTGTGCTGCAAAAGGAGTAGACTTTCTTGAACCTCTAAATCCAAGTTGTCCAGCACTAGCCCAAGATATAACATTACCGTTAATATCAGTAAGAGTAACCATAGTGTTGTTAAATGTTGAAGCTATATGTGCTTCACCTTTTTCAATATTTTTACGTACACGTCTTCTAGCACGTGTAGCTTTTTGTTTTTTTGCCATTTAAGTCCCCCCTTACTTACCCTTAGAAACAAGTTTCTTAGGACCTTTTCTTGTCCTAGCATTTGTCTTAGTCTTTTGTCCTCTTACAGGAAGACCCATTTTATGCCTTCTTCCACGGTAGCAGTTGATTTCACGAAGTCTCTTGATGTTCATAGCAACATCACGACGTAAATCACCTTCTACGTGGTACTTATCTATTTCTTCTCTAATTTTAGCAAGTTCTGCTTCTGTAAGGTCTTTAACACGAGTGTCAAAGTCTACGCCAGCTGCAGTTAATATTTCTTGAGATCTGGGTTTTCCAATACCATAGATGTAAGTGAGTCCAATTTCAACTCTTTTTTCTCTAGGTAAATCAACACCGGAAATTCTAGCCATAATTACCTCCCTTATCCCTGTCTTTGTTTATGTTTCGGATTTTCACAGATTACCATTACTTTTCCGTTTCTTTTAATTATTTTGCACTTTTCGCACATCTTTTTTACAGATGGTCTTACTTTCATTTAAATGCCTCCTGACTCTGGATTATTTCTTTCTCCAAGTTATTCTACCTCGTGTAAGATCATAAGGTGAAAGCTCAACTGTCACCTTATCACCAGGAAGAATTCTAATATAATTCATTCTCAATTTACCTGAAATATGAGCAAGTATGATATGTCCATTTTCAAGTTCAACCTTGAAATGAGTATTTGGAAGAGCGTCAACAACAACGCCTTCTACTTCAATTACATCTTCTTTAGCCATATTATTAAGGATCCTCCTTTAGCTATAAGGTAATAGTTTCTTTCTAATATAGATGTCACTAAAGTCACTTACCTCAGTATCTATGACATCCTTATATATATAAAGATGTTTTACCTTTTTTTTCTTTGGTCGATCTAGCTTTCTTAGTTTTCCATCAACGAGCAAGAGAAGGTCATCATCGATAATTTCCATTATGATATAAACCTTGCCCTCATCTCTACCCTTTTTGGATCTTACCACTTGTCCCTTCAAAAGACTAAATGTTTTATCCATGAACTATTCGAGACCAATAACTATATCGTCAAATACCTTGTCAATATCCTTAGCACCGTCAATGTCTATTAATAGATTTTGTGCTCTATAGTAGTCAATAAGAGGTGCTGTTTGATCAAAGTAAACAGAAATTCTAGTCTTTACAGTTTCTTCAGTATCGTCATCTCTTTGAATAAGCTTAGTGCCGTCCTTATCACAAACTCCTTCTTCCTTTGGAGGATTGAATTTAACGTGATAAGTCATACCACAAGTTTTACAAACACGTCTTCCAACAGCTCTTTCAATTAAGATCTCAGGATCAACTGAAATGTTAATAACCTTAGTTAACTTGTCGTCATTCTTGTCTAAGATCGAGTCAAGACTAACAGCTTGAGCTACAGTTCTTGGGAAACCGTCTAGTAGAAATCCTTCTTTAGCATCGTCCTTGTTAAGTCTATCTTCAACAAGTGCAATAACAAGATCATCAGGAACTAAAAGACCCTTGTCCATATAAGACTTAGCTTTTTTTCCAAGTTCAGTGTTGTTCTTAATATTTTCTCTAAAGATATCTCCAGTTGAAATGTGTGGGATATTGTATTTTTCAACAATATATTCAGCTTGTGTGCCTTTTCCGGCCCCTGGAGGTCCCAATATAACTAATTTCATAATTACCTCCTACTTATTCTTTAAGAATCCACGATAATTTCTCATGATTAATTGTTGTTCTAACACCCTGTGGATTTCAAGTACAACACCAACAACGATGATAATTGATGTACCACCATAGTTAAATTGTAGTCCTGAAATAAGTGTTAGGATAGTTGGAAGAACTGCAAGTATAGAAAGTGCAATTGCTCCCGGCATAACCAATCTATTTAAAGTTCTACCTAAATAATCACTTGTAGGTTTTCCTGCTCTAATACCACTAATAAAACCACCATTAGCTTGAAGGTTTTTAGAGTATTCAACAGTGTTGAATTGGATTGTAGTGTAGAAGAATGTGAAGAATACAATAAGAATTACAGTGAATATTATATAAAGCACAGCTCCTGGTCCTCCAGCTGGAGTTAACCATTTTTGAATCCAATTTCTAGTTGATTCACTTGTAAACATAGCAATAGTTGCTGGAATAGCAAGTAGTGAGTTAGCGAAGATAATTGGCATAACACCAGTCATTAAAACCTTAATAGGAATATGAGTTGATTGTCCGCCGTACATCTTTCTACCAACTACTCTCTTTGCATATTGTACAGGAATTCTTCTTTCACCTTCAGTTAGTGTTACTACGAAAGCTACAATTGCAATAGCAATAATTAAGAATAAGACTAAGAAGATTGGACTAGCCTTTCCTGCCTTTACAAGAGCAACAGATTGAGCTATATCAAGTGGGAATCTTGAAACGATACCTGCAAAAATTAAGATTGAAATACCATTTCCAATTCCGTGTTCAGTTATTTGTTCTCCTATCCAAATTAATATCGCTGTACCTGCAACAATTGATAGGATAATAGTTACATATTCAATAGCACTTGTTGCGTTAACTGCTTGTCTAAATAGACCAAAAGTATAACCAATTGCTTGAATAAGAGCGATAACAATAGAAAGGTATCTAGTGTATTTTGCAATAGCCTTTCTACCAGTTTCTCCTTCTTTTGCAAGAGATTCCAATGAAGGAATAGCAATTGTCAAAAGTTGAAGTATGATTGATGCTGTAACATATGGATAAATGTTAGCAGCAAATATAGTAAATCTTCTAAAGTTTCCTCCTGCCATTAAATCTAGGAAGGAGAAAATTGATCCGCCTGCTCCACTCATAAGTTGTGAAATCACTTGTGAGTTCATATAAGGAACGGCGATGTGTGATCCAAGTCTATATAATAGAAGCATGAAAAGAGTGAAAAGCATCTTCTTACGGAGAGATTCAATCTTCCACGCATTTCTAAAAGTGGACAGCATTAAATCACCTCGGCCTTTCCTCCGCAAGCCTCAATTTTTTCTATAGCAGATTTTGAGAAATGCTGAGCTTTAACAGTTAATTTAACATTTAATTCACCATCTCCCAAGATTCTAATTCCGTCTTTAGCCTTACCAGCCTTGATAAATTTGTTTTCGATTAAGAATTCAGGAGTGATTTCAGTTCCTTCTTCAAATACATTAAGATCAGATACGTTTAATACAGCGTATTCTTTCTTAAATATATTAGTAAATCCTCTCTTAGGAAGACGTCTGAATAATGGCATTTGACCACCTTCAAATCCAGGTCTTACTCCGCCGCCACTTCTAGCATTTTGTCCTTTGTGACCTTTACCGGAAGTCTTACCAGTACCGGAACCAATTCCACGACCTACTCTTTTTCTAGCTTTAACTCCGCCACCTTCGTTAGGTCTTAAGTCATGTAACTTCATTAGGTACACCTCCTTATTCTACTACTTCGACCATATAATCGACTTGTTTTAACATTCCTCTAATTTGAGGAGTATCATTTTTTTCGATAACTTGGTTTACCTTTTTGAAACCAAGAGCTTCGATTGTTTTTCTGTGTTTAGGTACTTTACCGATAGGACTTTTAACAAGTTTAATTTTAATTGTACTCATGATTTTCCTCCTATCCTAAAATTTCTTCAACAGATTTATTTCTAAGTCTTGCAACAGATTCTGCAGTCTTAAGAGACTTTAAACCTTCCATAGTTGCATTAACTACATTTCTTGGGTTGTTTGTACCAATATTTTTTGTACGAATATCAGTAATACCTGCAAGTTCGCATACAGCACGCACTGCACCACCGGCAATAACTCCTGTACCTTCTCTTGCTGGCTTTAAGAAAACTCTACCTGCACCATAAATTCCAGTTACTTGATGAGGAATAGAAGTGTTTAGTAAGTTAATTCTTACAATATTCTTTCTAGCATCTTGAGTTGCTTTTCTTATAGCTTCAGGAACTTCAAGAGCCTTACCAGTACCTACACCAACGTGTCCGTTTTTGTCACCAACTACTACAAGAGCTGAGAATCTAAAGTTTCTACCACCCTTAACTACTTTGGCAACTCTGTTTATAGATACAACTCTTTCTTCAAGATCAAGTTCTGCCGCATTTATTAATGAACGCTCCATTACTTCCTCCTTCTTAGAATTTTAGACCAGCTTCTCTAGCTGCATCAGCAAGTGCTTTGATTTTACCGTGGAATACATATCCACCTCTATCAAAGACAACTTCTTCAATTCCTTTATCCAATGCCTTTTTAGCAATAGATTCTCCAACAGATTTAGCTGCTTCAATATTTCCAGTGTTTTCTAGGTTCAATCCCTTGTCAAGTGTAGATGCACTTAATAAAGTATTGCCAGCTTCATCATCAATTAATTGAGCATAAATATGTTTAGATGATCTGTAAACTGAAAGTCTAGGCTTCATAGAAGTACCGGAGATGTGATTTCTAATTCTTTTGTGTCTTTTAATTCTGTTTTCGTTTCTATTAATTTTATTTAACACTTAAATTCTCCTTTCTTACTTACCTGTCTTACCAACTTTACGTCTTACATGTTCATCAGTATATCTAATACCCTTACCTTTATATGGTTCAGGTTCTCTGAAGCGTCTAATGTAAGCAGCATAAGCGCCAACTTGTTGTTTATCGTTACCTCTAATAATAATTGAGTTAGGAGATGGAACTTCTACTTCAATACCTTCTGGATCTTCTAAATCAAGAGGGTGAGAGAAACCTAAGTTAAGAGAAAGAACTTTTCCCTTCTTAGCAGCTCTATATCCTGTTCCCACTATTTCTAGAGATTTTGTATAACCTTCTGTAACGCCAATTATCATATTGTCAATTAGAGTTCTAGTTAAACCGTGAAGTGCCTTAATTCTTTTAATATCATTTGGTCTTTCTACAGTGAGAACTCCGTCATTTAATTCTATTTTTAAATCTTTATCGAAAGATTGTGTTAGTTCACCCTTTGGTCCCTTAACAGTAACTGTTTGGCCGTCAACTTTTACTTCAACGCCCTTTGGGATTTCAATAGGTTTTTTGCCAATTCTTGACATTTTTCACCTCCAAATTACCAAACGTAGCAGATTACCTCTCCGCCAACTTTTTCTTGTCTTGCCATTTTATCTGTAATTATTCCCTTAGATGTAGAGATAATTGCAATTCCTAGTCCTCCAAGAACTTTAGGAACATCGTCGCACTTAACATAAACTCTAAGTCCCGGTTTTGATATTCTCTTTAATCCAGAGATAACTCTTTCACCGTCCTGAGAATATTTAAGATCTATTTTAATCATTCCTTGTTTGTCGTCTTCAACAACGTCATATCCTTTAATATAACCTTCATCAAGAAGAATCTTAGCGATTTCTTTTTTGATGTTTGAACAAGGAACATCAACAGATTTGTGTCTTGCATTATTTGCATTTCTAATTCTTGATAGCATATCTGCAATTGGGTCTGTCATCATATCAGTTTGCCTCCTTTCATCTAAGGCTTATTACCAGCTAGCTTTTCTTACGCCAGGGATTTGTCCTTTATACGCAAGTTCTCTAAAGCAAATTCTACATATTCCATATTTTTGTAAAACTGAATGTGGTCTTCCACAAATTTTACATCTAGTATATTCACGAGAAGAATACTTTTGTTTCCTCTTTTGTTTAGCAATCATTGATTTTTTAGCCACTTTGTACCTCCTTAAGCCTTAGCAAAAGGCATTCCCATTTTATCTAGGAATTCTTTAGCTTCTTCATCAGTTTTAGCTGTAGTTACTATGTTGATGTCCATACCTCTAATAGTGTCTACTTTATCGTATTCGATTTCTGGGAAGATAAGTTGTTCTTTAAGACCTAGTGCATAGTTACCTCTGCCGTCAAATGCAGTTGGCTTAACACCTCTAAAGTCTCTTACTCTTGGAAGAGCAACGTTCATAAGCTTATCTAAGAAATCGTACATTCTATCGCCTCTTAGAGTAACCTTAACACCAACATTTTGACCTTCACGAAGTTTAAAGTTAGCTATAGATTTTCTTGCCTTAGTAACAAGTGCCTTTTGACCTGAAATAATAGTTAGATCTTCAACAGCAGCTTCTAGAGCCTTGTGGTTATCCTTAGCTTCGCCAAGACCAATGTTAATAGTGATCTTTTCAAGTTTCGGTACTTCCATAACGCTTTTATAATTGAAGCGTTCCATTAGGTGGCCCACAACTTCTGTCTTATATTTTTCTTGTAATCTTGAAGTCATTATTCTACCCCCTACTTAATTGTCTTTCCGCTAGATTTAGCAAATCTAACTTTTTTTCCGTCTTCAAATTTATAACCAACTCTAGTAGCCTTTCCTGATGCACTGTCAAAGTACATTACGTTAGATACGTGAATTGGTGCTTCCATTTTTTCTATTCCACCTGGTGCTTGAGGTCCCTTTGGTTTCATGTGTTTAGTTACTACATTAACCTTTTCTACAACAACTAAGTCTTTCTTAGGAATTGTTCTTAGGACTTTACCAGTCTTGCCTTTATCTTTTCCGGCTATAACTTTTACGATGTCATCTTTTTTAATTCTCATATTACACCTCCAAATTATAGTACTTCCGGAGCTAGAGATATAATCTTCATAAAGTTTCCAGCTCTAAGTTCTCTAGTTACAGGTCCAAAAATACGAGTCCCAACAGGGCTTCTATCATCTTTTATTACAACAGCTGCGTTGTCGTCAAATTTGATGTAAGATCCGTCTTTTCTGCTGATACCCTTGTTTGTTCTAACGATAACTGCCTTTACAACAGCACCTTTTTTGACAACGCCACCGGGTGTTGCATGTTTAACAGAACATACTACAATATCACCAATGTTGGCTGTTTTTCTATTAGTACCACCAAGGACTTTAACAACAGATAGTTCTCTTGCACCTGAATTGTCAGCAACACGCAATCTTGTTTCTTGTTGAATCATGTTATTCTCCTTTCAAGCTAAAATTATTGAGCCTTTTCAATAATTTCTACAAGTCTCCATCTTTTATCTTTACTTAGTGGTCTAGTTTCCATAACTCTTACGCGATCACCAATACCACATTCATTATTTTCATCATGAGCCTTGAAATTAGTAGACTTCTTAAATCTCTTCTTATAGATTGGATGAGTCTTTAAAGTCTCAGTTTGAACTACAATAGTCTTATCCATCTTATCGCTTACAACAATTCCTGTTATAGTTTTTCTTGAATTTCTTTCCATGAGATTAAGCCTCCTTTCCAACTTCAAGTTCACGTTCTCTAATGATCGTTTTTACTCTTGCTATATCTCTTTTAACATTTTTAATACTTGATGGATTGTCAAGTTGGCCAGTTGCCAATCTGAATCTCAAATTAAAAAGTTCATTTTTAAGTTCATTAACTTTGTTATTTAAATCTTCGCTAGACATCTTGCGGATTTCATTAGCCTTCATTTGAGTCACCATCCTTATCTTTCATAACGAATTTTGTTCTGATAGGGAGCTTCATGGATGCAAGTCTCATAGCTTCTCTTGCAACTTCTTCTGAAACACCACCCATTTCAAATAAAACTCTACCTGGTTTAACAACTGCTACCCAGTATTCTGGCGCACCTTTACCGGAACCCATACGAGTTTCAGCAGGCTTTTCTGTAACAGGTTTGTCTGGGAAAATCTTAATCCAGATATTTCCACCTCTACGAATATATCTTGTCATAGCACGACGTGCCGCTTCTATTTGATTTGAAGTTATCCAACAAGGTTCTAAAGCTTTTATACCATATTCGCCGTATGCAAGCTCATTACCACGCATAGCCTTGCCCTTCATTCTGCCTCTGTGAACTTTACGATATTTTACTCTCTTAGGCATCAACATGACTATTCCCCCCTTCTTTAAGACTCTTTATTTCTATTGTCTCTTCTGTTATTTCTATTGAAATTATTGTTTCTGTTATCGCGTCTCTTGCGATTTCTGTTATCTCTATTATCTCTAGGTCTTCTTCCTCTTTCATCTTCGATTTCAGGAAGAACTTCACCCTTGTATAACCAAACTTTAACGCCTAGTTTTCCGTAAGTTGTATCAGCTTCAGCAAAACCATAGTCAATGTCAGCTCTTAAAGTTTGTAGAGGAATAGTTCCTTCAGAATATCCTTCAGTTCTTGCCATGTCAGCACCACCAACACGACCTGAAACAGAAGTCTTAATACCAAGTGCTCCTTGACGCATAGTTCTTTGGATTGCTTGTTTCATAGCACGTCTGAATGCAACTCTTCTTTCAAGAGCTTCAGCAATACTTTCAGCAACGATTTGTGCATCTAGGTCTGGATTTTTAATTTCTTCTACATTTATTACAACAGATTTATCTGTAAGTTTTTCAATTTCAGTTCTTAGTTCTTCAACACCAGCACCGCCACGGCCAATTACCATGCCTGGTTTTGCTGTATGAATAGAAATCTTAACTCTATTAGCAGCTCTTTCAATTTCGATTTTAGAGATACCTGCAGCATAAAGTTTTTTCTTTACGTAATTTCTAATATTGTTGTCTTCAACTAAAAGATCGGCAAAATTTTTCTTATCTGCGTACCATTTTGAATCCCAATCTTTGATTACTCCAACACGAAGTCCATGTGGGTTTACTTTTTGACCCATTCTCTACCTCCTTACTCTCTTTCTGCTACTACAACGCCAATGTGACTTGATCTCTTTAGAATTGGATAAGCCATACCTTTAGCCTTAGGACGGAATCTCTTCATTGTTGGCCCTTCGTTTGCGTAAGCCTTTTTAACATAAAGATCTCCTCTGTCTAGGTTAAGGTTGTTTTCAGCGTTAGCTACAGCTGAATGTAGTACCTTATATAGTTCATGAGCTCCTCTTTTATTAGTAAACTTTAAAATAGAGAGGGCTTCATCAACGCTTTTTCCGCGTATTTCTGCGCAAATATAGTTCACCTTTAGAGATGATATTCTTACATATTTAGCAATTGCTTGTGCTTGCATTATAACCCTCCTTACTTAAGTGTAGTACTCTTTTCGCTCTTGCCGCCGTGGCCTCTATATGTTCTTGTTGGAACAAATTCTCCTAATTTATGTCCTACCATGTCTTCAGTAATGTATACTGGCACATGTTTTCTGCCGTCGTGAACAGCAATTGTGTGAGAAACAAATTCAGGGAAAATAGTTGAGCGACGAGACCAAGTTTTTATAACTTTGTGTTCGTTCTTATCATTAAGCTCGTCAACCTTCTTTAGAAGGTGTTCATCAGCAAATGGTCCTTTTTTTATTGATCTACTCATTAATACCCTCCGATTACTTAGTTCTTCTTCTTACAATATACATATCAGATTTTTTAGATTTTTTTCTAGTCTTAAGTCCTAGAGCTTTCTTGCCCCAAGGAGTCATTGGTGAAGGTCTACCAATTGGAGTTCTACCTTCCCCACCACCATGAGGGTGATCAACAGGGTTCATTGCAGATCCTCTTACGTGAGGTCTCTTTCCAAGATATCTGCTCTTACCTGCCTTACCTAAAGTGATAAGTTCGTGAGAAATATTTCCAACTTGTCCAATAGTTGCCCTACATCTTTGGTTGATTAATCTAAATTCACCTGAAGGAAGTCTAAGTTGAGCGTACTTTCCTTCTTTAGCCATAAGTTGTGCAGATGATCCAGCAGATCTTGCAATTTGGCCACCCTTACCTGGAGTCATTTCAATGTTGTGTACTGTAGTACCAACTGGGATGTCAGCAAGTATTAGTGTGTTACCAACTTTAATATCTGCATCTGATCCAGATTCAACTACGTCTCCTACCTTTAAACCATTTGGTTGGATGATGTATCTTTTTTCACCATCAGCATAGTTTAGAAGAGCAATGTAAGCTGTTCTGTATGGATCGTATTCAATAGCTGCTACTCTTGCAGGAATATTGTCTTTATCTCTCTTTAAATCTATAATTCTGTATTTTCTTTTAACTCCGCCGCCTCTATGTCTACTAGTAATTCTACCGTGAGCATTTCTACCGGCAGTCTTGTTGATAGTTGTTAGAAGGGATTTTTCAGGTGTTGTCTTAGTAATCTCTTCGAATGTAGCAACTGTCATTTTTCTACGGGCAGGAGTTGTAGGTTTAAATCCTCTAATCGCCATTATTAATACCTCCTACTATCAGATAGAATCAAAAAATTCTATCGGCTCTGAGTCATCAGTAAGCTTAACTATAGCCTTTTTCCATGAAGGACGTCTTCCTTGATGAACTCCTTGTCTTTTAAGTTTACCACGCATATTCATTGTATATACTTTTTCAACCTTAACGCCGAAGATTTCTTCAACAGCTTCTCTGATTTCAGGTTTTGTAGCAGTTTTAACAACTTCAAAAGTGTATTTATTTTCTGCCATCATGTCCATACTTTGTTCAGTGATTAAAGGTCTTTTTATAACGTCAAATTTATTCATCAGTTAAAAACCTCCTCAACAACATCAAGTGCAGACTTTGTGATAACAAGGTTATCGTATTTTAATAAGTCGTATACGTTAATGTCTGTAGCTCTTGATGTTTTAACACCAGCGATGTTTCTTGCAGCTCTTTGAACATCTTTTTCGTCATCATTAACAACAACAAGTGCCTTTTTACCAGCACCAATATTCTTTAAGATGTTAGCAAAAACTTTTGTCTTAACTTCTTCCATTTGGATAGAATCTACAAGAATCATTTCGCCATCTTGTAACTTGCTAGTAAGAACTGACTTAAGAGCAACTCTTCTAGTCTTCTTAGGAGTTGTATAAGAGTAATCTCTTGGTTTCTTAGCGAAAACAACTCCACCGCCTCTCCATTGAGGTGATCTAATAGAACCTTGTCTTGCACGACCAGTTCCCTTTTGTCTCCAAGGTTTTCTTCCGCCTCCACGAACTTCAGCACGTGTCTTAGCAGAGTGAGTACCTTGTCTTTTGTTAGCTAAAATATTTTTAACAACTAAATAAACAGCATGAGTGCTAACAGGAGCAGCAAATAGCCCTTCACTTAGTTCGACTTCTTCAACAGGATTTCCCTTAATGTCAATCATTTGAATTTTAGGCATTTCTTAACCTCCCTATCTTATTTAGTCATTTTAACAGTGCTTTTAATTCTAACAGTTCCCTTCTTAGGTCCTGGAATAGCACCCTTAACTAAAATTAAATTTTTATCTGTATCTATTCTTACGATTTCTAAGTTTTGTACAGTAACTCTTTCGTTACCCATTTTCCCAGCCATTCTGTGGTTTTTCCAAACTTTTCCTGGATAAGAAGCAGCTCCCATACCACCTGGCATTCTGTGGAATTTAGAACCGTGAGTTTCTCTACCACGACCGAAGTTGTGACGTTTGATAACACCAGCAGTTCCTTTACCCTTTGAAGTTCCAACAACATCAACGTGTTCTCCAACTTCAAATAGATCTACTTTTATTTCATCGCCTAGGTTGTAAGATTCAACATCATCAGTTCTGAATTCTGAAAGATGTTTTCTGTATCCTACACCAGCCTTGTCAAAATGTCCCTTCTCAGGTTTGTTTAATTTTCTTTCCTTAACCTCTTGTGTTGCAACTTGGATAGCGTTATATCCATCACTTTCAATAGTTTTCTTTTGCACAACAACATTTGGTTCTACTTCAATAACTGAGACAGGAGTGACAGTACCCTCTTCATCAAAAATTTGGGTCATGCCAATTTTTTTACCTACTAAATATTTCATGTTGCACCTCCTAATATTTACAGCGGACTTCTATTTAGAAGTCATATAAAGCAAAGTTTTAAAGTTTAATTTCAATATCTACACCAGCTGGTAGATTTAACTTCATAAGTGAATCTACAGTTTTTTGTGTAGGATTTAATATATCAATTAGACGCTTGTGAGTTCTTTGCTCAAATTGTTCTCTTGAATCCTTGTCCTTGTGTACAGCTCTTATAATTGTGATGATTTCCTTTTCAGTTGGAAGAGGAATTGGTCCAGATACTTCTGCACCGCTCTTCTTAGCAGCATCAACAATTCTTAGTGCTGAATTGTCAAGTAGTTCGTGATCATAAGCTTTAAGTTTAATTCTGATTTTTTGTTTGCCTTTGTTAGACATATTTACCTCCTATTCGCTAAAGCCTTACTTGCGAATGGGGTTATCGATACACGCACCCTGGTGTGTAAACAGGGCACACTTGAAAAAAATAACCCACGCCCAAGTCCAGCTTGGACTTCTCTGTCATAATTACCTCGAAACTCCTTTTTTTCAACAAAATCTCAAGCAACTTATGACTTCATCGCAACATTCTTTTTTAAACGCTCAAATATTATATAATAAAAAACCCCACTTGTAAAGGATATTTACAGGTTTTTTTGAATTTTTTCAGATTTTTTATTAAGAATATTTTTGCTATTATTTTTTGTATCTAAATTTATAGACACTCCATCTAATATAGTCTAAATATCCTTTATTTGCAAGACTTTATCTTTATTTATAAAAATATTTTTAATTTTCTTCCTATTATATAAGCTTTTATTTTTTATAATTTTTCTAACTTATCAATTAAAATTATTTTTTTCTAAGTAAATAAAAAAAATTTCCACGAGTTTTTTAATTTATTTCAACTTCCTAAGATAATTTTATTAGATAGCCTTACATAAGCTTCCATATTCAATAGAAAGAATTAAAAAAAGTATGGCGACCTGCCATACTTTCTTACACTTTCTTATTCCTAATTTTTTTATAAGTTTTGCTCTTTTAAAAAAATCACTTGGACTTAGTCATTAAATAATTGTAGGCACCTAGGGCAGCTGTTGCACCAGATCCTTCTGCTATGACAATTTGCTTAAAGGCCGAGTTAGTGCAGTCCCCTGCTCCGTAAACTCCTTCAAGGCTTGTGGCCCCAAACTCATCTACAATTATTTCTCCACGAGGATTTTTTTCCACCATATCTGCCCACTCAGTCATTGGCACAAGTCCAACTTGGATAAAGCAGCCTTCAGTCTTTTCTTCTATGACTTCGCCACTTAGCCTGTCCTTGTAAGAAATTTTTTCCAAAACTTTTTCTCCAGTCAAGGCTTGGGTCTCTGCATTAGTAACTATTCTTACATTTTTAAATTCTCTTAGCTTGTCTTGAAGGACCTTGTCTGCCTTTAGTTCTGGCAAAAATTCTAGGACTAGGACCTCTTTGGCAAGGCTGGCAAGATCAATTGCAGCTTCTATACCAGAGTTACCTCCACCAATTACTGTTACCTTCTTACCCTTAAAGAGTGGTCCATCACAGTGAGTACAGTAGGCAACGCCCTTGTTCCTAAATTCTATCTCTCCAGGAATTCCAATTAGCCTCCACTTTGCACCAGTGGCAATTATTACAGTCTTGGCAAAGAGCTCTCCCTTATTAGTTATAACCTTTAAAGGATTGCCTTCTTCAATACCAGTGACACATGCACCTTCAATAATATCAACCTTGTACTTGTCTAGATGAGCCTTGACATCATCCATGTACTTTGGTCCCTCTGTGTACTCAATCCCAGTGATGTTTTCTATTGAAAGAGTTTCCTTAACCTGACCGCCAAATTCTTCAGCCACAAGTCCAACTTTTATTCCCTTTCTCGCTCCATAGATGGCAGCTGTTGCCCCACCAGGTCCACCGCCAATTACAAGGCTATCAAAGACAGGTTTTTCTTCTAGCTTTAAGTCCACTTCTTCATGGCTAATCTTGTTTAAGATTTCATCTAGAGAAGCCTTACCATTGTTAAAAACTTCGCCATTTAGATAAGTTGTTGGAACTGCTAAGACCCCAAGGTCTTCAACATAGTCTGTGAAAATAGACCCGTCAACCATTGTGTGCCTAATCTTTGGATTTAAAACTGCCATAATATTTAAAGCCTGAACAACTTCAGGGCAATTGTGGCAGGATAGGCTCACCATAGTTTCAAATTCCATTTCCTCATCAAGAGCTTCTATCCTCTCCCTAGTCTTGTCATCAACCTTCGGAGGACGACCTCCAACTTGCAAGAGGGCAAGGATAAAGGACTCAAACTCATGTCCTAGAGGAAGGCCAGCAAAAGTAATCCCACTTACAGACCCAGATGAGAGGCTAAAGCTTGGCTTAAATTTTAAGTCAACTTCTTCAAGCTTAATCTTGTCTGTAAGGCTTATTACTTCATCAACAAAGTCCCTTAACTTTTTAGAATTTTCTGAATCATCAAGGCTAATAGAAATTACAACTTCTCTCTCGAGAAGTTGCAAATATTCCTTAACCTGATTTTTTAAATTTTGGTCTAACATTAGATCTTACCAACTAGGTCTAGGCCTGGAGTTAAAGTTTCTCCTGATTGTTTCCATTTTGCTGGACAAACTTGACCAGGATTGTTTCTTACAAATTGACCTGCACGAATCTTGTCGTAAACTTGACTTGCGTCACGTCCAATTCCGTCGGCATTGATTTCTAGAGTTTGGATAACTCCATCTGGATCAATGATAAAAGTTGCCCTTTGTGCAAGGCCAGCTTCTTCATCAAGAACGTCAAAGTCTCTTGCAATAGACTTGTGAGGATCAGCAAGCATTGTGAACTGAAGCTTGCTAATAGCCTCAGAGTGGTCGTGCCAAGCCTTGTGAACGAAGTGTGTGTCAGTTGACATTGAGTAAACTTCTGCTCCAAGTTCCTTTAACTTTCCATATTGCTCTTGCATATCTTCAAGCTCAGTTGGGCAAACAAAAGTAAAGTCAGCAGGGTAGAACATTAAAACTGTCCAATTGCCTTCAAAGTCCTTATTAGAAACTTCTACAAACTCTTCCTTGCTAGGCGCATAGCCCATAGTTTTAAACTCAGGTATTTTCTTTCCTATTTGTGACATATTGTCCTCCTTGTATTTAAAATTTTATTTGATAACAACTTTCAATACTAAGGATACCCAAAAAACTTATTCTATTTTAAGTCTATTAAGATAATTAGTTTAATGAGTTTGTAAGAGTTTATTAGTTTGTAAGAGTTTATGAGTTCGTAAAAGTTTATGAGTTCGTAAAAGTTTATGAGTTCGTAAAAGTTTATTAGTTTGTAAGAGTTTATGAGTTCGTAAAAGTTTATGAGTTCGTAAAAGTTTATTAGTTCGTAAAAGTTTATTAGTTCGTAAAAGTTTATTAGTTTGAATAATTTTATGATTCATCAAGAATTTATGAGTTCAAAAATTTGCAAAAGCAATATAAGAATAATCCACAAAATTTTTTGATTATTTTTATCATTTATTAAATTTTTTCTTAATACTTTCGCCCTTTTGGGGTATGATATAGATATATGGAATAAAATTTTAGGAGGAACTATGAAAATATTATTACTAATGAAAATTGTTCCTGACACTACAAATGCAAAAATCGATCCAGAAACAAAAAACCTCAAGAGAGATGGAATTAAAACAGTTATTAATCCATCAGACCTTTGTGGTTTAAAATTTGCACTAAATGTCACAGAACAAGTAGAAGAAGATGTACAAATTGACGTCCTTACTATGGGACCACCAGACGGAGAAAAATATCTTCGTGAATGTATCCAAATGGGTGCAGAAGAAGCCTACTTATTAGAAGGCATAGAGTTCAAGGGTTCTGACACTTTTGCAACTTCTTATGCCCTAGCAGAAACCATTAAACACATTGGCGAATACGACATCATCTTCACTGGCGACCAAACAATGGATGGCGACACTGGACAAGTTGGACCACAAATTGCTGAAAGACTTGGCATGAACCAAGTGACTTACATCTCTGACATCAACTACAAGGATGGCGAATTTGAAGTTAAGAGAAAGACCGCTGACGGAACTGAAACAGTTTCCCTAAAGACACCTTTCGTCGCATCTGCCTTAAAGGGTTCAGTTAACAAACCTTCAAAGTTTGCCCTAAAGAGATCTAAGATTGCAAAAGAAAAAGAAATCCACGATCTAACTGCAGATAAACTTGGCCTTGACCTTGATAAGATTGGACAAAAGGGATCCCTTACAGTAGTAAAAGACCTTTCAGCTCCAGACAAGTTTGAAACAGGCAAGATAATTGACGAAGGTTCTGCTGACAAGAACATAGACGCAGTTATGAAGATAATCGAAGATGCAAAAGTGTTAGTGTAGGTGATAAAATGAAAAACGGAAATATTTGGGTAGTAAATGAAACTTCAGAAGGCTCACTTTCACTTATAACTAAAGAAATGATGTCTATAGCAAGAGAACTTTCTGATGAATTAGATAGAGAACTTGTAGCAGTAGAAATTGGCTACAACAACGACGACAAGGTAAAATTATCAGGCAATCTTGGAGCTGACAAGGTGATCCAAGTTTCTGATGAACTTCTAGAAAATTACAACACAATGGCCTATGCCAAGGTATTAGATGGCCTAATGGAAAAATACGATCCAGCAATTGTTATGCTTCCAGCATCACACGATGGACGTGACCTTGCAGGTAGAGTTTCAGCAAAAAGAGGTCTTGGACTTGTTGCCGACTGTTCCAGCGTTGAACTGACTGAAGACAAGGAAGACATCAAGTGGATCAGACCTTCCTTTGATGGAAAATTATTCTGCGACGTTAGAATTCTTTCTGAAGCTATGATGGCTACAATTGGTAGAGGTGGCTTTGTTGAAGCTCCTTTCGATGAATCAAGAGAAGCTGAAGTAATTAAAGAAGATGCTAATCTAACAGCTGATGATATTAAGACAAAATTTATAAGCTTTGAAAAGGAAGAAATAAATCCACTTCTTGACAAGCTTTTGAACGCAAAAGTTGTTGTATCTGGTGGTAGAGGACTTGGCGGACCAGAAAACTGGCACCTAGTAGAAGAACTTGCAGAAGCACTTGGTGGTGCAGTTGGAGCAACTAAGGCTGTAACTGACCTTGGCTGGTGTGATAAGGACCTACAAGTTGGTGTAACTGGCGTTCAAGTAAGACCAGACCTTTACATTGCCCTTGGACTTTCAGGAGCAATCCAACACACTAAGGGAATGGAAGACTCAACAACAATAATTGCCATCAACAACGACCCAGACGCTGCCATCTTTAAGACAGCCCACTACGGAATTGTTGACGACTTATTTAATGTAGTTCCTGGATTAATCGAAGAAATAAAAAATAGAAGGTAATGATAAAAAAACCGAGACTCGTCTCGGTTTTTTTTGGTGGTGAGAATAAAGGAACACAGATTTTTGACAAGCAAAAATCTGCGGGCAGACTTATCAAAATTTCTTACAGAAATTTGATCAAGTCTCAGCCAATGCGAGCCTTAGCGACGCATGAGCTGATGAAAAATCTTATCCAGCGACTGCAGAAGAAACGACCGAATAGGGAGTTTCTTCAAAGGAGTCGGATTAAGTAAGCATAGAAAAAGTTTAATTAAAGGCAGTCACAAAGTCGACTGTCTTTTTAATATGACTTCAAGCTTAAGGCGACTAAAAGAAGCCTGAAGCTATGAAAAATCTTATCCAGCTATAATAAAGGAACACAGATTTTTGACAATCAAAAATCTGCGGGCAGACTTATCAAAATTTCTTGAAGAAATTTAATCAAGTCTCAGCCTGCGACCGAATAGAGACCATTGTCGAGTGAGTCGGATATCTTGAAATAATATAAATTTAAAAAGCTTGGTGAAATTTTACACTCACCAAGCTTTTTAAATGATTAGACCTATTGAGGGAGACAATAGGTCCTTATATACATATTCTTTACTTATATTTATCTTAATCAAAATAACATTTCTATAACTCTCATTGCAACAGGCATTAGGATTACAGTCACAAGACCTGCCACTGCAATAGAAAGTCCACTCATAGCTCCTTGGATTTCTCCAAGCTTTCTCGCTTCAGAAGTACCAACAGCGTGGGAAGAAGTACCAATGGCAACTCCTTGTGCAGTTGGGTCCTTAATCCTAAAGAGTTTCATAATAAGTGGAGCGATTACTGCACCAGTAACCCCTCTTATAACTACAAGAACAGCAGTTATAGCTGAGGCTCCACCATACTCTTCAGAAAGAGAAATTGCAATTGCTGTTGTGATTGATTGTGGAGTTGAAGAAACCACAAGATTTTTGTCAATGCCTAAGAAGCTTGAAGCAAAAATAACAAAGAAGACAGCAATAGCAGAACCTAAAATTGTTCCAGATAAGATTGGGATTAAATTCTTCTTAAGTTCTGGAAGGTTTTCGTACAAATCAACTACCATGGCAACTGTAGCAGGTGCGATAAAGAACATAATAAAGTCCCCACCTTGCTTGTAATCTTCATAAGGAATACCAGTTACCTTTAAAAATAATATACATAGGGCAATGGATATTAAAAGAGGATTGGCCAAAGGAGTCTTTAATTTATTACTGATCATCTTACCAATTTCAAAAGTCGCAAAAGTAAGGATGATACCAAAATATTTATTACTAAACATCTTTCCTCCTTTGAAGTAATTCAATAATCTTGCCAGTCAGACCCATAGTCACTGCAGTACCAATAATAACTAGTAACACAAGTAGGCCTGCCTTGCCTCTGATTTCATCATAGCTATTGATAATACCAACACCAGCTGGCACGAAAAGAATAGCTAGGTTTTGAAGGATACCATTTGATGTCTTTTTAACATCGTCTGGCTTTATGATTCCCAGTGCAAAAGCAATAAAGAGATAGATCATCCCATAAACTGCCTCAGGTATTGGGAAGTTTATTAAGTGTCTTGTCACAACCCCAAGCATTAAGCACACACAGAGTATGACAAATTCCTTTAAATAATTCATAGGTCACCACCTATTAAGCGTTAGCTTTTATTTTTTTAACTTCTTCAATTAATAATGGAAGAACTTGTTTACAATCTCCAACAATTCCAATATCAGCCATGTTAAAGATAGGAGCATCTTCGTCCTTGTTAATAGCTACGATAAAGTTTGAGTTTTCAATACCAGAAACGTGTTGAACAGCACCACTTACACCACAACCGATGTATAAAGCTGGAGCAACAATCTTACCTGATTGACCAATTTGTGAAGCCTTTGGAAGTACACCATCATCAATAACAGGTCTTGTTCCAGAAATTGGAGCACCAAATACGTCAGCTAGTTCTTTAACAAGTGGGAAGATTTCATCAGATGATGCACCTCTACCACAAGTAACAATAATTGGAGCATCTTCAAGGTTAATTAGTCCTTCATTTGAAGTAACAACATCCTTGATAACAGCTTTAAGATCCTTAACTTCATCAATGTTTTCTTCTACAAGATTTCCTGCACCATCAAGGTCGTCTCTCTTGTCAAAGGATCCTGCTCTTACAACAGCAATCCTTGGAGCCTTTTGGATTTTTGATTCAGTTAAAACAGTTGCACCGTAAGAAGGAGTTACATAAATAACATCTTCACCTTCAAACTTGATGTCCATTACGTTAGTAATAGAAACTGTGTCAAGACTTGCAGCAGCACATGGAGCTAGGTCCTTGCCGTCAAGAGTTCCTGGGATAAATATATCTTCACAGTCATATTTTTTAGAAACTTCAACAATAATATTTGCGAAGTCTTCCATGTTGTAGGCTTCTCTTTTTACAAGTACAATTTCTTCTGCCCCAGCAGCCTTTATTTTAGCTAATTCTCCATCAGCAAGTTCAAAAGCAATAAGAGCAATGGACTTTCCACCCTTTTCCTTAGCAAGTTCACTTGCCTTAGAAAGAGACTCTAAAGAAAGTTTAATAGGAGCAGCGTCTTTAATTTCTATATAAGTTAATATATTTTTCATCTTTTCCTCCTATTATAAAACCTTTTGTTCTAACATTAGGCTAATAGCCTTAGCTACAGTATCTTCAACTTCTTCTTCTTGGATCTTAACTCCAGCTTCCCTCTTCTTAGGTTCGAAGTCCTTAATTTCTTCAAGGATTGGGCTAGAAGTTGCTTCTACTTCAAAGTCATCAATCTTTTGTCTTCTTGCAGCCATCTTAGATTTTATAGTAGGGTATCTTGGCTCATAGTCTGGTTTAGCAATTGTTACAACAGATGGAAGAATAGTTTCAACTAGTCTATAACCACCGTCGATTTCTTGTTTAGTAACAAGCTTGTCGCCATCTTTTTCCATTGCGATAACAGATGTAACAACACCAAGATCAGAATTATTTGCAAAGTAAACTCCAACTTGTGAAGCTTCTGCATCTGTAGTTTCTTTACCGAAGCAAATTACATCAAAAGCACCAAGTTCTGCTTCTAACTTTTCCTTTGCTCCCATAAGAATTTCTGTTATAGCTTTAGCATCAAGCTTTCTATAATCATCATTCTTAACTAAGTAAGCCTTGTCAGCACCAACTGCTAGACAGTTTTTAAGAGAGTTCTTAACCTCTTCATTTCCTATAGAAACTACAACTACTTGACTTCCTTCATTAGCTTCCTTTAGTCTTACAGCCATTTCAAGGGAGTAAGTGTCGAAAGCATTAACAACAGGCGTGATATCAGAGATAGCAGCTCTGTCCCCTTGGACAGAAACTGCTACTGAATCATCAGGCACTTCTTTTATAAATACTAGAATGTTCATTATTTAATCCTTAACCTCTCAATAAATTATTAGAAACTACAATTCTTAAAATTTCGTTAGTACCTTCAAAGATTTGGAAGATCTTAGCATCTCTTAGAAGCTTTTCAACAGGATATTCTCTTGAGTATCCATATCCACCAAATAATTGGATAGCATCTTCTGCAACTCTCATAGCTATATCAGAAGCAAAGCACTTAGCAATTGCAGATTCTCTATTGTAAGTTAGTCCCATGTCCATTCTAGTAAGAGCGTTAGCAACCATTTGTCTTGCAACTTCTGTTTGAATGTCCATGTCAGCTAATTTAAATTGGATAGCTTGGTTCTTGTTAATTTGTTTGCCAAATTGGATTCTTTCAGTTGTATATTTTTTAGCTTCGTCGATTCCTCTTTCAGCAATACCAACAGCAATACAACCCATCCAAGCTCTAGCTTGGTCAAGAGTCTTCATTGCTATAGAGAAGCCTTGTCCTTCCTCACCAATAAGGTTCTTAGCAGGAATTCTACAATCTTCAAGAACAACGTCAGTTGTGTTTGAAGTTCTAATTCCCATCTTATCTTCTTCCTTACCAGAACTTAGGCCAGGAGTTCCAGCAGGTACTAGGAACATTGAAAGTCCTCTAACACCTTGAGACTTGTCTGTAGCTGCAGTAATACAGTAGTAAGAAGCAACTGCACCATTAGTGATGAAGCACTTTCTTCCGTTTAATACGTATTCGTCACCGTCTTTTACAGCAGTAGTAGTTCCTGCACTAGCATCAGAACCAGCACCTGGTTCAGTTAGACAGAAGGCACCAAGTCCACCTTCGAAAGTAACATCAGCAATATATTCTTTTTGTTCTTGAGTTCCAGCAATAAGAACTGGTTTCATACCAAGACCTGAAGCAGAGATAGTAGTTGCAAAACCAGCGTCAGCCTTAGCCATTTCTTCGAATAATGCAGCCACGTCAACCCTAGAAAGACCAGGTCCACCTAGTTCTTCAGGAACTTCAAGGGCAAAGTAACCTTGTTCCTTTGCCTTTTCATAAAGTTCTTCTGGGAATTCGCCAGTTCTATCTGCTTCTTTACAAACTTCTACAACTTCTTTTTCACAAAAATTTCTAATATCTAAAAGTAAGTCCTGTGCTTCTTCTGAAATTAAATATGACATTAATTAAAATCTCCTTCTATTAAACAACTTTGTCTGGGTTAAGAATTAAGTTTGGATCGAATACTTTCTTGATTCCTCTCATTAGCTCAGTGTTAACTTCGCCTTCAAATTCGTGTAGGAATGTCTTCTTACCAAATCCGATTCCGTGTTCACCAGAAATTTGTCCACCAAACTCATAAGCCTTCTTGTAGATGTCGTTCATGAATACATCAACTTGCTTAATGAATTCTTCTTTTTCCATATCGTTTGAGCAAGTGTAAATGTGTAGGTTACCATCACCAGCGTGACCGAAAGACTTAACTTCAAATGGGAAGTCCTTAGCTCTTTCGTTAACATAGTGTACATACTTAGCAATCATATTAATAGGAACTACAACGTCACATTCGTCAAGAAGTTTAGTTTGAGATTCAATTGCTTCTAGGAAAGAAGATCTAGCAGCCCAAGCTTCCTTCATTTTGTTTGGAGTGTCAGCAACTAGGATGTCAATTGCTCCAGCTTCCATAAGAACTTCAGCAGCTTGTTCAACAATATCGTTAAGTGCATCTTCGTCTTCATCATCAAAAGTGATAAGAAGGTAAGCACCAATATCAATTCCTTCTAATTCCTTAGGGAAAGTTGACTTTCCAATATAGATTTCTGACATATTAACAATTTCTTTTTCCATGAACTCAATAGCTTGAGGATTTAAGTTAGCCTTGAAAAGCTTAGGAACAGTAGAAATACAAGTGTCAAGATCTTCGTAAGGAACGATTAGAGACATAGTTTCCTTAGGAGCTGGGATGATCTTAAGAGTAAGCTCAGTGATAATACCAAGAGTACCTTCAGAACCAATCATAAGGTCCTTTAGAGAGTAACCAGTAGAAGTCTTAGAAACAGTTGCACCAAAAGTAGTGATTTCACCAGTTGGAGTAACAACTTCCATAGAACGTACATAGTTTCTAGTAGTACCATACTTAACAGCTCTCATACCACCAGCATTAGTTGCTACGTTTCCTCCTAGTGTAGCGAACTTTTCACCTGGATCAGGTGGGTACATATAGCCTCTAGATAGACAGTCTTCAGCAAGGTCGTTTAATAGAACACCAGGTTGAACTTTAACAACCATGTTTTCTTCATCATAATCAAGAATCTTGTTCATTGATTGCATGTTAATCATAACTCCACCGTGTCTAGAAACACCAGCACCAGTAAGACCAGTACCTGCACCTCTTGGCACTACAGGAATCTTGTTATCGTTACAAATTTTTACAACCTTAGCGATTTGTTCAGCGTTAGTTGCATCAACAACTAGTTCAGGTTGTCCTTCACCGTAAATAGGCATTTCATCGTGGAAGAAGTCGATGTTAATCTCTTCTCCAACATAAACCTTGCCTGATACAGCATTTTTAATTTCTTCTATCACATTGTCTGTAACAGCGTTATAATTTACCATTTTTCCCTCCAATAATTCATTAAAAATATTATTGTCTTTATTATATAATGGACCACATGAAAAAAATTGTTTTCCCGCTTGAAATATCTTGAATTATTCCTCAATTAATTGACTTTTATTCAACTTCTTAATATAATTATCTTGTATTTATAAGAGATTGAGGAGATATTATGTGGCAATACAGACAAGCCTTTAAAACTTTAATAGACTTAACAAATACAAAACTATCCACTGTTGCCTTTAGCTTGGGTTACGACATATCCTACATAAGCAAGTGGAATAGTGGGAGAAAGTTACCATCATCTAAGAACATCTACACCATAAACAGAAAACTCTCCTCCCTATTTGCCAAAGTCATCATAGAAGAAGACAAGGTGGATGACTTCTTCTCTGCCTTCAAGATGAACAACAAGGACGTCTTGAAAAACGATTCAAGAAAAGGTCTAGAGGTCTTGATCTACAAACTCTTAAACGAAGCCTACATGAACTCCAACCAAGACCTCCCCATGGAGACAGTCTCAAATACAAACTTCATCTTCAAGAACTCTTCCATAGACAAGGACCTAAGAGACAGCTTGGAGAAAATAATTGGGAAAAAGAAAAAAGTTGACATCTGGGCAACTTTTGACATCAATAGTCACTTCGCCCAAATCCTCCTGCAAATAGGTAAAAATTTAAACAAAGACGTGGAATTTAACCTCCACCTCCTTTGCAAGAAAGATGACCTAGACAAGTTAGACATCTTAAAAGTAATAACTGACAACGCAGGTATCAACATTGAGCTTTACGAGGACCCAGGCATTGACTATGACATTATCTTAATAAGAGAAACTGCCTACCTTATCCTTAGGCAAGAAGAAGGCTTCTCCCTCTTAACCCATGGAGAAGAACTTGACACCCTCTTTGAAATCTCTTCCTTTATCATGGGACTTTTCAAAGACCTCAACAAGGTAATAGCCCTTTCCCAACCAGAAGAATTGGCAAAGTCCAACTACAGGAAATACTTCTATTCAGATAGCGACTTCCTCTTCCTCTCTAACTACGGCTTTGAATTTCTTCTACCTAACCCCATAATCGACAGGATAATAAAAGAAATCGACAAGGACAAGGACTTCAAGAAGGCAGAAGTCCAGGGCATCAAACTCCTTTGGGAAGAACTCTTTGCTGATGCAGAGATCAACTTCTTGGCAACTAGGACAGGCCTCTTGAAATACTTTGAGACTGGCGAAATCTTCTACTGTTCCATAAGAGCCAAGCTTTCCACTGAGGAGATCCAAGCCCACTTGAACAACATCGTTTCAGTAATGAAGAAGAACAAAAACATAAACTTTTATATCATAAAAGACAGCAGGACCCTCCAAGCTATGGGTCTTGACACGTTCAACTTCTTCATCAACGAAAACAACATGTTCTTCAAGAAGATCAGCGACGAGGGCGACCTCACTTCCACATCTATAGTGACAGACGTCAAGATCCACAACAAGATCCACCACAGTCTGGAAGAAATCATGGAGTCAGACTTCAGTCAGAAGTACGATGTTGACGACCTAGAGAAGCTCTTCCATAAATACGTTCACGTATTCAAAAAAATGCCCCACAAGGACTAGGATCCTGGGACAAACTTATCAATTATTTAAAATTAGCAAGCAGGAATTTATTAAAAAGTAAAGAAATTATTAAAAATTTAAAAACACTCTATGAAATTTACTAAAATTAACTAACCAAAATCGAAAACATACTAAGAAAAGCTATGAGGATAACCTCATAGCTTTTTTCATTGGCTTAAATTTAATTTCTTTGCATTTATTAAAGACATTGTCTTTCTTAAAATAAAGAAGCTCCTTGCCAAGAATATCCTATGTAAAAATTGGAATGAGATATTCGGGCAAGAGCTTTTTGCTTGGCTGAGATTTGATCAAATTTCTGTAAGAAATTTTGATAAGTCTGCCCGCAGATTTTTGCTTGTCAAAAATCTGTGTTCCTCTATTATAACTCGATCAAATTTCTGCAAGAAAATTTTATAAGATCTTCAAGAGACTTGCCAAAAATTCTTATTCCAGAAAAAAAAACATCCCTTTTTTATAATCTACTAGCTCTTTGCCAATAATATCCTATTTTAAATCTTATCTTTCCGAAATAATTATATCTTTTTTCAAGCTTATTTTTACCCTAAGAAATAATAAATAAGAGACTCGATTTCTCGAGTCTCATAGTTTTGTTATTAGGGACCTATTACTTAATTTCAAATACCACTTGTGCAATTTGTGCCCTTGTTAATTTTTCTTTTGGCATGAAGTTTCCATCATCCATTCCCTTGATTAGACCTAGTCTAACCATTTCTCTTACAGATTCCTTAGCCCAATCTGAAACATTTTTTTCATCTTTAAAGCTAATATTAATATTCTCTTCTTTGTTATTTATCTTATGGACCTTGTTAAATCTTGATAAAAAGGCACACATTTCTTCTCTAGAAAGTTCCTTGTCTGGCATAAATCTACCGTCGCCAAATCCACTTGCTATTTTATTTTTATAAGCCCAATCAATATATGGTGAATAATACTTGTTTGCATCGATATCATCAAAGACCTTGTCCTTATACCTACTTGCATCTACATTTGCAAGCCTACCAAGTATAGTTACAAATTCAGCCCTTGTTAGACTCTTATCTGGCATAAAATTGTCTAAGTCAGCGATATCTTTAAAATAATTTTTTTCTACTGCAGAAATAATAGCCTTCCTTGCCCAGTGATTTTCAATAGAACTTGGACTTGAATTGTAAGATGAGAAGATACTTCTACTTGTATTTTTGCCAATAGAATTTGTCACAACTTTACTTGTGTTTTCATGACTTCTCCTTCTAGGAATACCCTTATCCCTATTATCTTCCCTTTCAATAGAATTATCAGCTGGCTTATTCTTATCTGACGGCCTGTTTTCATCAGACGGCTTATTCTTATCTGATGGTCTATTTTCATCAGACGGCCTATTCTTATCTTCCTCTGATTCATCCTTGTCCATATCTTTCCAGGAAGCTGTAATAGTTATATCTGAAGCAATTATAATTTTATCTCCTGGCTTCTTCTTGTCTCTATTTCCAGAAACAATCCAACCATCAAAAACCTTTCCACTTGGTGCAGTGAAGGTATTTTCTGGAAGCCTTATTTCTTCCTTATCTCCAACATTAATATCTGGTATCCTTCCACTTCCACCATTTGCTTCAAATTCAACCCTGTGTCTAATTTGACTAACTTCTTCAAAATTTGGAGTGATTTCAATATTCTCTTGACCTATAAAGATGTGTCCTGGTTTTTGATTTATACCTCTTACATTCCATCCTATAAATTTTTTACCCTTTTCTTCTTGTCCATTAAATTCTGGAAGTACAAAATCTTCGCCTTCTTTTACAAGTACTTCTTCCCCATTAACCTTTACTTTTATATTCTTGTTTTCTACTTCAGTAATTGTATCTGAATCTAGGTCTATAGAGTAAATTTTTACACTTGTATTCTTTGCATAGTCACTTGCACTTATTCTTACTTCAACTTTTCCATCTTTAGCATAAGCTTCAAGTGACTCATTAGGATTAAATTCCCTTCCATTTACATAAATTTTACTGCTTTCTATACGTCCTGCTTTGTTACCGTCTCTCTTATCAGAGATATTTAGATGAAAAGTTTTGTTCTTATATTTTAATAAGAGGTCATTTTCATTTATTTTATCCTTAGATAATTCTATATCTGGTTTAACGCTGTCTAAATAAATCCTATATTGTGATAGAATATCTTTTTCTGGACCATTTAATTTATAGTCCTTAGCAGACCAATCCATTACATCATTGTCCCTTACATCAAATGTAACTTCAAAATCCTTTGAGTTATCAGATTTTAAATCACCATAAATTAAATGTTGGTCTACCATTGATTCATTTATTCTAAGGTGCCAGTTAAAGCCACCCTTATCTCCAATCCTTCCTCTTAGGGTATGTGGACTCTTCCTAACATAAAGTTCTCCTTTTCCTCCATCACTGTAAGGATTAAATGTATCTTGGTCCATGTCTAATTGAACTCCATCCCTATCGATGTAAAGACACTTGCCCATTTCTTCAACTAAGTTTTCTTCTTTAAGCTCTTCGCTGCCATCTAACTTGTAAATTTCATATCTGATTACATTAAAGCCATCAAGACCCCTGATATGTGCATCAACAATCTTTACATCCTCATCATTATTTATGAAATCTTCTCTATAGTTAGCATCTAGGCCTGTCTTACCTGGATTTCTGGATATAACCCTAACTCCATAACCCTTGCTTATCCTAAGCTCATCTTTTACCAGATAATAAACTTTTCCATTTTCATCCCTTTTCTCTTTAAGTTCGCCACCTAGTTCAGCTTTTCCAAGTTCAATAATGCTTTTTTGTGAAGTTAAAAGTTTTGGTTTTTGCTTTTTCTCTACACTATCATTTATTTCCTTTGGCATCCTGAGGAAAATACTATCGCTTCTCTCATTTCCATCTACTACATATAATTCAATGTCTCCCTTGTAGTCAATTCCCTTAGTATTATCTACATCATCCTTATTTCCCCATAGATTAAACTTGAAAGAGTGAGTTTTTTCATCATAAGAACCAGGAACCCTCTTTAGTTCTTCTCTCTTGTTGGTTTTTGCCATTCTTGTAGATCTAAAATAGATTTTTGCATCAGGAGATACATTTTTTACATATCCACTTAAGTCAAAGCCTCCCCTTTCGTCAGGGACAATTTTCCCAACATAGCCCATAGTCTTTAATGCTGCAAGATCCTTATCCTTAAACTCCATTGGGTCGCCATTAGAATATTTAGAAGGAATACCATATTCATCTACTGAACTTATATCTCCATAATCATAATCTATACTTGTATCTCCAGTAAATGGATTAGTAATCTCTATTTCTTTTGGCTTTATAATTCTCCTTGTGTCCTCTTCAGAAAGAGCTTTTACATAAGAATTATCATCAAGTCCTACTTCAGGCTTTTCACTAATATTTTCTCTATTATTTTTTTCTAGATCCTTCTCATTCTTGTCTTCTTTGCCATCTTTAATTTCTACATTTTTAAGTTTAGATGCATCAATTTCTCCAAGCTTAGTATTTTCATTTCCTTCCAAGTAATAAGCAAGTTTTCCATCAATAACTTTATCGTCAAACTTAACCCTGTAAAGATTAGTGAAGTTAGACGCTCCATCAAGCGCAGCCACCTCTAAAGTTTTACCAAGAAGATTTTTATTTGCTCCAAGAATTTTGTAGACAGAGTTTCCTTCGCTATCAATTTCAAAACTTCCATACTTGTCAACTTTTCCAGTATTTACTACCTTTAAATTCTCTTCGATTTCTCCATATTCATCGACAAAAGCAGCACCAGCAAACCATACCTTGTTATTAGTTACTGTAAAATCATCTGAATTCTTTTCTTGATCCCTTTGGAATAAAGTCTTACTGTGATCCTTTTGAACATTGTAAGTATCCTTAACCTTTAAGATGATCTCATCAGGATTATCTGCATTTAAGCTGATGATTTGAGGTGGAGTCCTATCAATTTTTACAGGAATATAAGAAACTTGATAAGGATAATTTGGAGAAAGCCTATATTGGAACTTGTAATAGTACTGACCCTCTGCAATAGGATCAAATTTTCCTTCCACATAATTTGGATCATTCTTATCTTCTGCGTGAGGATTATAAATCAATCCGTCCCATCTCAAATCTCCATAGACTTTTAATTTTGATGACTTAATTCCCTTAGCATCACTTCTCTTAGAATTTAAAATTCCCTTTATAAAATGATCCACTGTAATTACCTTGAGGTCTTTTTGATCTTTTTCATCCATAGTATTTACAATGGAAATTTTGCAATCAGAAGCTGATCTTAGTATCAAAGGACTAGGAGTAAGCCCCCTGTCAATTTCATTTCCAGAAATAATTTTACTTTCCCCACTAGAATTCATATTGAAGTCTTGTGAGTTATTAAAAGCAAACAATTCAGGGTCTTGGTCTAGAGTCTTATTTTCAGTTTCCCTATTTTGAATTACACCAGCTGGTTTAAACAAATCTATACCATGTTCACCACCACGGCCCTTGTTTAAAGTGCCAGGAATTTTTGGATTGCCCTCATCATCATAACCTACAATCCCCTTAGACCTAGAACCATCTTCCCAGGCCCACTTATCTATAATAGGCTCCTTATTCCAATCTCCAGCAAAACCCATCACAGGCATTGAAAGTGAAGGTTGTGGATCTTTTACATTCTCCTTCTCTTCCTTAGATTCAAAATTAATAAAGGCCTCTACGAACATATCCTTGTCTCTTGCTTCTCCAACATTAAGTGTAGCACCTAGATTAAAAGAACCCCTTGCAGGAATTGTAATTTCATCTTGTGCAAAACTTATACTTGCTCCCTTGACTTCTTTAGGATGAATCTCTGCAATATTTTGGATACCATCCTTACTAGCTTCATCCTTATATTGCTCATCTAATTTTTTCTTATTAACTTCCCCATCAGTAGTCACCTTCGAAGAAGAAACTTTAACAGTAATATCCCTATCAGAAGGATTGTCTATATTTATAGTAAAATCTTTTTTGTCAGACTTTATTTCTTTAAGAGAAACTGCTCCATAGGAATTCATCTCTCCTACTGAATCTTCCACCTTGTATGACACAATTAAATTATTTTTCAATGCCCTCTCAACATTAATAAGACCCGATCCCTGTTGTCTTGGAGATGCAAATAGATAATTACCCTTGCCGTCATCTGTTGTTGGATCAATCATAGGTCTTGAAGTATTCTGAATCATTATTTTAGTAAGGGAAGTTACATCAATTCCCCTTGCCTTAATAACAGGTTCCTTGACAAGTTCCTTTACCCTCGGTCTAATTAAGACAGTAGAAGCAGAAACAACAGGCGCTGCCATAGATGTTCCTGACATATATTGATAATTGTCCACCCCATCTATCTTGTTTAAAGTTGAGTAAATATTCTTACCTGGAGCAGATACATCTGGCTTTAACATCAAGTCTATTCTAGGGCCCCAAGAAGTGGATCCAGCTGGCACATTAGTATCTTCCCATTGAATCTTATGATCCAAGAATTTTATGCTAAGTTCTTTTTCCTCTCCAAGCTTAGGCTTTTTAGAATTATACTTCTCCATATCAATTCTATAGTCAGAATTCTTTGACTTGAAATCTTCTTTTTCATCAGGCTTCCTGCCGCAAATCATATCCCAGATTAACTTACCATCCATACCTGATACAGAAAAAACAGGAACTCTTGTATTTTCATCCTCTTCATATCCCATGGCAGGAATATTTTCCCAATCATCTCTGTTGTAATAGGACACAGTATTAACTACAACTACACCTCTTGCCCCCTTATCAAATACCTTTTTAAAAGAGTATTTTAAGTCCTTGGTATAGATCCTATCCATTACAACAATCTTGTCTTTTAAATCCTTACCAGCAATATCCTCATCCTGGCATTGTCCCAAATATATGAACTTGTACTTATCTTGTTTAAAATTTCCCTTATCGAAGAAGGCACCAATTTGTGAATACCTAAAATCCTTGCCTCCAATATTTACACCTTCATATTCGATTTTTGTGTTTCTAGAAGAAGCAACAGCAATAGCATCTTCATGAGCCGCTGTCCTAGTGACATTACCAGTATCAGTCATCTTAAGAGAATTATTCGCATACCTATCCCATGACGAACTAGAAGATGAAGTTGCATAATTACCTGTGGCTACACAAATAGGAATTCCAGCCTTCCTAAGAGATCTAATAGCCTGCCAATACTTTTCTCCAGCCAAACCAGTTCCTGTGAATCCAGAAGAAACAGAAATAACATCAACATCATGTTTTATACAGTCCTCAAAGGCGTGAAACATAGTCTCATCACCAGCAAATCCATCGCTTGCATCTGAATACATCTTGTAGGAAAAAAGTTGAGCATTAGGAGCAATACCCCTAATCCCCTTATGGGCCTTAATATCTTCATCAGTATCATTAGCAGCTAAAATCCCTGCAATGTGCATCCCATGTGGGTCATGATAATCTGAACCATCATCATACTTCTCTGTTGTTATCTTGCCACCATTTAAGTAATTAAAAGAATGAGGCACCTTATCAGAAAGCCAAAACTCCTTATCAGAGCCCTTTAGATCATTCTTTTTTAACTTTAGAGAATTTTTAGCATCATCATCAATACGCATAGCCTTATGACTTGCATCCATGCCCGTATCAATGTTGGCAATAATCATCCCCCTGCCATCATAGTTCTTGCCAAGATTTGCATTAATGGAATTTAAACTTTTTAGATAATCACTTGCCCTGTCAACACCAACAAGTTTTCTTGCATTTTCCATAAGAGGAACTAACTTGCCAGCCCTTTCAACATCCTTTACACCCTTGATGCTTTTAAGTTTGTCAAGCTCTTCAGGATAAGCCTCAACAGAGACAGCCTGGAACAAAATATTGTATTCATAAAGAATTTTTACATCCTTAATTTCCTTTAAGCTATGTATAACTTGATCCTTGTTGGCCTTATCATCAAATTCTACAAAGTAAACTACCTTTTCCCTCTTAACCTTTACGCCAGCTTCCTCTTTTTCAAAATCTTCAAGAATTTTACTCTTCTTAAGATTCATTTCTTTTTGACTTCTTACAATTCTTTCAGTCTCACTTAAAGGCTTGTTAATATTATTTCCTTCAGCAAAAACTCCATTAAAAGAACTCATTACAAAAATTAAAGATAAACCTAGCGAAGAGTATCTTTTTAAATTTTTATTCATATTACCTCCAAATATTTATAAATAATAACACTTATCATTATTTGCGACCTTTAGAGTTTAACACATTTTTTTTTGAATTTATATACAAAAATCCAATAATTTACAACATAATTTTATAATCAAAAAATTAAAAATTTTACTCACTTTCCCCCTTAGTAAAAGGCTTAAATAAGCCAACATAATTATTTTTAAAATTATTAATATTTTAATCATATTACCAGAATTTTTATAAGACCAAAGAGTTCTAAAGAACAATAAAATAATCTTCCATATCTTAAAAATTAACTAAGCAAAAACAAAAGTAAAAACAAAAACATACTAAAAAAAGCTATGAGAATATTCCCATAGCTTTTTGCTTTCACGAAATTTTATTTATGATTTATAAGTTTTAACTTACCTTTCTTATATTCCCTATACTTTCTTTCAAGATATTCAATATTCTTGTCACAATAAAAAAGATTTTCTAAGATCTCATCAGGTAACTTCCCATCATCAGCAATTTCTTTAAGGAAAATATTTATCGAATCATCAATACTGATACCCTTGTCCTGGCATACCTTATTAACTTCTTCTAAAATTTCATCATCAATATCAATAACTAATTCAGCCATAAAACCATCCCCAATTCTTTTACAAGCATTTTATATCACATAAAATTAAAATCAAGATAATTTTTATTAAAAAGAGCCTAAGATTTTTTCTATCTAGGCTCTTAATCTTTTTTTTCAATTGGCTCTGTAAAATCCAAGAATGGGATATCAACTGGGAAATATGATTTTTGTAAAATAACCGAAAGAATTGGTCTTAAATAAGATAATAATAATGCTGGGGCGTTTTGTTGAAACAATACCTTTGCTCTCGCATTTTCAACACCCTCTATCATAAAATCACCTTGAATAGAAGCAGAAACCATGGCTTCTTTATTTTCAGTAGAAATCTCTAACGTTAAAACAACTCGGTTTTCAAACTTATTATTTTCAATGTCGTTATCAATTTCAAAAAGTTTAACTTCCCTTTTTATCGAAATTTCATGATCGCCCTTATCAAGCATTCTTTTGCAATCAAAATCTATAGATATTATATTAATATTGCCAAATTGAAATGGACTTTCCTTAACTTTTTCCATAAAAATCTCCTATGCTGCAAAACAATTTTCAAAATTTATTGAAGTCTTATCTTTGTTAGAATTATCTTTACCTATTGAAAGACTATCTTCCGAACTATTAAAATTATATTGGCTCTCCGAAGAATCGATGTTAATAGTTTCTCTTTCAACGTATTCATCTGTGTTTAATAATCCAAAATTCCCAAATATAAGATCCATAACATCAACTTCAACACCATTTACCATGTCTCTTCCAGGACCTTCAGCTACTTCAATACCCATTTCTTTAGCAATTTCTAAAAATAACTTTTCATCAAACATTTTCAATCACTCCTCTAATTTCAAGAATCTCACTTTGAAAATTCTCACCAAGGCAATACTGAATTGAGTATTTCTCAAATCCAAATTCATTAAATTTATTTCTAATTCTAAAGTCATATGATAATAATTTTATCCCAAGTTTCTTTTTATAATAATTACAATAGAAATTTCTCAACTTATCATCAGATGTTTTAATTAGCTTTAACTTATTATTTATTATAACTTCCATGCATTCTTTTTCATATTCTTGCATATTCTTCTTAATACTTAAGTCTCTATACTCCGAATATTTGCACCTTAACTTTACCTTTATTATAACAGTATCATCTTTATCAGCATTTTTAACATTATTTTTCCACCACACAGCATCTTCTAAACTGTCCCAGAAATAAATTCCATGACCAAGCCACTCATTATCTTTTGTGCTTTCCTTAAAAAATTTATCTTTTAAAATGGAAGCAGCCCTATCTTTTTCTGTAGTGTGGTATGCAATTGTTTCAAAAAATTCTTCAGACATAATAGCTCTCTTTTATTAATTTATTTTATTAAAAACTATTCCTAAGTATCATTATAATATCATAACTAGCCCTAATTTTCTATTCTTTATTGCTACTGATAATAAAACCAACAAGAGCTTTTCTTTTTCGCAAATTAAAAAACTCCTTTCAATATATCCGACTCACTCGACAATGCTCCCTATTCGGTCGCATCGTCTTCCTTCGCTGGATAAGATTTTTCATCAGCTCATGCGTCGCTAAGGCTCGCATTGGCCAAGACTTGATCAAATTTCTGCAAGAAATTATGATAAGTCTGCCCGCAGATTTTTGCTTGTCAAAAATCTGTGTTCCTTTATTCTCACCACAAAAACAGAAAAACAGAGAATCGTCTCTGTTTTTCTTATCATTAAAAATGAGCCTGGCATAACCAGACTCTTACAATTCATAAACAAAAATCTAAACCCACCTACAACTATCTTCTCCTAGACCTTCTCTTACAAGACCTAATATAGCCCACCATCCTAGATAAAACTAGAACCATAGCAAGCCAACCAATAATTGTAATTCCATAAATTCCATATTTTAAATAGTTTACTTCTGTCTTATCTTCCACCACAGGTTTGACATCAGCCTTCTTCTCCTCAACCCTCTCGGCATTGATAAGTAACCTCTTAGGTCTTGGTGGCCTCTTTGGATGACAAGTTAAGAGTGTCACCATGTCCTTGCCTGGAACTGGAAGGATGGACTCCCAATCGGAAGGGGAAATTACATCAGTCCCAGTGACCCTGTATTCAAGCAGCCCTGTGCGACCGTCAATTAAAATTTCATCGCCAACCTCTAGCTTGTCAACATTGTAAAACATGAGGTCACCCCACCAGCCCCTGTGGCCGGCTATGACAGACCTAGTTGACATCCCACCAAGGGGAAGACTTGTCCCCTCAACTTGGGCAACTCCCCAGTCGAGGTGGTCATAAGTTGCATCAAGATAAATTGGCTTCTTCATGTCAAGCTTGGGGATAATGAGATAGGCAAAGACCTCGTCCTTGTCAATCCCCTTGATGTCGTGAGCACCCTCATAGTCCTCATTGTCAAAGGGGTCGATAATATTGCTAGACCCACTAGAAAGACCCTTGTTGTAGTCAATCAAATCATCAGTAACTTGACTGTCCTTGGCCTTAAAAGAAGCATAATTCTTGTCTGCCATTAGCTCCCTATAAGACATGGAAGTAAAGGCAAGTAGGGGCATAAAAATCCCCAACAAGATAAATAAATATCCAATTATGACCCTAGACTTAGCCTTCATAACGTCTCCTCCTGCGTCTTCTTAGATAAATTAACAAAATAACAATAAGAAGAAGTAAAACAAAACCAGGCACTATTAAGTCCTTGTAGTTAAACTTAGCCTTATCTTCAGCCTCTTCCTTTTCCTCTGGCACATAAGGAATCCTGTGACCACGAACTAGTAGCCTGTGAGAATTAATCATATAAGGCGTACAAGTTAGTAAAGTCATATAATCCTTTCCCTCAACAACGAGGACAGGATCAAAATTCCATGGCTCAATAACGAGAATTTGGTCCACCTGATAGGCGAGAGTTTCCTTAACGTTAGTGTAGTAGAAAACATCTCCCACTTCCATCTTGTCAAGGTCCCTAAAGAGCTTGACCTGTGGAAGACCCCTGTGGGCAGTGATAACAGAGTGGGTAGACTTGCCCCCAATAGGAAGCGAAGTCCCCTCCAAGTGACCACAGGCCTTTTGGAGGACATCCTCAGAAGTACCAGCATAAACTGGAATCTGTTGGTTGATCTTTGGCACGTCAAGATAACCAATCTTTTCCCTGGCCTCTAGCATACGGGCATAATTTTCCACACCCTTCTTCTCCCTGTCAGTGTAGGGGTCAGCCAGCTTTGACGGGTCCAAGGTTTCATTATAGGCACGAGCAAGGTCAATCCTCTCGTCTATCTCAGCCTGACTCATCTCATCAACAGCTTCCTTGAAGTCCACAATCTGATTATTGTTCTCCACAGTGTAATACCAGTTGGAGATAATAGGATAAGAAGCAATTAAAAGACCAGTTATAAATAGAAGAATAATCTTCCAATTCTTTTTAAACTTCTTCATCATGGCCCTTGCCCCTCTCCTTGTCACTTAAATCATCACTGGAATTCACATTTGAATTCACATTCACATTCCCACTAGAATTCTCTTGAGCCTTCATCTTTGCCAGCTCAATATTTCTTAACCTATCAGCTTCCCTCTTAGCAGCCTTCTTCTTCCTTCTCCTATCAAGAATAAACCTCAATAAGATAATTATAGCAAAAATTAAGAGAATGATAAGTCTTTTATCAATATCCAAGTTCTTGCCAACATCTTCCCTCACCTTGTCGTCCTCTTCAGGCACATAAGGAACCCTGTGACCACGGACAATAAGCCTGTGAGTGTTGATCATAATTGGCGTACAAGTAAGAAGAGTTGCATAGTCCTTGCCTGGCACCACGAGAAGTTGCGAAAAATCAGAAGGATCAATGACATCAATGTGGTCCACTTGGTAGGCCAAGACACCACCAATGTAGTTGATGTAAAACTTGTCCCCCATCTCCACCTTTTCCAGGTCCGTAAAGAGCCTAGCAGAAGGCAGACCAGAGTGAGCAGTTATAACAGTGTGAGAAGACTCACCACCAATAGGAAGAGAAGTCCCCTCCAAGTGACCAGCACCCTTTTGCAAGATTTCCTCATTAGTCCCAGCATAAATAGGCAGGTCCACATCAATAGAAGGCACCTCAACAGTACCAATCTTGGTCCTAAGCTCTAGCATCTGAGCATAATTCTCTATGGCCTTGTGCTTCTCCTCTTCACTGTAAGGGTCCTTAGGCGTCACATTCCCCAGATTGTCATTATAAATCTGAGCCAGCCTAAGCCTTCTTTGGATTTCCTCATCACTTAAGAGGTCCCTGGCTTCCTTGTAGTCGGCAACCTGGTTGTTGGCCTCAATCCTGTAATACCAATTAGAGATCAGGGGATAAGAAAGAATCCCCAGACCCAAAACAAAAATAAAAATAAATAACTTATTAGATTTTTTCCTTTTTTTACTCATCTTTTCACCCATAAAAAAGAGGCTCCCAAGGAGCCCCTCTTAATTCTTGTCCTTGATCATAAACCTACCCAATCCTATCATAATTGCACCTGCAATCACAAGCACAATTAGGGTAATATCCCCAGTCTTTGGAATAGGTGGCTTAGTAGTATTCTCTATAATTAGGACTTTTTCAAAAGAATTGTCATTAATCTCAAATTTTAAAGAACCCTGTAAAAGAGTATAACCATCAGGAGCCTTAGTCTCCCAAATTTCATAAGTACCATAAGGAAGGTCTCTCACAAAGAACTTGCCGTCATCACCAGACTTCAAAACAAGATCCTTGCCATCCCTTTGAACCCTTTGGTCCTTACCATCGACCTTTTGTGTGATGACAAATTCAGCACCAGCGAGGCCAACATCTCTCTTTTCATTAGTCTTATAGAAATTATAAGACCCAAGCTTCTTCTTGTTAAGAACACTTAGCTTGGCAGCTTGCCCTTCGAAGATAGTGAACTGACTCATCTCATCCACAATCTCATAACCAAAAGGCGCCTCAATTTCCTTGAAGAAATAAACCCCAGGCTCAAGATCCCTTATAACAATAAAACCATTCTTGTCAGTCTCAAAGACCTCCTCAGTCCCCTTAGGGTCCATAGTGTAGGCCCTTGTCTTCACCACATTACCATCCTCATCAAGAAGTTGGAACTTAGCACCAACAAGACCCCTTCCCTCGTCACTGTACTTAAAGAGACGAACAGAATTAGGTGGAGTCGGTGGCTCATGAGGTGGCTCTTCTGGAGGTGGTGGTGGAGGTGTAGGTCTAAACCTTAGCCCCCATTTTAACTTAGCAATATTAGTCTCTCCTGGACTAAAAACTGCAGACTCAATAATGCGGTCTTTGTCCCCAAGCTCCCTAATATAATAAGTGCCAGGCTCAAGATCAAGAGTTACCTTATAATCGTCCTTTTCCTTAGGACTTACAATCCACTTGTCAGCCTTGTTAGCAAGTTGTCTATCCAGTTCTTCCTCACTAAGCTTATCAAGTATAGTCACAAGATTGGTCTTATCCATCTTAGTATCAATGAACTTGTCATTGATTTTCCAAATACCAAGAGTCCTGCCTTCCAGGTCCTCTTTAGCTAAACTTTCCCTTGTCTTAATATCGATGGTAACAGATGATGCTCCTAAAACATTAAGAGGTAGGAAGACCATAGTTACCATCATGTATAAAATTATTAAATCTTTAATTCTCTTCTTCATCTCTACCCCTCTATCATAATATGTAGAGGAAGGGGTTGCCCCCTCCCATTAGATTTAAATAATTAAACCTCTTTGAGAAAAGTATCTCAAAATATCTTACTTAATAAGATTAAGCTTCTTCTCTGTTTCTCTTCATAGCAACAACAGCGCCAGCCATTAGAGAAATACCAACGATTGTGAATAATACAGTACCCATACCACCTGTTTGTGGGATAGTGATAGGTTTATTGTCTACAAGTTGATTGTTTTGTGCATCATGTCCCTTTAAATCAGTTGCACTATCAGCAAAAGAAGTGTCATTTACGTTGAATTCTATATCTTCTTTCAATAATGCATAATCAGTTGGCGCTTCAATTTCCTTTAAGAAATATTTTGTTCCTGTTGTACGGTCATTTTCATCATATTCAAGACCTTTAATTTCGAAAAGACCATTTTCATTTGAAGTTAAGATTTTAATTCCTTCTAACTTAGCTAGTTTTGTAACATCAGTTTCAGTTGAAGCTTCCCACACATATCTTCCATTTTTTTCAAAAAGATATTCGCCCTTAGCGTTCTTTACAACGAACTTAGCATCTTTTAGAGCTTTATCATTTTGGGAAGAGTCAATCTTCTTAAATTTCTTACCACCAGTATAAACTTTTGGTTCATTAGATTCTTTTTCATGTGTGTTCTTAGGATCGTGTCCATATTTTAATGTTACTTTATTTGGGATGTCTGTAGACATAACAGCATCTTCGTTAATTATTGTTGCAAATTCAACTCTTAATTTACTTCCTTCGGCACCATTTTCTGCTAACTTCTTAATTCCAGCTTCTGTAAGAGCAACTTTTAGAGTTCCGCCCTTTTCTTCTGTAGGTTCTGTTAATATATAATCTGTTCCTTTAGTTAAAGTGATATTATCTTTATCTTTAACCTTAACAGATACAGTTTGATTCTTTACATAAGATAAAGTGTTTTCTAGAGTATCTGAAAGTTCAAATACCTTATAGTCTTTAAATCCAGTTGGGATATCAGCTTCGATTGCCCATTTAAATTCCTTTTTCATGTCAAAAGATGCTAAATCTTTATCTTGATCATTCTTAATAACTTTCTTTGTTACCTTAGGTCCATCTTCAGTATTCTTAGGATAAACGTGAATTGATGTCGCTGTACCTGTTGGAGTTTCTGCGTGCTTTGGTAATTCGATTTCTACTGGTATAGCTAATTGTTCAGCTAAAATTTTCTTTTCATTTTCAGAATCTCCTACATAAGTTGATTTTGATTTAACTTCAAAGATTTTATACTTTTTATCATTAGCTAATGTTAGTTTTAGTACACCATCTCCTCCTGTTAATCCAGCAGTCTTGTTGGCTTCTCTAGTTTCCCAATCTGTTATTTTGCTTGGATCAAAAGTATCTTTATCCATAGCATATAATTCTTTATCATCTTCACTAATAGCTACAAAGTAAACTCCTTTAATTTGTGAAGCTCCTTCTCCAAAGAATTCTGTAATGTTTTGAATTCCTTTTGTAGGGTCATACTTTTTCTTAGTATCGTGAGCTTTTAACTGCTCTTTTGTCATTAAAATCTTGTGAACATTAACCTCAATAGTTGCAGGTCCGTTTGTTTCAGCTAGTTTTTGATCACCTGTAGTTCCATCTCCATCAGCAAAAGCTGTTAGTGGAGAAAATACTCCCACTAGCATCACTAATGCCATGATTAGTGACATAATTTTTTTCTTGTTCATAATATAACTCCTTATTATAAATTTTATAATTATTTACTGTCCTCATTAACAGTAAATTATTACCTTAACTTACCTCGCCCTCGGGCAATTATTTTTTGTCTTAGACTAGCCCAGTCCATCAGGACCAAACCCCTAAAACCAAACCCCTCAGGGTCATCATTTAACCTAAGAATCCTAAACCCCTTAAGTCAATAACTTATTTTTTGTCATTCATTCTCTTCTTCATATGAAATAAGAATAAAATTAGAAAACTTATTTTTGAAGCTTTGTTAACTAAACTATTTTCATTTTCTTCCTTCGTAAAATTTAATGCAAGACTTTTATTTTCTCGCATATTTTTACTTACAAGAATATCATCAGACTTATTCTCTTTAAAAGAATTTAAACTACTTAGATAATCAACTCTATAACGATATTCATATTCTTTAGATTCTTCATCTCTTACAAAATAAAGATCTTCTTTAATAGCCTCAAGAATATTAATTGAGTAATTTATGCAATTTAATTTTTCATCCAGTCTTTTAAAATCAATGAAATAAATTAGCAAAACAAATATAACAGATATTATAAAAAATGTATCTAAATAAATGTCTTTTTCATAATGTCTTAAGATATATTCCCCAATAGTAATCGACTTATTTTCAACATTATTTTTGTATGAATAAAGCGTAATCAATGGAGATAAAACAGTTCCTGTAACAGATAAGAAACTTAAAACATTTTTATCTGCACTCATTTTTAGTTTAATATCTTCTTTATATAACTTAAATGCCAGTAAATCCTTTTGTAAGTTGTTAAATATTATTTTTTCATTAGTAAAGTAATTATATTTTGTATACTCTCTAACTTCTTCATCAAACATATACTCAAGATTGCTTTTAGAGTTATACGAATAGCTTAGTTCATACTCATCTTGTTTATTGTTTTTTCTTTTACTTTTTTTTATTAAATTCTCACCATAAGATCCTTTAAATAATTTATTTATCGTCATAAATTTACCTTATTTAATACATATAACAAAGCTACTTTAAGTTTATGAATGAGAGAGTGTTGTGAGTGGCTCATCCCCAGGGGCGAGCCAACTCGGCTTCCCTCCACACTCCCTATTCATTTGTTTAATATTGATTTTGACTTGCACTTTTCACAAGTTCCTTACGGAGGGTGCCTCTTCTTGTCCTTAATACTATTAATCATAGGACAACCACCTTCTCTCGTCGGCCAAGAGGCCCCCTGTCACAAAAGTTTCCGTCTTACATTTTCTATAAAATTTCAGCTTCAGAAGATTAGGTCTGGCATCCTTATAACTACTCGTCATAAAAGGACGTTTCTTCTTGTCCCTATAACTACTCGTCATAAGAGGACTTTTCCTGGTGTCCTTATAACTATTCATCATAAGAAGACTTTTCCTGGTGTCCCTATAACTATTCATCATAAGAAACACCCCTCTTCCTGCTGTAAACATAAGCCGCCGCACTCATAAGCACAAGACCTGCAAGAGTAAAGATCAACGTACCCCTACCACCAGTAAGAGGATATTCCGCCTTACGATTTTCCACTTTGATAGGTGATTTTGTATCAACGTAAGATCCTTCTTTACTTGACAAGTTAGTTATGTCTAGGCTACTTGTTACTTTGTCTACCATTGTACCAAAAGCATTGATATATACATCAGATTTTGGATTTACTGGTCCTGTAACATTTTCTTTAAGCTTACCAGTAAATTCTACTACTAATGCTTTTTCTGTGACTAAATTACTTCCGTTTGGATTAGGTCTAGTATAATCAGTATTTTCACCACCATTATACATACCCTTTATAGCATACTTAAGTGGATTAGACGTTGCTGTTATATTGTAATTAGTTGGAGTAACTGCCTTAAAGTCAGTATCTTTCAAGTCGTCAATAGTTTTACCCTTATCAAGAACTGCTACTTTAATAAGTTTAGAAGTATTAGTTTCTTGAACATTCCAACCATCTACATAAAGTCTAAGGTGTGAATCGTATTCGTCAAAGGTCCATTTACTATGGTTTGGATTTATTACAAGTCTTTGCTTGAATGTACCTTTGTCTTTGTCCACTTCAAGGATTTCACTTGTTAGCATTCCCTTTTCACCCTTGGTTAAGGATGCCTTTAGTGGGTCTTTTTCAAGTACTTGGAGTTTTCCCTTTTCTAGCTTAAATTCTTTAATCTTTCCAGGGAATTTTCCATATCCATCAGGAGCCTTAGTTTCTTCTAGTGCATAGTAACCGTCTTTAGTAATGTCTAGTTTGAACTTACCCTTTGCATCGGACTCAACTGTTACAGGAACATCTTGTTCTTTACCATCAACAGTTTTCTTAACTGTAAGAGCTTTATAGTCACCCTTTTCATTTTCTTTATAAAGAACCTTGAATACTGCACCACTAAGCTTCTTAGAATTATCATCGCCATCTACCTTTTCAAATTCGATTGGCTTGTTGTTTACAATGTTGATTGGAATAGTTCCTTCAACTGGTTGGAAAATTTCTTTAGTTTCCTTGCCATCACGCGTTGTTACAGTCACTTTGTGATAAATCTTTCCTGAACTATCGACTTTGAAGTAGGCAACTGCTTCTGTTGGTTTTATATAACCTTCAGGCGCTGTTGTTTCTACTAGCTTGTAGTAGCCTTCTTCAAGTTTTTCATAAAGAACAATTCCATCACTGTCAATAGCTTTTGCATTTCCTTTAGGAGTCCAAGTTTCGTTTGGTTTTTCTGCTGTACCACCATTTTTGAATAGTGAGAAGGATACTGTTAAAAGATTTCCTTGATTATCTTTTATTAATTGACCTTGTGGGTCTACCTTCTTGAACTTAATTCTATTAGATGGGTTTACTGCACTGATTGTTAATTCAGCTTCAGCTGTACTTATGTTTTCAAATGCGTAAATTGCATCCCACCTATCTACATATGGTGACATAGCTGTCCTAATACCAAGGTAATTGTTATAGTTGTCATAAGCATAATATTGGTAAGTGCTATAAAGAGCAGATATACCTTTATATGACATTATTTTTTGACTTTCTTTAGGTTTCATGCGACCTGTTACTTTTACTATCATTGAACCACGAGGTCCTATATTTCCTAAATTGTATGTTTTTGTTTCATTTGCTTTTACATATTCAGGACTAGTACCACCACTCCTTAGTAGGTTAGAGTCAGACTCATCAACTGCAAAGGATTCTGGCATTGATTGGTTTATATAGTTGTCATCGTTATTTTTTAGTTTGTAGTAGGTCAATTGTAAGTCTTCAACATCTAGACTTGGTTTGTATTGAAAATACTGGTTCTTTGCATTGTAATATCTATCTCTATTTACATAGAAGTAGTGAACAAATTCTCCTGTATTTGTGTTATACTCTGTTATCTTTGATGCTAGGTTGACTGTTGCATTGTCGTCGTATTCTGAAATTGTATCTACAATATATTTGATATTTATATTGTGATTAACTTTCGAATCTCCAACACTTAATCCAACTTGAGCATTTGGATCGGAGTTTCTTTGATTCTTTAGGCTAATATGAGCGCCTAATCTATTTTCGATGCTCAATAACTTATATTGTTCTGCATATTTTGTAAATGTGTAAGTTATTGTTCCTTTTTCTTTGTCATATTCTGCCTTGGCTATTGTACCAACGCCGTCAGCAAATAGATCTAAGTTTCCTACTCCGTCTGTCTTGACACCTTCTAGGTCAATGTTGTCAGAAAGTTTTAGTACAAAGTAGTCTCCAGGCTTTATCTCAATATTTGGATCTAGCTTAAATTCGTTGTCGAATTCTAAAGTTTGTCCAATGTGAGGTCTGATTACCTTATTGCTTTCATGACCTGTAGCTTTTTCGTCTTCAGCATTTGGTCTAACAACCTTAAGCTCAGATTTACTTATGCTAATCTTATCTGTTAAGTCATTACCTGTTCTTGCTATGTCTCCAGCGTAAGGGTCAAGTTCTTTACCACCAACTGTGAAGTGCCAGATTTGACCAGTGTTGATATGACCAGATGGATTTTCTACTTCTTTTAGTTCGTAGTTACCAACTGGAAGACCGTCTATTACTAGGATACCATCTTTATTTACAGTACCTTCATAAACTGCATCTTTTACAGGATTGCCATCTGCATCCTTTTTACCACTAATTCTGATAGCTTGGAATTTAGCTCCAACTGTCAATTCTCCACTGGCATCTGCAGTTGCTCCTAAGGCTTTTCCGTTTTCATCAAACTTTTTGATAGTGACTTTACCTTTACCAGGTTTTTCGTTCAATATCTTACCCATGTTCTTAGCTGTTGCAGCTGTTACATAGTCAACTAGTGAACCACCTGATGATCCTGCTTTACCATATTCTGCTACATAACCACCTTCTTTGTATTCTAGGGTTATATAACCTTGTGCACCTGCAATAATTCTACCCATTGGATCACCTGATTCTGGGTCAATAAAGTTTGCAGTCTTTAGTGGTATTTCTTTTGGATTTCCATCTTTATCTTTAACTTCACTTAGAATCATACAAGTATCCATGTTGAACTTATCTGTATTTACTAATTCGCTAAAATTATAGACTTTATTTTCTGGGTCGCCTTTTATCTTAGCCTTAGCATTTTTAAGTTCTATTTTCTTTTCATTGTATGGGTCTATTATTGTTAATTCAGTTAATGCTACTTCCTTTTTAGTTTTTGGATTTATGATTTTTCCAGACCTTGTATCAATTTGCTTGATTGTAAACTGTAGAAGTTCTCCTTCAATAGGCTTATATCCTATTGGTGGTGTTACTTCAAGTAGTCTATAACGACCTGGTTCTAGTCTTCTAAATCCAAAGTAACCGTTGAAGGCTGATGCTACATAAGATTCATCTACATCATACCAGAAGGAACCTTCTCTCTTTTGAAGTTTGAATACAGCACCTTCAAGTCTGTTTTCGTTAAAGTCTTCTTCTGATCCATCAGTTTTTAATTTGGCGTGCTTAGAGAAAGTAATGTTATAAGTTTCATCTTCATTTGTTATTGTCATTCCATCTTGAGGAATTGTCTTTATTCTATCTGAAGAATATAAGTCTTTAATATCTGCCTTAGTATATGAAGTTTGGATTGGTGTAGCATCCTTGATATTTGAGTTTTCAACATTTGATGCTAGTACAATGCGGCCTGCATCGTAATAATTACCTGCTATTGTGGCACCTTTTCTTAACCAAACTGCATATTTTTGATTGTCAGAATTGCCATAGAACCATTTTTCAGTTTCAGCTCCAGTATGTGTTCTAGCATAGAAATCACGAAGGGCTTCCATACCTTGTTGGTAAGCTGCATCTCTCTTAGTTTGGAGACCGCCTGTGTTTCCAATGTCCTTATCAACCTTCCAGCCTAATTTTCCATTTTCATAAGTTCTTTGAGCAAATACCCATTCTCCTGCATAGAAGTCTACCTTAAGTTCTATTTCTTTTAGGTCAACTATGTTGTCGTCGTAGAATCCTTCAATATCTATGAAGTATACTCCATCATTTGATAAATTGATTTGGTCTTCGTCAAAGCCCCAGTCAAATGGTCTCCACCTTGCAGTGTTAACAACTGATACATTAGACTTTCTCAAGTCATAGTCTTTAAGAACATCATCAGGGTCTATGTTATCTGCTGGGTTTGCAACCTTATAAGTTGTTCTATAAGCAGTCTTTACACCACCATCAGTTGTTACTGGAGGTTGTGAAGGTGTATCAATTTCTTCTCTCTTTGTTGTAGGAGTTATTTGGACGTTTATCTTGTCAGAACCTTTGTATCCTCTAGTATCAATATAGATTCTTTGAACGAAAGTCTTATTAACAGGGTCAATGTTTTTAATTATTGACTTATACTTAATTGCATCTCTTGAACTAGTATTGTCTCCTGCCTTTGCCCCTTCAGAAGATAGATAAGAAGTAGATGTGTGTTTAGGACCACTTTCTTTTATAACAAGTTGTCCTCCCTCTTCTACTACTTGTAGCTTCCAAGGTGCTGCTGGCTTCTTGTAACCAGCTGGTGACTTGGTTTCTGTTAATAGATAATTACCAACTTGTAGCTTGATAGGTTTTCCATCTTCGCCTACAAATTTTACATTACCTTCTTCATCAGATTCTGCTTTTGCAATTATTGTATCTGTTCCATCATCTTTCTTTAATTCAAATTCTGCACCAACAAGACCTGTATCAGCATTGTTCTTCTTAAAGATCTTAAGTTCTATACCTGTTTGCTCATTAGTGATTTGTGCAAAACCATTTGAAGGGATTTCTATCTCAGCCTCACCAGGAGTTGCGCCTCCTTTTTGGATATAGCTTGCAGAAACATTTACTGCAGATTTTGGCATTGTAAACTTGCCATCTTCACTAACAGTGATAATATTGCCTTCTGCATCTGTTACTTTGTATGAGTTAAATTCATATCCCTCATTAGGAGTAGCTGTAAGAGTAACTTCTTCTCCTTCTTTTGCAGTTAGCTTATTAGCTTCAACTTTACCATTGTTTGAACTGATAATGTTAATATCAAAAGCGTCTGGTTCAGGCTTAACAACATTTACATTATAAGTCGTTGTTTTACCACCATATGTTATTGTTAGTGGCATATCTTTTGCTTCATTAGCTGAACTAAATCCTGTAATCATTCCTGGGTTTACAGGAATTGTTTGTTTAGTACCATTAGACATTGTTGCTTCGATTGTAAGGTTTGTTACGTCTAATTCTTCACCAACTTTGTAAGTTGTCTTATGGTTTAAACTATTAACTTTTATACTCTCAAGATTTACTGGAGCATCTTTCCATTGAGCTACAAATGTGTAGTCTCCACCAATTGTAATTAATCCTCCTGGTTGATATACACCCTGATATCCTTTTATTGTCCATCTTAAAAACTCTTTTCCAGCTGGAGGAGTAAATTCACAATTTGGTATTCTGTATTGATAGCCATTATATACTTCTTGGTTCTTCATTACACCAGATCCACCATTTGGATCGAAGCTTATGATTGATTTATATGGATCTCTAACAAAAGTTGCTGTAACATCTATATCCTGACTCTTAACAGTGAATGTTGCTTGATTGTTAACTACTCTTTCTGTGAAATCCCATCCACCTATCAATAGTTTGTCTAATTTATAACCAGGGGCTGGTTTTAAAGTTAATGTAAACTCTTCGCCAGTTACTGCTGAAGATTTATTACTTGTTACCTTACCATTTTTTATATTAGGATCAATGGTTATTTTATAACCGGAAATTGCTTTATCTTTCCAAAGTGCTGTAAGAGTTGTATTAGCACTTACTTGGATAGTTTCTCCTGGTTGATATTCTTTTCCATTGACTTTCCAAGCTTTAAATTCTTTACCAGCTTGTGCTGTGAATGTAGGACTTGGTAGTTTGTAAGAACCTTGTGGAACAGTTTCACTTTGCATTGTTCCCGATCCACCATTACCGGCATTAAAGTAGATTGTCACATCGGTATTTAATTTCTCAAATGTGTTTGTTACTATTACATCCTTGTCTGGCATTGTAAAGTTATCTACATCTTGTGCTATTACATTTCCATCTTTATCTGTAATTGTATTGCCTGTCCATTCGTATCCTGCGTTAGGTACTATCCTTAGGCTGATATTTTTACCAGTTTCTCCATATTCTGGAGCAGTTACACTACCACCTGTTGATGGGTTGATTGTAATTAGGTGTTTATAGTTGATTTTATTTGCGCTGTTGTAAGACTCGTTTGCTGTAGCATATTTCCAATAAGTTAGAGGTGGATTTTTTTGCCTGTCGTATAAATAATAAGCTTCTAAACCTAAACTTGAGTTGTCGGAGTAACCAACAGTGAATTCAACAGCATACTTATCAGTACTCCAAGGGAAATTTATAGTATTACCTGTGTAGTAGTTGTCTCCAAAAGGTCCGTTAGGTTTTATATCAGCTCCATTAGCTTGTAAGTTATCTATAGTTGAAGCATTTGTAACTTTATAAACTCGGATATTCTTAGGAGTTATTGAAGTGCCATTAGCTGTATGGTAGTTTAGCATAATAGCTTTTTTACCTAATGTCTTACTTCCATCAATTAAGAATACTTGTGTAAATTCCTTAGTATCTTTATTGATTCTAGTAATTTTAGTTTGGATTCCATCTCCATCTTGATGGCTTGCTATTGTTGATTTATTTGGATCAACTGCTTGCCATCCACTAGCTCTTTGTGCCTCTGGGACTATTGGGTCAGAAATTTCTAATCCTGAACCTGTTCCCAGTGCAAAGTCTCTGTTGTAAGCAACCATTGCAATTTCACCGAAAGTCATTCCGTCGGCTAATTGGTTTTCAAGATTGTTTTCTCCATAGACTGCATTTATATTTTGTCTAATATAATCTTGATTTTTTTCTGCTTGTGATCTAACAAGAGATTTTCCATTTACATCTTGAGCCACACCATATTGAGCTGACCTTAGGTCTTGCATTTGCTTTGCAAGTCTAACGTTTCTAACTTGTTGTGCTTCAGTTGAGTTAGGGTCTTCTACTGTTAGGATTGTGTTTGCAACTACTGGTTCAAGTGCTGGTTGTGCAGCTATTTCTGCTTCAGGAGTATTATTCGCGTTCCTATTCTCTGGTTTATTTTGTTTAATGAAGACTCTACCATCATCTGCAATCCTAACTGTCCATTTTACATTAGCTTTTTCATAACCAGGAGCTGCTTTATTTTCTTCTAACTTATATGTTCCTGGTTTTAGATTGTCGAAAGATATCATTCCATTAGAACCTGTTGTCATGAATCTTTCTTCTTGCTTAGAACCATCGCCTTTGTCAGGTCCTGTTAGCTTAAATTCTGCTCCTTTAATAGCTTGTGCAGCATTAGTTTCTTTAACTTTCTTTAGTTTGAAACCAAATGTCTTGGATTGGTTTGTTACGTCTAGAGAGTTATCTGCTATATAAGAACCTTGGATTCCACCCTCTTCTCCTTGTAAGACTGGATCTGATTCTTTTATTATATTTACTCTTTCGTAGTAGTCAGACTTCCAATAAGTTGTACCATTTTCAACCCAGTCCATGCCTGTACCTACTCCACCAGTGTCTTCTTTGTATGGTACTTTAATATCTACAACTATTGGTTTGTCAGTTGCTGGGAAGTCTAGGCTTAGTCTGTCTGGTTCTCCATACTTTCCTGCTACTTGCTTAGCTGATCCCTCTACAAAACTAGTAATGTTTTCTGCTCCGTAGTCAGCAAGTCTGATATCAGCTAATGGTCCTGTTACGGCCTTATCAAGTTTATAAACTTGATAATCTTTTCCAGCTTTTGCTTTACCGTTGTACCAATCCATATTTTGATATTCAATTTTTTCTCTATGGATTGTTCCAGTTGTTTTTCCAATGCTTTCTGCTTCTGGGTTTAGGACATATCTTTGGATAACATATTTTTCAGTTGTATTGATACCAACTATTCTTGTACCTAGTTTAAATGGTGTTGGATAGTTTCCTGTCCAGTCAGCACGTCTATTATCGTATAGATTCCAGCCATCTAGGCTTCTGCCTGCTACGTTAACCCAGTTAACATTTTCTTGTTCTAGGATTGAACCAATCTTTGTTTGATCAGATTTTTCTCTATAGTTATAGACTTTCTTCTTGCCTTCAGCATCGACTACTAGCACCCATTTTTTATCGAGTTTTATATAGCCTGCTGGTGCTTCAATTTCTTCTATAATATAGGTTCCTTGAGTTAAGTTTTTAAATTCAACGACACCATTTCCGTTAGAAGTTACTTCTGTAGAGTTGGTTTCGCCTTGTTTTGTAATTTTAAACTTAGCTCCTGGAAGGGCTTTTCCAGTGGAATCTTTCTTATAAACCTTGAAGTCTCCTCCACTTGGTTTATTGCTTACAGGAATTTCTATAGTGTCTGTTTCTGTTCCTGTGAAGCTTGTTCCACTTCCACCGACTTCATTAATAACTACATTACCTGTGTCATATACTACTACTTGCCATCTTCTATTTGACTTAATAAAGCCCTCTGGAGCTTTAGCTTCTTGTAGTGTATATATTCCTGGTTCTAGGTCAATAAATTCTACTATACCATCAGAACCACTGAACCTATTAATTGTTTTACCTTCTTGGTCTTTTAGTTCAAAAATTGCTCCTGGTAAAGCTGTATTATCAGCTTCATTTGTCTTTTTGATTTTAAATGATCCTGGTTTGTAAGTTTTATTTATTAGTTTAATTCTTTGGGAATAGAATTTAGGAATTTCTTGGCCTGTTTCTGATCCTATTGCCCAGTTGTAGTTACCTTTTTGATAAGAACCTGTGTGTCTATTACCATTTGATAGGTAGTATCCTGACCATAGGTCTTTAAATCTCTGTTCATCTGTTACTTTAAAAGTTTGAACTATTACATAACCTTCATTGCCACTTACTCTAGGTAGATCTATTTCAAGTGGGTGTTTGTTATGGCCATTGTCTAGCAATCCTTCATATGATTTTAGATATTCAGGTCTATAAGTAACCCTTACATCTCCACCAGATTCTGAGAATCCTGTTTTAGGATCTACATTTGATTTTGAATAAACTCTAATATAATCAGAAGTATCTTTTTCTGGTCTTATACCATAGGATAATGGCATTAGATTTTGTTTTCTATTTTGGTCGCCAAATACCTTATAAACTTTTAGGTCCTCGAAGCCAAAAGCTGGGTATCCATCTGCACGATAGTATTCTAGACCTGGTCTTGGTTTTCTCATTGATAACCAGTCAAGTCTAACTGTTCTTGGTCCACTAGACAAATTAGTTGGATTGTAATAAGAAACAGCCTTCATGTAGATTTCTCCATCGTCACCCTTATAGATGTCTGTTATATATTCACTTGTTAGTGGTCCTCCTCCACCTTGGGAGTCATAAGCATAGTAGTCTGTCTTTACATTGAAGTCTAATATGTTGTTGTTACTTACTGTAGTTTGTTTATCAGTTACTTTGCTGCCTGAAGTCATGTTTGCTACTTCAGGATTATCAGGGTCAACTGTTATCTTGAAGTTATAACCTGAAGTCTTATTTGTTTGAGTCGCAAAATACTTGTCTGGAATAATACCTATGATTTCCATTTCTGCACTAACACCAGTTGCATCTTTTACAAATACATAGGTCAAAAGGTTAGTGTCGTAATTAAAGTATGGTTTTGCAAGCAAGTTGCCATCACCATCTTTAAGATCTGGTATTTCATAGACATATCTCTTGAAGTCAAGGTTAGGGTCAAATTGAATTTTGAATCTTCCACCTTTAACAACTTTGTCAATGGTGTAGCTTCCATAGTATCTATAAGACTCTATACCATAGGCTTCCCAAACTCCTTCAGTCCACCCAATACGGCCATCATCTGGCTGTGATTGTTTTTCTTGTAGCTTCATGCTTTGGTTAATAACTTTTATTCCATAATCAGTTAAATCTTGTCCTGCTTCTACATCCTCTAGGATATAGTCAAGGCCATTTATTGGTGTACCATCGCCATCCTTAAATCTAGCCTTGTAGGTTACCTTGCCGTCTTCAGATACATTTACATCAAATACAACATTTGAGTTTTTATATCCTTTAGGTGCCTTCTTTTCTTCTATAGTATAGTTACCTGGAGCTTGTTCTCCAAAGGATACAAGTCCTGCATTTTTACCTTCTTTATCAGCGGCTTTTGACTGTACGTCGATTATAGGGTTGCCGGCTGAGTCCTTTAGTGTAAATGTTGCACCACTAAGTCCGTCAACTTTATTTTCATCAAGTTTAGTAAGTTCTACAGGTGATTTTTTGAATTCTTCGTTGGTAATAGTAATTCTTGTTACATCACTTGTAGGATTTTCGCCTGTAGATTCTGTTGAGTTTTTAGTTGATAAACCAATTGTTTCTTGAATCTTGGCTTCATTAGCAACACTTGGATTGTCTGTCAACCAATCATAGGATACTGTACTTGTGCTAGTTCCACCATTTGCTTTAACTTTTACTAGGAAGCCCCAATCACCGTCAAATCTTGATGCTGGGAATTTGATTTGGTAGCCAGTTTTTCCTGTATAGCCATCTGTTACATTATCTTGTCCTATAATTTTATTAGCGTGATCTTTGTTTAGAACTTCATTTCCCTTATATGAGCCCGCAGTCTGTTTTTGCATTATGTTTCTAGTAGTGTATCTATCTCCAGGGGCTACATCTAGAACTTCTACAGATTCAATTTTTCCTCCACCTGTTAGGTTAAGGTTTAGTCTTGTGTTCTTATCTGTGCTTCCACCATAGCTATTTGCTTCTGGTTTTAGATAGATATAAAATTCTACATTTCCATTTTCATCAACGCTACCATAGTGCATTGCATTCATGTAGGATGGATAAGATGGGTAATAGTTGTGTCTTGCAAGAACTGTAGCTACTTTACCACCTTGCATAGAAATATTATTTCCCTCTACTGAAACAGTACCATCATTGTGTACTGTGATTTGTTTAGGCTCTTGGTCTAATTTGTATCCAGCAGGAGCCTTGTTTTCTATTAAGTTATAAGTTCCTGGGCTTATGTTTTTAAAGTTTATTTGTCCGTTAGCATCTGTTTGTAGTTCTAGTTTTTCTCCTGGTCTTTGAAGAGTAAATTCTGCTCCTGAAAGCTTCTTATTAGGATCCTTACTATCTGTTTTTATAATTGTAAATGATGAATCTTTTTCATCTGTAGATTCTGTCATAACATTATAAAGATTATATGCACCATCTTCTAGGGAGTAGTAGTTATACTTTTCTTTATAAGAATATTTTGTTCCATCTATAGTTGGTCCTTCTGGGAAAGTTTGAACTATATTTGGAGTGATCTTGCTTTCTGATCCATCGTCTCCTATTGTCCAAGTTTTAACAGCTGGGATATCAAACTCTCTATCGGCTTGACCTATTTCTCCTTCGCCAACTGTGATTGGACTTGATAAAGTATTTCCATTAGCATCTTTAACTTCTATGGTTTGCTCAGGCATTTTTTGAGTGCTATCTATACCAGACCAAGTTTGTTTTATTTTTATTGGTTGGTATTTGTTGATGTTAACACCTGAAAGTGAATAGCCTGCTTCTGAATCAGTTATATCTGTATTAAATTCGTAAACTGCAATCCTACCTGGATATTGTTGGTCATCTGGATTTGTTCCCTTGGCTGGAATTGTTTTATCAAGGTCTGTCTCTCCTATTATGACCTCCATCTTACCATTACCTGGGTTAAGTCTATAAACAGCCATCTTTGCTGATGTTAAGGTTTGATCTCCTGTCAACTCTCTTGTAGCTAAAGGAAAACCTATAACAGGGTCTACTTTTTTAGTGTTATCACCTGTTGACACTTGGTCTGTTACAGTCCATCTAGCTGTTGTATCAGATGAAAATTCACCCATAATTGTTGTTCTATTGTTAATGCCCACACGCTTAGAAGTTGTATCTTCCATATAAGACTTGTTATCTGCTGCGTCATAAACTAGTCTTACTGCTCCTGTTTTCTTCTTATTTAAAAGAGCAACTGATAGGTCTAGGGCATATTTTTCTTGAGGATTGGTTATCTCTGTTTCAAATGTGTAACGAACCTCTCTTAAAGATTTTTTCAAAGTATGGTTTTTAGACGCTACTATACCAAGCTGACCTTCTATTTCATTTGTTGATAGGCCATCTTCTGCAGTTCTAAGCTCATTACCATTTAATAATAGGTTTTTAAAATCTCCTAGACCAGATCCCTTAACAGTAGTAGCGTTTGAAGATAGACCTAAAGCTAATAAGTCTTTAGTTGATGTAAATGTCACTGACCAATTTACAGCTACAAGTTTTCCTTCTTTTACAACTGGAGTTCCGTGAGCATCCATGTAAACTTTGTAGTCAGAACCTGGTTCTACTATTTGTAGAACTTCGTGTCCGTCTGGTTCTGCTATTCCATTTACGATGTCGCCATTATTATTAACCATTACTTCTGGAAGTTTTACTGGCCTAACTACGCCTAGTCCAGAAATAGAATTGTTAATAGGGTGAGTGTCTTTTTTTCCATCTAGGTCTTTTATTTCGTCTACATTATAATCGACATCTATAGCTATAGGAATTTGTAGGTTTTCTCCTATAGGGTTTTTAACAGTGTATTTAATTGTATTCGTACTTTCTTTGTACTCAGGTTCAGCTAAAACTGTTCCATCATTTACTATATTTGGAAGAGTAGTGCCTGCTTTAACAGTAAGTCTTGGGTCTAGCTTAATTTCAAAAAACTGTCCTGGTTGAATTGCCCCAGTAATAGTTGATGTATCAAGTCTAGTCCTGATTGTGAATTTTTTATTTTCTAATTCTTCTGGGCTTGCTCCAACAGGATTAGCCATCAACATATCTGACCTGAAGTTTTCTTCCCTATCTCTTTCAATAAGTTCTTGGAAGGCTTCTTCGTTGTCTGCCATTAGCTTAGCTTGGTCTTCTCTTGATAAGTCGTACTTGTCTTCAAATGTGTCAAGTAGAGCTTGGATTTCTTCTAAACCGTTGTCTTTGTTTTTAAGTGCTTTTTTAAGTTCCTTGTCTGCTCTTTGTAGGTCTGTAAGTCCAAGGCCTTCTTTGATCTTGTCTAATAGACTTTTTTCTTGTTCTTCTTCAGTGATTTCTTCTTCTATCTTCTTTTCTTCTGCTAATTTATTTGATTTTTCCTCGTTTAGACTTTTTTCTGATTGTTTTTGTTGGTCTCTTAGACCCTTTTCTTTTAATTTTTCTTCTAATAGTTTTTCAAGCTCTATTCTCTTGTCACGAGCTTCTCTGTATTCAGCTTCGGCTGCTAGGGCTTCTGCGTCGTTGGCTCTTGCTGCTTGTGCTTGTCTTTCTGCTTCGATTCTTAGGGCTTCTTGTTTTTCTTTTTCTATTTTTTCAAGCTCTGTCTTTTCTTTTGCAGCTTGTTCTTCTTCAAGTGCCTTAGCTTCTTCTGCAGCTTTTGCTTCTGCCTTTTCTTCAGCTTCCATTTGATTGTTTTGGTTTTTTTGTTGTTTTTCAAAGAATTCGTAATCATTCTTTGTTTTCTTAGCTGGTATTAGGTCAGGAGCCTTGCCCGTCTCCTTAGCTGAATTTGAAGTTTTTTTATGTATCTCTTCTTTATTCCTAGTATCGGTCTGAGATTTTTTCTTGTCGCTCTTATAAAGATCGTCAGAAAACATCTCTATCTCTTTATTTTTATTTGAGTTTACTGGTTTGGATTCCTCAAAAAGGCTTTCCCCACCTGCCGCTAAAACTGCAACTGGGCTAAAGACCTCCAATATCATTAATGACGCCAAAATTAGGCATGTAAATCTTTTAAAAATATTATCCATTTTCTTTCTCCTATTCTTTCAATCATTTTAAGTCCATACTAGGAAAATGTAATTCTCTAGTAATGTTATGTATATTTTAATACAACAATTCTCACTTATCAATACCTTTTTTTAATTTTATTCCTCTCCACTGGCTTAATTTAGTCATTTTTTGAAATATTTAAAAAGCAGTGGTTTTATATGTATAATATAAATGCTATAAATAAATTGTAACAATAGTGTAACGGTGGCTATTTATAGCGTTTTCATAGATTTAATTATTTTTAAATATTTATATATCTATCATAAAGGTATAATTTATTGTATTTTTTTATACAATTTTAATTATGAAGAAAATTTCGTTTTTTTAACTTTTTTTCCTTTATCTAGTAGAATCCATTGGTTTTAAGTCTATATCTATGGGCTTGTGATTTTATTTTTATAATTTCTATTAATTTTATGTATAATTTTTCCTCTCTACTAATATACAATTATATATTTTTGCCATTTCTTAACTATTTAATTTTTTTATTTATTTCTTGATCTTCTTTTTTTAAATTACAGGCCTGTAATATTTGTATTCTTATTTTAATTTGATATTTTTTATTTTATTTCTACAAGTAATTTGTCCTCACTCATCTTTTGTGAGTTAAATGCTACTTAAAACTTTTGTAATATTTCTTCTATTATATAAATACTTTTTATTGAGAAAAAGTTTTCTACATGTCTATAGATTTTTACAAGCTTATATTTTTCAACAAGTCTATAGCTTTTTGTGAGCCCACATTTTGTTATAGCTTCACAAGTTTTTACAAAGCCATAAGACTTTATAGCCTTATAAAAAGTCACAAGTTCATAAGAGGTCACAAGTTCATAATTAATTTACCCCTTAATCTTTTAGGCATGAGCAGACATCTGATGCAAATCGAAGTTCGCTTCGCTTCTTCTCTTTGGCAGATGGTTCACCTGACCTACCTACAATTTGCTACGCAAATTGTAGGTAGGTCAAGCAAAAAGCACTGCCTTTCGACAGTGCTTTCCTTCTATTATATAGTCTATTTAATTGTTCTTTATAAACTTCCAATTTCTTACATCTTATTCGTACCTCAAGGCTTCGATTGGATCTAGCTTGGCTGCCTTGTTGGCTGGGTAGTAGCCAAAGAAGATTCCTATTAGCATGGAGAAGCCCACTGCTACTGCAATAGATCCTAGTGATGGAAGGGTTTGGAATTCCAAAAGTTTGGACCCAATTAGGCCTATTATGGTCCCCAGTATTATGCCAAAGACTCCTCCGATAATGCAAATTATCACGGACTCGATGATAAATTGCTTTCTTATATCGCCCCTTGTTGCTCCCAGAGCCTTTCTAATTCCAATTTCCTTGGTCCTCTCTGTCACTGACACGAGGAGGATGTTCATCACTCCAATGCCTCCTACTAAAAGTGAGATGGCTGCAATGGCTCCTATGGCAATTTGGATAGACCCCATAGCTGAGTTCATTTGTGATATTTGGCTCTTGGCTGAGAAATGGGCAACTTCTGCTCGAGGATTGTCCTTGTAAAATTTTTCATTTAAGTCATCTACAAGGGCCTTGGCATCTTCTTCTATGGTGTCGGGATTTGTTAATGTCATGGAGATGTCGTAGTAGGATTCCCTTGGCTCTGTCAAAAGTTCTCTGTCTCCTGTTGTCCTTGGGATGTAAAGGGATGAGCTGGATCCGTTAAGAGATTGGCCCATGATTGACATCTCTTCGTATTCATAGACTCCAATTATTGTGGCAACTAGGAGCTTGCCATTGACGTCTATCTTTACTTCTTGCCCCAAGGCTTCTGGTGCTGGTACCTTGTAGACTTCTTCAAGGACCCTGTCTGATATTACTGCTACAGACTTGCCCCTTGCCACATCTCCGTCATTTAAGAACCTGCCGGCAAGCATCTTGAGCTTGAAGATATCTTTTTCGCCCTCTGATGTGGAAACTATGGATACTGGTTCCTTCTTTCTGCCTTCTTTGACGTAGCCTTGGCCACTGGCTCCATGGTAGATTAGCTGGTCAATGGTTCTTCCTCTTTGCCCTTCTAAATAGTTTATTATATTTTCTGAGAAGTAATCAGACTCGCTAAGTTCTCCCCCATCGTAGTCAGAGTTTTTTGGCTTCACATAAATTTGTACTGCTGTGTTGGCTATGGAGTCAAAGGCCTTGTTGACTGACTTGGTAAGGGCATCTCCTATGGTTGTAATGCCAATTACTGATCCTATACCGATTATTATCCCCAACATGGTCAAAAAGGACCTGAGTTTGTTGGACCTCAGTCCCTCTAGGGAGAGTTTTATTGTTTCTAGTATATCCATTAAATCTCCTCCAAAAGTCCATCTGTCATCTTGTAGATCCTGCCAGCTTCCTTTGCGAGTTCCATGTTGTGGGTGATGATGATTATGGTCCTCTTATCTTCTTTGTTGAGTTTGTGGAAGAGATCCATTACATTCCTACCAGTCTTGGAGTCCAAGGCTCCCGTTGGCTCGTCTGCCAAGATAATGTCGGGGTTATTTGCCATGGATCTTGCTATGGCAACTCTCTGCTTTTGGCCACCTGATAGCTCGTTGGGAAGATGGTCCATCCTGTCCTTCATCTCCACTATTTCAAGAAGTCTCTCTGCTCTTTCAGCTCTTTCTTTTTTCCCCACTCCTGCGTAGGTCATGGGAAGTTCTACGTTTTTTTTGGCATTGGACCTGGGTATTAGGTTGAAGTTTTGGAAGACAAAGCCAATTTTTTTGGACCTATAGGCTGATAGTTCGCTGTCCTTTAGGCTGGAGATGTCAACTCCGTTTAACTCGTAGTAGCCTGAGGTCTGCCTATCTAGGAGTCCAATGATGTTCATAAGAGTGGACTTGCCTGATCCTGATTGGCCCACAACGGACACGAAGTCGCCATCATTTACTTCAAAGTTTATGCCGTGGAGGATTTCCAATTCGTTTTCTTTTCCTATATTAAAGGACTTTTTTATGTCCTCCATTTTTATAAGCTTACCTGTCATTTTATTATAACTCCCCCGGCTTCTGCAGTGCTGGCGTCTACACTTTTTTCAGTTCCTTCACTTTCTTTGGAGTTTGGGTCCCTCATAAGTTTAACTTGGCTGCCCTCTCCATAGCCTCCTGATGATGCAAGCACCTTGTCGCCTTCTTTTAGGTTTTTGGACTTGATTGCAGTTTCTGCATCATTTTCTAGTCCTCTTGTTACCTCAACTTTTTCGATTTGATATTTGTCTTTGCCTAAGTCTTTTAGGGCAAGGACATAGGACTTGTTTTCTCTTTCGAAGATGGCATCACTTGGCACCTTGAAGGTATTTTCTTCCTGGCTAATGATGTATTTAACCCTAAGTGTCATGCCTGGGGCAAATTTTTCTTCTTGGCCTTCTTCTATTTCTATTACAGTCTTATAGAGGACTTCGCCAGATTTGTTGTCTTGGGATACTGGCATAGGTGCTGGGTCAATGGAGATTACCTTGCCCTTGTAGACTTCTCCCACAAGAGAATCTGATGTGATTTCAACTTGTGTCCCCACGGAGATGGAGTTCTTGTCGTATTCCTTTATTTGGGATTCTATCCTAAGCTTGTCAATAGTTTCGATCTTGGCAAGGTAGCCTGTTGGGACTTGACCTTCCTTGGCTGGGACTTCTGTCACAGTTCCATCTGCCGGTGCCTTTATCATAACTTTTTCAAGTTCTTGGCTTAGGTTTTCGATTTCTACATTGTCAAGATTGTTGGCTCCTGCCTGAGTTGTCTTTAGGTTGTCCCTTAGGCCAGAGATCTCATTGGCAACTTGGATTTTTGTTGATTCTAGGTTTTTCTTGGCACTTTCGTAATTGTTCTTTGCTGTTTCTAGATTTTGTGCCAAAGTTTTTAATTCGTCATCACGTGATTTCCTTGCCTTTAGGGCCTTGTCGGCATCGGCGTAGAGGTCTTCCTTTGCCTTTCTCACTTCAAGGCTTGTGGATTCCACTTGTTTTGCTTGGCCTTCCACTTCTTTTTCTAGGGCTTCGGCTTCGGCTTGGTATTTTTGTTCGTCAGCCTTAGCAGTGGCTAGGTCTTCAGAAATTTTTCCAATTAGGATTTCTGTTTCGGCTTGTTCTCTTGTTAGGGATTTGATTTGATCTTTTAAGTTCTCGATTTCTCTTTGAACTTTTGCCGAATCAATGTTTTTCCCACTTGTAGTATTCTCCACAATTTTGCTTTCAAGTGTACCTGCGTTTATGCTCTTATTTTCTGAATTTGAATTATTATTTTTAGGAAGGTTTTGGATATTTTGCTTTCCTCCACCTACAAGTTCTCCTTGCTTTTCAGTTATTTTGCCCTGAATCTCAGAGATTTCAATTCCAATTTCTGTAAGTCTTCTCTTGGCATTGTCTAAATCAGCTTGTAAGTAATCCTTGGACCTAGATGCATCATAGGCTAGGGACCTGTTCTCAGAAATCTTGTCCCTGTTCTTGTTTAAGTCTTCAACCAATTGCTTGTATCTTAGGTCTGTGGCTTCCTCTTGGTAGGCAAGATTTTCTCTTGTCCCTTTTTCTGACACAAGGCCTTGGTTATATCTCTCATCAATGCTCCTCTTGAAGTCATTGTAGGACTTCTCTGCAGCAAGATATTGGTCCATGGCTTGGGTTAGGGAAGTTTCAGCTGCAACAAGGGCAGGACTCTTGCCAGACTTTTGACCAGTCACTGCTTCAGAAAGTCTCTTCTTGGCAGCAGAAATTTGTGCCGACAGATTTTTGTCTGTGGCTGCCTTTTGTGCCTTTCTGGACCTCAGTTGTTGCTCTATGCTGGATGAGTCAAGCTTGGCAATTATGTCGCCCTTCTTCACCTGGTCGCCAACTTTTACATTTATTTCAGTGACTGGCAGGGCTTTTTCAGAAAAGACTTCCACAGAGTTTGATGGAACTACCTTTCCCTTTTCACTGACTGAGTTGGTCACGCTCCCCCTCCTTAATGTCACGACTTGGTTCTCAGAAATTTCTTCTGACTTTCCTCCACCAAGGCCAAGAAGCTTTGGTCCCAGTGCTAGGGCCAAGATAAGAGCTAGACCTCCTCCTGCTATGATTTTATTTCTTCTATTTTTAAGTATGGTGTTTTTCGCTTTTGTGTAAAATTTCTTCATTTCTACCTCCAGGCTTAATTATATAGTAAATTTTTCAAGAATTACAATAGTAAAGAAGAGCAAAAGTCTTTCAAATTTATTAAGATTTATCTAAATTATCTTGAAAGATGTCTTGGCTTAATTATAAAATAGAGGGAGTAAAGTTATCGTTAAGAAAGGGCGAGGTGAAAGATGCTAGAAATTTTAATTTTATTTTTATTTATGATAAATCTATTTGTGGCAATAATTTTTGACATATCTATTGTACTTGCCCTCTTTATGAATTTGATTCTCCTAATAATTTACGCCTTTATAAAAGATTATAAATTAAAAGAAATCTTTCACATGGTCTATGAGGGACTCTTGGACACAAAGACCATCCTTTTTGTCTTTATGTTAATTGGAATGATAACAGGTATTTGGCGATTATCTGGGACTATTGCCTACATAATTTATAAGGGGACTGGGCTTATTGCCCCAAAGTTTTTCTATGTGGGAGTTTTTATTTTTAACTCTGCCATTTCAGTCTTAACTGGGACAAGCCTTGGTACTGCTTCCACTTCTGGCATAATTTCCATGTCTATTTCAACAGCCATGAACTTCAACCCCTATATCACTGGCGGAGCAATTTTGTCTGGCTGCTATTTTGGCGACAGGTCATCTCCAATGTCAACATCAGCACTCTTGGTTGCAACTCTTACCAAGACTGATCTCTATGTAAACTTAAAAAATATGTTTAGGACCTGTGTCATTCCCCTAGTTTTGACCCTAATCACTTTTCAAATTTTTAATTTTGGAATTGATGCCGAGATAAATTCCCAAAGTTTGAGGTCCATTGCCAGCATTTTTAATTTTAATTTCTTCTTGGTTGTCCCAACTCTTTCCATAATCATCTTGGCTATATTTAAGGTGGACATTAGGATTAACATGGTAATCTCCATTATAATTTCTATCTTCTTTGCCATAATCTTCCAAGATGCTGGCCTTGGAGAAATTTTTAAGGCCTTGATTTTTGGTTTTCACATTGACTCTGATGTGGGACCACTAGTAAATGGCGGCGGCCTTCTATCTATGAGAAAGATGCTACTTATTGTAGGGATTTCATCTGGCTACTTTGGTTTCTTCAAGCACACAGACCTCTTAGTAGTTGTGAAAAAATATGTAAACATCTTGTTTGAAAAGCTGCCCGACATGGTGGTCATGTCCTTTATTTCTTTTATAATTGCAGGTTTTTCTGCCAACCAAACCTTGACCACTATGATCACCTACGAGATGGCAAGGGAAAATTATAAGGACTCCTACAAGTTGGCCCTTGATCTTGAGAACTCTGCAATTATGACTCCACTTTACATTCCATGGAACATAACGGGCAGGACCCCCCTTGAAATGGTTGGAGGGCCTATTGGGGCAATTTTGTTTTCCTTCTACCACCACTACATTGTCCTGGTTAATACAATCTTTTCTATTATAGAATTTTATAGGGAAAAAGTTAAATAAATTTGCACACAAAAAACTCAGGCTCTTAGTGAACCTGAGTCTTTTAAATTCTTTCATATTACAATCTCGCTTTAAATTTTAATTTTTAAAGCGAATTTGTAAAGTTTTCTATTTTTATTTCCTTTGATAAAACTTCAATTACATCTAAAACTTCGTCAAAACTTAATTCTCCAATGTACTTGTTTTCTTTTAAATATAGCTCCCACAAAGTTTTTAGATTTGAATCTTCCCTTATATCATCTAAAATCTCTCTATACTCTAACATTATATCTAGACTATTTCTCTTTTTTGCTGTCCTTTCAATAGCTAGACTAAGGTTTTTGAAATCTATCTCCTCTTTTTTAAGCAAATATAGAATGTACAAGTCATAAAAATCTCTCATTCTTGTTGTAGCTATATTCCTCTTTATTATACTTTCATATTTCTCTGCCAATATTGTTTCTATTGGATAAGCCAATAATTTTATTTTTTCCTCACTAAAGATACATGAGTAAAAATAATCAATTTCTCTAGGTGTTATCAAGTCGCCTGTTGTTATATCCAGCTTCATAGGATTTTTAGTTTTTCCTACACTTGCTATTAAGGATACTCTAAAGTTTTCATAATCGTCATCTTCTCTTATATATTCTATGGACTTGATTTCAAATTCTATCCCATCATCTACAGGTGTTCTCAATATTTCATCAACAATTCTCTGGATACTCTCTTCATTTAGTGGAATTCCCTTAACTGTTGTATCCATATCCATAGTTGTTCTGTTTGCAATTCCTATTAATGAAGAAATTAAAAATCCTCCTTTAATAATAAAGTTATCTCTGTAAGGTGAGTTAGAAAGTCTGTCTAAAAATCTTTCAAAAAAGTACATTTGAAGGATTTCTTGAGAACTCAAATTATTATTATTTGAAAAATGTCTGATCTTTCCCTTTATGCTTTCAATATTTATCAAGATAGCACCTCTATATAATTTCTCACTTCTTCTTCAATTCCAAATTTTTTGCTATATTTTATAAGTTTTCTTAAATCTTTTTTTGAAGATTTAAAATATCTTCTTATTGCATCTGTAAAAATTTGCTTGTCTATATTTTTTTTATCGATTATTACATCGCAAATTGTTCTATCCATGTCATATACTTGAACTTCATTGCCCATGGGGGTCTTTTTATCTATTAATCCCAAGCTGAATAAGTCTTTTTTTATATAATGTATTTTTAAATTATCGTATCTTTTCTTTATATGACTTGCATTATAGGCTTGTGGGACAGATATATGGAATATATTTGGAGACCTATCTGATATATCATGAAGATAAAGGGCTGTCTGATGAGAAAAAACAACTCTCTCGCTATTTGAGGATATCAACATAAAATCATCTGTTAATTCACCATTAAGTTGATATAAACCAGGCCTTACTCTCTCTAGAGTTCCTTGCCTTGCCATGTTTGCTAGTATGTGTCGACCATATCCCAATTGTTCAGCTTCTTTATTGGTTATAACAAAATTATCATTTAAATATTCTTTTAGTGCTTCCATCTTACCACCTCCTTTACATTTTCGCTTTAATTATACTTTTTTAAAGCGAATTTGTAAAGTTTTCTATATATCTTATAGGAATTAACATGTAAAAAAACTCAGGCTTTAAATGCCTGAGTCTTTTCTTATTCTATAGCTTTGTAAAGGTTCTTGGTTTAAGTTTGTTTTCTATGGCTCCAAGGGCGAAGTCTGCCAAGACTGCCATCAGGGCTGTTGGGATTGCTCCAGCTATTATTATGGGACTTCCATTGGCAACTGTGATTCCCCTGGTGATTATATCTCCAAGGCCTCCTGCTCCAATGAAGGTTCCCACTGCTGTTACTCCTATGGCAAGGACAAGGGCATTTCTTATGCCACCCATGATAATTGAAATGGCAAGGGGAAATTCTACCTTCCTCATTATTTGATATTTTGTCATTCCCATTCCCTTGGCTGCATCGACAAGCTCTGGTGTCACTGAGTTGATTCCTCCCACTGTATTTTTTAATATTGGAAGGATTGCGTATAAAAATACTGCAAAGACCACTGTGTTTGGTCCAGTTCCTATTAAAAACATGAGGATAGCCAGCATGGCAAGGGATGGTATTGTCTGCATCACATTGGCAATGCTTATTGTGAGTCTTGATAGTTTTCTCTTTCTCGCTACTGCAAAGCCCAGTGGTATTGCCACTATTGATGCAAAGAGAACTCCGTAGATGGAAATTAGAAAGTGTCTAATAAATTGTTCAAAGACATAGGATGCGTTCTCCATATAGTAAATTATTACATCAGACATTTTTTCCTCCTTCCACAAATTCCTTGTATTCTTTTATCTTATTCTCGTCGACTTTTACGTCTTCAAAATAATTATTTTTTTTCAAAAAGTTTTCTGCTACCTTTGTTGGCATCTCTAGGTCTTCGTCTGCTTGACGGTTTAGCTCTTGCATGTCTTCTGATGAGATTTGTCCTACAAGCTTCATCATTATTGTCTCAAGCTCTGGATATTTTTCTACGATTGCCTTTGACAAAACTGGCGAGCAGTCGTAAGGTGGGAAAAGTCTTTTGTCATCTTCTAGGACAACTAGGTCATAGGATGAAATCTTTCCGTCTGTGGAATATCCAAGGACTAGATCCATCTCTCCACTGGCAAGGGCTGTATATACTAGGCCAATGTCCATGGGATAAACTGTCTTAAAGTCAAAGCCGTAGATTTCTTTAAAGGCCTTATAACCGTCGCCTTCTCTCTTGATCCAGGCTGTGTCAACTCCAACTTCAAGTTTGTCCTTTAATTTCTCAAGGTCAGATACTTTTTTAATGTTATTTTCTTCTGCGAATTTCTTGGTAACCATGAAGGCATAGGTGTTGTCAAAGCCAAAGGATGGATACCAGTATCTCTCCCACCTCTTGTAGTATTCTTGCATTACAACTTTCTCTGCCTCTTTCGGGTCCTTTATTGGATCCATGCCAAGTTCTCCACTTAGGGCTGTCCCTGTGTACATACCCCCAACTATGTTTACATCACCCTTTAACATGGCTATGTGGTTTAGGACAGATGATGACAAGTTGGTAATTAGTGAAACATCTATGTCGCTGTGGTGTTCTATCATTTGCTTTACAACTTCTCCCAGGATCTGTCTTTCTGTGTTAGATCCCGTTGCCACGACTACGCTAGTCTTGGTGTTGCCACCAATTCCTGGTAAGGTGCATGATGTTAAAAAGATGGGCAGGATAAGAAAGATTAAAAGTAATTTTTTAATTTTTTTCATTATGCCACCTCACTTTTCTTGTTGGGAGATAGTTTTTCTTCTAGGATCCCAAAGAGAAAGTCCACTATTATTGCCATAAGGGTAACTGGGATTGTCCCCCAAACTACCATTGGCATTATGGCGTTAGTAAGTCCGTTAAAGATAAAGTCCCCAAGTCCACCTGCTCCTACATAGGCTGCAAGGGTTGTCCATGCAAGGACGTAGACTCCTGAAAGTCTTATGCCTCCCATGATAACTGGCATAGCCATAGGGATTTGAACCTTGAAAAGTATTTGGGACCTTGTCATTCCCATTCCCTTGGCTGCGTCTATTAGGTTTTCATTTACTCCTGCTATACCAAGATAGGTGTTCCTCATAATTGGGAGCAAGGAGTAGATAAAAAGTGAAACTATGGCTGGCTTTTTTCCAACTCCAAAAAGTGGAATCATAAGTGCCAAGAGGGCAAAGGACGGTACTGTTTGAAGGACTGATGCTATTGCCATGACAATTTTCGCTGCCTGCTTGGACCTGTTAAGTAAGATCCCAAGAGGAACTGCCACAAGAATTCCAAAGGCGAGAGAAATTGCCGCAATCATAAGGTGTTCCATAGACTTTGACAAGATTTCTCCACTATTTGCTAGTAAAAAATCAATCATTATTATCACCTATTTTCTTAGGCGCCTCACCTGATGCATCCTTCATAAGTTCAGACAAGTTGTCCTCTTCGTAGACTTCTTCAACTTCTTCCTCTTCTTCATTTTCCCAGAGGTTGGTGTAAATTGTATCTACTACTGATGCCCTGGTAACAAGGCCGACGAGTTTGTTTTCGACATCTACAACTGGCAGGTTCTTTATGTCTAGGTTATAAATGTCACGAATGGCATTCATAATTACTGTGTCCTCTTCTATGGCATAGACCTTGTCCATGACTTCGTGAAGAGTTTTTATGTGTTTACCAAATCTTCCTATGTCAAACATACCCACAGCTCCAAGTAGGTGACCTTCTTCGTCTGTTACAAATATGGTATCGACTCTCTTGTTCCTCATAAGGGCAAGGGCATCGTAGGTTGACCTGTCGCTTGTAAGGGAAACTGGGTTCTTTAACATTATTGTTTCAACAGTCCTATAAGAAGTCTTGGCCTCGTTCATCTTTTCTTGGCCCAGCATTTCTTCTACATATTTTGACTTTGGATTTTTAAGTATATTTTCTGGTGTATCAAATTGTTCTACGTGACCCTTCTTCATTATAACTATTCTGTCTGCAAGTGAAAGAGCCTCGTCCATGTCGTGGGATACAAAGACTATTGTCTTACCCATTTCTCTTTGAAGCCTCTTCACAAGTTTTTGAAGGGCATCTCTAGTTATAGGGTCAAGAGCACCAAAGGGTTCGTCCATTAAGATTATGTCTTGGTCTGCTGCCAAAGCCCTTATAACTCCAATCCTCTGTTGTTGGCCACCAGATAATTCTGATGGGTATTTGTCTAAGTAGGAAAGAGGTAGGTCCACTTTTTCGATTAGGTTCTCTGCAATAGGCCTTAATTTTTCTTCGTCCCATTTCAAAAGTCTTGGGACTAAAACTATGTTGTCGTAAACTGTCATATGTGGCAAGAGTCCAATTTGTTGGATTACATATCCAATTTGTCTCCTAAGATCAACTGGATCCATGTCCTTGATGCTGACTCCGTTAATGAGGATTTCCCCAGATGTTATTTCGTTCATCCTGTTGATCATCCTCATGCAGGTAGTCTTGCCCGATCCACTGGCTCCAATAAAACATATAAATTCGCCATCTTTGAATTTTAAATTTATATTTTCCGCTGCAACCTGATTACCGGGATAGATCTTGCTGACGTTTTTAAATTCAATCATTAATAATCTCTCCTTTAATCAATTCTTCTTCACTCTGTCTTATTATTTTTCAAAATATAGTTTCTATTGCTTATCAAAGTTTTTGAACTAGTTCTATTATACCCAAAATGGGTAATTTTGAAAAATTCATTCCTTTGATAATACATTAGTGTTATAATGACCTTGCAAGAAGATTTGAATTTTTTTATTAATAAGGAGGTTATTATGGCTAACGATTATCACGAACCCGCTAGTGAAATGACAAAGAAACAAAGGGAAATTGTAAGAGCGATTAACTCTCTAAAAGAAGAAATCGAAGCAGTTGACTGGTACTACCAAAGAGTTGCAGTAACTGATGATAAGGAACTAAAGGAAATCATGTGGCACAATGCCGAAGAGGAAATTGAGCACGCAATGATGACACTTGAATGGCTTCGCCGCAACCAAGAAGGCTGGGACGAACAAATGAGGACTTACTTGTTCTGCGAAGGCAACATCATGGAAGCTGAAGAAAATGCCAAGGAAGATGACGACGATGAAGAAGATGATAAAAAATCTTCTAAGTCAAAGAAAACTACAAAGAAGAAATCTAAATAAGATATAATTTTTTGCATAAAAAAAGACTTCTCACTGTGAAATGAGAAGTCTTTTTTGATTTATATTTTTTTCATTCTAAGGTCTAAGTTCTTTTCGTTGATCTTGTACTCTGTGTACTCTTTTATGAGGGCGTAGATAGTTGATGCAAGTGGTATAAAGGCCCACATGCCCACTACTCCAAAGAGTGATCCACCAATTGTGATTGCCACAAGAGTCCATAGGGATGGAAGTCCAACTTCGTTACCCACAAGTTTTGGATAAACGAGATTTGATTCCACTTGTTGCAAGATTAAAATCAAGACTATAAAGATGAGCCCCTTAGTGGGGTCTTCAATTACAATCATGACAAAGGCCATGGCACCACCAAGGAAGGGTCCAATGATTGGCACAAGGTCTGTCACTCCAACTATTACACCAATTGTGGCTGCGTTGGGAATCCTTAATATAAAGCAGCAGACAAAGGTCGCTATACCTATAAAGGTTGACACTGTAAGTTGTCCCCTTATGAAACCAAAGAAGTTTTCATGTAAAAGGTGGGCAACGTGCAAGATTTTATTTGCCAGCTTGTTGTTAAAACATGAATAGCAAATTCTTGTTGCTTGATAACCAAGTCTTTCCTTATCTGCAAGGATGTAGATAGATGTGATAAGAGCAAGGAAGAAGGAAACCAAACCACCTAAGATACTAGACGCAGTTGATAGTGCAGAGTTTAATATATAGGATGACTTTTCGTCGGACTTCACAAAGCTCTTTACCCTATTAAAAATTTCATTCCAGGACAAGTTGTCGTACTCAGCTTGGAGCTTGTCAGAGTAATTATTCAAATAAGGTATCTCTCTTGTCTTATCTATTGTCATTTGCAAGAAGCTTGGAAGGGACTTCCTAAGTTCGTTAAAGGAATTGATAAGTTGTGGGACAATTATTGCCGTAATTATAAATATGGCGAGGATTATCACTATAAAGGATATAGCAATGGAAATTGTCCTCTTGTGTTTTTGAAATTTTTCATTTTTTATCTTGTTAAAAACTTTTCTCTCAAGAAAGTTTAGTGGTATTTTCATTATAAAGGCGATAACTCCACCTAGGATAAAGGGAGCCACAACTCCAAGTAGGACTCCAAGACCTGAAAATATTGTCTTGGAGTTTACAAATAAGTATGCCACAAATAAGAGGGCAAGTCCTGTCAAAAATATCTTCTTGTAGACATCTGTCTTAAAGGATAATCTTGCTGGGATTTTCTTTTCTTCTGTTTCTCTTTTTTCTTCCATTTCTTCCTCTTTTCTTGAGACTACATTCCAAAGTAGTCTTCAAAAAATTGTCTTTCTATATTTTTTGTCCTGTTTAAGTAAATCTCTAGGTAGTCATAAAAGAGGGATCCCTTGTCTATCTTTGGATGATCTCTTTTTGTCCTTTGAAGGTACCCGCCTCTATGAGGAGCAGGGAGCTTTGACTCCCTCCTTCTCTTTTTCTTTTCTTCATAACCCTCAGGATTTACTTCTATAATAATTTCGAAATTTTTGTCACTAGGTTGGTCCTTCTTCTTGTAGTCAATGTCTAGTTTTTCCTTCTTATTAGGTCTTGACTCAAGAGGTATGAGATACCTAACTGGATTTAGGGCAAGGGATGTCTCCTCAGTTTTTTCTTCAAAGGAAATAACTCCAGAGTCCAATTCTCTTTTTAAATTTTTTAAGTTTTGCCTTTCATCCATACTTTCAAAATTTTTGTCTTTCAATTTTAAAATCCTCTCAATACATCAGGTCTAAAAGACTTTTTCTTTAAAGTTTTTTCTATTGCCCTTATTAGGCCTTCCTTGTCCTCATTTAAAGTTCCTGCAAGTAGAACGTAGTTGGATGCGTGGTTGGATCTAAATACTGTGCCTTCAGAGTCCACGTGCTCCAAGAATATTTTCATCTCTTCAAGAATTTGACCTGCATCTGGCATCTTAAACTTGCCACTTACATAGTCCTCATAAAGAGGTGTGTTTTTGTAAATTCTCATTGTAAGATAACCCAAGAAGTCTGGCTTAGTTTCTGATATTAATTTTGCAGTTCCAATTGCATTTCTCTCCATGCCCTCTACTCCACCAAGGCCTGCTATAATTGTGATTGAAGTTGTAAAACCAGCTTCCTTCGCCTTCTTCATGGCAGTCACATATTCTTCATAAGTTACGCCCTTTTGGATTTCCTTAAGAAGTTCTTCGTCTCCCGTTTCGAAACCAATATAGAGCATCTCAAGTCCTTCGGACCTAAGTTCTTTTAGTTCTTCTAGAGACTTTCTATTTATATCTTGGGCAGTTGCATAGGATGAAACCCTTTTGACATTGGGATAATATTTTTTTATTGTCCTTAGGATCTCAACAAGGTCCTCTGTCTTTAATACTAGGGCATCTCCATCTGCCAAGAAGATCCTCTCAAAATAATCTCCATAGGAGCTCATCTCTATTAGGTCCTTCTTTATATCTTCAAGGGGTCTTATCCTAAAATCATCTTCCTTGTACATGTAGCAAAAAGTACAGTCGTTGTGAGAACAACCCACTGTAGCTTGAACTATTAATGACCTAGCCTCACTTGGTGGTCTAAAAACATTTCCATAATACTGCATATAACTTCCCTCTCTTTTATTTTAATTCTTTCCGTGCTTCTTTAATAAGTCGTCCTTTAGCTGCCAAAGTTTTTCTGACAAGTCCACGATGTACTCATTTGGATTGTCAAGTCTCTTAGTTTCTTCCCAAAGAGTATCAAGTTCATCCTTTGCCCTTTGTCTTATTTCATCAAGACTTGGCAATTTATAAACAAGTTCTCCCTTGTCATAAATTTGGACAAGGACCTTCTTAACTGTGTAGTCTGTAAGGACCTTTCTCTTCCAAGTGTAAATTGGGTGGAATACCTCATAATTGTCCTTAGGGATTTCTTCATCTCTTAGGGCAATGACATCACCCATGGCCTTGCCAGTTTCATTTTCATAAAATCTATAAAGTTCCTTAAAGCCTGGCGTAGTAATTTTTGCCACATTTTCAGAAATTTTAATCTTTGGAGTGATTTTACCCTTTTCATCTTCTGTGGCAACAAGTTTATAAACTCCACCAAAAACTGGAGATGACTTTGATGTGATAAGTCTTTCCCCAACTCCAAAGGAGTCAAGCTTTGCCCCTTGGTGGAGGATTGTCCTAATTGTGTACTCGTCTAGGGAGTTGGATGCCATGATCTGAACATCTTCATAGCCTGCATCATCAAGCATCTTTCTCGCCTTGTTGGAAATGTATGTTATATCTCCTGAGTCAATCCTTATTCCCTTAGGTCTAAATCCACGAGGTACAACTTCTTCGTCAAAGACCTTGATTGCATTAGGGATACCTTCCTTTAGGGTGTCGTAGGTGTCAACAAGAAGTAGACAGTTGTCTGGATAAACTCTTGCAAAGGCCCTAAAGGCTTCTAGTTCTGTGTCAAACATTTGAACCCAGGAGTGAGCCATGGTACCAAGGGCTGGGACTCCAAACATCTTGTCTGTCAAGGTATTAGCTGTTCCTGCACAACCACCTATGTAGGCTGCCCTTGCTCCAAGATTTGCTGCAGAATATCCTTGGGCTCTTCTAGATCCAAATTCAACAACTGGTCTGCCCTTAGCTTGCTTAACAATCCTTGATGCCTTAGTTGCAATCATAGATTGGTGGTTTATTGTAAGTAAGACCATAGTTTCAAGCATTTGAGCTTGGATAGCTGGACCCCTTACTATTAATAGTGGCTCACCAGGGAAGGCTAGAGTCCCCTCTGGCATTGCCCAAACGTCACATTCAAAAACAAAATCCTTTAGATAGGATAAAAACTCTTCGTCAAAAATTCCCTTGTCTCTCAAGAAGTCTATATCTTCATCTGAGAAGTGGAGGTTCTCCATGTACTCAATAAGTTGTTCAAGTCCTGCAACAATTGTGTACTCACCGTTATCAGGGACTTCTCTAAAGAACATATCAAAGATGACAGTCTTGTCCCTTAGTCCTTCCCTAAAAAATCCATTTGCCATTGTGAGTTCATAGAAATCCACAAGTAGAGTGTAATTTTTCTTTACATTATAATTTACCATTTTATACTTCCTTTTCTTTCATCTAGCCTAGCTAGATCCCCTTTAATTAATTACATAAATTATATCACAAAGGAGATTTTTTTTATAATTTAATGGTTCTCACCCTATATATGCCCAAAAATATTTTTATAAAAGTCTACTTGTGTTATAATTTTTAAGAAAAATCCTTGCGACCTTCTTTTATATTGAGGAAGGTCTTAAAGATTTATAAATTCTTATAAATTAGTAAATAACTATGCTATAATAAAAATAGATTGGTAAAGGTGAAATTTTTTTGGAAAAAGTTAAAAGCATTGTGGACATAGAGAGGTCCCTAATAAAAACTTACAGAAGAGATATTTATAAAAAATTCGTCAAGGGGATCAACAATTATGAGATGATTAGCCCTGGCGACAAGATTGCAGTTGCCATATCAGGTGGCAAGGACTCGCTAACTCTTGCCAAGCTCTTGCAAGAACTCAAGAAGCACAACAAGGTTCCCTTTGAACTAGAATTCATCGCCATGGACCCAGGCTACCTTCCTGAGAACAGAGAGAGACTTGAGTACAACTGCGAGAAGCTTGGAATCCCTGTCAAGGTTCATGACTCCGATGTCTTTTCCGTTGCTGAGAAGTTGTCATCAGGAGGCTCAACTTGTTACATGTGTGCAAGGATGCGTCGTGGCAACTTGTACAACAGGGCTCAAGAGCTTGGCTGCAATAAGCTTGCACTCGGTCACCACTTCGACGACGTTATAGAGACAGTTCTTTTAAATATTATCTATGCTGGCGACTTCAAGACAATGATGCCAAAGTTGAAATCCAAAAACTTTGAAGGCCTAGAACTCATTAGGCCCATGTATCTTGTCAGAGAGGAAGCTATTATTAGGTTTATGAAGTCCACTGGCCTTTCTGCTCTTGACTGTGCCTGCACTGTTACACAAAAGCAGTCTGGCAACAAGAGGTTTTTTATCAAGGACCTCATCGAAGAACTCAAGAAGGAAAACAAAAATGTGGACATCAACCTCTTGCGTGCTACAGAAAATGTCAACATGGAACAAATTCTTGGCTACAAGGAAAAGGGCGAGAGACATAGCTTTTTAGAATTTTACTAAAAATAAAATCCTGATTTTTATTGGGATTATGGGGTATGTAAGTTAAGGTAATTTAACTTTGTTAAATGATTGAAAAGAAGGACTTAATTAAGTCTTTATTTTATAAAATATAAGGAGGATTTATGGAAAACTTATTGTCAGTGCCTATTAAAGATGATATTTATTTCATAGGTACAAATGATAGGAAGACAGAACTATTTGAAGGAATGTGGCCACTACCAAAGGGTGTTGCTTACAACTCTTTTGTACTAAAGGGCGAAAAGAATATACTTTTTGACCTAGTAAGGGTTAACACTATTGACGATTACATCCAAAAGATCAATGAAATTATTGGAGAAAATGAAAAAATTGATTACATAGTAATCAATCACATGGAACCAGACCACACATCTTCAATTAAGTCAATTTTAGACATCTATCCAGATGCAAAACTTGTTACAAACAAGAAGGCAGTTGCGATGCTTAAAAACTTCTACGAAGTTACAGACAACATCATTGAAGTTAAAGAAGGAGAAACTGTGGAACTGGGAAATAGAAAGCTAACTTTCTACATGACTCCAATGGTTCACTGGCCAGAATCTATGGTTGCCTATGAAGAAGCAACTAAGACTCTATTTTCACAAGATATCTTTGGTGGCTTTGGAACACTTGATGGTGGAATCTTTGACGACCAAATCGAATATAATTCAAACTACCTAGAAGAAACTACAAGATACTTCATAAACATTGTTGGTAAGTATGCAACTCAAGCCCTAAGAGCCTTAAAGAAACTTGAAGGTCTTGATATTGAATTAATTTGTCCAGACCACGGACCAATCTGGAGAGAAAATCCACAAAAGATCATCGACATATACACATCACTTGCTAATCAAGAAACAATTGATGGCTGTGTAGTAATCTACGGCTCAATGTACGGTAACACTGAAACAATGGCAGAAGCAGTAGCAAGGGGACTTGCTGAAGGCGGACTTAAAAACGTAAAGGTTCGTGACATCTCAAAGACTTCAAACTCCTACCTACTTTCTGACATCTGGAGATACAAGGGAGTTATCTTGGGATCATGTTCTTACGACAACAACCTCTTCCCACCAATGAACTACCTATTGACAGAAGTTTCTCACCAAAGAATGAAAAACAACTACTGGGGAATCTTCGGTTCCTACTCTTGGTCAGGTGGAGCTCTAAAAACTCTAAAGAAATACATGGAAGATGGCAAGTACGATGTGCTTGACACTCAACTTGAAATCCAAGGCGCAGCAACAAATGAAGAATTACAACAACTTATCGACTTCGGTAAGGAAATGGCTGCAAAGATACTAGCAAAAGAAGATTAATAAAAGTTAATTAAATAAAAATAAATCTCCACTTATGACACATAGGTGGAGATTTTTTATGTAAATTTTTATTTTATATCTTAAAATTAGCTAGATTTTTATATTTTGGACTACTTATTACTTTCTTAGCTTATTAGTTTATATCACATTTATTTCTAAAGATTTTTAACTTCTCCTTATCATCTTTTTTTTAATAGTTTGTTAGATAAGCAAATTTTTCTATTGAGACATAGCTAGGACCTTCGATTTTTTTAATAAATTTCTAGAAGGAAATTTTAATTTCCCTGCATTTTTAAAAATCCCATCTTCATAAAGTAAATTCCAATTGATAAATTAAGTTATCTCTTAAAATAATTTTTATAAAGTCCCCTTTTGCTAATCTTGCAAGTAGTCACAAGTTTTATTATTAAGCTTAAAAATCTATAATTTATAAATACAAAGATGATGGTCGACAAATTGTATAAATCCTCTTAAAAATTTTCACAAAAAAAGAATGTCCTTAATCATTTAATTTAAAGACATTCTTTTCAGATATTTAATTCCATCCAATTTAAACTTTTTGGTTCAATCACATCTATCACCTATATTCTTCATTTTACCAAAGCCCTATATAAATTAACCTTTTTGAAAGCTCCCAACTCTAGGACTTCCTGCCATTTATATAAAAACTAAGAGTAAATAACAATTACTTTCTAAACTATTTACCATCGTACTTTAATTACATCTTCAATTTCAATTTATATAAAAGCCTTTTAATAAGAGGCTAATAAATTTAATAAAATCAAATACGTTTTACTTTTTTATTGGATGGAATTGTCATTGTTCACAAATAAGAAAAATCTATAAGCTTTTTATTGCTTTATCACGTTAATCTTATTTGGTACTATTATTATACCACGAGAAATAAAAATGTAAACACTTTTTGCAAAAATTTTTAAAATTTTTTTATAATTTTTTATAGTATAATTTAACATAGAAGGAGGCTCTTATGAACACATTAATCGGATACAAAAAATGCAGCACTTGCAAGAATGTAGAAAAACTTTTGCAAGAAAAAAATATTTCCTACGACTACAGAGAGATCTACAAGGACCTCTTAAGTGTTGAGGAACTGAAAAAAATTAAGGACCAAGCAGGCGTTGACATCTATAAGCTCTTTAACTCATCAGGAGTGAGATACAGGGAACTAAACCTAAAGGACAAGAAGAAGGACATGACAGAAGAAGAGATCTTCGAGCTCCTATCCACTGACGGCATGCTGGTTAAAAGACCAATCTTCTTAAAGGACGGCAAGGCTTACGTAGGCCCACAAGTTAAAAAATATTTAGAAAGCCTGTAAGATAATTAGAGAATTAAAAACAATTTAAAAAATTATAAAGAAAATAAAATTAAATTTGAAATCAAAATAAGTGCAAGGAAATTAATCTTGCACTTTTTATTTTTGAAAATTTTAAATTTGCACATAAAAAAACCAGGGTCTGTTAAACCCTGGCAAATAATTTTATTTTACAACTTCGTCAACATTAATCAAGCTTGTCCACTTTTCAAATTCACGTTGATACTTGTCAGCTCCACCTCTCCTGTTTAGGTAGTGAGAGTTTGCAGCTTCAGTGATTTCAAAATAGAACCAATCGCTCTTCTTAAGATCAGTGAAGTCAACTAGAGAGCCTTCAAGATCAGCGATAGCGACATCGTCAGCAATCCTGTTAAACATTCTGTTTAAGAAAGAAGCAGCTTCAGCACGAGTTAGGAAGGCATCTGGTCTGAAACTTCCATCTTCATAACCTTCGATTCTCTTGTTGCCGTCAATCTTGTTGATTTCTTTTTCATACTTGTGACCCTTGATGTCTTGGAATTTTGATTGGTAGTCATTTTCCTTGTCAATAGCAGCAAGCATCTTTGCAAACTCTGCCCTAGTAATCTTGTCATCAGGTCTTAGGTTTTCGCCATCAGCATCAAGCATGCCAGCCTTTAGGGCTGCATTAATAGGTGCCAAGTACCAAGCCTTTTCTTTTAGATCCTTGTAGTCTGCCTTAGAAGTATCTGACAAGTCAAGACCTGCAAGTCTAGTTACCATTGAAGCAGCTTCAGCACGAGTTAAGTTGCCATTAGCTCTTACAGACTTGTCTTCGTAACCAAAGATGTAAGCCTTGTGAACTTCCTTGCCAACTTCCTTATCCTTTACTTCAGTCTTAGGAACTTGTGCGTAAACTGGGTAAGTTGGTGTGTTGTCATGTTCCTTAAACTTAAATTCAGGTTGTGGTTCAGGTTTAGGTTCTGGTTTTGGTTCAGGCTTAGGTTCTGGTTGTGGCTCTGGTGTCGGTGGTGTTTCTTTTTCGTGAATATAGGATAGCTTAAGCACTTTTTCAGCATCACTTAAATCAATTCCTACATCAGATTTTAAAGGAATTGTTATTTTCCCAAAAAATGGCACAGTTTTTTCTACTATACCAGCGTCAGCAAATACATGTCCTTGTATAGATCCTTTTACAACAATATCATCTTTGGCATCTCCATCTGCAAGTGCTTTAGCTTTTTCATCTGTTATTCTAACGATATTTTTATTTTCAATTTTGTCAGCAGAACCTAAAACTCTTAGAGTCATATTAGAAAGAATTTCACTTGCTACTGTTCCTTCTGGTCCCTTTGGTATAGAAGATTCTAAAATTCTTTCTCCACTAAATGGATTTTGAGAAGGGTTTGCAACGGTGTTATCCCATTCTCTTAATACTACCCTTATAGTAATTTTTCTGTTTCTTTTTGTTTCAACTCCAAATCTTGTTTCTGGTTTATTAGGACTTCCAATTTTCATAAAATTATCTTGGTCAACAATTCCAGGTGCTTGATTTATCTTTCTTCCATTCATATCTAAAATCTGTAGGATCTCTTTTTCGCCACTGTCATTTATTCCAAAGACATAAAGTGGTCTCCATGAATAACTCTTAAATTCTAAGAATAATTGATCAGGAACTACAAGTCCTTCATCTTCACCAAAGTCCATGTTTAAATCAACATAAGTGTATCCAGCAGCTTTACCATCATCAGTTGGAAAATCTTTGTTTTTATATCTTGTATTGTAATCACGACTTAAAATTGGTCTCAACTGATTGCTTCCAGCTATATTTCTATAAGCAAGCATGGCAACAACCCAGTCCATCTCAAATTCAGATTTTAAAACTACTTCATTTATAGTTTCATTATCATCAGTTTTTTTGTACTTATCAATGATTTTTATCTCATCTTTATTTTCTTCCACTTTATCATTTTCAGTATCTTTTAAAACATCTTCGACTTTAACACTCTTGTTTATCATAACCTTATTGTCATTAATATTACTAGCTAGTTCTGATGCAACCTTTCCTAAACTAGGTGTTTGAATATCATTAAAAGGTTCACCGAACCCATTTATTTCATAATAAACTCCATAAATTTTTGCATCTGCTGGTATTCCTTTTGGAAATACATCTTCAATTGTATCTTCTGGTGAGAATAATTTTGCATCCTCAGCTAAAACTCCATTGGCAACAGGAGCCTTATCTGACCAACCTAAAAATTGTTTTGCTAGTCCTCTTAATAAACCACTATTATAAAGTGGCTTTCCAATTTTATCTGTTAGCTCATAGTGCTTTGGTGTGTCTTCCTTCTTTGATGAATCATCTATCCATTGACCAACAAGTGTAACATTAGGTTCTGCTCCAACAGGGTCTAATTGTATTTCATCCCCAACTTGAAGGCCCTCATTAACCTCTGTCTTTTCTTCAACTCTTTCAGTTTCTGCAGAATTTAATTCTGCAAAAACCTGAAAGGGTAAAATGCCCACTAGCATAATCACTGCTAGAAATAGGCTTAATTTTCTCTTCATAAACAAATCCTTTCCTTAATAAATTTTAAAATCCTATTATCTTTCCTTGTATCTTAATTCTGGGAAGATAAAGGCTTCGCCATTTAATCTTTCCCAAAGTTCGTCCTTACCATTAGACTTTCTCATGAAGTCGTGACCGTGAGTTGCTTCCATGATGTTGAAGTATGCCCAGTGACCTTCGTCTAAGTCCTTGAAGTTAATTAATAGGTCTTTGTTAGCTCTCACGAAGTCCACATCAGCGTACCTGATTAACATCTTGTTAGTGATAGTCACAACTTCAGCTCTTGTGATGTTCCTGTCTGGTCTAAAGCTTCCGTCTTCGTAACCTGCTACCCATCCTCTTGCATAAGCTGAGTTAATATATTTTAGGGCCCAGTGACTTTCTGGAACGTCATAGAAGCCATTGATTTTGTCGCCAACTAAGTCTTCAAACTTAGATGCAATTGTGGCAAACTCTGCCCTAGTTATAGGATCGTTTGGTCTGAATTTTCCGTCTTCATAACCTGTGACAATTTTGTTTTCAGTCATGAAACCAACTGCTGGATAGTACCAGTCCTTTTCAAATACGTCGCTATATGGCAAGTTGTATTTAACATCTGTGCTTGGATAATTCTTTAGGAGTCTTGCAAACATAGCTGTGACTTCTGCCCTTGTCATGTTCTTATTAGGAAGGAAGGTCCAATCTGGATAACCAAACATGTAGGCCTTGTGGTCATCCTTGTTTAGTTTAACTTTTTCTGGAACTGTGGCCTTAACAGGATGAGTTTCGATCTTTTTATCTCTTTCTATACTTGGGAATACTGGGAACCATGAATTGTCATCTCTTTCGTGGATCCTAGTGTAAATGTGCTTAACTAGAGTCTCACTTCTTTCAGTTCTTAGGTATTCATATCCTGGAATAAATTCCTTAGGTCTGTCCCCATCCCTTGGTGGGATTATATTGTTACCATCCTCATCCACGTATTTTGTAATAATGTCAGTAGTCGGTGGTTGTGGGTTTGGATCTGGGTCTGGTTCAGGTTCAGGTTCAGGTGTCACTTCTGTTTTCTTATAAACATAAGTTACGTGTAAGTCACCTTCGATAACTGTTCCATTCGCAGCTGCTGATCCTTCTCCCATTGCTAAGAACTCATAGCCGTCAAATGTTTTTTGTTCTGTCGTATATTCTGTTCCAACTTCTACATTTTCTAAAACT